>NZ_JPMD01000013.1 GCF_000732635.1 Clostridium sulfidigenes | reverse complement strand
ATAAATAGAATAAATAACCCCTTTTTATTTATACGTATAACCTAACCCCAAGGGTTATACAAGTTATTTTATGTCGAATATAATTGTATATTATTGCAAGGAAAAAACCCATTGGTTACCCCCGATGGGTTTTTTCTTGTAATAAAATTTATTTTTGGAAAACATATGTTTAAGAAGTTAAATATAGAAATTATGTAGCATATACTGTAAACTATATAATATGTAAATATCTAATATAAAAAACACATAACATTGATTTAATAGAGCAATAATAGTAAATAGATATACTAATTATAAACAGAGTTCTTAGTTTCGGCGAGAGTTTTAGAGATAGTTATCCAGGGACGTAGCAGCTTTTAACCCCAACTTTAAAAAAGATAGGAGTATTAGAGTTGGTAGTCATCGGATAAACAGAGTTCTTAGCTTTTTTGAAGCTTTAGAGATGGTAGGCATTATATAAAAAATAGTATGTATTAAGAGGATATATTACGTAAAGATGAGAAAAGTATGAAAGGAAGTGCATTATGAATATAAGAGAAGTACTTGTAAGCTTTATGAAAGAAAAAGCTTATAAACCGATGAGTTTAAAAGAGTTGTCTAAAATATTTGGTATAGGTAAAAAAGAGTCTAAAGAGTTTTTAAACCTATTAAATGAAATGGAGAAAGATGGAGAAATAATAAAAAATAGAGCAGAGCTATATGGAATTCCAGAGAGAATGGGTATACTTAAAGGGGTTTTTGCTGCTCACCAAAAGGGTTTTGGTTTTGTAATTGTAGAAGAAGATAGACCAGATATATTTATCCCTGCTAGTAATGTAAATAGTGCCATGAACAATGACGTGGTGTTAGTTAAAGTATTAAAAGATGAAAATAACGGTAAGAAATCTGAAGGAGAAATTATCAGAATTGTTGAAAGAAAGAATAAAAAATTAGTTGGAACCTATGAAGATAGCAAAAACTTTGGATTCGTTGTACCAGATGATAAAAAGATAGGTCAAGACGTATTCATTTCAAAAAATGATAGAAATGGGGCAAAATCAGGTCAAATAGTAGTGGTAGAAATCACTAGCTGGCCAGAGAAAAGAAGAAATCCAGAAGGAAAGATCATTGAAATCCTAGGAGAAAAAGGAGATAAGGGAATAGATATCCTAACTATAATTAGAAAGCACAATCTTCCTGAAGAATTCCCATTACAGGTAGAGGAATATGCGGAAAGAATAGAAGATATGGTTCCTCAAAGTGAAATAGACAGAAGAAGAGATCTTAGAGATGTGACTATGGTTACCATAGATGGAGAAGATGCAAAGGACCTAGATGATGCTGTTTCAGTAGAAGTTCTGAAAAATGGAAACTTCAAGCTAGGAGTTCATATTGCAGACGTATCACACTATGTAAGAGAAAATAATGTCCTTGATAAGGAAGCCTTTAAAAGAGGTACCTCTGTATACCTAATTGATAGAGTAATTCCAATGCTACCTAGAAAACTATCAAATGGAGTATGTAGCTTAAATCCAAAGGTAGATAGACTTGCTCTTAGTTGCTTTATGGAAATTGATCCTACAGGAAAAGTAGTAGACCATGATATCTTTGAAAGTGTAATAAAAACTAATGAAAGAATGACCTACACTGATGTAACTAAGATTCTTAGAGATGAAGATGCTGAAACTATAGAAAAATTTAAACACCTTCATGAAGACTTTAAGAACATGGGTAGATTATTTGAGCTCTTAAATAAAAAGAGATTATCAAGAGGTGCTATAGACTTTGATTTTGAAGAATGTAGAATAATCCTAGATGACACTGGTAAACCAATAGATATCCTACCTCGTGAAAGAGCCATTGCCAATAGAATAATAGAAGAATTTATGCTAATCTGTAATGAAACTGTAGCAGAGCACTTCTTCTGGCTTAATGCACCATTTGTTTATAGAGTTCACGAAGACCCAGATATGGAGAAGTTATTACACTTTAGTGAATTCGTATATAACCTAGGATACCATGTAAGATTTAAAGAAGATGAAATTCATCCAAGGGAGCTTCAAAAGATTCTAGAAAAGGTTAAAGGCAAGAAGGAAGAAACAGTAGTTAGTACCTTACTTTTAAGATCTATGATGAAGGCAAAATATTCCCATTTATGTGTAGGACACTTTGGTCTTGCTGCTAAATACTATTGTCACTTCACATCTCCAATAAGAAGATATCCTGACCTAGTAATTCATAGAATTATAAAGGAAATGATAAACGAAGGATTAAATTCTAAGAGAGAGAAGAGATTAAGAACCTTTGTAATAGATGCTTCAAAACAATCCTCTGATACAGAAAGAATGGCTGTGGATGCAGAACGTGAAGTAGATGACTTAAAGAAAGCTGAATACATGATGGATAAGATAGGAGAAGAATTCGAAGGAATCATATCCTCTGTAACTAGCTTTGGTATGTTCGTTGAACTTCCTAACACCATAGAAGGTTTAGTTCATATTAGTGAGCTTCATGATGACTACTATATCTATGATGAAAAGCATCTAGCTTTAGTTGGTGAGAGAACTAAGAATATCTACAGACTAGGAGATGAAGTTAAGGTAGTTTGCTCTAAGGTTGACATAGATGCCCACGATATTTACTTTGAAATAGTTAAACCACAAGTAGAAGAAGAGGAAGAAGAAATGTCCCTAGACATCGATGATTTAATTTTTGGAGAGTAAAATATAGTTAAGAAGAAAACTATAAGGATAAAAATTTAACATTATATAAGAAGAGATAAAATTTTGTTTATTAAATTAAATATGATTTTATCTCTTCTTTTTTATGTAATTTGCTATAAATTAAGGGAAACAAATAAAAATATAGGATAATTTTACATAGTAGAGCGTAAAAATCAAAAAAAGATTGTTAAAAAGTTAAACAAATCAGATAAATTTTTAACAAAGTACTAGTATTTTTAGAAAAAGGTGGTATACTAAAATTATAAATGTTAAATAAATAACAAAATTTAAAGTTTGTAATAGGGAGGTTCATATTATGGCACGTTTTACATTACCAAGAGATATATATCATGGAGAAGGAGCGTTAGAAACTCTGAAAACTTTAAAAGGGAAGAGAGCTTTCGTAGTTGTTGGTGGCGGATCTATGAAGAGATTCGGATTCTTGCAAAAGGTTGAAGACTACCTAAAAGAAGCAGGTATGGAAGTTGAATTATTTGAAGGGGTAGAACCAGACCCATCAGTAGAAACAGTTATGAAAGGTGCAGAAGCTATGAGAAGCTTTGAGCCAGATTGGATAGTTTCTATAGGTGGAGGATCTCCAATAGATGCAGCAAAAGCAATGTGGATATTCTACGAATACCCAGAATTTACTTTTGAACAAGCAGTTATTCCATTTGGACTACCAGAATTAAGACAAAAAGCAAAATTCGTTGCAATACCATCAACTAGTGGTACAGCTACAGAAGTTACAGCATTTTCTGTAATTACTGATTACAAAGCTAAGATTAAATATCCATTAGCTGATTTCAATATAACACCAGATATAGCAATAATAGATCCAGCACTTGCACAAACAATGCCTAAGACTCTAGTTGCTCATACTGGAATGGATGCTTTAACTCATGCTATAGAAGCATACACAGCATCACTAAGATCAAACTTTTCAGATCCATTAGCATTAAAAGCAATTGAAATGGTAAAAGAACACTTAATAGATTCTTATAATGGATGTGAAAAATCAAGAAACTTAATGCACGAGGCTCAATGCCTTGCAGGAATGGCATTCTCAAATGCACTACTAGGAATAGTTCACTCCATGGCTCATAAAACAGGAGCAGTATTCCACATTCCTCATGGATGTGCAAATGCAATCTTCCTTCCATATGTAATTCAGTACAACAGAACTAAATGTGAAGATAGATATGCAGACATAGCTAGAATGTTAAAATTAAATGGAAATACAGATTCAGAATTAACTGATTCATTAATAGAAATGATCAATGACTTAAATACAAAACTAAGTATTCCTCACTCAATGAAGGAATACGGTGTTACCGAAGAAGACTTCAAAGCAAATCTTGAGTTCATAGCTCACAATGCAGTGCTTGATGCATGCACAGGCTCAAACCCAAGAGAAATAGACGACAAAACAATGGAAAGACTATTTGAATGCACTTACTACGGTAACAAAGTAGAGTTATAAGTAAGAGTCTAAATCTTTGATTTAGTTACTCGAACTTACTCATTGGAACGAAGTGAGAAGGAGTTTCCTCTCGAGCAAAGCGAGAAAATAAATCTTTAATTTGTCATTGCAACATGGTAAAAAGGGGTTTAATTGCAATAGAGGGAGACAATAATTAATTTTAGTTAGTGGAAGAAACTCCACTGAAAAGTGGGGTTTCTTATATTATGTTATTAATTCTGTTGAACTAAGGTACAGCAGATTTAAAAAATATCCTTATAATTCATCAAATCAAATCAAATCAACTTGGAAGAGCTGTCTCAAAGTAGAGTTAAAAAAATTCTACCGTGAGACAGCTCTTCTAAGTTCTACTCCAAATCTTTGAGGAAATCCCTGAAACCCCCACAGCGCCAACAACTAGTTATATAGTTATATAGGTAAATAGTTTCCTATATAAAAATAGAGCTATTTAAAAAGTTTTCTATATAAATATTTTTAATTTTGAATAGTTAAAATGTAGGTGTTCCCTAGAGGGCTTAAATACAGTTATATCAAGGGATTAGCTGTGGAAGAACATAAGAACATAAAAACATAAAAAGCTAAAAACATGGGAATTGGAGAAACTAAATTAATATAAGTTATTATACATTCTATATAAAATATAATTACGTGATTTATCACAAAATATATAGTGATATTTTATTTATTTTTTTGTTTTTCTCTAAAACCTAATAAATAGAAGAAAGTTCCTATAAGAACAAATATATAAATAAATATATTTATTCCAGGTATGGGTATGTCCATGATGTCTTGGCCAACCCACAAGTACCAATGTAAATATGAAATTAATCTTTCAATGGTGTATATTAATCCACTTGATATAATAAAGACAGTACCTAGTTGTAAATAATTTTTTTCATTCATAAATACCTCACCTTTTGAAAATTATATGGCTATACTAAATATGTAATATGGATTACTAATATTAACCTACAATTATAGTGTAATATAACTATATTATATTGTAGCTAAGTCAATAGGTAAAGAAAATTTAGGAAAAAACTCCATATTTTTAAATTATATATTATACTTAAGATATAAACTTTTTAGATAGTCAAAATTCATATATTTCAAGGTTAATAATTACAATATTTATAATTTAGGTTATAATAAAAATAGGTTATACTATACAATACATTTTAAATTTAGTAAAATCACATGTATAATGAGAAAATTATATATTAATGATAAAAGTAGGTGAAAACATGGCAAAGAAATTAGGAACTAAAACTTTAGTAGAAAATAGAAAAGCAAGACACGATTACTTCATAGAAGAAGCTATGGAAGCAGGAATAGTACTTGTAGGGACAGAAGTTAAATCTATAAGAGCTGGGAAAGCAAACCTTAGAGATAGCTATGCAGATGTATACAATGGAGAAGTTTTCGTAAAAAATATGCACATAAGCCCTTATGAGCAAGGAAACATATTTAACAAAGATCCTCTAAGAGTAAGAAAGCTACTTCTTCACAAAGGAGAAATAGATAAACTTTTAGGATTCACGGCTCAAAAGGGGTACACTCTAATACCACTTAGCTTATATCTTAAAGACGGTAAAGTAAAAGTGAACCTTGGAGTATGTAGAGGTAAAAAAGATTACGATAAGAGAGATGTAATGCTAGAAAAAGCAGCTAAGAGAGACATAGACAGACAAATGAAAGAGAAATATAGGTAAGAATCTAAATCTTTGATTTAGTTATTCGAACTTACTCATGGGAACGAATGTGAGCAGGAGTTTCCTTTGCACAATAGAATTTTGCTATGAAGTATGGGAAGTTTAAATAGGGGGAGCGGTAAAGGATGAAAAGAATAATTACCATTCAACATACTCAATCAGTGCATCACACCAATGGGATGATTGGTTCATGGACAGATTGGGATTTAACTAACCTAGGAAAAGAACAAGCAAATAACATTGGGATAAAGCTTAAGGAAGAACTTTCAAAAGATATTGTCTATGTTATGTATTCTTCAGACTTAAAAAGAGCAAAACAGACTGCTGAAATTGTAGCAAAGCATTTAAACTTAGAACCCGTTATTAATGAAGATCTAAGGGAACGTAACCTTGGTTCTGCTGTAGGCAAAAGTGTACAATGGCTTAGAGAAAATCAAACAGCATGGGAAAAGACAATTGATGATAGATGTGTACCAGATGCTGAATCTAGAAGAGAAACTTGGAAGCGTCTAGAACCTTTCTACAATGACATAATGAGCAGTGAGGATGAGAATATAATTATTGTTTCCCATGGGGACACATTAAGTATTTTCAACGCTATGTGGTTAGGACTTAAACCAGATGATCTTAATAACTGTGATTTATTTGGATTTGCAGGTGGAGTTTCTCATTTTATAGAAGATGACAACGGAAAACATATCATAAAGAGACTAAGCGACATGTCTTATATAAAATAGTTTGAGCTACCTATATTCGATAAAATAAACTTATATTTGGTGTGAAAGTATCATTAAAAGTGGTACTTTTTTTACATATATAGATTTGCCAAATACCATATGTAGAATCTAAAGGAAATATGTCCATAAACACTATAAAACTTTTTACAAAACTTTACTTGCTATAAGGATTGATATTGTTTATAATGAATATACGTGGTAATCACTAATAATTACCACTACCTAACATGGGGGCGTACTGGTTTCGACGGGGGTACGTGACATATAGGAAGCGAGTAGAGGGAACTCATGGGCCCGCTTTAAAAAACTATGGGATTAAAGATAAACGCAGAAGACAATTTTGCATTAGCAGCTTAATATAGCCGCTCGTCCTACCTTTGAGTCCCACGGCTTAGGATAGGGCGCCGATTAGTGGGGAACCGAGCCATGGAAAGCTTTGACCATGGAACGGAATTTATGAAGCTACTGAAGTAGAAACCCGGTCTCTAGGGGTTCTATGGAGGGAATGTTAAAATAGAGACTGCACTCGGAGATGCTTATGTGGAATGGCTTTCGGACAGGGGTTCGATTCAAAAGAGTCGCCTTAGAGAGTAATTTCTAAGTGAAAACTTGGCTTTATCGGTGAAACCGTAACAGATGGTGCTGACGGCAATACCGAGTGGTATGTGAAGAAATTCAACAGCCGTGTATCGACTTATAGGTTCCTAAGGAGTAATCTATGGAATACTAGGATAGAAGATATCAAACTAAACTATGCTTCTATAATACGCCAAGTGTCCTATACAGTATTAAAATTTAATAAGGAGAATATAGGACAGAGATATAGTCAATACCTGCAGAGATGTAGGAAGGATATGTCCCCTCGCCTCCACCATGAAATCCACGACAGGAATGTCGTGGATTTTTCACGTTTGTAAGGAATCTTAGAATTGCAAAAGGTAATGCTTATCATACCAAATTCTAAAAGCAATATTGTAGATTTCATGAAAGGGATAAAGTTTGTATTTAACATGAAGAATAGAGAGTTGGTTAAAATAGTAGTAGGATTTTAGAAATGGCAAATAAAAATAATAGATTTATTGGATAAGATACAATATTAAATAGCAATAACTTATATAAGATATTAGACTTACAGTTGTGAGCTAATATCTATTTGTGTTTGTAATAAATGTGTGAAAAAGTAAATTGTATGATATAATTGTAAATAAAAAGGCTAAATATAGAAAATATTTGAAATATCAGTATATAAAATAGTATTATAAATATAAGTAGAGTTAATTTTATAATTATAGGAGGTATTTCTTTGAATATTTCAAGCGATATTAGAAAATTGAGAAGAATTCATGCTGAAAAAAGAATGATTCCATTTATAGGAGCGGGATTATCTGCTCCATTTAACATCCCTAACTGGGACAAATTGATTTCAATGCTAAGTGAAGATTTAATAGGTGATACAGACATAAAAGATATGATTCAGCAAGAGGTAAGTAATAAAAGATATTGGGATGCAATGGAATCAATTAAAAAGTTTAGTTTTAAAAATGACTTTTATATTCAGAAAACTGTTGTAGATATAATTAAGAAACAAGAGAAGGAAGCTATTGATCATAATTATTCAGACTTAGCTAATTTGAATGCCCCTCATTATCTAACAACTAATTATGATAATTACTTAGCAAACAATATGAAAAGTGGATTTCAACCTGTAGTACTAAGTGATTCAGACAACAGTACACAAGATTTGGCTATGGAGAAGGATGGAAAAAGAATTGTTCATTTACACGGAATTTTGTCCAAGCCAGGATCGATTGTGTTAGGAAAAACGAAATATGATGAGGTATATTCAGACGAAAAGTATGTGGCGCTTTTTAACTTTTTTAGAAGTGGGTATACTTTTCTATTTTTAGGGTTTTCTTATTCTGATATATACATTGAATATTTAATGAAAAAGTATAACTACATATTTAATGACTATCATTACATATTGCTAGCAAATCCGACAGATGAAATAAGACGTAAGTTTATGGATGAATATAATTTAACAGTAATTGGATATACTGTGGTGGATATAAATAATTCACAAGAGCACATTGTAGCAATCAGAGAGATTTTGAATGCTATTAATTCTAATGAGGTGAGCGGAAATTTTTAGAAGCTCCTCCGACTAAAGATGAACTTAAAAAGTTGGAAGGAGCGCTTTTTGTAAAAAAAACTAAAAAAAGAAGAAATAGACAATGAGACAATCGGATATAGTAAAAAGACTTTTTTTTTATGCCGATGGTTATATAAGAAAGTTAGAAAAATATAATTTACCTATTGAAGTAGTAGAGGATACATTTAGCGCCTGTTACAATGTATATTCAGATATCAGATATAGAATGTATAGAAAAAATAAGAACAGCCAAAAGCTCGTTGAGGAAGTAATGGATAATCTATCAGACCATAACTTCAGTAGTTTAAACCTTTATGTACAGCCTAAATCTGTTCAAAAAACTGGAATAATTCATATATTAGCTAATGATGGAAAAAGAGATGTGTTCTGGGGAGAGGTAGATATAAATGAGTAGCGTAGATTTGCCAGTTTCCATAAAATTAGTTTTTGAAAATAAAAAATTGTTAACTATGAACTTACTCGTAACTGCATATA
The DNA here is from genome assembly GCF_000732635.1 of Clostridium sulfidigenes. Lineage (GTDB taxonomy): Bacteria > Bacillota > Clostridia > Clostridiales > Clostridiaceae > Clostridium_J > Clostridium_J sulfidigenes. Next base: position 105,209 of record NZ_JPMD01000013.1, on the reverse strand, counting down.
TTCTTACACTTAGGAAAAAGAAGATAAATATTTACGAATGCTTATTTTACTATATATTATCTCTAACAAGTTTTAGTGAAAAGGCTGAACCTAAGTATGATAAAAAGGAGTTTCAATATAATTATTTTAAAATAGATAAGACATTGAAAGAACTATTGATTTATCTCGCTAACAGTGACCTTATTAGTTTAGACAGTAATAGTAGTAAGAATCTTTCTGAAATATCAATAATAGTAACTGATAGGGGAAAAAAGATGGTAAGCGACTTGCAAGGACCATATTTTGTTGATTTGAAGGAAAAGATAAAAGTCAGTTCTACTACGCTTAAGTATAAAAAGCAATATTATAAACAGTTTGTAGGTGAGGTTTTATGAAAGGAATTTATGTAAGTAAATTAAGAGTAGAAGGTGAGCATTATAGGAGAACTCTCCAATTTGATAGAGGGCTTAATATTATAGCTGGAGATATTTATTCAGGAAAATCATTAGTATTAAGATTAATTGATTATATTTTTGGTAAAGGGAAAATTAATTTAAAGGTTCAAAAAGCTCTAGACTTATATTGCGATAAAGTCTTTCTAGAGATTGAAATAAGCGGGAAAATATATACATTTAGGAGAAACTTGAAAAAAGCCAGCTCTAAGTTTTATATATACTTTTGTGAATTAAATCGAATTGCAGATTTTACCCCTAAGGTTATTGATAAAGGTGCATTTAGTAATTTTATATTAGATTTATTAGGTATGCCTTCATGCAAAATATTAAGACATAAAAGAAACAGCCCTGATAGACAATTAGAGACAATCAGCATTAGGGATATTTTTAGGTTTGTTTATATAGATCAGCACGATTTAGGTACAAACAATTTTTTAAAGAATAACGTAGAAAATAAAGCTAGAAAGAATAGGCCTACCTTTGAGTTAATAACAAATTTTATTGTTGAAGATAAGGAAGGCATTAAAGAAAAAATTGTAGAAGAAACCAGTGAAGTAAATAACATAGGTAAAATTGTCTCAGGTTTAAAAACATATTTAAGTGAATCGGATTTTATGACTTTAGAAGATACTAAAATTAAAAGGACATTTGAGCAGGAAAAGTTGGATAACCTAATTATTAAAAAAGAGAATTTTATTAATGATATAAAGAAAAAGAAAGGTGAAGTTAGTCCAGTATATAAACAAATAATAGGGGATATAAGAGATATTATAGATAAGGTAGGAAGTATAAATAAGGATATAAATGATTTAGAACTTGATTTAAGCGCAAAGAAGCAATTATTAAATACATATATTAAAGAAAAAAAAAGAAATTGAAGCCACGAAAGAGGCTAACTTTCATTTAGAGGAAATAAAGCATGAACTACAGTGTCCGTTATGTAATTCAAAAGTAGTAAGCATAAAATATTCTAATATAAATGAAACTATATTATCTAATGTGGATCATGAGCTAAATGAAAAAATACTAATGTTAACAAATTTAATTGATGGTATAGAGAAAGATAAGGAAGAACTTATATGTGAAAAAAAGTATTTGCAGTCAAAGGAGCAATTTCTTCAGAAGGCAGCTGAAAAATATAAGAAAAATGATGAAGTTGAGTTACCATATATAGCTGAAATTGAAAATATTAATATACTTATTGAAGAGGCTAGAAAGAATATTTCAGCATTTTCAGAAGTAGTGAAAATTTATAATAAGGTTGATGAGAAAGAAAAAGAGCGAGAGCGTAGACAAAGCCTACTAGATAATCTTAATGAGAGTCTAAATTCTCTGTTAAAAGATATAAAATTTAAAGATAACATATTAGAAAAAATAAATGATTCTTATATAACCTTACTTGATGCACTAGGGTACTCAATAGAAAAAGATAAAACATACATATCTAAAGAAGATTATGTAGCATATTATGATGAGGCTAGTGTTTTTGAACATGATAGTGGCGGAGTTTTGGTTTGCATTCAAATTGCATTTATAGGTGCTATACTTATGACGCAAAACGCGTTTGAGGAATTTGGCTTAAACCATCCTAACATACTAATGCTCGATACAATTGGAAAATATCTTGGAGCATATAAATCTATCTATACTGATAAAGATGAAAAGTTTGAGGTTATGGATGAAGAATTATATAAAAACTTATATGAATTACTAAAGATTATATCAAAACAGAGTCAAATTATTATAGTAGACAATACACCACCAGCAGAGGAAAAAAAATATATCAAATATATCTTTAGAAATGAAGATACCAAGAAAAAGACCATTAGTAAAAATGGGCTTATAGATTTAAGTAAAAATGAAATTTAAATATCTAAACGTGGTACTAATTGTTCAAAATATCTAAGCTAGTAGTAAGAATTTTAAAAAAGTGAGTTGTTAAACTGCCTTTTATTTAAGGTATACTTGTTGCTACTGACCAATGGCTTTGGCGAAGATTAGGTATGTACGTTTGGAAGAGATGGAAGAAAGTAAAAACAAGATATAAAATGCTTAGAAAACTTGGATTAAACTACAATAATGCTAAAAAGTATTCGTGCACAAGAAAAGGCTACTGGCGAATAGCCAAATACTAAACTGTACTATAACCGATAGGAAGTTAAGAGCTGCAGGATATACATTTTTCTTGGATTATTCTAAAACTGTAAGAGCATAAGCTGAGAAACCGCCGTATAAGGAATCGTAAGTATGGTGGTGGGTCGGTAGATACATAATTATTTACCTCGATTTTAAAGGATTATGAAGCCTTTAAGATTAGGTCATCTGCAAAAAAGTTACTTTATTCAAGAGGTATAGGCATAGTGCATAAACTTATTGAAACAGTCCTTATAATATCTTAATAAGGGCTGTTATGTCGTTAAAGCTGCATTTATTAATGTTATTAAGAATTTTAAGTTAAGTGAAATTAATTTAAAAAAGTAAGTGATATGATAATATTGAGTTGTGGATTAAATAGGGATACTCTTAGATTCATAAAGGCTAATATAATAAATAAATTTCAGAAATACATTGAAATGTAAGATGTAATAATCAAAAATTTAAAAGACATATCTAATAGTATTAAGTTGATTTTTCAAAAACATAAGAATTTACGGGGGGAATTATGAAATTTATGCAAGTACGAATATTAAAATTAAAGAATTATTTTAAAGAATGTAAACTGCGTACAAAGATAGCGGGACTTTCTATTATTTTATTATTAAATGCAAGTTTATCTTTTTGTATCAAACCTCATATATTATTGAATGAAAATCAGATTCTTTATTTGATGTCAACTATGGCACAAGTAATTGCTGGACTTTTTGGATTAGTGTTAGCTGCTTATGCAATCATTGATCCAAAACTTAAAGAAGTTGGTAGTAAAGATGAGCAATTAGCTGATAGTGTAGAAATACTACGCCATAAATATTTTAATAATATTATTATCTTGTCATTTATGTGTGCAATAACAATTATATCTTGCCTATTTACATTAAGTTTATATTATGAAATTTCAAGTAAAACAATACCTATACTTCTTAATCAATCAACATTATTATGTATTGGTAGTATTGTATTGTTTCTTTATTTTGGATGTTCGTTGTTGAATCCAAATGCACTTTCTAATTTAAGCAAAGAGGAATTGAAAAATATAGAGAAAGAATATGGCGGTATAGATAAAGACTTTAAACCATTTGTGGCTTATTATAATCGATTAGAGTCATTAATAATTGGATATGCCACAGAATTAATGAATCAGGAATTAAAATTAACAGTTAGCTACAAATATGTAGATTATAAGAAAAAACATATTCAGATTATACAGGCCTTGGAAATTCTTGGCATGAGAAAAATTATAAATCGGAATATTTATAATAAAATTGATGAATTAAGAAGGTATAGAAATGCTTTAGTACACAGCTTAGATGATGAAAAAGTAAACCCTATTATTTTTGAGGAATTAAAAAGTTTATACCAAAAGCTATATGATGTATATCAGAATAAGGATAATGAAGATTTATGGAATCAAAAAAGATTAGAACTTTATCAATATGGTGAACAAATAACACTTAGCGAAATGGACAAAATGATACTTGAGATGATAGAACGTGATTCTAATGTTACATTGGGGGAAATTGCAAATAATCTTGAAATTTCTAAAGCTACTGCAAGTAGAAAAATTAATTTACTATTAGAAAATCAATGGATTGAGAAAAGTAAAGATGGATATTTTATTAAAAATAAATCATAGATTTAATAAGAGAAGTCTTAAAATAAGAACGGGGAAACATTTGTTTTGTTTATTTAGGGATTTTAGAATAACTAAATATACTGTTGTGAAAAAGGTTATATAAAATTATGTCAATGAAGTATAAATATAAAGTAAGTAGTGGGTTTTAAAGGTCACCCCTCGCTTCCACCATGAAACCCACGACTAATTTGATTAGTCGTGGGTTTTTTCCTATGTATAAGTTAGAATAACTTATTGTGAACCGTGCCATAAGTAAATGAGGTTTATAGCATTAGGCGTTGATATAAGTTGCCTAATGCTGTTTTTATAACTAAAAATACATATTAATTAGGAGGTAGTATTATCTTATATGGTATAATAATAGTATTAAAATATATATTAAAGTAAGTTTTAACAGAGGGGGATAAATGGATGGCATGTAAGGTAACGTCAATAATAAATATGAAAGGTGGGGTTGGTAAAACAACCATAACAATAAATTTAGCATATTACTTAGCGTCAGAGTTAAATAAAAGAGTATTAATAATAGACTTTGACCCACAGGCAAATGCTAGTAGTGCATATCTAGAGTATGAACAGTATGATAAAATGTTAGATGATAGAAAAGTGATATCTGAAATATTTACAGATATAGATAGAATTGTAGGGCCAATAACTAAAAGAAATCCTAAACTATTAACATTAAGTGATTTGACTACTAATGTTAGAAATTTTGATGGTGGAGGTAGAATTGACTTAGTTGCATCAGAGCTTGAACTTTCTAAGGTTTTAGAGAGAACTGGTGGAGGTGCCATAGAGGAGCGATTAGAATTATTGTTAGCAAACAAGAAAGAAGCGTATGATTATATATTAATTGATTGTAGTCCAACTTATTCTGTATTAACTAATAATTCATTAAGAGCAAGCAATTATGTATTAATTCCAGTAAAACCTGATCCTTTTTCAGCAAGAGGAATTCCGTTATTACTAGGAAAAATTAAGCAGCATAACAGTGTAAATAAAAATAATAATGTAGAAGTTTTAGGAATAGTTTTTAATATGATTAATGATGATTTGAAATATATGGATAAGGTTAAGGCTCAGATAATGAGAGAACATAGTAATGTTTTTCAAAGTGAGATTTTAGCTACGGAGAATTATTCAAAGGGCTTATTAAATAATAAGATGATTTTTGAAACAAATGCTAGAAAAAGTTTTACTGATAATTTTTCAAACTTTTGTAATGAATTTATAAGAAAAAGTAATTAAGAAAAGAGGGGATAGTTTTGAATGGAAAAAATAATAAAAGTGAAAGAATAGTAGATTGCTTTAGAATAGATGTTATTATGAATAATCTCAGAAATGCTGTAAATAAAAATATTTTAACTAATGAAGAATATGAAGAGGTTACATGGTTACTTAAACTAGTACTTAAGTCTAATGAATTTTTTAAAACAACTGGAGAGGTTGACAATTTATTAGCTAATATTTGTGGATTTAAGCATAATACTAAAAGTACGGGAAGAGATAGAATTGTAGATTGGTATTTTAGAGAGTTAGAAAAATTAGAAAACGAAGAAAAACTATTGATTTTAAAGAAGATAGCTAAATATTCATTCATTGATATCCCACAAGATTATAAGGGGTGGAAAAATATACTTATAAAAAAGGGGAGATAATATAACATTATGCCAATAAGTTTGCATACTAATAAAATTAAAATTGAGAAAGATTGTTTCATAGAGGAATTATATAAAATTATTTTAAACAAGGATGAATTAATTGATGGGACATTGGACGGTAAAGCCACTCAATTGCATAAATTTTATCTAGCAATATATATTATGAATCATTACAATAAAAAACAGCAAAATTCTCAATACTTCGATTATTTGATAACAAGTATTATTGAAAGTGAATCATTATTTGTTATAGGATTTACTAATGCTGGTATGATGGCTTTAAGAAGTGCATTAGAATGTAGTTTGAAATTTTTATATTATGAATATCATCCAATAGAGTTACAATTAAATGAAATAGGAGAATTTGATATCAGAGGAATAGAGTATAGAAATTTCATGTATTCAATTCCAAATTTTAAAAAGCTAAATTTTATTATGAAAGATGACATTGAGAGAGTATGGAATGAATTATGTAAATATTCTCATTATGATATTAGTGTAATAAAAGAGATTAGCGTTATTTCGGATATAAAGCCAATATTTAATGATGGTGAGAGTTTTAACAATATAAAAAAAGTTATAAAAGATGTGTTTAGAATAATAATTATTATTATGTTTACAGTAAATCCAGCATGGCTAGAAGATGTAGAAAAATCATATTTTGATTATGTTTTTGAAGTGCTATTTAAAGCAGAGGAAATTATAAATATGAAAATATCATTAAAAATTATATAGTAGAAAATCGCATTTGCCATGTATAAAGAGAAACGTATCATAAATAAGTGAGGTTTTCAAAAAATGTAATATAAGTTATTGTATTTAACTTTGATATTTTAGTATGGTTATTTTTCTAGGCGGTGTTGTTATGTTATATAGAATGATTAAAATTAAATTTAAATATGATTTTGATTAGTGCTTTATTAATTATTATGAGAATAAGTATTATTTTTTATATTGTGGATTAGATAATAGATAGAATTAAAAGTCACGCCTCGCCTCAACCATGAACAAATAGCTACATCACAATCTGATGTAGCTATTTTACATTAATGAATTCTTCATAAAACATCTCTTTTTTAGCAAGCTGTTCATCTGTATACCTACCATTCCTAGGGGTAAGAGCTTTATACTGAGTTATTATCATTTCTGCACGTTTTCTTTTAGATTCTATAATTAAGTAAGGGTAAATATCTTCTAGTAATTTAATAGCATTATTCTGCTTAATTACAAATGAATAAGATAATTTATGTTTTTCAGGGTTATAATTTTTTTTCTTTATTATTACTCCATATCCAATGGTGTCTTTTAGCCAAGTTAATAATTCTATAGTAGTGGAGGCTATTGATACGCAAGGAGCAGGATATTGATTTGTATGAAACCGCTGTAACATAATACTTCCTTCTCCATCAATTATTCCAGCTATATAGGCTTTTTCTATTTCTGTCATTTAACCACCTCTATAGATAGTATTTACTGGTTTCTCAATATTATCAGAAATAAATAAATAGGGTAATAATCTTTATGGTAATAGATCATTAATAGTATAATTAAAGTAATATACTGTAAATTATACAATGAAATGCATATTATTTATATACTAAATTAACCAAATACTATATAATGGAATCAGGTCGTTATTGTAAAATGTGATGAAATAATTTAAAGAGGATTACAAAATATATCTGTTTTGTGACAGCTCTTATGTGTTTCAGAAATTATGAATTTAGGAGATTAAAAAGCAAATGGTTGAAGATGATGATGAATTAGAAATAGTTAGAGAATTCAAGGAAGCTCTAAGCACCATTAAAATCCACGAACACTTATATTAATTGAATATAAGTGTCTTAATTTATTTAGAACTATCGTATAAAATGAAAGGGAGATTTTAATAGTGAACCAAGAATTTTTTTATTTACATCCTTTATTAAATAAAATATAAATGTATTTATAATCTAGATGTGTATACATATAATTTTTAAAATATCATATACACAGTTATGATATAAAATGTAAATAACACAAGGAGGAAATAATTTGGGTACAAAATCTATTACAAAAAAGAGGTTTGTTTATTTAGATTTTATAAAGGTACTATCAATTTACTTTGTATGCTGTTATCATTACAATAACCTACCTAAAAATTTCTTAACAGAACCATCAATATCAACATATTTCAACTATCTATTTACGGGGATTTTGAGTACCGGAGTTCCTTTATTCTTTATGGTAAACGGAGCTTTGATGTTGAACAAAGGCTACTATCTAAAAAAACATATAAAGAAAATCATAAATATTATTCTGCTTACAGTTATATGGGGAATTATAACGTTATTAGTATTAGCGATAATAAATAATAAACATTATACATATGTAGCGTTTAATTATTCCTTATGGTCTTGGGAAAATGGAAGTATTAATCATTTATGGTTCTTGCAGGCTTTAGTTTGTGTATATTTGCTATTTCCTTTAATAAAAGAAGCATATGATAAAGAAGATAAGACAATTTTTAAATACATAACTATAGTTGTATTCATATTGACCTTTGGAAATGTATTTCTAAATATAATAGCTAATATTATTAGAGGTGTGTTTGGGATTAATATCATTGAAGCAACTTTGGGAATAACGAATATTACTGGAAATGGGTTTAACTTCTTCAATAACTTCAACGTATTTAGAGGTTTTTATGCTTATACAATAGTGTACTTTATAATTGGAGGTATAATACTAAATCGAATTAATAATAAAGTAACTATCAAAACAACGCATATAAGTATATTATTTATTGTAGGTATGGTTTCATTATTTGCATATGGAATTATGATAAGTCGTATTAATGGTGCAATTTATGATAATATTTGGAATGGGTATGATACTGTTATGACACTAGGAATTTCTATAGCTATATTTTGTTTTGCTTATGAATTTAGAAATAAATTAGAAAAAATATCTAATACTATTGAGGTAATAGGATCAAATACTATTGGGATTTATTTTATTCATAGAATAGTAGGAACTCTGATAAAACCTATTTATGTTCAGCTACCATACAGCTATAGTCTAGCACCAAATCTAATATTTGGATTTGTGGTTATGAGTTTGTCTTTGGTTATAGCTTTGATTATCAAAAAGATTCCTTTAGGTAAATATTTATTTAGTATATAAGTACTATCATAGGGATAGAAAATTATAATTTATATCAGAAAAATTAATTCGTGGGTATTATTCCTGCGATTCGCCTCCACCATTCAAAACCACGACATCATGTCGTGGTTTTTTCCTTTGAAATATTTTTATCTTCCTTTTTCTTCGTTATATTGTCGTTTATAATTCTAATATAATCATCAATAAACGTATGTTTAACTTTACTTACATCAAATTTAAATAATGTAAAGGCAAATTGAACAAAATATCCTAATCCAATTACCATAATTAAAGTACCAACCCCTACGGTTCCACTTAATATATAACCTATTACTAGCACTGTTAACTCAATACTATTTCTTATGAAACGAACAGATTTTTTAAACTTTTTTGTTAAAGGAACCATGAGACCATCTCTTGGTCCGGAACCAAGTCCAGCACCAATATAAAAGTAACTACCTATACCTATAACAAACATTCCGAGAGCTAGCATTAAAAATTGGGCAAATATATTATTGACTACGGGAATTAAGTTATTAAGCATTAAAACATCCATAAAAATACCTATGAAAAGCATATTGCAAATAGTTCCTATACCTAACTTTTCTCCTAATATCCAATCAAGAATTACAAATATAAAACCAACTATTATACTTGCTTGCCCCATAGTAATACCAATATGGTTAGAAACTCCTTGATGAAAAACTTGCCAAGGAGAAAGTCCTAAATTTGCGTTTATTGTCAAAACTATTCCTGCAGCATAGAGAAAAAGACCTAAAAATAATCTCCCTAAAGTTAACAATAATTTCTTCATAATAAAACCTCCTACATATATATGATTTATGATGTAATTATAAAACAACACAGTGTAGAACAGTCAAATGTTAAGTGTAACAGTTCTGATGAGTTATAATCATTTTTAATTTAGTTCGGAGAATATATTATATAGAAATATAGGTGTTTTTTCTTCTGTACGTTTCTTTTAGATTCTATAATTAAGTAAGTATAAATATCTTCTAGTAATTTAATAGAATTATTCTGTTTAATTACAAATGAATAAAGATACCGTTTGGCACAAACAAATATTATTTGGTAGTCATTACCTCAAACCCCAACTAAAAATGATATAATTAACATATATGGAAGAGTTAAAATAGTTTAAATTAGAAGTATAAAAGTATATTAATGAGAGGTTTATATGAGTGATATAGTTGTTTCATTAACAGGTATACAAAAGCTTAAGGAAGAGTTAAATACATTAAATGAAGAGTACCTAAAGTTATATGAGAAAATGGAAGATTTAAAGAAGGAAAAAGAGTATTTAGAGAGTCTTTATATGTGTAAACTAGGGGCTTTGATATTCTTAAGATTGGAAAATGAAATTAAATATAGAAGATTAAAGAAGAAGTTAACTTTGATAATTATGAGTAAAAATAAAGGTGAAGAAATAAATATTGAAGAAATAGAAAGAGTTTTAGAAGAAGAACTAGCAGAGTTTTATCGAGATTTAGAGGAGCTGCGTAATAATTTAAAGAATTCTAGAGAGTTTTTCGAACTTCCATCATTAACGGATGAGGAAGTAAAAAAGGTTAAAGAGATATTTAGGGGGTTGGCTAAAATACTGCATCCCGATATAAATAGAGGTTTAGATGAAGAGTTGATGGAGTTGTGGCTTAAAGTTAAAGAAGCTTATGAGAATAATGATTTAATAACATTAATAATTCTTGAGGGAATAGTAAAGCACAATGAGATTAAAGAAGATATTAAGGTAACTTCTATAGAAGAAAATATAGTGGTATTAAAGAAAAAGATTAATGAACTAAAGAAGTTTATAGATGAAGAAGAAAATAGCTTTCCTCTAAGTATAAAAGAACTTATAGATGATAATGAGTATATTAAAGAGAAAAAGCAGGATATAACTAATGATATACATGAGTATGAAATAATGATTACACAGGTTGAAAAGAGTATTTGTCAGATATTAAAGGAGCAGAGTTATGGATAAATCAATAACAAGCTATAGTGGTGGAGGGAAATTAGCTAACATAATAGAAACAGGTGGACTAGCATTGCCCTTTGAAAATACTATATATCTTCAATCTGTAAGGATAGCTGGAATGAAGTACTATGTAAAGGATGGGTTTATTTTATTAGAGAGAGATAAAATAAAGTTAAAAAGAGAACCTGATAATGTATATGATAAATATGCTATAGAATTATTTACAGTAAAGGGTGAAAAGATAGGTTATATACCAGCAAAAACAAATAAAATATTTGCAAGACTTATGGATGGAGGAAAAATGTTAACAGCTGAAGTGAGAACTGTGGATTATTACTTTGAAAAGTTGCAAGAGGTGTGGATAAGAATATTTTTAAATGATTTATAGTTTTAGAAGTTAAATTAATCATTGTGAAATACATTGGGAGTTGCTAGAGTAGTGTACATTAATTTATGATAAAATTTGTGAAAGATAAATCATTGAACATTATTTTAAAATAATATTATGCTAAGTTTGTTTTAAATACATAAAAAAATATAGTATTTATGGAGGAAAGCTAAATGCCAAGATATGATTGCTTAATAGTAGATGATGAGGAGGCACTGTCTCAAAGTACCTGTGAGTTTTTCAACATGTTCGGCGTAAAAACCTTTTGGGTATCAGATAAAACAGCATGTTTTGATTTTTTATTGAAGAATAAGGTTGATTTAATATTGCTGGATATCAATCTAGGACAATCCTCAGGTTTTGAAATTTGCAAAGAATTGAGAAAGACAATGGATACACCAATTTTATTTATCAGTGCTAGAACAAGTGATGATGATGTCCTTTTGGCATTAAACATTGGTGGAGATGATTATATTCAAAAGCCATATTCCCTAAATATACTGATGGCAAAGGTTAAAACTGTTTTAAAAAGATATAAGTCTAACTATGCCAGTACCGTAAGTTTTGGTAGATTTTCTATTGATTTATATATGGAAAAGCTTATGGTAGATGGTAGGGAAGTAAAATTAAAATCAATGGAATATAGATTATTATCATATTTAATTAAAAACAAAAACCGAACCATTTCAAAAGATGAGCTTTTTCAAAAAGTATGGGGCGATGCAATTACAGGGGAAGGAACCTTGAATGTACATATAAGAAGACTTCGTGAGAAGATTGAGGAAAATCCTAATGAACCCCAGTATATCAAAACTGTTTGGGGCACTGGATATGTCTTTGAGATGGGAGCTTCATATGAACATTAAAAGAATAGTAGTTATAAGTATCATTGTTCTTTTAACTTGTACAAGCCTCACATTTTTTGCGTTTAAATATAAAGGGAAAATTGAAATTGAAGTGCCTAAGGTAAATGATATTGCTCAGTCTCTTGCAAAGGAATGGGACAGTCTGGAATATGCAGAGTTGCCATGTTTGAGCTATAAATTAGATTACGTAGTACTGGACAATGAAAATCGTTTTATCAAAGCTACAAGAGATGGATTAAACAATGATTTAAGTTCAGCAATACGTAATAGGGACACTATAGTTGATGTAAAATCTCAGGATAAGGTACTTGGAAAAGTAATAATATATAATAATACAAATAATGAATGGATAAAATTTAGAAATTTACTCCTTATTTTTGCCCTTTGTGTAATAATAGTTGCTGCAGCATTTTGTAGCTTATATTTTGTTTTTATTGACAGGTGTATTCTATATCCATTTAGAAAACTTCAGGGCTTTGCACGACATGTTGCAGAGGGGAATTTAGATATGCCTCTAGATATGGACAAAAATAATTTCTTCGGTGCATTTACAGAAAGTTTTGACCTCATGAGGGAGGAGCTTAATAAGGCAAGGGAAAATGAAAGGCTTGCTAATCAAAGTAAAAAAGAACTTGTTGCTTCACTAAGTCATGATATCAAAACCCCAGTGGCATCAATAAAGGCTGTTACTGAAGTTATGCATGTAAAGACTTCCGATGAAAACCAAAGGAGGCAGCTGGATATAATTAATTCAAAGGCTGATCAGATAAATACATTAATAACAAATATGTTCAGCGCCACACTAGAGGAATTGCAGGAGCTAAAGGTTATAGTCACTGAGCAATCTAGTCAGGTTCTATATGATTTGATTAAGACGGCAGATTATAATTGTAAAGCAAATATTGGAGGCATTGCTGAGTGTATAATTTTAGCAGATGGGTTAAGGTTATCTCAGGTTGTTGACAATATAATCAGTAATTCCTACAAATACGCAGGGACATCTATTTATGTTTCTTCAGTTATTAAGGGTAAATACCTTGAGATAGGATTTAAGGATTATGGTAGAGGAGTTTCTGAGGAGGAGCTACCTCTGATATTTAATAAGTTCTATAGGGCTAAAAATTCTAAGGAAAAGGGAGGCACTGGATTAGGACTTTATATTTCTAAGTATATGATGGAAAAAATGGAGGGATACATTTACTGCGAAAACTCAGTTGATGGATTCACTGTGTTGTTAAAACTTTTAATTGCTTAAAAATTTAAGAACTTAAAAGATTTAAGGATTAGTTAAGGATTGGGTAAAGACCTGTTAAGGAATTTTCAACTATAATAGGACTGTAAGAAAAACAGTCTTATTTTTTTATTGAAAGGGATGTTATCATGGAGAATGTTATTATATCAACAAATAAGCTCTGCAAGACATTTTCAAACGGTGGAATGCAACAGCATGTACTTAAGAACCTTGATATTGAAATATATCAGGGAGATTTTACAGTAATCATGGGCTCCTCTGGTGCAGGAAAGTCAACACTACTTTATGCCCTGTCAGGAATGGATAAACCAACTCTCGGTTCTATAAAGTTTGGAGAGAATGAAATTTCAAAGTTATCAAATGATAAGCTTGCAATTTTTAGAAGATTAAACTGCGGTTTTGTTTTCCAACAAATATTTCTTATGGATAATATGAGCATACTGGATAATATCCTTGTAAGCGGTCTCCTTATAAGTAGTGATAGAAAGACAATTGCAGAAAGGGCAAAGGTACTTCTTACACAAGTGGGACTAACTGAAATCATATGGAGTAAGTTTCCATCACAATTATCTGGAGGCGAGGCTCAGCGTGCCGCTATTGTAAGGGCATTAATTAATAATCCCAAGGTGGTCTTCGCAGATGAACCTACGGGAGCACTTAATTCTTCGGCAGGACAGGCAGCCCTAGATGTTTTAACTGAAGTGAATAGAAGTGGTCAAAGCATAATCATGGTTACTCACGATTTGAAATCCGCAAGGCGTGGAAATCGTATTTTATATATGCGTGATGGTGCTATTCAGGGAGTATGTGACCTAGGAAGCTATGTCAGTGGTGACAAGGAGCGTCATAACAAACTCCAAGGATTTCTCAATGAAATGGGGTGGTAAGTTTGAGAAAGATATTAATGCTGAGTTTTGCAAATATAAAGAAAACCAAGGGGCATACAGTATCCATTCTTTTCATGTTTATCATTGCAGCTATGCTACTTAATCTAGGACTTCTGGTGTTTGTAAATTTCGGAAGCTACTTTGAAAAGGTAACTGAGGAGCTAAATTCTTCTGATGAATATTATTTAATGCCGGAAAGCTTATATAGTCAAAGGGTGAGTGAATACATCAAAAGCAATGATAATATTAAAAGGAGCCAAAAGGAAAGTTCCTTATTGGCAAAAGGAACCATTCCTTACAACAATGATAACCGTGAATTTAATTTTCTCATCAATGATGTAGACCAGAAGAGAGATTTTTCAAAATGGAAATTCGTTGGAGAGCATGAATCTCCTGACTCAATGTCCATATACCTACCCTATGTAATGAATATTGATGGTGGATATAAAGTGAATGATAAACTTAAGGTGAGTTTTGAGGATGTAGACATCACCTTTACCATTAAAGGATTTACAGAAGATATATTTTTTAGTTCACTAGATACAGTGGTTATGGGGGTTTACTTACCTAGTGGTACCTATGATAGGGTTGTTGAAAAGCTAGGAGTAAAATATAAAGCGTCACTTATTTTTGCTGATTTAAGAAAGAATAATATGGATGTTGAAAATGGAATAAAGGAGATAATAAAGGAGAAAAACCCTAATATACTAACTGATGACGTAAGTATATTTTTCAGTTTAGATAAGGGAGTTGTGAGATTATCTCGTTCAATTATGGCAAACATTGTTTCCGTAATGATGATGGTCTTTGCTACAATAATCGTTGTTGTATGTCTTATTGTTGTAAGGTTTAGAATTGAGAATAGCATAGAGGAGGATATGACTAAGATAGGTTCATTAAAGGCAGTTGGTTACACCAGTAGGCAAATAATATCATCAATCACTATACAGTTTTCATTAATTGCCTTGGTTGGAAGCATGATGGGTATAACACTGTCTTACCTGGCAACTCCTGCAATATCAAAGGTTTTTGCACATCAGTCGGGTCTTATGTGGGTGCAGGGGTTTGACGGTATGATTAGCAGTATTTCCTTGTTTGTTATATTGTTGGTGGTGATATTGGTTTCCTTCATATCTTCAAGTCGTATTAACAGGCTGAATCCAATTGTAGCCTTGAGGGGCGGAATAATAACTCATAGCTTTCGAAAGAACTATATGCCCCTTCACAAATCAAGGGGAAGTCTTCCTTTTGTTTTATCTATAAAGCTGATGTTACAGAACATGAAACAGAGCCTAATGATAGGTATGATATTCCTAGTTGTTTCCTTTGCAGGTACCTTTGCATTAAGTATGTTTTATAACTCAGTAATAGACACAAAAATCTTTAAAGAAATTCCAGGTGTCGAATTGTCTAGTGTTATTGCAGTTTGTAATCCTATTGTAGATAATACATCTGTGGTTGAGAATATAAAAAATATGAAGGGAGTACGAAAGGCTCAGTTTCTTGATATAGTAATGATGAAATCAGATAGCTACGAAGTAGCTACATATGTAATGGATGACTATTCTATGAAAGAAACTAATACTATTTATGAGGGTAGATACCCACTTCACAGCAATGAAGTTGCAATTTCAGGATATTTGGCTGAAAGGGTGAAAAAGAACATAGGAGATAGTATTATTTTGAAGGTCAATGATAAACAGAGTGAGTATATTATAACGGGTTATTGCCAAGGGTCCTATATGGGTAAATTTAATATTGCTTATATTAGGAGCGATGGTATTTTAAGTCTTAATCAAGAGTTCAAGCAGCGGGGTTTTCAAATATATATTGATAAGGATATTAAAGCTTCAGAATTTAAAATGGAAATTGATAAACTTTATGGTGATGATTTTCTTAAAGTAGTTGATTTGGACAAAGAGGTTCAACAGGGGATAGGTCTTTACACAGGTATAGTATCCAAGGTTGGTATTAGCATATTAGTAGTTACAATATTAGTAGTTATGCTTGTTTTATATTTTGTTATTAATTCTTCAGTGATTAGGAAGAAGCATGACCTTGGCATACAAAAAGCACTTGGGTTCACAACTCTGCAGCTTATGCACCAGCTTTCCATGGGATTCTTGCCTCCGATTATTACAGGAGTGTGCCTAGGAAGTTTGTTAGGAATGACTCAAACCAATGCAATAATGGCGGTTCCCATGAAGGCTATGGGCTTAATGAAGGTAAATTTTATTGTAACCCCTCTATGGAGTATGTTGTTCGATGTTGGTATAGTAATAGTATCCTATGCAATTTCTATGCTTGTAACCTATCGCATACGTAAGATTACTGCATATGGACTAGTAAGTGAATAATATCACAGTGATTTGTGATGTTTTCAGGTTTTCTGAGAATTTTAATAGTTTTAATTTAATTAATACCTTTTTAGTACTTTGAGAAATAATAAAGTATCAACTTAATTTTAATAGTTAAAAGGGAGAGCAGGTAAATTTGTGTTTTCACAAATATATCTGCTCTCCTTTTTAGAGGTGTTTTATTAAATTTCCCAATTATAAAATAAAATTAATTATTTTATTCTTTAAAATATTAATTGAAATTTTAAAAAAAAGTTAAATTTATCATTTTATCTTATGGAATTTATTAAAAAAGAACAAATTGATGCATTTATTACCGCAGGAACAGTTAGTGAAATCTATGGTAATCTTGGAATAAAGGGAATCAAAAGTAAACCAAAAGTATTATTGGAAAACAAATAAAATCATTAATAATTATAGCTATGTAAGTTTAAACTTATGTAGCTATTTTTAAATTAATGATTTTCTTATAAAAATTTTTTTAGCAAGTAATTCTTATGTATATCTACTATTTTTAGGAGTAAAGAAGTTATAATTTCAACATAAATATATACATGAATGTTAATGCTGGTTGATAGACATTGAAGGGTGAGAAAAATATAATAAATATGAAAGGTATGATAAATATGATTAATATAAATTTGAAAAGATTAAGGAAAATCAATCAATACACTCAAGAAGAGGTGGCAGAGAAGATTAATGTTTCTAGGCAAGCTGTTGCTAAATGGGAAAATGGAGAGTCAACTCCAGATATAAATAGTTGTATTGCTCTTGCAAAATTGTATAACGTTACTATGGATGATTTAGTTAATCATTCAGAAGATGATTCAGGTGTTGTTGTACCACCTAAGGGAAAACATTTCTTTGGATCCGTTGTGGTTGGAGAACGTGGTCAGATTGTTATTCCTAAAAAAGCTAGGGAGCTATTTAATATTAAGTCTGGTGATAATTTATTAATATTAGGAGATGAAGATAGGGGAATTGCCATTGTACATCAACGTGACCTTATAAATTTTGTAGGTCAAATTGGTGTGGTAACTAAGGAGTAATAGCTTTTAAGCAGAGGGGTTAAAAGGGGAGGATTATAATATGAGTAAGATAGTATTTTTTTGTATTCCTGCACATGGACATACGAATCCTACTATTGAGGTAGTGCGTGAATTATCATATAGAGGTCATGAAGTATGGTATTATTCTTTTGATGAGTTTAAAGAAAAGATTGAAGGAGCAGGTGCAAAATTTATTAGCTGTAATGAGTATCTTCCAGAATTAAAGCCTGGAGATGAGAAAAAAATTGGTAAGGATTTTGCTGCTTTAATTGAGATGATAGCAGATACTACTATAGCTTTAGATGAAAAAGTATGTAATGAACTTAAAGGGGTTAATCCAGATTGTATTGTATCAGATTCTTTATGTTTTTGGGGTAAGCTATTTGCAGAAAAATTAAATATTACCTATGTATGTTCTACAACAACCTTTGCATTTAATAAGTATACTGCAAAGATGATGAAGAAAGGTTTTAAGGAAGCTATACTTATGATTTTAGGCATGAGTCGTATTAATAAGAAAATAGAGCTTTTGAGAAACCATGGATATAATGTTAAGAATTTTGTTTCTATAATTCAAAATGATAATGATACAAATACCATTGTATATACTTCAAAGGAGTTTCAACCAATGGTAGAGACTTTTTCGGATAAATATTCCTTTATAGGACCTTCAGTATCTAATGTTAAGGTTGAATATGAGGAAAGAAAGCGTAAAAAAATATATATTTCCTTGGGAACGGTTAATAACAAAAATATAAAGTTTTATAAAAATTGTATAAAAGCCTTTGAAACTTGTGATTTTCATGTGGTTATGTCAGTTGGAAAAGATACTGTAATTGAAGACTTAGGCTATATACCAGATAATTTTAAGGTTAGAAATAGTGTAGAGCAAATTATAGTACTTCAAAATACAGATGTATTTATTACTCATTGTGGTATGAATAGTGTTAATGAAAGCTTGTATTATGGAGTTCCTATGGTGTTATACCCACAGCATGAAGAGCAAGGAATGGTAGCAAAACGGGTTGCGGATTTGAAAGCTGGGATCTTTTTAAAAGGTAATAATCCTAAATCCATAAAAGATGCGGTATTACAGGTTATGGATAATGATGATTATAAAAAAAATGCAAATAAATTAGCAAAAGGTTTCAAAAATGCTGGAGGTTCAAAGAAAGCAGCTGATTCTATATTAAAGGTTATAGATACTAGAAATTGACGGTTATAATCACACACTGTATAATAAAAAGTATAAGATAAATAGTGTAAAAAACTTTACACTAAGGATAAAGGGTAGGGGGAGAAAAAATGATAGATAAATATTGGGAAGGTAAGCATTATGCTTTTCATCAAAATAAGGAATGTGAATATTTCCCTTGTCACAAAACTAATAAACCTGAGGAGTTTAACTGCCTATTTTGTTATTGCCCACTTTACGCATTAGCTGATAAATGTGGTGGTAATTTCAAAATTACTGAAGATGGAATAAAGGACTGTAGTGGATGTATGGTTCCACATGTTAAAGATAACTATGGGCTTATAAATAGTAAGTATAGTGAAATTATGAAACTAGTAAAAGAGCAATTAGATAAAGATAAATAAGCAGATAATAAATAAGCTAAAAAGCTAGATACTAAGTTGTATCTAGCTTTTTAGCTTATTTATTTAGTTATAATATTAAGGTCGAAAAGAGATAATACTATTTATAATGTTAACTATTTCTTTAGGAGATTCCTTTAAATCATTGTCTAGCCATGTTTGAACAACTGAAACAACCCCTCCTACAGAGTATTTTATAAAGTAATCTAAAAATTTATCATCTACTTTTGAATCTCTAACTAGCTTATCAATTTTAGATTTGCTTGCTACGTAAATAATACGGTCCATAATGTTATTTTCCATTTGTTTACTGAATAAAATCTGGCATAATTCTTTGTTTTCTTGAATTAATTCAAGAGCTTTAAGTAATAAAACATCTTTGTATTCTTCAACTGGGGTTTCTTCGATATATTCTAAGATTTGATTAAATAGTTCATCCTCTAATGATTTAAGTAAGTCATAGGTATCTTTATAATGGGTGTAAAAAGTTCCCCTATTAATATCTGATTTTTTGCAGATATCAGTAACGGTAACCTCATGAATTTTCTTATATTTAAGTAAGTCAATTAAACTTTCTTTTATTATTTTTTTAGTATATAAAATTCTTCTATTTCCTTTAACGCCTGCCATTTAACTCATCCTTTTTTAATATTTATTAAAGCAATTATTAATTATATGTTATTAAATAAACAAAATTCGTTAAAATGTATATTTAATAACACTATGAAAATATGTGATTATTGTAACTAATCCATATATTATTTATACTTGAATTATAGCATTAACTAAACAAGGTGTCTATTTAATAACATTGAGTATTTAAAGGTAGTAATGATTAGGGAGGGCAACATGTCATACATAGAGATAAAAGATGAATATAAAAGATACAAGGTTGGAGAAACTACCATTGCAGCAAATAATGGTATTAATTTTTCTATAGAAAAGGGAGAGTTTACTATTATTCTAGGACCAAGTGGTGCAGGTAAAACAACTGTGCTCAACATACTTGGAGGAATGGATACTTGTGATGAAGGTGAAATAATTATTGATAACATTGATATATCTAAGTTTAACAAGAGACAGCTCACTAAGTACAGAAGACATGATGTGGGGTTTGTATTCCAGTTTTATAATTTAGTTCAAAATTTAACTGCAAAAGAAAATGTGGAATTGGCTACACAAATTTCAAAGAATGCTTTAGATGTAGATAAAACTCTTGAGTTAGTGGGACTTGATCATAGAAAAAACAATTTTCCATCCCAATTATCAGGAGGAGAACAGCAAAGGGTTTCCATAGCTAGAGCTATAGCTAAAAATCCTAAGTTGCTTTTATGTGATGAGCCAACTGGAGCTCTTGACTATAAAACAGGAAAACAGATTTTAAAGACATTACAGGATACATGTAAAAACACAGGGACAACAGTAATTGTTATAACCCATAATTCAGCCCTTGGGCCTATTGCAGATAGAGTTATAAAAATTAGGGATGCAAAGGTTACAAGTGTTGAAGTGAATAAAAATCCTGTTTCAGTTGAAGACATAGAGTGGTAGAGGGTAGAAGATGAAAAATGGAGCATATAAAAAATCAATAACAAGGGAAATATTATCTTCTAAAGCAAGGTTTATATCAATACTTGCTATAATTTTTTTAGGAGTTGCTTTTTACTCTGGAATTAAATCCAGTGGACCAGATTTAAAAGAGTCCATAAATGAATTTTTTAGAGAGCAAAACCTAATGGATAGCAAGATAGTGTCTAGTATAGGTCTTAATGAAAATGATCTAAAGCTACTTGAGAATAAGGATGAAATTTTAGATTACTTTGGAACATCTACTATAGACGTAAATTTAACTAATATAAATAATGTGGTTAAATTTATGGAATATAATAAGAAGGACTCTAGTAATATAAATAAATTTATTGTTACAAGAGGGAGATTGCCTGAAAATAGTGGTGAGATAGCTTTAGATGAAAATGCTTTAAAGGAAGATAAAAATTTAAAGATAGGTGATACCTATACCATAGAATCTGATGAAGAGCTGGATGAATACTTTAAGAAGAAAACTTTTAAAATTGTTGGATTTGTACAAAGTCCTATGTATATAGAAAATATATCTAGGGGAACAACTACCGTTGGAAAAGGAAGTGTAGACTATTTTGCAATATTAAATAGCTTAGATATATCCATGGATGTGTATACGGAAGTATATGTACGATTTAAAAATGTAGCTAATCTTGGTGCATATAGTGATGAGTATAAAGATAAGATGGAGGAAAATAATAAGTATCTTAAAAACTTATACTCAAATAGAGTGGTAGAAAGAATTGAAGAAGTAAAATTAGAGGCAGAAAAGGAGCTTAGTAAGGCTTATAAAAAAATAGAAGATGGTGAAAAAAAACTTGAAGATGCTGAAAAAGAATTAGATGAAGGTAGAGCAAAGCTTATTAATGGTAAAAATCAATATGAAGAGTTTGCAGAAAAGTATCAGCAAGAAATCAAAGATGGTGAACTGAAATTAATCGAAGGTGAAAGAGAGTTAGATAAAGGTCAAAAGGAACTTGATAAACAAAAAGAGCAATTTTTACAGGGTGAGAAACAGCTAGAGGCAGGAAAAATTCAACTTGATAATGCTAAGGAAGGATTTTTAAAACAAGGCATTGATCCAACTAAAAGCACGATAGAGTATGAAAACCAAATAGATAATTTAGAAGTTTTAATAGGGACATACAATGCACTTTCTAGTGATATGAGAGAAACAGCAAAGAATACTAAAGAAGGTGAAAAAGTTTCAACGGAGAAAATTCAGTATTGGAAAGGTGCTTTATCTAATCCTAATTTAGGTTTAAATGAATTAGGTAGTTTAGTAAGTAGTTTAGAAAAAGACCCAACTAATATTTCTTTAGTGATTAGTATGGCACAAGGAGTAGAAGGTGCTAGTAAAAGTGCAAGTGAGAATAAGTCTAAGGTAGAAACTTTAGTAGCTGGAATAACTCAGTATCAACAAGGTATAATTGCCTATGAGGAGAAAGTTAAAAGTTTTAATGAAGGCAAGATACAACTTGAAACAGCTGAAAAGCAACTACTCATAGGGAAAGAGGAACTTATCAAAGGTAAAAAAGACCTTGAGGAAGGTAAAAAGCAAGGACAGTTAGAACTTGATAAGGCTAAGAAGGAACTTGAAGCTTCAGAGAAAAAACTTCTTCATGGAGAGAAGGATATCAAGGAGAACAAAGCAAAACTTGCAGATGGGCGAAAAGAGATAGATGAAGAAAAGGAAAAATTAAGTGATTTAAATAATAGTAAGTATTATTTCTTTGATAGAAATGATAATCCTGGTTACGCAACTTACAAAGGATCAATTGATAGCTTAGATAAGATAGCTTCAGTATTTCCTGTGTTTTTCTTCCTAGTTGCAGCACTTATATGCTTAACTACAATGACTAGGATGGTGGAAGAAAATAGAGTGGAAATAGGAACTTTAAAGGCATTAGGCTATAAGGATTTAGAAATAGCTAGGAAATTCATAGTTTATGCAGCATTAGCTAGTATTGTTGGTAGTGTCCTTGGTATTGTAGTTGGAAGCAGCATCCTTCCATATATAATTAGTAAAGCTTATTCATCTGCCTTTGCATTACCAAAGGTAAAAATATACTATTATCCATCCTATATAATTCAGTCTTTAGTAGCTTCAATACTTTGTACTGTGGGAGCATCATTAATTGTATTAAAAGAGGAATTAAGAGAAAATCCTTCTAATTTAATGAGAATAAAAGCTCCAAAGGTTGGTAAAAAGATATTATTAGAAAGAATTACTCCTTTATGGAAAAGACTGAACTTTAATCAAAAGGTTACCTTTAGAAATCTTTTTAGATATAAGCAAAGGATGTTAATGACAATACTTGGTATATCAGGATGTATGGCTATGCTTGTTGCAGGTATATCTCTTGAAAAATCCAATTCTTCAGTTATGGATATTCAATTTGGGAAATTATTAAAGTATGATGCTATGGTAGTATTTGATGATAATAATAGTAAAAAAGAAAATGAGGAATATGAAAGTAGTTTAAATAACTTAAAAGGATATGAAAGTAGCTTAAATATTCATCAAGATTCAGTAACCTTCATAAAAGAAGGTGTAAGTAAGCAAAGTGCTATTATGTATGTACCAGAAAATATAGATGAGTTAAGTAAATATATATTATTAAACCATAGAGAAACTGGAACTGAGTACAAACTATCAGATAGTGGAGTAATTATAAATGAAAAGCTGGCAAATGTTTTAGGGGTATCTGCTGGGGATTATGTAACTTTAACAGATTCGGATAATAATTCTCATCAGGTTAAAGTAGACAACATAGTAGAAAATTATGCTGGACATTATATATATCTATCACCATCCTATTATAAAGAGATATTTAAAAGTGCTCCAAAATATAATGCACAATTATTAAAGTTAAATTCTAATAGAGAAGATGATAATAAAATATCTACTACCCTTATGGACAATGATAAAGTAGTAAATGTTACCCTTGCTTCAAAGCTAAGAAGCTTAAGTGAATCTGCTGATTTAGGCTTAGTTATGATAGTAATAATAGTTGCTTCAGGAAGTTTGGCATTTGTTGTATTATATAATTTAATTAATATAAATGTGTCTGAACGTATAAGAGAGATATCTACAATAAAGGTATTAGGCTTTTATGATAATGAAGTTGCCATGTATATATTTAGAGAAAACATAATACTAACAATATTAGGTATACTTGCAGGGTCAGTTATGGGTAAAATATTATATGTATTTTTAGTGAGTACAGCAGAAATGGACAATATGATGATGATACCAACTGTAGACATGAGCAGTTATGTAATCTCTGGAGTAATTACAATGTTTTTTGCCATATTAGTTATGATAATGATGCATATAAAATTAAAAAATATAAATATGATTGATGCACTAAAATCCATAGAGTAAAGTTTAAATTAAAGGGAGTCGCAAATTGCGGCTCTTTTTTTTTATCCAAAATGTTAGGTTACTAGCAGTATTTTTACCAGATCTAATACTTTCATCTTTTTCAAAGTGGGAGTAAAGAACTCTGTTTATGATGTTATCATGGAACTAAATAGATATTTTTAATTGTAAATCGAAATGCAACCCTAAGTTGTAAATCGAGATGCAACCCTTATTTTTAAGATAAAGAGATATTGTTTAAAAGAATAAAGATATATTGAAAAACAATAAAAGCAATGATATTATATATAAATAAAGAGTGAAATATTGGTAAATTACTACTGGTTTGTTACTCTGTAAAAAGAAAGTAGTAATAGATATTTGTTACTATCATAGCTTTTGAAAAGGAGACAATTTATTGTGAAAATAAAGTTTATTTTACCAGCATTAGAAGAGGCAAAAAGTCCATATTGGAGGCCTATAAAATATTCACTATTTCCTCCTTTAGGCTTGGCTACTTTAGCATCATTGTGTGATGACTCAGATGAAATAGAAGTAGTTGATGAACATATAGAAGAAATAAATTTAAATGATGAACCAGATTTAGTTTGTATTGAAAGTTATATAACTAATGCTAATAGAGCTTATGAAATTGCAGATTTTTATAGAAAAAGAGGAATAAAGGTTGCCATTGGTGGAATACATGCAACTTCATTACCTATAGAGGCTAAGAATCATGCAGATACTGTATTACTTGGTCTTGGTGAAAGAAGTTTTCCAGAGTTTTTAAAGGATTTTAAAGAGGGAAATATAAAGGAGTTTTATGAGCAGGGGGAAGTTTTATTAGATAATCTACCTTTGCCAAGAAGGGATTTATTTAAACAAGAGAAGTATTTAGTTCCAAATTCCATGGTCTTTTCAAGAGGGTGTCCTAATAAATGTTCCTTTTGTTATGTTAGTTCATTTTATAAAGGCGGAAAATCTTTTTTTGTATATAAAGTGGACAGGATATTAAAAGAAATTGAAAGTATGAAAGGGAGACATTTATACTTTCTTGATGATAATATATTTGCAGATAAAAAGTTATCAAGGCAAGTTTTCAAAGAAATGAGGGGAATGAATAGAGTTTTCCAAGGTGCAATAACTGTGGATTCTATTCTTCAAGATGACACAATAGATCTTGCGTATGAGGCTGGATTTAGGAGTGCTTTTATTGGGTTTGAAAGTATTAATAAACAGAACCTAATTCAAGCTAATAAAGGGTCTAACATAGGAAAAGATTATAGTAAAGCAATAAAGAAATTAGATGAATTAGGAATAATGATAAATGGAAGTTTTATTTTTGGACTGGACAGTGATACTTTAGATGTCTTTGATAGAACTACAGAATGGGCTGTTAATAGCGGTATAACCACAGCAACTAATCATATTCTTACTCCTTATCCTGGTACGGGGATATTTAATAAAATGGATGAAGATAAGAGAATTATTACTAAGGATTGGAGATTATACGATACTAGGCATTTAGTATTTAATCACCCTAATATTACAAAAGAAGAAATGGAAAGTGGATATAATAGAGCTTATAAAGATTTTTACAGATGGAGAAATATATATAAGGCATCAAAGGAACATGAAGAACTTAGAATGAGATTAAAACATTTCACTTATGCAGGAGCATGGAAAAAATTTGAGCCAGTATGGAATTTTCTAATTAAGAATGAACTTCTTTCAAAGAGTAGAAGTTCATTGGTAAGAACATTAAAGTAATTGAGTATTTAAATTAGATGGTTTTATTTTTTAAAAGTTGGATTATTAATGTTAACTGTATTATAATTAAATAGTATATATTTGTTAATTATTAATATAAATTGGAAATATATTTTCGTGGGTAAGATATAAAAATTTAAAGGGGTGTATAAGAATGAAAGCAGCGTTTCTAATAATTGATATGCAAAAGGGATGTTATGACTTTTGTAAATGTCAAAGAGAGTTTGATGATGCAGTAGAGTATATAAATGAGGCAGCACGTATGTTTAGGGAAAAAGGATTGCCTGTTGTTAAAGTATTGGATATAGAAGTGGGAGAGGGGCCTGGTTCTGAGAAGTTTGAATTTGTTGATTCTATTATTCCTAGTGCAAATGATATTGTTATACATAAAGAGTATAATAATGCATTTTTCAAGACAGAGCTTCATGATAAGCTTCAAGAACTTGGAGTTGAATTTGTTGTTATAAGCGGATTTGCAGCAGAGTATTGCGTATTATTCTCTTATAATGGAGCAAAAGAGATGGGATATGGAACATCATTACTTCAAAATGGTATTGCAGGTGTTGAATATGAAGAAGTGAAAAAAATGCAACTCTTAAGACCAGTAATTAGTCTTGAGGCATTAGAATATTTTTTTAAAGTAAAAAAGACCTAATTTGATTTAAGTTTATTGGGCAAAATGTATGATATGAATTTATGAGACTAAAGCACTATTCTTTATGGATGGGTGCTTTTTGATTTTACTTTTAATATTAAGCTAAATATAGCTAATAGAAATCTTCAAACATTGTAAATTTTGATATTTTATGATAATATTTGCTAAGGAAAAATTAATATTATCATAAAATATTCTAAGTTTTACCCAAATGAATTATAGGTAATTATTTTCTAAATTTATAAGGATTTTATATTAATGGAGTTGATTTTATGAGGATGATTAATATTAGGGACATAAAAAGAATTTTAAAGATTTATATTGCAGTCATCATTCCTATTTTTATTATTACTATATCAATTTTTGATTATCTTTCTAAGAGTGAAATAGAAAAAACAAAAGAAATACTAAAGGAAGGACAAAAACAAAGAGCAGAAGTTGTTAACTATGTTATAGAAAATGATCTAAAGAGAGCATATGATGACTTATTAGTTATTAAGAATTCCAACGAGTTAGATGGATATATAAATAATATAAATGAGGACACTATAACGCAAATGAAGGAACTTCTTTTGAGAGTAGCAACTAATAAAAAAAAACTTTGATCAATTACGTCTACTAGATAATAGTGGAAAAGAAATTATTAGAGTTGATAATGAGGATAAGGGAACTTATTTAGTACCTAATGATAAATTACAAGATAAAAGTGATAGATATTACTATAAAGAAACAAGTAAACTAAGCAAAGATGAAGTTTTTATATCGGATATGGATTTAAACATGGAAAATGGAGAAATAGAAGTTCCGTACAAGCCAACTATTAGAATTTCTACTCCTATATATTCATCTGATAATGTTTACCAAGGGATTTTGAGTGTAAATTATTTAGCACAAGATATATTAACTACTATTAGCAAACAGTATGGAGATTCATCTTATAGTTTCGTTAAACCAGCATTAATAAATGATAAAGGATATTATCTTTGTAATATAGATAGCAATAAAAATTTTGGATTCATGTTCCAAGATAAAAAGGATAATACTATAGCTATTGATGATTTAGAATTATGGAATGAAATGAAATCAAAAAAAACTGGTTACTACGAAAATGGTAGGGAAGTTAGTTTTTTTATGAATGTAAATCCATTGACAACAATAGGTGTAAAGAGTGAATATGATTACTCTTGGTTTATCTTATATAAATTTAACTTAGATGATTTACCAGTAGTTCAGAAAAACACTTTTTTTGGTATGAATAATAGAGAATTATTTATGTTACTTGGAATTGCCTTACTTACACTAATAATAGTAATAATAAATTACTATTCAAAGAAAGATAAAGAAGAGTTAAATATTTTAAGCAAAATATCTGAAAATATTAATGAGGCAGTTGTTATAACTGATAATAATACGGTTATAACTGATGTAAATAATTCATTTGAAAAAATAACTGGATATAGAAAAGAAGAAGTTTTGGGATTAAAAACTAGGTATTTTAAATCAGGTAAACAGTCTGTTGAGTTTTATAAAGATATGTGGGAATCTATAATAACAAGAGGATACTGGAGTGGAGAATTGTGGGACAAGAGAAAAGATGACTTTTTGTACCCGAAAAAACTTAATATTTATTCAATTAGAGATAATTCAAAGGGAGATATTATTAAGTATATAGGTATATTCAGTGACTTGACAGAGCATGTTGAAGAGCAAGAATATGTAGAAAAATTGAAGAATTATAATTTAAAAACTAATTTACCTAATGAAAATCTAACCAATAGATTGATAAATGATATTATCAAGGACAATAAAAATAATTTTAGCCTTATCTATTTTTCTATTGAAAATTATAATAATATTTTGTTAAAAGCAAATAATAATAATTTTATTAAGGAATTAATTAAACGTACAAGAACTTTACTTAAGGGAGAAGATTTTATTGCTCAAATAACAAAAAATAATTTTGTTATAGGTCTATCATCTTGTGATAGTAGAGAAGAAGTAGGACACTTTATTAATAAATTTTTTAATGAAAATAAAAAATCATTTAATATTAAAAAGGAAGAAGTTTTCTTTAATATTAAAGCAGGGATTTCTGTTTATCCTGAAGATGGAGTTACTTCAGAGGAACTTATTATTAATGCATACATTGCGTTAGAAAATGTATTAAATGAAAAGGGAAATAAATACATATATTATAAACCTAATCTAAAAATAAAAATGGAAAAAGAGATTAAAATGGATACCATGCTAAGAAAAGCTATTTTAAATAATGAACTGAATGTTTATTATCAACCTCAGGTAGATATCGAGAAAGAAAAAGTTGTAGGTGCTGAGGTATTATTAAGATGGGAAAATGAGGAGCTTGGAAATGTATCTCCAGTGGCTTTTATTCCTTTAGCAGAAAAAACAGGTGAAATTATTGAAATTGGTTATTGGTTAATAGAAAGAGTGTTTAAAGATTATTCTTTGATGAGAGATAAAATCGGTACGGATTTTAGAATTTCTATTAATATCTCACCTTTACAATTTAAAGACGAGAAACTTGTATATAAATTCAAAGAATATGCACAAAAATATAATGTAGATTTTAAGAATTTTGAAATTGAGGTAACGGAAAGTATTTTTATGACAAATGTTGATGGTGTTAATGACAAGTTAAACAAGTTTAAAGAGATTGGTCTTACAGTAGCTATAGATGATTTTGGAACAGGGTTTTCATCTTTGAGTTATTTAAAAAAGCTAAATGTAGATAAATTGAAAATTGATAGAAGTTTTATAAAAAACTATCCTGAAAAAGATGGTGGTGAAATTGCTGAATTAGTAACAGATATAGCAAAAAAATTAAAATTAAAGGTTATAACGGAAGGAGCAGAAACTAAAGAGCAAGTTAATTATTTAAAATCAATAGGATGCAATTTAGTTCAAGGATATTATTATAGCAGACCTTTGAATAAGGCTGATTTTTATAAATATATTAGTAAATAATTTTTAAAAATATTTGTTATAAGTTGAAGTTGGTAATTTATATAAGTAGATAAGCTATATAAAAAGAAATAATACAAACATGGGAGACTAATATCGGGCATTACCTAAAAAAATACCCTAGTAATTTTATGTGATTTAGGCTTAAATAAATATATAGAGAAATATATATTAGGAGAGCGTTATGATAAAGAGTAAAGAATTATTGTTAATGAGATATATATCATTTTGTATATTAACTTTTCAAGTGTTTATAGAAGTAGGAAATAAGAGCATAGTAAGTCTAGTTTTTCTTCTATTATTTATTATAAATAATCATTTGAGAATGTTTTATTTAGAGAAAGAGAGAAGTGCTATTCTTTCAATAATAATAGAGCTAGTATTTATACCATTGGCACAACTGAACTTTGGAGGAACTATTATTTTTTACTTAATAGGGGTATCCATAGATTTATTCCCGTTGAAAAATAAGATAGTTAAGTATGGATTAGGGCTTATAATTTTATTTTTTGGAATTTATCCGAAGTTTAGTGGGCCTATTGAAGATGGCATTATTAATTTTGTTTTACTTGGAATCTTCTTTATTCTTTTAAGTTATATATCTAGACTTTTTAGTACAAAGGTGGAAGCACAGCAACTTTATGATAAGCTTAGAGTTTCAGATGAAAAACTTATAGAAGCTAATAAGGAGCTTGAAGGGTATGTAGAATCTATTGAGGAATTAACTTTATTAAAGGAAAGAAATAGAATATCAAGGGAAATTCATGATAGTGTTGGACATACTTTATCTACTGCTATGATTCAGTTATCTGCCATGGAAGCTATTGCAGAGAAGGAAAATAGTTCTATGAAAGATATGATAGGAAATTTAAGGGCTTTTATTAATGAAAGTTTTCAAGATGTGAAGAGAGCTGTAAGGGAGTTAAAGCCCGATGAATATGATAATTACCAAGGAATTTTAAGACTTCAAGAGTTATGTAAAAACTTTGAGAGGATGTCTGGAGTAAAAGTTAAGGTCATTATATCAAAGGGTGATTGGAATTTATCAACTAAGCAGATTAATCATTTATATAGAATGATTCAAGAGATTTTATCAAATTCTTTAAAGCATGGTAAAGCAACTATGGTTAAGGTTATTATGAATTTTACAGAAGATGAATTTGTAATATCCTTTAGTGACAATGGCGTGGGAACAGATAAAATTGTGGAAAGTGGACTCGGACTTAGAAGTATAAGGGAAAGAGTAACAGAAATAGAGGGTATAGTTCATATGAAGTCTAGCAAAGACAATGGTTTTTTTGTTAAGGTTATAGTTCCAAGGGAAGCGGAGGTGTAGGAATGAAGAAGATTAAACTTTTAATTGTAGATGATGAGAAGTTAATAAGAGAAGGCTTGAAAGTAATGCTTTCAGTTTATGAGGATATTGAAGTTGTTGGGATAGCTGAAAATGGTTATAAGGCTTTGGAAGTTTGCAAAACCACTGATGTTGATGTTGTTCTTATGGATATAAGAATGAAAACTTGTGATGGGGTTATGGGGACAAGACTTATTAAGGAACAGTTTACAAAGATAAAGGTTATAATTCTTACCACCTTTAAGGATAAAGAGTATATAAGAGAAGCCATGAGGTATGGGGCTTTTGGTTATATGCTTAAGGATAGCTCCCATGATGTAATTTATGAAGGTATAAAAATGGCTTATAAAGGTAATATAGTAGTTCATCCTGATGTGGCCATAGAAATGATGGGAAGTAATGGAGTAATTAAAAGTGATATAGATAAGTATGGACTTTTGGAGAAAGAGCTTAAGATAATAGAAGCAATAGCTAAAGGATTAACTAATAAAGAGATTTCAGAAGAGTTGTTCTTGTCAGAAGGAACAATAAAAAATAATATTACAAATATACTATCAAAGTTGAAGCTTAGAGATAGGACGCAGATTGCAATTTTTGCTTTTAAAAATGGAATAGTGACTTAAGTCATTTATGTAGTGACCTTAAGTTATGGCCATCCCCCTGGAAATATCTTATTATAATAGTAAGATAAGTCTAGGGGGTAATTTTATGAGTATTATAGAAGTAAAAAACATCAGTAAAAGATTTAATGATAAGTTAGTTTTAGATAATATTAGCTATGAAGTAAAAGAAGGAGAGATATTTGGCTTTATTGGACCTAATGGAGCAGGTAAGTCAACTTTAATAAATATTATGACAAGCTTATTAACACCAGATAGTGGGACTATTGAAATATGTGGATATGATATTTTAAGGGAGCCAATTAAGGCAAAGGAATGCATGGGATATGTTCCACAGGAGTTAGCTCTAATGGAGGAGCTTAATGCCTATGATAATTTAGAATTCTTTGGAGCTTTATATGGACTAAAGGGGAAACTTTTGAAGGAAAGAATAGCAGAGGCCCTTAAAGTAACTGGATTAGAGGAAACTAAAAAGCAAAAGGTTAAGAAGTTTTCAGGTGGAATGAAAAGAAGACTAAATATTGCAGTATCAATTCTCCACCATCCAAAGGTTTTAATATTGGATGAGCCTACCGTTGGTGTAGATCCGCAATCAAGAAATCATATATTTTCTTTCATAAAAAATATATGTAGGGATTGGGGTACTACAGTAATTTATACTTCCCATTATATGGAGGAAATCGAGGAGCTTTGCAAGAGAGTATTTATAATTGATTTAGGGAAGGAAGTATCCTATGGAGATAGAGAAGAGATTAAGGCTTCAGTTTTCTCCAACAATAAGGTGATTATTGAAACTCAAGAGATAAGTGGAGAAACAATAATGAAGTTAAAGGATTTAGAGGGAATCGATAAGGTATCAGATAAGGATAATGTACTTACTTTAACTATTGATTCAAAGTTTAAGCTGGCTAGTGTACTTTCATTATTAGAAAAAGAAACCGTTAATATAAAGAAGATTAGCTATGAAGAGGCAAAGCTTGAAGATGTATTTTTATCATTAACAGGAAAAACTTTAAGAGATTAGGGGGAAGAGCTATGAAGGCATTATATTATATAAAAACTACCCTTAAAGGTATGTTTGCAAATGGCGTAGTTACCATAGCAACTTTTATCTTATTTCCTATTTTACTTGCATGTTTTATGGCATTTTTTCATCATTTGGATGATGAAAATCCATTAAAGCTTAAGGCATTAAATGTTCAAATTGTTGATGAAGACAACACTGAAAATTCAAAAAGGCTTGTAGAACTTTTAGGCAGTGATGATTTGAAAGAGGTTGTAAATATAGTAGATAAAAAGCCAGATGTAGAACTAATAATAAAAGAAGGATATGAGAAAAATGTTTTATCTTTAAATAAGGGAGATATAATTATTAATAAAAAAGTAGAAGGCATGGGAATGTCCACTGACACATTAAAGGTAATATTAGATAGATATCATCAAAGTTTATATGTATCTATAGCTGGTGGAGATATGGGGAATTTAAATAGAATTATGGAATCATCTATAGTTGAAGATATCACAATAGATACTTTAAAAACCAATAATCCCTATGAAAAGATATCAGCATCCATGATTGGCTTTGTAATTACCATTCTTATATATACAATGATTCATGGCGGTTATGCAGATATTAGCGTAAATTTAGATAAAAGAATTAATGCAACTCCTATTACAAAATTACAATATCTTTTTTACGAGACTATGGCTTTGATAGTATATGTGTTTATAATAATCAGTGGATATGTAATTTTCTTTAGAGTAGCTGGATTAAGTTTTAAAGGTAATATTTTAGATTTAATATTATTAATATTAATGGGAACTATGCTAGTAGTATCTATGTCTAAAAGTATATCTACTATATTTGGGGCTAAGTATGGAAAAATAATTGGGACTATAATATTTACCTTACCCCTAATAAGTGGAGAGATATTTTCAGGTGAAGGTAATAAAATTGCGTTGCTAACACCAACACATTATTTAAATAATGCATTTAATTTATACAATTTAAATGGAAATTTAGAAGGCTGTGGGAAATGGATATTAATTATATTTGCAATGTCAATTATTATATACTCTGCAGCAATAATTAAAGCAGTAATTCAGGGGAGGAAAAAGGTATGCGCTTAATAAGATTAGTATTAATTAATATGAAAAGACAATTAAAAAGTCCATTTATGTTACTAATGACCTTGATATTTCCTGTTGTTATGATTTTAGTTATAAATGGTGGAGGTTTAAGTCACGGATCAGGAAGCATAGGAATTATAGATAGAAGTAATTCAAATCACTCTACTGAGGTTATTGAGAAATTGAGTGAAGAATATTCAATAAATACACTAGATGGACAGATAGAAGACAATTTCGATTTGCTTAGAGAAAATAAATTAGGAGCAATTTATGTTATAGAAGATAACTTTCAAGATTTATTAGATAATGGAGAGCTTCCTAAAATTCAGTGTTATAGTACAGAAGCTGCTAGTGGCTCAATAATGGCAGAAGATATTATAACAAACTATGTATCTGGAGTTGTTGAGGAAGAAGTAAGTGCGGGATTAAGCACAAATTCTACTACTGCAGTTATTGTAGATGAAGAAGTAGACAGTAAAGAGGATTATAAGATGACTATATTATTGATATGTTATTTTATGATGATAGGTGGTTCCGTTATTGCGGGAGAAATAATTAAGCTTAGAGAGCAAAAGGTATTAAAAAGAACAATAGCAACTAGTAATTCAGATATAACTATTTTAGGTAGTTTATTTATTTCATCCTTTATAATTCAAGGAGTTTTAAGTTGCTCAGCTTTTATAATCTTAACACTTGTATTAAAGCTTCCTAACAACAATATTCCTCAAGGAATACTAATCATATTTCTAAGTAGTTTAGTTACAACATCTATTATTGTAGCAGTAACAAGATGGATTAGAAATGTAACCTTAGCAAGTCTATCTACAGTTGTTTTTGGAATAGCTGCCTTTGGTATGGGGATTTTTGGGTCAGAGTTAGATAGCTTTGATAATGTTCCAGAAATAATAAGTAGAATCAGTGTAATATCACCATTTACTTGGCTACTCAGAATAATAAATACAGGAAAAATTATTATTCCTATCTTAATTATATTTTTAATGTCTATTATGTTATTTACAGCAGGTAGCTTTAGGTTGAGGGAGTTTGTTAAAGAATAATGTGGATTTAAAATTAGTAGCTTTCAATTTAGGTTGGAGCTACTATTTTTTTATGTGAATTTATTTCAGAGAAATATTAATTAAGTACGTATATATTTATTTAGAATAATCTAGATTTTTAATGGGCAAACTTAAATGGAATAAAAGTTACAAATTTTAAAAGAGGGTGTAAGAACTTTACACTAACCCAAATAGTAAAGGAGAATGATTATGAAAAGAAAAATTAAAATTATTGTAGCGTTAGCAATGATGGTATTTATTATCCAAATGCCTTTAGTGGCAAGTGCACAGAGTATTTTACATATTCAAATTGATACCATGAAAGAAATGTCAGAACCAAAGGACATAGTGGATATAGCTACAAGTGATGGCAGATTTAAAACTTTAACAGCAGCTTTAGAGGCGGCAGGATTAGTTGATACCCTAAAGAGTGAAGGTCCATTTACAGTGTTTGCACCTACAGATGATGCATTTTCAAAACTTCCAGCAGGAAAAATTGATGAGCTATTAAGACCAGAAAATAAAAATGTGCTTACAGATATTCTAACCTATCATGTTTTCAAAGGTAAAGCTACTGCTGCAGATGTTGCCAAATTAAATGGTAAGGAAATAACCATGGCAAATGGAAAAAATGCTAAAATAGAGGTTAAGGGTGATTCAGTATTTATTGATGGAGCGAAAGTTATAATTACTGATATTATGGCTAAAAATGGAGTTATACACGTAATTGATACTGTAATGATGCCTTAGTAGATGGATTATACAAACAGTTTAAATTAAGGTAAAAGATGCTAATCATCTTAGGATGAAGCATCTTTTTTGCTTTTTATTTCATATTAAGATTGATAGCTTTAATTTGATATTTCAATAGTAAACAAAGACATAAGTATTTAATGAATAACATATTAGAATAAATAATTATTAAAAGTATAAACTAAAAAGAGGGTAGTTATTATAGAAGTTTATATCTATAATTTATATAAAACGAAGAAGAAAAGGAGATAGGATGAAAGAAGGAAAAGCATTAATAGAAACAGGATTCAATTTGGAAAACAGTTATTCTGGACTACCGGAAAAATTTTTTGCAATGCAAAGACCTAGTCATGTGCCATCACCTAAACTAGTTATGCTAAATTATCCGCTAATAAAATCTTTAGGATTGAATGCCGAGGAACTACAAAGTACTGATGGAGTAGATATACTTGCAGGAAATAAGATTCCAGAAGGAGCTATGCCTATTGCTCAGGCATATGCAGGACATCAATTCGGCCATTTCACCATGTTAGGTGATGGGAGAGCTGTTCTCATAGGTGAGCATATTACTCCATTAGGTGAGAGAGTTGATATTCAGCTTAAGGGTTCAGGTAGAACTCCATATTCACGAGGAGGTGATGGAAAAGCATCACTAGGTCCAA
The DNA here is from genome assembly GCF_000732635.1 of Clostridium sulfidigenes. Classification (GTDB taxonomy): domain Bacteria; phylum Bacillota; class Clostridia; order Clostridiales; family Clostridiaceae; genus Clostridium_J; species Clostridium_J sulfidigenes. The sequence continues at coordinate 68,857 of NZ_JPMD01000013.1, read as the reverse complement.
TGCTGAGGGAATATATCATAAGTGAAGCAATGAATGCACTAGGTATTCCTACTACTCGTAGTTTAGCTGTGGTTACAACTGGTGAGTCAATAATGAGAGAAACACAGTTACCTGGTGCAATTCTCACTCGTGTAGCAGCTAGTCATATTCGTGTTGGTACATTTCAATACGCATCAAAATGGAGTACCATTGAAGAACTTAGAGCTTTAGCTGATTATACTTTGCAAAGACATTTTCAAGAGGTAAAGGATAAAGAAAATCCATATCTTTTATTACTTCAGCAAGTAATTAGGAATCAGGCTGAGCTTATTGCAAAATGGCAGTTAGTTGGGTTTATCCATGGTGTAATGAATACTGATAATATAACAATTAGTGGTGAAACAATTGATTATGGGCCATGTGCTTTTATGGATGCCTATGATCCTTCTACTGTATTTAGTTCTATTGATATTCATGGTAGATATGCTTATGGTAATCAACCTAATATTGGTGCATGGGATCTTACCAGATTTGCGGAGGCTCTGTTACCATTGTTACACACTGATGAGAATGAGGCATTAAAGCTAGCACAAAAAGAAGTTTCACATTTTGCTGATTTGTATAAGAATAATTGGATTAGAGGAATGAGAGCAAAACTTGGAATTTTTAATGAAGAAGTTGCTGATGAAGCTTTAATTGAGGAACTTTTAAGTATTATGCAAAAGTATGGTGCAGATTATACCAACACCTTCCGTATATTAACTAGTGGAAAGATAGAGGATAATATACTCTTTGGCAAAGAGGAATTTGATAAATGGTATAAGCGATGGCAGGAGAGATTAACGAGACAAGAAGAATCGGAAATTTCCTCAAGGGAGCTTATGGAAAGAAGTAATCCAGCAGTGATTCCACGTAACCATAGGGTAGAAGAAGCACTAGAAGCTGCGGTAAATCAAGGAGATTATAGGGTCATGGAAAGACTATTAGATGCTCTCTCAAAACCATATGATCACTCTAGAGAACTAGATTATTACACTACATTACCAGAAACATCAACGTGCCCATACCGAACCTACTGTGGAACTTAATATAAACTTAATTTATTATAGTATTTGATTTTATTTTATGAAAGAATTAAATAGATTGATTACACTAAAGCACATGATTAACAAAAATAAATATTAATCATGTGCTTATTAATTTTATGTTTCAAACTAATTATTATACCAGAATGATATAATGTATTATACAATATATTATAAAATTAAAGTAAATTGTAAAGAGGAAATTAATTATAGGTGGAGGGTATTATGAAATACTTAAAGATTTGCTCAGATATACTTTTATGGGGAGGTAGAATATTTATCATTGTACTATTAGGTTTAATAATATTGCTAAATTTTATAGCTGTGCCAACTAATTCATGGTTTAGTATATTCAGGACTGAAATTGTAGGAGTTTCAAATATATTAATAATAATAGCACCATTTTTACTAATCATTGGTCAAGCTATAAAGAAAATATATATTGAATTAACTAAAATAAACAACAAATTGAATTAGCTTTCTTAACTAGGGTATAGAAAAATAGATGAACTTAATTATATAATAAAAGTAAATTAATATTTACAAAAAAGCATAGTAAAATAGGGGGAACATATGAAGACAATAGAAGTAGTAGCAGCAGTAATAAAACATAATGATAGAATATTTATTACACGTAGAGGATACGGTGACTTTGTTGATATGTGGGAATTTCCTGGAGGAAAAATAGAAAATGGTGAATCAAAAGAAGAAGCACTTATTCGTGAGATAAAGGAAGAATTAGAATTAGATATAAAAATATCAGATTTTTTAACCACAGTAGAATATGATTATCCTGGTTTTCATCTTATTATGCATTGTTTTATTTGCCAAATTTCTGGTGGAAAATTAAATCTAAATGCTCATAATGATGCTAAGTGGATTACCTTTGATGAATTAGATGGTGAAAAGTGGATTCCAGCGGATATTTTAGTTATTGATGCTCTGAAGAATATGTAAGAAAAGGGACTTAGCAAATTAAATTACTTTGCTAAGTCCTTTTACATTATGAAGTAATGTATTCATAAATATCTTCTCTTACAGGTGTAATTAATTGATATTTAATTTCTACAGCTGTTTTATTAGTGTTTTTCATAATGAATTGGACAGGTGTTCCTACAGCTTTAATTTTTCCAAGGAAGTAAAATTCTTTTGAAATTTTATCATCTTTATTTTTTCTCAGGAATAAGCTCATTTCAACACCAGTTTCTTCAGCTTTATAAGCTTGTACAATATCATCAGAAGTTATTGTTCTACCTGACTTTGATATAGCAATTAACTGGGATGGAGATAGAAATCTATCTTCATAGTTAATAGTATCAGTAATATCTTCAGATTTCTCATAGTTGATAAATACAGGATATGTTTTAGTGGTTTTATCAAATTTATATCCACCAATGTTAAGTGCAACTTCACCTTTTTCCCACTCAAGTAGTCTACAAACATCCTCATAGGTATATTTTTGATATAACTGAAAACTAGTATTCATATAACTTTTACTGTAGAATTTTTTATATCTTTCTATTCCAAAATAGATTAACTCCTCAACCATATATTTAAAATCCTTATTTTCAAGATGATTCTTAAAGGATTTAGAAATTCTATAATCAGAATCCCACACTTCTAAGAAGACACATTTTTCATAAGTTTTTTTACCAGTGCCAGTGAGAAATTCATTTGTAAGAACGTTAACCACATTAGTTTCAGTGGTAGCTTTAAAATCTATATTATAATCATCTTTTAGCTCTTTTTTTAGTCTGTGAATTAGATTAGTTTCATGGTTAATAGCAAGCTTAAGCATAAGCAGTTCATGAATTCTTTTACCGGAAGCTAGCTTTTTAGAGATGAATTCAATAAATAATTCTTCAGACTCATTAAGTTCTATAGCATAGTTCTTCTCATATTTTTTTAAGAATTTATAATATGAACCCAGGCTTTTATTATCAAATATTCTTAAAGGGTCAATAGATTCATAAGTATCAAAATCTGTTAAACTTGGTATTCTACCAATCTTTTGCTTAAGATTATTGTAACTTTCTTTAATTAGCTTAATATCATTAAAGTTAGCTTTATCAATGGATTCAAATATTTTCTTTTTAGATATTTCATCAAAATTAATAGTGGAGCAACCAGGTATTATTCTTGTTCCTTCCATAACATATTTTCTAATGGAATCCTTGTTAAAGGTTCTATCTCCAGATAAAGCAATGGGAATTAAAAAATTGCTGTTATAGTTTCCTATAAAATCTATAATAACAACATATTCTTTAAACTTATGTTTTCTAAGTCCTCTACCTAATTGTTGAACGAAAATTATAGCTGACTTAGTTGGCCTTAACATAACAACTTGATTAACAGCAGGAATATCTACACCTTCATTAAATATATCAACTGTGAAAATATAATCTAGAGAGTTATTTAATTCTTCTTGCTCTAAACGTTGAATTGCTGCTTCTCTTTCATCCTGAGTATTTTCTCCAGTTAAGGCTACTGTTTTATAACTGCGAGTATTAAATAAATTTGAAAGTTGAATGGCTTCCTTTTTATCACTACAGAATATTAACCCCTTTACTCTTTCACCACAATATCCATAAAAATTAATTTTATCAATGATATGATTAACTCTTTCTTCAGCTACTAAAGCTCTAAAGTCTGATTTTTCCTCTAACTCCACGCCATTAACACTAATATCAGATACACCAAAATAATGGAATGGACAAAGTAAATCTTCTTCTAAGGCCTGTTGAAGACGTATTTCATAGGCAATGTTGTAGTTAAACATTTTAAAAATATCAAAGTCATCACTTCTTTCAGGGGTGGCTGTCATGCCAAGTAAGAATTTAGGATTAAAATATTCAACAATCTTTTGATAACTATTAGCTCCTGCTTTATGAACTTCATCGATGATAATATAATCAAATTCATCTTTGCTAAAACTTTGAAGCACCTCATCCTTTGATAGTGTTTGGACTGTACAAAAGATAAAGTCTTTATTAATTTCCTTTCGGCTTCCAGAGAGAATTCCCATGCTTCGAGTATCACCAAATACATTTTGAAAGCTATTTAGACCTTGATTGGCTATTTGTTCTCTATGTACTATAAATAGAGCTTTTTTAGGATTATAATTTCTTAACTCAAAAGCAGATAGATAAGTTTTTCCAGTACCAGTAGCAGAAATTAAGAGAGCCTTATCTGCACCATTTTCCCTGAGCTTATTTAATCCTTGAATAGCAGCTACCTGCATTTTATTTGGCTTAAGCTTATATTGTGCTAGCCTTGGAATATTACTTTTTCTTGCGTATTCAATTTGCTTTTTATAAATATCTTCATAGGTTTCTATCCAATTTAAAGTTAAGTCATCAGCATCCTTCCAAAGTTCCTGAAATTCATCAATTACATTTTCAGTTAAGGAACCTGCCTCTAAAGAAGAAATTTTTAAATTCCATTCCTTATTTTTTGTTAATGCTGATTGAGTTAAATTCGAACTTCCTACAATTAATTTATAATGATCTTCATATTTAAATATATATCCTTTAGTATGAAAGTTTTCTTTGCTATATAACTTAATTTCAATATTTGAAAATTCAAGTAGCTTCCTTAATGCTTTAGGCTCACTGAAATTCAGATAATCTGTAGTTAAAATTTTACCCTTAACACCTTTTTTATTTAAGTATTTCAAGGTTTCTAGTAAGGGGGTTATGCCACTACTTGTAATAAAAGCAACGGATATAAAAAACTCTTTACATTTTGTTAATTCAGAGATTATTTCATTTAAAACTTTGCTACCTTTTGAATAGTCATTTACTATTAACTTTGGTGTTAAAGCTAAATTTGAATGGATTAAGCTATTTACTAAACCAGTTTCACTAGCTTTAATAATCTCATCTTTAATTATATTTTTATCATTTGTATCCATATCAATAGTCTTAAAGTTAATACTTACTGGTGTATTAACTATATCTGTTTTAGTTATAGTACTCATATTTACCTCACATTTAAATTATCATAGTTAAAGTGTAAATAATTTCATCAATTCTTATATTATAACATAATTATACGATATGGATTTTACTATATAATGATATAATGTATTTAAATAGAATTTATAATACCAAAAGTAAGGTGAACTGTGAATATTAAAGAATACTTGATATTGATATAAAGTAAATTAAATAAATAATTTATAGGGAGATGTCATTAAAATGGGTACAGAGTTTAGTTTAGTTAACTATTTAAATGAAGGGGTAGAAAGCATTGTAAAGGGTGCAATGAAGGCTTCTTTTCAAAATCCCAAAGAGGCAAAATTCATTATGAAATATATTTTAGAAAGCAAAAAAGCTGCTAAAAAAAGAAAAACCTTTGAAGAAAAAGGACAACATATTCCACCTTTCCTAATCTCAAGCATCACTAGTAGCTGTAATCTCTTTTGTAAAGGGTGTTATGCAAGAGCCAATAATACCTGTGGTAAAAAGTCAAATAAAGATCAAATGACAAGTGATCAATGGGAAGATATATTTAAACAGGGGAAAGAACTTGGAATTTCTTTTATATTACTAGCTGGCGGAGAACCTTTAATGAGAAAGGATGTTATAGAAAAAGCGTCTCAAATTAAAGAAATTATTTTTCCTATATTCACAAATGGGACTATCCTAGATGAAGAATATATTAAGCTATTCGATGCTAATAGAAATCTTGTGCCTGTTATTAGTATTGAAGGTGATGAGAACAAAACTGATGCTAGACGTGGTAAAGGAACCTATGAACTTCTCATAAATAAAATAGATTCACTTAAATCTAAAGGAATATTATATGGAACTTCTATAACTGTTACCACAGAAAATATCTATAATGTGGCTAGTAAAGAGTTTATAGCAGAATTATATAACAGAGGTTGCAAGTTAGTAATTTTTGTAGAATATGTACCAGTAGTTGCTTCAACTAAAGATTTAGCACCAACTGATAAAGAAAGGAACTATCTTGAAAGTGAACAAGCTCGTCTTAGAGAAATTTATGAAGATATGATTTTTATTTCTTTTCCAGGAGATGAAAAACATTCAGGAGGATGTCTTGCTGCTGGAAGAGGTTTCTTTCATATTAACACAAGTGGAGGAGTAGAGCCATGTCCATTTTCACCTTTTTCAGATACAAGTTTAAAAAATTCTAGCTTGTTAGATGCATTACAATCACCTTTATTTAAAAAATTAAGTGCAGAAGAAATGCTTCTTGGTGAACATAAGGGTGGATGTGTATTGTTTGAAAAAGAAGAAGAAGTAAAAAAGCTTTTGATATAAAACAAAAAAATATAAATTGTACTTAAGAGGTGTAATATATGGAGAATGTAGAACTAACAAATATGGTTATGATAATGGATAAAATAAATAATAAAGTTCTTGTTCAGAACCGCATTAAAGGAAATTGGACTGGCATAGCTTTTCCAGGGGGACATGTAGAAAAGGGTGAGTCTATTGTAGATTCAGCCATCAGAGAAGTTAATGAGGAAACTGGCCTAGTAGTAAATAATTTAGAAATTTGCGGTGTTAAAGATTGGTATAGGGCAGAAGATAATAAAAGGTATATGGTTTTTCTTTTTAAAACTGATTCATACCAGGGAGATTTAATAGAGCATGGTGAAGAAGGTCATGTATTTTGGCATGATATAGATAAACTTAATTTATTAAATCTTGCCCATGGATTTGATAGGATGGTTAAAATAATGTTAGAGGATAGACTTAATGAGTATTTTATTACAGAGAATCAACAAAAATCTCATTGGGAGCATATGCTAAAATAAAGATAAGTCAATTATAAGATTTAAGATTTTATGTTTCGCTTATTTTGAATGTTTCTGGATTATTGTGTGTAAAATATAAGCAATATAAGTATCTAAGTTCTTAGTAGAATTTCTGAGAATATGCGAATAAATTATTAATAGAACCTTATCTTAGAAATTTAACAAAGCTTTTTCAGTCAATTATACAAATGAAAAATGTTATGAATTTTATGGAGGTAAACTTGTGAAAAAAATAATTATTTTAGCAGAGAGCGGGGCAGATATTCCATTAGATTTAGCCACAGTACATAATATTCAGGTTATCCCCATGCACGTGATAATGGGAGACTCATCTTATTTAGATGGTTCAATACCTGTAACAGAAGTCTATGATTATTATAAAAAAACTAAAAAAATACCATCAACTTCAGCAACAAATCCAGAAGAATTTCATCTTTTATTTAAAAAAATAAAAGATGAAAATCCGGGTTGTATTATTCTTCATATTGGATATACATCTAAAGCCTCTTGTGCTTACCAAAATGCACTTATTGCTTCAGAAGGAATGGGAGATATTTATCATGTTGATTCTTTAAATGTCACTGGTGGTCAAGGAGCAATTGTTTTAAGAGCAGCTGAAATCATAGAAAAACATCCAAATATAATGATAACTAATTTAATTGAAGAAATTCAGGATTACGTGGCAAGAGCTAGGGTATCTTTTATCCCTGGTGATCTTGCATATCTGAGAGCTGGAGGGCGTGTATCCAATGCTGCATACTTGGGAGGGACTTTACTACAAATAAAACCCCTCATTGAAATTATAGATGGAAAGTTAATTTCAACACAAAAGTTTCGTGGGAAAATGGTTAGTGTTGCTGATAAGTATATGAAAGAATATATTAAGAGATACAATTTTGATAAAGAACAATTATATCTTATTTATTCTTTGGGTCTTGATGAATCTATAAAACATAACATGGAGGGAATTGCTAAAGAAGAGGGATTTAGAAAGATTATATGGATTCAAGCAGGATGTGTAATTACATCTCATAGTGGTCCAGGAGCTATTGGAATAGCAGGATTTGAAAAGGTTAGTTCTAAATAAAAATAAGGCTCTATAAAATTAATTTTTTAATTTTATAGAGCCTTACTTTATTAGAGAAAGGTATCCACTACAATTATATTTGCTTGTTCATTATTATCCATAGGAATAATAGTACATTAGAAGTATTATGTTACTTAAGTTCTTTTTTATATAAGATTTAAGATTTTATTTTTAGTTATTATTTTGAGAATCTTTCTGGATTATTACCAATTTCATTACATAAAGATGTGATTACGTTGCATGTATTAGATAAGTTTTCTTTATTGATCTTATCAGCGGTATCTTTATCCGTATGGTAGTCAACAAATGGGCCATATTCAAAATATGCCACTGGTATACCAGCTGCTTCAAAAGCTACATGATCACTTCTGTTACTTTCATCTCTTCTATTATCGTATTGGAAGTTATTCATACAACTTACTGCTAAATCTGCAGTTAAAGAATCCTTAGAGCTATCCATTGTGTAAACACATAAATTATCACCGATACCAACCATATCGGCATTTATCATTGCAATAGTATTTTGTAAATCATCACTATTTAAAGATTGAACATAATAATTTGAACCCACTAAACCTATTTCTTCAGCACCAAATGCAATAAATTTAATATTACAATCAAGGTTTTTCTTAGATAAAATCCTTGCCGATTCCATTACAGTAGAAATACCTGAAGCATTGTCATTTGCAGCTGGGGTATCTACTCCATCATAGTGAGCTCCAACTATTAAGGTTTTAGCATCTTTCTTTTTAGATTTTAATGTTGCAATAATATTTTTTGATTTACTATCTATACACTGACTATCAACCTTTAGTGTGGCTTTAAGGCCTTTTTTTGAGGTTATTATGGTTGAATTAAGATATTCTGCATCAGCTTTAGATATTGTAACAGCTGGTATTTTTGTAGGTTCAACTAGGGTAGCGGATAGAGGTTCTTCACTATTAGGATCAAAAAATATAACACCTACAGCACCCATTGCAGTAGCTCTTTCAGTTTTATTTTTAAATGTATCACCACCACGTTGAATAATAACAAGTTTATCTTTTACTTTAGCTTTTTCCAAATCAGTTTGTGTTCCCATATATCCATTAACGACTTCTGAAGTTAAGCCTTCCTTTGGAGTCTCTTTACTAAAGGTTAAAGCCTTAGATTCAACAACTTTACTTTCAGGTATATCTATTTTTACTTCTACATCATTACATTTAAATGCGGTTACAGGAAACTCTTGTTCATCAACACTAAGTCCCATGTCTTTAAACTCTTTAGAAATATATGATGCTGCATCCTTTTCTCCATCAAACCCGGTTATTCTAGCATCATCCTTTGCTGAAAGTTTCTCTATAGTGCTATATATCCTATCTTCAGAAATATCCTTTGAAAAATCTTTGAATTTTATGCTAGTTATATCACTTAAGCTAGAGGACTTGTCTTTAACACCATTACAACCCACAAGTGATGTTATAACAATTAAAGAGCAACATATACATATTATTTTTTTTATGCCTTTCAAAATTAATCCCTCCCCAAAATTATTAGTAAGTATAACCTTTGTTTAATCTTAAAATAGATAAAATTTTATACTCCTTTCATTTATAACTAAATAGTATTTGTAATGTAGTTAGTACAATTCAACATATGCTATTTGTAAATTATATGAATATATTAACACTTAATTACATTTAATTCTAGTAATAAATTAAGCACACTAACACTTTTTATGAACTTTATCTATTAAAGATTTTAATAGATAAAGTTTATCCTAAATATTAGAAATAATGTTATAATATTAGTACGATTATTAACAAAAATAAAAATAAATTATTATGAAGTGGTGGAATGAAAGAGCTATTAAATAAAGTTTGTGAGGTGTACTATGGAAAAGTTAAAGATGAGCCAATTTAAAAATATAGAGGAGCATATATTTAGTAATGGTAGAGATATTGAAAAAGTAAAATGGAATTATACTTTTAATAAGGGTAGTAAAGAGGATATAGTATCAGAACTAATAAAATATCAAAATGAGGATGGTGGTTTTGGAAAGGGATTAGAAGCTGATATGCTATTACCATCATCAACAAGTATAGCATCTACTGAGGCCATTTTTATTGCATATGATTATGACCTTAATTGTGAGGAGCCTTGGTTTGGAAATTTATTAAATTATTTTGAAAAAACCATTGAAGATACGCCATCATTCTGGGAGAAGGTTCCAAAGGAAGTTGAAAACTTTCCCCATGCACCATGGTGGATATATGCTCCAGATACAAAATTTACTCCTAACCCTTGTGCTGTTGTTGCCTCAGCTTTTATCAAGTATGGTAATGCTGTTCAAAAGGAGATAGGTAATAAAATTGCAGCTAGATGTATAGAGTTTTTAAATAGTAATGAAGAGTGTTCTGACCATGATTGTTATTGCTTACAAAGACTATTTATAGTTTTAAAAGAACTAAATTCAAACTTAATTAGTGATGTAACTATAAGGTCTATGGAAAGAAGAATATTAGACTGTCTTTGTATAGATGAGACTAAATGGATGGAATATGTATCACAACCTTTAGATTTAGTAACTTCACCTGAGTCGCAATGGTATAAGTTAGTTGAAGCTTTTATAGAAAAGAATTTTTCTTTTTGGATTAATACATTGAAGGAAGAAGGTTTTTGGCAACCTAATTTTTCTTGGGGAGTAGATATTGAAGTAGCTAGAAATGTTACTAAAATTTGGACTTGCTACATAGCTGTGAAAAGAGCCAGGATTTTCAAAGATTTTGGGCTAATAAATCTATATTAATTTTAAATTAATATGTAAATAAATTTTGAATTTAATGTTGGTGTCTCGCCTCCACCATAAAACCCACGACAATACAGCAATGTATTGTGGTGGGTTATTTCATGTACAGGATATATTCTTAGGTTTGCTATGCATTGGAAGTTATTTCTAATAAATTGTAGAGTGAGGTAGTATTAATAAACTTATATTTTTATGATAATATTATTACAAGCTTATTAAAAGATAAAATTAATGAAGGAAACTTAAGAGGAGATAAAAATGAAATATCGTGAAAATATTAAAAATTCAAGAAGAATAATTATAAAAATTGGTACTTCAACCTTAACCTATGACAATGGAAACATAAACTTAAGAAGAATTGAAAAAATAGCCATGTCAATATCTGATTTAATAAATAGTGGGAAAGAAATAATCCTTGTAACATCTGGATCTATAGGTGTTGGAGTAAGTAAAATGAACTTAAAGGAAAGGCCAAAAACTATTAGAGAAAAGCAGGCAGCTGCATCTGTGGGACAAGTAGCACTTATGAATATTTATAGCAAACTATTTGGAGAATATGGCTATTCAGTAGGTCAAATACTTTTAACAAGAGACATTATAGAATGTGAAAGAAGTAGAAATAATGTTGCAAATACTTTTGAAACTTTGCTAGAGTGCGGAATAATTCCAATAGTAAATGAAAATGATAGTGTATCTATAGATGAAATTGAAAATATATCTAGATTTGGAGATAATGACAATCTAGCAGCAATAGTTTCTACTATTGTGGATGCAAATCTTTTAATAATACTATCAGATATTGATGGTTTCTATGACTCTAATCCAAGAACAAATAAGGATGCAAATCTTATAAAAGAAGTGAAATATATAACGGAAGAAGTACTAAATTTTGCAGAAGGTGCTGGAAGTAATTTAGGTACAGGTGGAATGGAAACTAAAATACATGCAGCAAAGCTTGTAACTGATAATGGTACAAATATGATATTAGCAAATGGAAAAGACCCAAGTAAACTTATTGATATATTAAATGGAGACGATGTAGGAACTTTATTTCTGAGAAAAGAAAGATAATCAAAATATGAAGGGAGTAATTTTAGATGGAAGAATTAATTTTAAAAGGGAAAAAAGTAAAAGAAGCTGCGTACATATTATCAAATATTTCAACAAATGAAAAAAATAAAGCTTTAAATGAAATGGCAAAAGCATTATTAGAGAATGCTAGTGAAATAATAGCAGCAAATAAAATTGATATAGAAAATGCAAAAAATAAGGGAACATCAGAAGCAATAGTAGATAGATTGCTTTTAAATGAAGACAGAATCAAAGGGATGAGTGGAGGTTTAACACAAGTAGCAGGACTAGAAGACCCTGTAGGTGAAGTAAGTTCAATAATAACTAGACCAAATGGACTACAGATAGGGAAAAAAAGGGTACCTCTAGGAGTAATAGGAATAATATACGAGGCAAGACCAAATGTTACTTGTGATGCAGTAGGGCTATGTTTAAAATCAGGTAATGCAACAATACTAAGAGGTGGAAGTGAAGCTATAAACTCTAACAAAAAAATAGTACAGATATTAAAAAAAAGCCTTAGAAAAAACTAAGTTACCAGTAGATTGTATTCAATTAATAGAAGATACAAGTAGAGAAACTGTTAAAAATATGATGAAGTTAAATGAATATATAGATGTGTTAATACCAAGAGGAGGCGCTGGACTAATAAAATCAGTAGTAGAAAATGCTACAATACCAGTAATAGAAACTGGAACAGGGAACTGCCATGTTTATGTTGATAAAAATAGTGACTTAGAAATGGCAAAACAAATAGTTATAAATGCAAAAACTACTAGACCAGCAGTTTGCAACTCTGAGGAAAAATTACTTGTTCATGAAGATATAGCAAAAGAATTTATTCCAGTAATAGTTGACGAATTAAGACAAAGAAAAGTAGAAGTTAGAGGAGACAAAAAATCTATAGAAATAGTAAATGACATAATACTAGCAAATGAAGAAGACTATTATAAAGAATATTTAGATTATATAATTTGTATAAAGGTAGTAAAAGATATAGATGAAGCTATAACTCATATAAATAAATATGGCTCAGGACACTCTGAAGCTATAGTAACAAATGATTATCAAAATGCTCAAAAATTTCATCAACAAGTAGATGCAGCAGCAGTTTATGTGAATGCTTCTACTAGATTTACTGATGGAGAGGAATTCGGATTTGGAGCAGAAATAGGTATAAGCACTCAAAAGCTACATGCAAGAGGTCCCATGGGACTTAAAGAGCTTACCACTAATAAGTATATAATATTTGGAAATGGTCAAATAAGATAATAACTAAGGAGTTACTCAAAATGATTAAAGGTATTTTGAGTAACTCCTTTTGTCATGTTTATTTTGTTTAGTAAGGACTCGGAAGATAATCTGAATATATTTATATATAGATTCAAATAATATAAATATGTTATTTAGAATAGGAAAGGTGTAGAAGGTAGCAATTCCATATATTGCTTACTTTATACTATTAAAAAATTTATTTATGATATACAAATAGCAATTTACTTACCTTGAGTAAGAGGAGTGATAACATGAACAATGATTTAAGGATAGATATCTTTTTGGATGAAACAAATACTCCATTTGCACCATATTTTAGCTCGGATGATTTACACCTAAGCTCTGATTTGGAAGAGTTTATTTTATCAAAGCTACTGAATTGCAAAAGAAGAGAAGTTGATATATTTATTAAAGGTGAAAATAATTATCATGATAAGTTGTTGAAGACAGCTATAGTAAATACCTTTTCAAACCGAGTGGAAGAAAATGAATATATCTATGGTAGAAATAATATGAAGGCTATTATTTTGTACGCATTTGGCATCATTATTGGTTTGATAGGCTTGAGCCTTTCAAGCAGATATGCTTATTTCGCAGGTATATTAAGTATAGTGTGTTGGGTATTTATCTGGTCAGGCACAGAAGTTTATTTTTTTGAAAACCGACAAATAAAATCAGATATAAGGAAGTACCAGAATATTATTAATGCAAATGTGCATAAAAAATAGACATAATGAATGGCCAATTCTACATAGATTAAAAATATTAATAAGGGCATTGAATAAAATAAAAAGATTATATGGTGGATTATAAATACTACATTTCATCTCCACCATTAAAATGTGGCTGTCGCACTAATTTTTTAGTTCGACAACCCCATTTTTTTATCCATGATATATTAAATAAATATTTAGCTAATATCAGGAAGAAGGTTTATCTAGTTAACTTTTTTATTATATCTTCTAGATTTGGATACATATTTAAAAGGTCTCTTCTCTCAAATAATTCAAAATCATCAAAAGTAAAGGCAGGGGCAACCATACATCCAACTAAAGCAAATCCATCATTATTCATAGAAGAACCAAATATATACCCCTTAGGAACTAAAACTTGTGGAACCTCTCCTTTTTCTACATCTAATCCTAATTGCTTAGTTATAAGCTTACCCTCTGGTGTGATCATATATATAGTCAGAGGTTGCCCATCGTGGTAATACCACATTTCATCAGAAGTTAATCTGTGAAAATGAGACACCTCTCCTGTTTCAAGCAAGAAATATATGCTACTAAATAATTTTTTATCTTCTCTAAAGAAATCTTCTGATAATACTGATTGTTTGAAGTATCCTCCTTCCACATGGGGTGTCATGTCTAATTTTTCTATATAATATTGTGCTGATTTCATGCTGTACCTCCTAAGTATAATAAACTTATTATATCAAAATCTAATGATTTGTTGTTATATAAATTAATGATGGAATTACTGATAGAATTCCTTAGTGAATAATCAATTTAGAAAAATGTAAGAATTCATTAAGAATTTGAAATAAATATATTAAAATTTAATTAGCAATATAAAAGTATGGAGGGATGATGATGTGGAAAAAGAAAATTAAACAAAAAAAATTACAATTAATTTTAATAGCAATTATTTTAATGGTATCTTCATCTATATTTGCACTATCTATGAGCTTTACAAGTACAGTTTCAAAATATACTAATGAGTATTATGGGGGAGAAAATATAAAGGATATTGTAGTGCAAACATATAATGATGATGTTATCTCAAAAGTAGAAAATTTTATTAAGGAAAAGGAAACTAATGAAATAGATGTTAGAAAAACAAAGGGGTTAACGGTAGATAGACAAGTATTTTTAGAAGATGAAAATCTTGATTTAGGAATGGCAAGTTTAATAATTTATGAGGGTATGAAATCTCATCCATGGGATGTAGTTGTAACAGACGGTGAAAAAGCAATGACTCCAAGTAAAGGTACTATTTGGGTCTCAAATCTTTTAGCTGATTCTAAGAATTTAAAAATAGGAGATAAGATAAAGATAAAAGATGGCGATGAATATAAATATCTAACTATTTCAGCATTAGTAAATGATTCATTAGTTCCAAGTTCTGTAATGGGATATAACAATTTATATGTAAATAGTAATGACTATGGGGATTTTAATGAATTTATTAAATCTCAATATATTGGTTATGATTCATCTAAAGAAGGAAACAATGCAACATCAGAATTAATTTCTTATATAGGTGGTTCTATCGATGGAGTTATTTACGATAAGTGGATTACTATATTTGCAGCAAATGCTGGAAGCCAAATTACAAGTGGAGTAGGGTTAAGTACAGCTATATTAATATTCATTGTATCTATTGTAATAATAAGATTTGTACTATGGAACAACATTTTAAAGGAGTATAAATCTATAGGTGTATATAAATCATTAGGATTTACCTCAAAGCAGATACGTAATATATATTTAAAAAGCTTTGGAATAGTAGGAGTCATTGCAATAACTGCTGGAAGTTTCTTTAGTATTTGGTTTATAAATTATTTAGTAAAGATATCTATTAAATATATTGGAATATATGAAGGTGGTATAAATAATTTTAGCTTTATAGTTTTAACAGTAATATTAATGAGTTTTGTTTTAATATCTAATATTTATCTTTTACTTAGAAGAATAAATAAAATAAAGCCTGTTGAGGCATTTAGAATAGGAGTTACTTCATCTAAAGAGAAATTTAAGAAGGCAATTATTAGAGACGCTTCATCACCAATGTCTATGGCTATAAATGATATTTTTAAATATAAAAAGCAAAATATAATTATAGTAACAGTTTTATCCCTTGTAATATATCTTTCAGTATTTTTAGTTAGTGTAAATTACTCAATGATTAATATGAAAGATAATGCATGGAATATGTTTGGATTACTTCAGGGAGATGTTACCTTAGATTTTCCAAGTGGAGAGGCGTCATATGATAAGGCTTTAGAAGAAATTAAGAGTGACCCGAGAGTCTTAGGCGTAAGAGCGTGCTCATTTGATGTAGGAAAGGTCGCTTATTTAGATGTATCAAGATACAATATAAAAAATGCTCAAGTTATTACTTATTTATATGATAACTATGACAATAACAATGGGTTTAATGTATCTATTAAAGAGGGAAGAAATCCTAAAAATAAAAATGAAATTGCATTGTCAGAACAAATTCTAAAAGATGCAAGTTTAGATATTGGAGATTATATTGATATAAAAATATTAGGGGAAGAGAGATCATTGCTCATCACTGGTAAATATATCGGCATGATGTCAAATAACTACAATATGAGAATGACTTTAGATATAGTGCCTAAGGAAATTAGAAATAACCTTAATAACTTAAACATCAATATTACTTTAAAAGATAAAAATGATTATGAAGAGTTTAAAGAAGAATATAAACAAAAATATGAAGTATGTTCTATAGATACATGTCCAAGTTTGATTGCAACAGCAAGTAAGTCAGTTATTGAGATAGTTATACCAGTTACTACAATTATTCTTTTAGGAATATTACTATTCAGTATATTAAATATAGTAAATCTTATAATTATGAACAATACTGATAATAGAAGAAATAATGCTATTATAAAATCTCTAGGATTTTCAAATATTTATATTTTGAAGAGAACTTTATATAGAATTATGCTGCTTACAGGTATTTCATCTTTAGTTGGATTTATTTTAAATGCTACTATATCTAAAAGTGTATTTAAATTTGCAATGATGGGAATAGATGGTTTAATGATTTCAAATGGTAAGGTTATAAGCACAATAGTTTTTATTGAAATATTAACTCTTGGTGCAACAATAATATCAATGTTTAGTATAAGAAAAATATCTACAGTGGAGCTTATGGAAGAGTAGGGGGAGAAGAGATGGAAAGTATTATTAAAGCAAGTGGATTATGTAAATCATTTATTTTAGGAAAAACATCAAACAATGTATTAAAAAATATTAACTTAGATATATATGAAAGTGATTTTACTGTAATAATGGGCAGTTCAGGTTCTGGAAAATCTACATTGTTATACTCTATTAGTACTATGGATAACCCAAGTGCAGGTAGAGTTGAGCTTTTAGGAAGAGATATAACCAATATAGGCGAAAAAGAAGCCACAAGTATTAGAAATAAAGATATATCATTTGTTTTTCAAAGTATAAACTTACTTTATGATTTAACTATAAGAGAAAATATAACTTATTGTGGTTATCTAAACAATAGAGACAAGAAGGGCGTAAACAAAAAAACAGATGAACTATTAAATAGATTAGATCTGAAAGATATTGAGAATAAATATCCTTCAGAAATATCGGGAGGACAACAGCAAAGGGTTGCAATTGCTAGAGCATTAATTAATAATCCTAAGATAATTTTTGGAGATGAGCCAACAGGAGCACTTAATTCTTCAACGGGAGCTAGGGTTTTAGATATTCTTACAGAATTAAATGAAGAGGGACAATCCATAGTAATGGTAACCCATGATTTAAAGGCAGCTTCCAGAGCAAGTAGATTGATTTATTTGAAGGATGGAAGAATTGATGGTGATTTGTCTCTTGGAAGATATAATGAAAAAGATTCAGATAGTAGAGAAAAAAAGATATTTGAATTTATAAAAAGTGGGGGATGGTAAAATAATGATATAATGGAAGTGGGGGTGAGTAGAATGCATGATAAAATCTTGGTAATTGAAGATGATAATGATTTAGGAAACTTAATAAAAGATTACTTAGAGATAGATGGATTTCAGGTATTGATAGCTAATGATGGGTTAAAAGGTGTGGAACTGGCTAATGATCCTATGATAAAGCTGATTATTTTAGATATTATGCTCCCACTTTTAGATGGTGTTGAAGTT
The DNA here is from genome assembly GCF_000732635.1 of Clostridium sulfidigenes. Lineage (GTDB taxonomy): Bacteria > Bacillota > Clostridia > Clostridiales > Clostridiaceae > Clostridium_J > Clostridium_J sulfidigenes. The sequence goes on along the minus strand of NZ_JPMD01000013.1, from coordinate 50,869 downwards.
TGTAAAAGAATAAGGACGATATCGAAAATGCCAATACTTATGTTATCAGCTAAAAGTGGAGAGATGGATAAGATACTAACATTAGGAGTAGGGGCAGACGACTATATGACAAAACCTTTTTCTCCAATGGAATTAGTGGCAAGGGTGAAAGCTCATATAAGAAGGTACACTTCATTTTCTAGTGATACACTATCAGATGTAAAGCAATTTGGTGATTTAATAGTAGACTCTAAGGCATATAAAGCTTTACTAAATAATAAGGAAATACCACTAACTTCTAAGGAATTTCAAATATTGGATTTTTTCACATCTAATCCTTCCCAAGTGTTTTCAAAGTCTCAGGTATATGAAAGTGTATGGGGTTACAGTGAATATATGGATGAAAATACTATAGCTGTGTACGTTAAAAGGTTAAGAGAGAAGCTTGGAGAATACGGTGAAAAGTCGATAAAGACAATATGGGGAGTAGGATATAAGTGGGAAATAATAGAGTAAGTAATAATTACCTCAATAAAAAAATAGACATATTTGCAGGGTTAATATGTCTATTTGTTATATTATCTGTGATATATTCTTTCCTAATTTTAAAGGAAGATATTAAAAAAGAAGATAAGTCTAATTTATTAAGGATAGAAACATCAAGCCAAAGGGAATTGATTAAAGAAATGTTTAAAGTAAATAGTTATTACATGAAAAATGATTTTTATGATTATACAGTTATAAACTTAGAAGGGGAGGTTATATTTTCTTCTATAGATGATTTTAATAAAGGAGAAAAGATAAATCTTGAAAATGAAATAGGTTATGATAATGCCTTTGACAATAGAAAGAATGGATTAATTAGATATAGCACACCGTTAGTTAATGATGAGGCTCAGAAAGGTATTATGATTATAGATTTACCACAGAGTATATTAAAAAAGGAAAGCAAAAATGAGAAAATTATACCCCTATGGATACTTTTATTTTTTATAGTTATATTAGCTGTTATGATAAATAAGTTTGTAAAAGTTGATATAATAAAACCCATTAAGGAACTTCATAGTAGTGCAAAAGCTATATTAAATGGAAGTTATAAGTGTAAAATAAACTATGATTACTATGGGGAAGTTGGAGAGTTTTGCCATGATTTTGAAGCTATGAGAGGTGAAATGATAGACTCAAAAGAAAAGGAAGAACGGCTAAAAAGAAATGAAAAAGAATTATTAGCCTGTATTTCACATGATTTAAAAACTCCTCTTTCATCCATCTCAGGGTATGTTGAGGGTATAAGAGATGGAATTGTAAATGATGAAGATGGCATAAAAAGATATTCAAACATTATATTGAAGAAATCTAAAGAACTTTCAAAATTAATAGATGATATATTAGAACAATCGAAAACAGAGTTGAATGAAATGTCAATTGAAAGAACAGAAATATACTCTGATGATTATTTTAAGGAAGTTTTAGGGGATTTATCTATTGATGTAGCTACTCATAATATGAAATTAGATGTTAAGGGACAATTGCCAAGGGCTTTGATTTCTATAGATATAATAAGAATAAATCAAGTTATAAATAATATTATTTCAAATTCAATAAAATACTCTAGATCAGGAGAAAAAATTGAGATATGGGTAGATGATGAGATAGATAAAATCACTGTAAATATTAAGGATTTTGGTAGTGGAATTAGCATTGATGATATACCATTTGTTTTTAATAAGTTTTATAGAGGTGAAAAATATAGAAACACTAATATATCAGGTTCAGGGCTTGGTCTTTCTATATCTAAGTATATAGTAGAGAGTCATGGAGGAAATATAAAGTGTTCATCTTCTTTAGAATCTGGAACTACTATTAGTTTTACTATACTTAAAATATAATTAATAAAGGTGCTGTCACACCTCAGAATTTATTTTCTATTGTGTAGCAGCACCTTTTTTATCTTTTAATTTAATTATTAGTAGGATTTACTTTATCTTTTCTTCCCACCATCCAAATGCGACTCTACCTTGAGCAAGTTCATTTGGAGTTTCTGGGTTGGATAAGAAAATAATAAATGATCCTCCAGGAGGAAAAATAAATTTGCCTACTTCTTTGTCGGCAATTGTAACCTCTGGAAGGGCTCTTCTAACAAATGCCTTAACTCCACCTTTAGGTTCTCCTATAACATTGCTTGCTTTAAGTAACCTAATTCGTGGCTTTGGTAATGGGCAAAGAGCTGTATTAGCTGGAGTAACTAATTCTGATATCTCTGGACATCCAGGTGGATTTGAATTAAACCATATTTGCGCTCTTATTGGTGATTCTCCAATATTTGTGACAGTCCAGACATATACGTGTAGATTAACTCCTGAATAATAAGGATTTACTAATCCTGCCCATGCACTTTTACCTCTTCCAAAATTTAATTCATCTGCATAGCCTACAAAATATTTTCCTTGAAGTGAAAGATATAGAGGATATGGCATACTAGCTACTTGAGTTATTGGATTAGGTAAGATTATAGAGTCATTACAATTTTTTGTGTTTTCCATTTTCATAATATCTCCTATTAAAAGTATAGATTTTTCATATTCTCCATACATAAGGTATAAGAATAAATCTGTATACTGTTAATATATGTTGTACGGATATAAGGGGTGTACAAGGAGTTGAAAATTTAGTAAATCTGAGAATTTAAGATAGTGTTTAATATAAAATTTAATTATTAATTTCTAGATAACTATAGGAAATAAAAATGTCACATACTCTTTAAAATAAGGAGTATGTAACATTAAATTTATATATTATTCTGTACGTAATGATTCTACAGGATTTTTTCTTGCAGCCATTTTTGCTGGAATAGCACCACCCAGCAATGTTAAAGAAACACTTATAATTATAAGTATTATAGCATGAACTGGATTAAGTTTTGCTACACCTTCAAGGTCTGTTAAATTCTTAAGAACGCTATTTATTGGAAATGTTAATAAGTATGATATTAATATTCCAAGTAATCCTGAACAAGAACCTATTATGAATGTTTCAGCATTGAATACACGGGTTATATCTTTCTTCCTTGCACCTAATGCTCTCAATACACCAATTTCCTTTGTTCTTTCTAATACAGAAATGTATGTTATTATCCCAATCATAATAAGGGATACAACAAGTGATATTGCGGCAAAGGCAATTAAAACAAGGGTTATTGAATCCATAATACCACCAGATAATTTTGTGAATGTGGCTGCTAAATCTGTATATATTATAGAGTCTTCAACAGCATTTCCATCATTCCATGAATTTAAGTAATTAAGTACCCTATCCTTGGTAGTAAAATCTTTAGGGTAAAGGGTGATAGCAAATGGGGTAGAAGTAGCACCTAATTGAGAAAGTACGTCATCTTTAGTAACATTAGGAGTACTACTACCTCCTCCCATTGGTGACATTGCAGCCATTGGATTAGTAGGCATACTAGTTCCAGCAGTGGCACCTCCAAAAGGCTTTCCAGTTAATACATTATAGTTAGAATCTTGCTGTACTTTAACAATTTTAGAGTTTTTAGCATTATCAATAAAATATTGTGATAATTCATCTGAATATGAAAGTCCAGGTGAAAGAATTTCTAGCTTTGAATTTTTGCTAGAACGAACTATACCAGCAATTTTAAGAGTAATAGCATTATCGTTATTATAAATATCTATAAGATTGTCTGGAGTACCGTTTATTGTAAATATATTATCCATCTGTTTGTAGTAATCATCATTTAAAGCTAATTTAAATTCCTTGTTTATAATATCATTAAAACTTACAGTCTCTGATTTAGAATCTATACCTAAAGCTTCTAGCATAGAGTTGTCAAGTCTGTTATAGCTATCGACAATAAGAACAAGATCCGTTTTTTCTTTAGGATATGACCCAGCTAATAAATCATAATTGCTTTCAAGGTATCCTTTAGTATCTAAATTTAGACTATTGGGATATGATGAAAAGTTAATTAGAGATGTATTTACTGGAGTTGCAGTTTTGCCATCAGATTTCAAAAGATTCATATTAACAAGTCTTGTATAGGACATCCCAGAAAGCAGAGATGAATCAATATTTTCAATATACTCTATGTATTCATCAGTAAATACATTTGTGTGTTCAATACTATTTTTACTAGGGTCATAAGGATAAATGTAATCTACATCTGGAAATTGATTTTCATTTACGGAATTACTCACTGCTTCTTTGTGTTGCTCTCTCATTGCATCCATATCAACTTCGGCGGTTTTTTGATTAATCATTATTGGAAAACCAGATAATGTACTATTTTCAAATTCTCCAATTTGTTTATCGAATCCATTTGATAATGAAAGTATTAAGGCAATACCAATTATACCTATACTTGAGGCAAAAGCAGTAAGTGCTGTTCTCCATTTCTTTGTAGATATGTTTTTGCCAGATAGTTTTAAAGCAGTAAAGAAACTCATACTTGTTTTCTTAAGTTTATAATCAGAAGTATCTAAGTCATCATAAAATGGATTGCTATCAGATTTTATCTCACCATCTCTAAATTCAACAATTCTATCAGCATATTCATTAGCTAACTCTGGATTATGAGTTACCATAACAACAAGTTTATCCTTTGAAATTTCTTTAATAAGCTCCATAATTTGAATACTTGTATGAGTGTCCAAAGCACCAGTAGGTTCATCTGCTAAAATTATATCAGGGTCATTAGCTAGTGCTCGAGCTATAGCAACTCTTTGCATTTGTCCTCCTGATAGTTGGTTTGGTTTTTTGTGAACATGGTCCTTTAGGCCAACCTTTTCTAATACCTCAAGAGCTTTCTTGTGCTTCTCTGTATTTGAAACTCCACTAAGGGTCATTCCCATTTCTACATTATCTACTATACTTAAGTGAGAAATTAGGTTATAACTTTGAAAAATAAATCCAACACTATTATTTCTATAGGCATCCCAATCTGAGTCCTTAAAATTTTTTGTGGATTTACCATTGATAATTAAATCACCTTCATCATATTGGTCAAGACCACCTATAACATTTAAACATGTTGTTTTTCCAGAGCCACTTGGTCCAAGAATTGCAACAAATTCAGATTTTCTAAATTTTAGACTTATTCCATCTAATGCAACTTGAGTGAATTCGCCTGTAGTATAACTTTTAAATATGTTTTTTAATTGTAACATTATGCTCCTCCTTTACGATTAACTTTTCTAATTGTAGAATCGTAATATGAACCTAATATGAATTATGGTCTAAAAGTATATTTTTATTTCTTTTTTATTTGTAAAGTTCATATTTAATTAACATAAAATAATTATTATATAAAGTAACATAATAAATTGAGGTGATAATATTGTTTAATATACTTGTTGTGGAGGATGATAAAAATTTAAGAAAACTTATATCTGCAACCTTAAAACAAAATGGATATAACTCATTAATGGCAGAAGATGGAGAAGCAGCTCTTGATATTATGGATAAAGAGCATATTGATTTAGTAATATCTGATATAATGATGCCTAAGTTAGATGGTTACAATTTAGTGAAAGCTTTGAGAGACTCAGGATATAATATGCCAATACTTATGGTTACAGCTAAGGAAATGTTTGAAGATAAGAGAAAAGGATTTAATGTTGGCGCAGACGATTATATGGTAAAACCTATTGATATAAATGAAATGATATTAAGAGTTGGAGCACTTCTTAGAAGAGCTAAGATATCTAATGAACATAGACTATCTATAGGTGATATTATTTTAGATTATGATTCAATATCTGTAAGTCGACATGAGGACAGTGTTACCCTTCCTAAAAAAGAATTTTATTTATTATTTAAATTATTATCTTATCCTAACGTCATATTTACACGAAGACAGTTATTAGATGAAATATGGGGTATGGATAACGAAGTGGATGAACGTACTGTGGATGTTCATATAAAAAGATTGAGAGAAAGATATGATAGTTGTACAGAATTTGAGATTGTTACAGTACGTGGTCTTGGATATAAGGCGGTTAAGAAGATATGAGAAAAAATCTAAGAGTTAAGTTTGTTGTAATTCTTCTATTTATGATGATTGTATCAGGAATTTGCTCCCTTATAATATCTGCATTAATGTTTAGTGGAAATATAGAGAAAGAATCAAAAAATGCCCAAAGGAAAGTAGTAGATACTATATTAGAACTATATGATAATACAGATTTTACTTTAAATAAAATTATAGAGTTAAGTAATAATGATAGATATGAAGTAATACTTATCAATGATTTGCATGAGTATGCTGGAACTGCTGATAAGCTTCATGAGAGAGAATTTCTACAGATTAAAACCAAAAGACTTCCTATTATTAATACTATATTAAAGGTAGATGATAGGTATATAAAAATATATAATTCATTTAATGAAAAAAGTGTGCATATACGTGCATTTTTTCTAACTATCACATCCTTAATTATATCTACTCTAATAGCTACCATAATATCAGGTATAGCATCAAAGCGAATCTTAAGGCCAATAAGAACTTTAAGTAAAGCTACTGAAGAGGTAGCGAAGGGAAACTTTAGTGTTAAAATAGGTATTCCTAAGGATTATGAGTTTGCATTATTAGCAAAAAATTTTAACAAGATGGTTCATGAGCTTAGTAGTATAGAAACCTTAAGAAATGATTTTGTTAGTAACGTTTCCCACGAGATAAAAACACCCATCGCATCTATACAAGGCTTTGCAAAGTTAATTCAAGATAAAAACTTAAATGATGATGAGAGAAGTGAATTTACAGATATTATTATTAGTGAATCATCAAGGCTTTCTAAGCTAACTTCAAATATATTAAAGCTTTCAAAGCTTGAAAATCAAGAGGTTATTACTGGAAAAGCAGAGTTTGCATTAGATGAACAGATTAGGTGTGCAATTCTTATAATGGAACCAGAGTGGAGTGAAAAGGGAATTGACTTAGATATAGACCTAGATAAAGTCAGTATTATAGGAAATGAGGATTTATTGCAGCAGGTATGGCTAAATATAATAGGAAATGCTATTAAGTTCACAGAGAAGGGTGGAACTATTGGTATCAAGTTAATGGATTTGAAGGATAAAATAGTTATTAAGGTTTCAGATAATGGTGTTGGAATGAATGAAGAAACTCGAAGACATATTTTTGATAAGTTCTATCAAGGTGATAAATCTCATTTAAGCGAGGGAAATGGATTAGGATTATCACTTGTAAAACGAATAATTGAACTATGTGATGGTGAAATAAAGGTTAGGAGTAAGCTTAATTATGGTACGACTTTCACAATAGAACTACCTAAAAAATAATATTCTTTCTAAATAGGATATTCCTATTTAGAGATTTAAAATTTGGGGAAGAGTAGATATGAAAAATGAGGAAAGAAAAGAGTTGTAGTTGTAATAAAAATTTTATACCTTATTGAACTATATAAAGATATAAGAGGATTTCATAAAAAGGTTTTTTTATGAAATCCTCTTTTCTTGTTTTTGCTGAGAATATTTTAAGTAATATTTATTATAAGTATAAGGTAAAATTTACTTAGAAAAATAAGTGAAAATAATTATCATTACCATTGACAAAACGAATGATATTGATTATCATTATAAAAGAAAACAGTGATCTAATAATTTTTAGAAATATATTATATAAAAAGAAATTTGGAGGGGAAACTATGCTAAACAAAAGAAAAAAATTCCTAGTAGGAATTACAACTGCAATGATGACTTTAGGTATATTTACAGGTTGTGCTTCAGGAAAAGAAGGGCAAAATGACAAGGTAGAAGATAAAAATATAGTAAATGTTTATTCAGCTAGAAATTATGATGTGGATAAAGAGTTATTTAAGAAGTTTGAAGAACAAACAGGAATAAAGGTAAATTTAGTTGAAGGAAAATCGGATGAACTAATAGAGAGAATGTCAAGGGAAGGAGACAAATCATCAGCAGATATGTTTTTAACAGTTGGTGCAGAAAGTATATCTTTATTAAATGAAAAAAACCTAATTAAAGAGGCTTCTTCTGATGTTATCAGTTCCAATATACCAGAAGAATACAGAGGAAAGAATTGGGTTGGATTAACATCAAGAGCTAGAGTTATAGCCTATGATAAAGATAGAGTAAATCCAGAGAATATAAATACATATAATGATTTATTAAAAGATGAATTTAAAGGCAAAATTTTAGCTAGAAGTTCAACTTCATCATACAATGTAGCAATGTTATCTTCATTTATTCAAGAAGATGGTGAAGAAAAAGCTAAGGAATGGGCTCAAGGAGTAGTAAATAACCTTGCAAGAGTACCAGAAGGTAATGATAGAGATCAAGTTAAAGCTATAGCTGCTGGAATAGGAGATGTTGCTATCATTAATTCATACTATATAGCTAAGATGGTGAATTCATCAGATGTAGAAGAAGTAAATGCATCTAAAAACATAGGATTAATTTTTCCCAAAGAAACACATATTAATTTAAGCTTTGGTTCAATTACTAAAAGTGCAAAGAATCAAGAGAATGCAATTAAATTATTGGAATTCTTAACATCAGAGGAAGCTCAAAGTGCTTATGCAGAAGCAAATGGAGAATTTCCATTAAATCAAAAAGTTCAACTTCCAGAACTATTAAAATCATGGGGTGAGTTTGATACTCAACATATAGATTTTGAAAAGTTAGGTGAAAATAAACAAAAGGCTACATTAATATTTGACCAAATAGGATGGAAATAATGAAAAAACTAAAATTTAATGGATGGGCAATTTTAAGTACAATCATCAGTTTGATGATTGTACTTCCTAATTTAGACATAATTATTCACTTGTTTCAAAAACCAAATGGAACTTGGGTACATATAAAAGAATATTTATTAAAAGACTATATTACAGCATCAATAATTATAGTTACATTTACAATAATATTCACAGTTATTATAGGTGTAACCCTTGCATGGCTAATATCAGCGTATGATTTTCCATTTAGAAAGTTTTTAAGATGGTCGCTTATATTACCCTTAGCTATACCACCGTATATAGGAGCATATACTTATGCAGGAATGATGAGTTATACAGGTGTTGTTCAAAGATTCTTGAGAAATACTCTAAACATAGAAGTAAATCAAAGATATTTTGATATTATGTCTATAGAAGGTACTATATTTATATTTACATTATTTCTATTTCCATACGTATACATGGTCACAAGAACGTTCTTAGAGAAACAGTCAGCAGGATTAATTGAAAGTGCTAGACTTCTAGGAAGTAATTCAATAGGTGTATTTTTTAGAGTGATAATGCCTATATGTAGAGGGGTTATAGTGGCCGGGTCTACTTTAGTAGCTTTAGAAGTATTAAGTGACTATGGCGTTGTATCTTATTTTGGAGTACAAACTTTTAGTACAGCTATATTTAAAAGTTGGATTTCATTAGGAGATGTAGACTCAGCTATAAGACTTGCTGGAATACTTATGGTTGTAGTATTTCTAATATTATCTGGTGAAAAATTATTAAGAGGTAGAAAGAAGTTTAGTTTTACAAATACAAAGGTAAGACCGATTAAGAGAAAAAAGCTTAAAGGTATTTATAAAATTTTAGCTTCATCATACGCTTTATTAGTATTTTCACTTGGATTTTTAATTCCAGTGGTACAAATGATCGCATGGAGTTTTATGAGTTATAAAAATATTTATTATAGTGATTTCTTTAAAATGATAACAAACTCTATACTTCTTGCAGTTGGTTGTAGTTTTTTAATTGTAGTTATGTCACTGATAATAGCAAATTACTCAAGGATAAATTCAAACCTACTTTCAAAAATATATTCAAAAGTAACACTAATAGGGTATTCAATACCAGGAACAGTTATAGCTATAACTATGATTCTTTTCTTTGTTGATATTGATGGTAAGTTTAAAGGATTAGCATTAAGTTCAAGCATAGCAATGCTGATATTTGCATACTTAGTTAGATTCTTAGCCATTGGATTTGAAAATATTGAAGGCGGATTTGAAAAGATAGGGAATAAATTTACTGAAGCCTCAAGGTCATTAGGCTATGGAGTTACAAAAACGTTTTTTAAAGTAGATATATATATGTTAAAGTCCGTAATACTGGGAGCTTTTGCTCTTACATTTGTTGAGATCATAAAAGAATTGCCCCTAGTATTAAATTTAAGACCATTTAATTTTTATACATTATCAACTAAGGTTTTTGAATATGCTAATGATGAAATGATACCAGAATCAGCAATACCATCTTTAATAATAGTTATAGTTAGCTTTATAGCAATATTTATATTATATAAAGTTGCTGATAAGGAGGATATATAATGTTTATTGAAATGAAAAAAATATATTTTAAATATAAAAGCAGTAAAAAAGATATAATTATGGATTTTAATATGGGTTTATCAAAAGGCGAAGTACTTGCAATAATAGGTGAGAGTGGTAGTGGTAAAAGTACTATCCTCAGAATAATTGCAGGACTTGAAGAAGCATATAAAGGGAGTATGTTAATTGGAAATACGAATATATTTTCAGAAAAAATATTTATTGAACCTGAAAATAGAGGAGTTGGAATGGTATTTCAAGATTATGCTCTTTTCCCTCATATGACCGTGAAAAAGAATATTCAATACGGATTAAAGAATAAGAGCAAAGATGAAAAAGAAAAAATAGCTCTGGAAATGCTTGAACTTATAAATTTATTAGAACATAAAGATAAATATCCCTATGAACTAAGTGGTGGGCAGCAACAGAGAGTTGCAATAGCTAGAGCTATAGCACCAAAACCATCAGTATTGTTACTAGACGAACCATTTTCAAATTTAGATGCTAATCTTAGAGGAAGAATAAGAGATGAAATTAAAGTAATATTGAAAAAGGCAGGGATAACATCTATTTTTGTAACTCATGATATAGAGGATGCTAAGGTTCTTGCAAATAAAATTATAGTGTTAAAAGATGGAGTAATAGTAGAAAAAAATTGATAAACTCCACGACAATTTGTCGTGGAGTTTTATTTTAGACTTTACTGCATCTGTGAAATAAAGTTGGTAATGACACTTTACTTCATATTTATGGTCTTCCATTCATCTACAAGCATTCCATATTCATAGGTGTCTTTCCAGAGAGGATTACCATTTTCATCCTCAAAGAAATAGATATTTTGGAGAAGGTGTCCTTCTCTTCTCATATTTACAGCTTCAAGCAGTTTCCAAGACGATATGTTTTGAGGATCACAATTAGCAATTATACGTCTTGTACCTAGATTCTCAAAGGCATATTTCATAATAGCTTTTACACTTTCAGTAGCATACCCTTTTTTATGATATTTGGAGTTAAATATATATCCAAGTTCCCAAGTCATAAAATCCTCTTTACTAAAATATAAATTGCCAATTACTTTTCCTGTACTCTTCAAGGAGACAGCCAAAAATGTATCACCCTTTGACCTGGATAGTGCTTCTTCTTTACATTCTTCCTCGGAGAAAGGCTTGTAGGGTTCAAATTTTAATACTTGTTCATCAGAAAAATACTCATGTAAATCTCTCCAGTCCTCGGGAGTAAAGTTACGAATTATTAATCTTTCAGTTTCAACTTTACAAATCATTTTTTATACTCCATTTCATTCATTATTTGTAATTATTTAGATACCCATACTTATTGTAAATAATATTATAATGAAAAGCAACATATTGTCATAAAAAGACTTTTAATAACTTTAACTGGGATTAAAAAGCTAAAAATGGAAAATATAAACTAATTGGAAAAGTTGTAGAAAACAAAGGAAAGTACAATAAAGATAAGTTAAACTTAGTTAATCAGCAATTAAGATTTTTACTTATATTAAGATTAATAGTATTATAAATCATAGTTACTAGTAAATTAACATATGTTTGCAAGCATTAAATAGGTTTAAGGAGTTGTACTTTGTGGAAATAAACAGTATAGTCCTAAGCCCAGAAGTATATAGATCTGATGCAGAAAAGATAGCTGATTGGCTTAGTGATGAGGAAATTGTAAAGTATTTAAATGAAGATAATAAGGCTAGAGAGAACTTAATTAATGTTATAGATAGAATAAATCTGCCAATTTTAACTCATTTATTTAATAACAACTGTAGATTTTTTACTATAAAAAATCCCTATGGAACTATAGGTTTTTTAAGGCTTATCCCAAAAGGTGAAACAATTGAAATTGTTATAGCTGTGGGAGAAAAGGAACTGTGGGGAAAAGGTATAGGCCATAATGCAGTTATGGAAGCGTTAAAAACTGCATTTTTTGAAATGAGGACAGAAAAAGTTGTTGCAAAAATTAAGAAAGATAATAAAAGGTCTCAAAACCTTGTAAAGGGAATTGGATTTAGAGAAATAAAAAAACTTGAAAAAGAAGTAGAATATCATATTACAAAGGAAATATTCTGGAAGAAAGCAGCATAATAATCTTTTATATGAGAGTAAAAAAATAATAAAGAAAAAATTTTAGACAACCATCTTAGGTAATAAACTGGGAGGGTTGTTTTTTTATTGAGAATTAAATTATTGTTATAGTAGATAAATTTTTTACTAATGAATTTTTATCATTTAACACAACATTAAATTTAAAACAAAAATTGACAAGGATTCAGAATTGTTATACACTAATATTAATTCGAGTATCGAAGTAATATTCAAAAGACCAGTGGATTTAAAAGATTTATCCTAAAGGACAACGACTTATAAGTATCAAAAATACCGATATTAAGAATTCAGTTGGTAAGATTCAAAGAAACTAAGAACTCTGTTTATTATATAAATTTTAAAAATAAAAATAAATTATAAAAGAATGAAATTTAGAGCTAACCATTTATGGTTAGCTCTAAATTAAGGAAAAATTGAAGTTAAATTTATAAATTTAATCAGGAGGTAGATGTATGGTAAAATTTTCGGAACTTTTTTCTCCAAAAGACATGACTGAGGGGACACCGTGGAAACGAATTGTAGAATTTTCATTACCAATGCTTATTGGTAATATAGCTCAGCAGTTTTATAACACCGCGGATTCTATTATTGTAGGTAAGTATGTAGGTGACAATGCACTGGCTGCTGTTGGTAGTGCATCTCCAATATTAAATCTTTTACTTGTACTTTTTGTTGGAATTGCAACAGGAGCAGGAATCATGGTTGCTCAATATTTTGGAGCAAAGGATAGGGAAAAGCTTTCTCATACCATTGGGGTATGCATATCTCTTACTGCTATAGCATCTCTAATCATAATGGTTATAGGGCCTCTTGTTACTCGTCCATTGTTATCTTTTCTTAACACTCCAGCATCTATAATAGATTGGTGTGCAGATTATCTTGTTATTTATTATGTAGGTATAGCAGGCTTTGCTTATTACAATATTTTAGCAGGAGTGCTTAGAGGACTTGGCGACTCTATATCTGCTCTTGGATTTTTACTTATTGCTACAATTTTAAATGTATTCCTTGATCTTTGGTTTGTTGCAGGACTTGGAATGGGTGTACCAGGAGTTGCTTTGGCAACTATTATTGCTCAAGGTATATCAGCAGTTCTTTGTATTATTAAGTTAGCAAGAATGAATAGTACCTTTGATTTTAATCTTAAGATGCTTGTACCAGCTAAGGAATATTCTATGAAGCTTATAAAACTTGGATTGCCATCTGGATTTACTCAAGCCATATTCTCTATTGCAATGATTGTTGTACAATCTCTAACTAATAGTTTTGGAGAAATGGTTATAGCATGCAATGTAATTGTTATGCGTGTAGATGGATTTGCTATGATGCCTAACTTCACCTTTGGTAATGCAATGACAACCTATGCTGGACAAAATATTGGAGCTAAAAAGATGGATAGAGTTGATAAGGGTACTAAAGATGGTACTATGATTGCTGTTGGAGTTTCTACTGTTATAACAATTTTAATCTTAATTTTTGGTAAATATCTTATGGGTGTTTTCACTGATACAGCAGAATTAGTTGACTTAAGTATGCATATGATGCGTATTCTTGCAGTGGGTTATATTGCTATGGCAGTAACTCAAAGTTTATCAGGTGTAATGAGAGGTGCAGGGGATACTATGACACCTATGTGGATTTCTCTAATTACTACGGTGATTTTACGTGTACCTGTTGCTTATGGTATTGCATATTTAACTCGTAGTGCAGCTTATCCTACTGGAAGACCAGAATCTACATTTATATCACTACTTGTCTCTTGGACACTTGGGGCAATTGTAACTACAGTTTTCTTTAAGAGAGGTAAGTGGAGAAATAAAGGCTTTGCTGGACATGATTAAAAGTACATGAATTAAATAGATTTTAAGAAGATGATTATATCAATAGTGCAATTGATATAATCATCTTTTTTTATTCAGTTTTAGATATTGAAAATATTGCAGTTGTTATACTGAAGATAACTAAATAATATTAAGAAATATTGTGATAGTAATCACAGATTTATAAATAAAATAATGATACATTGTAAATGAAAGACATTATCAATTAGAAACAATATGATGTTAAATAGAAATTTTAAGTTTAAATAATAGATTTAAATTTTATATAAAATATGAGGAGGATGAAAATATATGAAAAAGCAAATTAACTACATTACCATTGATGGACGTGGAGCCCATGAGACTTTTAAAGATTGTATTACTAAAGCAATTAAGGAGTTAAAATCAAATGAAGGTATACATGTAATTAAAGATTTCGAACCTTTTCCTATGTATAAAATGATGGATGATAAAGGCTTTGATAAACATGTAGAGAAGTTAAGTGATGAAGAATTTCATGTTTACTTCACTCCTAAAGAGAAAATAGAAAAAATTCAAATGGAGGATAATTTAGAAATTGACCATGATAAAATTAAAAAGATCATGGAAATAAAACTTAAGTATTTAAGAGGAGAAATATCTCTAGAACTAGCAAAAGAAGAAATGATAACATCAGTTAAAAATGTAACAGCTCAAGAATTTGCTATATGTGAGCAATATCTTCAGCAATATGGTATAACTGATGATGAATTAGCAGAGAGAATGGATGAAATTCTGCAAATTTTTGATGGAATACTTACAAGTAATAAAATAGACGTTAAATTAGGTCATCCAATTATAACCTATTTAGAGGAAGTAAAGGCAATAAGAAATGTTTTAATTGAAGCTAAGAATATGTTAAATAAAAAGTTTATTAAAAATCAATGGGCTGAGGTATATGATAATTTAGAAGAAATTAATATACATTTTTCAAGAAAGCAAAATCAACTATATCCTGCTCTTGAGGGTAAGGGCTTCGATAAACCTTCTAAAGTAATGTGGACCTTAGAAAATAATATAAAAGATATTATTAAAAAAGCTAAAGAGTATTTAGATAGGGATGAAGATGAAAAGTTTTTAAATATTCAAAATGAAGTAATTGAAATGATTGAGGATATGATGATAAAAGAAGAAGAAATACTTTATCCAACTTCAATGGATCTTCTTGACCATGAAGATTTTATTAAAATGAGAAAAGGTGATGATGAAATTGGATATTGTCTAATTGAGAAACCACCTTATTACAAAGAAGATGAAGTTAAGAAAGACGAAAATGCATCTAATAATGAACTTTTGAAGGACTTGGCAAAGGTTTTACAAAAACATGGAATATTCAATAAAGAAGATAATGAAGTGTTAGATGTAAGCCAAGGAAAGTTAACACTTAAGCAGATAAATTTGATTTTTAAACATCTTCAAGTAGATTTATCCTATGTAGATGAAAATGAGATTGTAAAGTTTTATAGTGATACAAAACATCGAGTATTTCCAAGAAGTGCAGGAGTTATAGGAAGAAAGGTGCAAAATTGCCATCCAAGAGAAAGTGTTCATATGGTAGAAGAAATTATTAGAGCATTTAGAGCTGGTGAACAAGATCAGGCAGAATTTTGGTTAGAAATCGGTGGTAAGTTTATTTATATAATATATAATGCAGTAAGAGATGAAGAAGGAAATTTTAGAGGCGTACTTGAGATGATGCAGGATGTAACAAAGATTAGAGGATTACAGGGAAGTCAGAGATTATTATCTTGGACTAATAAAAAACAAGAAAGTAAAAAGGATGAGATAAGTGGTGAAGTTATAAAAAATCAATATGGATTAACAAAGGAAACTGTTATAGGTGACTTAGTAAAAAAATATCCATTTCTAAAAGAATTCTTATTAAACCTTTCCACTAAGTTTAGTAAACTAAAAAACCCAGTATTATTTAAAACTATGGCATCTATAGCTACATTAGATATGATTAGTGAAAGAGGCGGATTTGAAGTTGAAGAGCTTATAAGTAAAATCACAGAAGAAATTAATAGTAGAAATTAAAAAGTAAGAATATCAAAGAAGTTTCAGTATAATAGAATTTATATTATGCTGGAACTTCTTTTAAATGATGTTGTCATAGATGAAAAAAATAGTAGTAATAAAGATGTTGGCATGGAAGTATTTATACATGTAACATTAGATGGAATAGGGGCTGTTGGACGTGTTGATTTATGTTATAATGGACAAGTTATATCCTATGGTAATTATGATGATAGATCTTTTAGGCTATTAGGTATAGCAAGTAGAGTTTTTTATTATTTTAAGGAGGAAAAGTATGTTAAAGGAATTTAAAAAATTTGCGATTAAAGGTAATATGATTGACTTAGCAATTGGTATGATTATAGGTGCAGCTTTTACTAAGCTTGTAACATCTTTGGTTGAGACAGTAATAATGCCTATTATTAGTATTTTTGTAGGTAAAATTGATTTTTCAAATTTGTTTATTGCTTTAGATGGAAAAGAATATGTAACTCTAGCTGCTGCAAAGGAAGCTGGAGCCTCAGTAGTTGCTTATGGAACTTTTTTAACTGGACTTATAGACTTTTTAATTATGACATTTGTAGTATTTATTGTGGTAAAGCAACTTGATAGGTTTAAAGGCAAAGAAGAAGCAAAACCTGTAACAACTAAAAAATGTCCTTACTGTATTTCGGAAATCTCAATTGAAGCATCAAAATGTCCTCATTGTACTTCTGACTTATAAGATGTATAAGTTTTAATAAAGTTTTTGTAGTATATGAAATTGAAGAGCTTGTTTATGTATGTAGCATAACTTATATTAATTGTATTTACAAGTATGTTAAAAAATGTTATAATTGAATTGTTAAAATATTGAAAGGAGGTCGTTTTTAAGTGAAAAGTATAAAAAATTTTAATAAAAGTGAATTTTATAATACCTATAACGACCTTAAAAATAGATTTTAACATATTTATTTTGATATTTTAAGTCATGGGGTTGTTTGGACTCTATGACTTTTTATTTTTTTAGTAAAATGAGAAGTTGTAGATATCTTGGTTTAACTAAGGTATATCTATGACTTTTTTATTTAATATAAAGTTATGAATAGTAATGGTTTAAAATGATTATAAACCACTATTAGGAGTGATTATGGGGGGAATTTATATGCAATTTCAAATTAACGAAATCTACTATGGATTTAAATTATTAAAAGAGGAGAAGGTAGAAGAGGCACAATCCATGGCTAGAATATTTGAACATGTGAAAAGTGGAGCAAGACTTTTACATTTAGAAAATGAAGATGATAATAAGTTATTTTCTATAAGTTTTAGGACAACTCCTACAGATAGTACTGGAGTTGCTCATATATTAGAGCATTCTGTACTTTGTGGGTCAAGAAAATTTAAGGCTAAGGATCCTTTTGGGGATATGGCTAAGAGTTCATTACACACATTTTTAAATGCTATGACCTTTACGGATAAAACTATGTATCCTGTAGGTAGTAGAAATAATAAAGATTTTATGAACTTGATGGATGTATATTTAGATGCAGTTTTACATCCTAGAATATATGAAAATCATGAAATACTACGTCAAGAGGGTTGGAGATATGAATTAGATGAAAATACTAATAAACTAGCGTATAAGGGGGTAGTTTATAGTGAAATGCAAGGAGCAATGTCATCTCCAGAGGAAGTAATTTGTAGTGATATATATAGATCATTGTTCCCAAATACTACTTATGCTTTTGTTTCAGGGGGAGATCCTGAGGTTATACCTAACTTAACTCAAGAGGATTTTGAAAAGTTCCATAGTAAATTCTATCATCCATCTAATAGTTATATATACCTATATGGAAATCAGGATTTAGAAGCATGCCTTAAGTTTATAAATGATGAATATCTTTATGAATTTGACAGAATAGAGATACCTTCTCATATAGATGATGTGAAAAATTTTGAAGGTATGATAGAAAGAACTGCTAATTATTCTATTAGTGAGGATGAAGATGAAGAAAATAAGGCATTTTTAGCACTAAATTTTGCCTTTGAAGAAACACGTAATGGAGAGGCATATTTAGCTACAAAAATACTTTATAACATGTTAATTGAATCCTCAGCATCTCCAATAAAAGCTGCCTTACTTAAAGCTGGTATAGGTGAGTGTATTATAACAAGGGATGATATGAATATGGATCCAACTAAGGAAATATTATTCCCAATAGTAGCTAAGAATGCAGATGCTACAAAGAAAAGTGAATTTATAAATGTTATTATGAATACTCTTAAAGACCTTGTAGACAAGGGATTAGATAAGGATCAATTGAAGGCAGCTATAAACACCGTTGAATTTGATTTGCGTGAAGCTGATCCATGGAGAACTGCAAATAAGGGAATCGAATATAATGATTGGGTTTTAAATAGCTGGATATATGATGGAGATCCTCTTGTTCACTTGAAGTATGAAGATATCCTTAATAAGATAAAAACTGCTTTAGACAATGGATATTTTGAGAAGTTTATTGAAAAGAATATGGTTAAAAATTCCCATTGTTCCTTAGTAGTTTTGACACCTAAAAAGGGATTAGAAGATGCTAGAAATAAAGCATTAGAAAAAAAGCTAGAAAATTATAGAAGTTCTTTATCCGAAAAAGAAATAAAAGAGCTTATGGAGCGAAATAGGAAGTTAAAAGAGGCTCAAGTTAGGGTTGATACCCAAGAAGAAAAAGATACTCTTCCAAAGCTACCTATAGAAGAGGTAGATAAAAAAGTAGAAAAAATTCCTCAAGAGGTTGTAAAAGAACAAGGAATAACCATTTTAAAACATCATATTCCTACAAATAAAATAGTGTATATTAATCTGCTATTTGATGCAAAAGTAATTGAAGAAAAGTATATTCCTTATTTAGGACTTTTAAAGGATGTTTTAGGGGAGCTTGATACTGAGAAAAGAGGTTATTCTCAATTAATCACAGAAATCTATAAAACTACAGGTGGAATAACTTTTGAAAATCAAGTATACACTGAGAAAAATAATAGTCAGGCATATCATCCTAAATTTATAGTTAAATCAAAGGTAATTGCAGAAAACATTTCATCTCTACTAGAGTTAGTAAATGAAATAATTACTACTACTAAATTTGATGATTTAAGTAGGCTTAAACAAATTATTCAAGAAACAAAATCAAAGCTTCAAATGAAAATTATAAATTCAGGACATGAGGTTGCGATGAACAGAGTATTTGCACAGACTTCTTGTGGTAGAGGATACTGGGAAAAAATTAGTGGTGCAACTTATTATGAATTCATCTGTAATCTAGAAAAGAGCTTTGATAAATCTGGTAAGGAAGTTAGAAGCAATCTTATTAAGGTTTATGAAACAATATTTAATAAAAATAATTTAATTATCTCAGTGGTGGGAGAAGAAAAAGAAGTTGAAACAGTAGTAACTAATATTAATAAGGTTATTTGTAACATTAAAACTGAACCTACTAAATTATATAATCTTGAGCATAAGAGCAAAAAAAATATCGAAGCTATAATAACTGCTAGTAATGTGCAATATGTAGTTAAGGGATTTAATTTTGCAGATCTTGGTTATGAATATTCAGGGAAAATGAGAGTACTTTTAAATATATTAGATAATGAATATTTATATCCTAGAGTTCGTCTTCAAGGTGGTGCTTATGGATGTTATAGTGACATGAATAAGGATGGTAATTTAGCAATTTTCTCCTATCGTGATCCTAATCTTACAAGAACTATAGATGTATATAATCAAGCTTATAAATTCTTAGAAGAAGTAGATTTTACCAAGGAGGATATGGAAAAATTTATAATAGGATCTGTTGGACAGTTATATAAACCATTAACTCCTGATAGAAAAGGTGAAAAAGCAGTTGCAGACTATATTTGCAATGTAACTCAAGAAGACATTCAAAGATGGAGAGATGAACTTTTAAGTACTGCTAATGAAGATATAAGAAGTTATGCTTCAATGATTAAGATAGGAATGAATGAAAATTATTGTTGTATAGTAGGTAATGAAGGAAAAATTAAGGAAAATAAAACTATTTTTAATAAAACAAGTAAATTATTATAAAATAACTTGCTTTATATAATAAAGTGTAGTATGCTTAATAAGAACTTAAATTAATAGTAAATAATATAAACCAATATGTTTCAATTAGTACTTAATAAATAGAGTATGTTAATATCGAAATTTTGTTAGTGAATTATTACAATGAATTTAAGAAAAATAAAATTTCGGAGGTATACATTTATGAATGGTACAGTAAAATGGTTTAATGGAGAAAAAGGTTTTGGATTTATTACAGGAGAAGATGGAACAGATGTTTTCGCACATTTTTCTCAAATAAATTCTGATGGTTATAAATCACTTGAAGAAGGTCAAAAAGTTTCTTTTGATGTAGCTAAAGGACCAAAAGGACCACAAGCAGAAAATATTACTATTATCTAGTTTTTAATTAGTAAATATTTACCCCTTAAATAGTTATACTATTTAAGGGGTTTTTTAGGTTTAAAATTATAAATTATTTAGAAGTGTGATTACACAATAATATGTAAATATTAAATTAATATTCATTTAAATGCATCTACAGTAATGGCATTTTATAGAGTTAAAAAAGGTGATAAAACATTGGAAGACTTTAAGTTATAATAATGCAAGGTGTTATAAATGAATTTTAGAATAATTTCTAATGCCCTTTTTTTACTATAGCCATCAACATGGTTTGTAACTTTCATCAATAAACCCTCAAAAAATATAATAATATTTTCACTTAATTCTTTAACATCTTCTTGATTTATATACCCATCTTTAATACATACTTCAAGTAAAGCAAGATCACGTTCATTAATATAATCTTTATCTAGCATAGTAGATAAAGATGTTGGGAGGCTTTTTAATTCATTAGGAAAAATTTCATAATATTCCTTCATAGTATCTGTAACACTAAGATGACCTTGATCTAGAAATATTGATTTAAAGATTTTAGGATTGTTAAAAGCGTGTATAGAGAAACACTTCCAAATACCTAAATAATTCTCTAAAGATGAATTATCTTCACTAATATAATTAGGAAGATCTTGAATATATAAATTATAATATTTCATACAAGCAAAAAACAAAATATGATTTAAATTTTTAAAGTACTTATATGCAGTAGCAACGTTATATCCTGTAGCATGAGCAATTTTTCTTGCTGTAACATTTTCTATACCTTCTTCATCTATAAGTTTATTAGCTGAACTTATGAAAGAAACTATCATTTCTTTTCTTTCTATGGCTGACTTAGTCATAAGATTACCCCTTTAATTTACTCATTATTAATATGTATCTTTATTATAACATTAAAATTTAAATTTATAATGATATAAGATTAACTATTTGATTTTTAAATACATAGAATTTGTTAATTAAATAACGAAAAAACGTAAACACGTTTACAAAATATAATTAGAGGGATAAAATAATATTATAAATATTAAGAAAATTTAAAAAATAATAAGGGAGTGGGAGTATGAAACTAGAAATTGGAAATTTTCATGTGGAAGACATAGTTTTTGGTGAAAAAACAGAATTTGCTCAAGGAATACTAACTATTAATAAAAAGGAAGCATTAGATTTTGTTTTAGAGGACAAGCACATAATTGAAGCAGATTTATTTATTGTTAAACCAGGTGACAATGTGCGACTTATGCCAGTAAAAGAAGCTATAGAGCCAAGAGTAAAATTGAATGGAGATTCATTATTTCCAGGGTATACAGGAGATTTAGTTAAAGCAGGTAATGGTAGAACTCATGCACTGAAGGATTGTAGTCTGCTGGTAGTGGGAAAACATTGGGGTGGTTTTCAAGATGGACTTATTGATATGAGTGGAGAAGGTGCAAAATATACCTACTATTCTCAACTTAAAAATATAGTACTAGTTGCTGATACAGATGAAGAATTTGAAAAAAGAGAACAACAGAAAAAAAATAAAGCTTTAAGAGAAGCAGGACATAAACTTGCAGAATTTATAGGCAGTGTTGTTAAAGATTTAGAACCAGAAGAAATTGAAGAATATGAACTAAAGCCAGTAATAAAACGTGAAAAAAGGGTAAATGAACTTCCAAGTATGGTATTTGTTATGCAACCTCAATCTCAAATGGAAGAGTTAGGGTATAACACATTTTTGTATGGATGGGACATGAATCGTATGCTACCAACCTTTATGCATCCCAATGAAGTTTTAGATGGAGCGTTGGTATCAGGTAGTTTCATGCCTTGCTCTTCTAAATGGTCAACTTATGAATTTCAAAATAATCCTACAATAAAAAGACTTTATAAAGAACATGGAAAGACAATAAATTTCTTAGGAATAATAATGTCAAATCTGAATGTAGCTTTAGAACAAAAAAACCGTGCCGCACTATTTGTAGCACAGATTGCAAAGTCTATTGGAGCTGATGGTGCAATAGTTGCAGAGGAAGGGTATGGTAACCCTGATGCAGATTTTACAGCTTGTATAGTTGCTCTTGAAGATGCGGGAGTAAAAGTTGTAGGACTTACTAATGAGTGTACTGGAAGAGATGGACAATCACAGCCACTAGTTTCTATGGACGAAAAGGCTGATGCTATAGTGTCTTGTGGTAATGTGTCAGAATTAATAACTCTTCCACCAATGGAAACTGTTATAGGAGAATTAGAATCTCTAGGTAGAGACGGTGTATCTGGTGGTTGGGAAAATGATGAGATACTTGGACCTTCTGTAAGATCAGATGGATCAATAATAATGGAGAATAATGCTATGTTCTGTGGAGATCAGGTTTGTGGTTGGTCGCCAAAAACAATGATAGAGTTTTAGTAACTAGGAGGGGATAAAATGAAAAAGGCAGTAATATATATAAACCAATTCTTTGGTCAAATAGGTGGAGAAGATAAGGCGGATTTTGAGCCTATAATTAAAGAAGGCACAATAGGACCGGCTATAGAGCTAAATAAAAACTTAGATGCAGAAGTTACTCATACAATAATTTGTGGAGATAACTTTATGGGATCTAATACAGAAGAAGCTATAAAAAGAATTATATCTGAACTTAAAAATATAGAATTTGATATTTTCTTTGCAGGCCCAGCTTTTCAAGCAGGAAGATATGGTGTTGCGTGTGGTGAAATCTGTAATGCTGTTAAAGAAGAATTTAATGTTCCAGTAATTACTTCTATGCACATAGAAAATCCTGGGGTAGAAATGTTTAAAAGAGATATGTATGTTTTTGTAGGAGGACATAGTGCAGCTAAAATGAGAAGTGATATAAAAGCTATGGCAACCTTTGGAAATAAACTTTTAAAAGGTGAAGAAACCCTTGGTGCTGAAGTAGAAGGATATTATCCTAGAGGGATAAGACATCAAATTTGGAGAAAAGATGGTAAGTTGGGTGCTGATAGAGCAGTAGAAATGCTTATAGATAAATTATATGGAAGACCGTTTACCACTGAACTTCCAATTCCTAAAACAGATATAGTACCTATAGCAGAGTCAATTAAAGATCTTAAAAATGCAACTATAGCACTTTTAAATACAGGAGGCATCGTACCTGTAGATAATCCAGATAGAATTCAATCAGCGTCTGCAACAAGATGGGGAAGATACAATATTGATGGCGTAGATGCTCTAAAAGGTGGAGTTTATAAAACAATCCATGCTGGCTTTGATCCTGCAGCAGCAGATGCAGACCCAAATGTAATAGCTCCAATAGATGCATTAAGAGTATATGAAAAAGAAGGAAAATTCAAAAAATTGCATGAGTATTTCTATTCAACAGTTGGTACTGGAACTACTCAAGCTGAGGCAAAGAGAATGGCACAGGAGATTTTAGTTCATCTTAAAAATGAAGGCATAGATGGAGTTATAATGGTTTCTACGTGAGGAACTTGTACGCGTTGCGGTGCAACCATGGTTAAGGAAATTGAAAAATCAGGTATGCCAATTGTACAAATGGCAAACTTAATTCCAGTTTCAAAAACAGCAGGAGCAAACAAGATTATTCCTACTATATCTATTCCATATCCGCTAGGAGATCCAGGAACTTCAAAAGAAGAACAATGGAAACTTCGTTACCACAGAGTTGGAGTTGCATTAGATGCCTTAGCTACAGATGTAAAAGAACAAACTGTTTTTAAAGTTAAGTTTTAATATTTAAGGGGCTGTGAAAGTAAATTTACAGCCCCTAAAGAAAACCTACGGCATAATTATCTACTCTAATTTTAAGGAGGATATTGTTATGGGGAATAATAACACTAATATAAATACAACACTAAATGTAAAGACTAAAAGAAAGCAAGGGACAAATTCAGTTTTTATTATTTCATTGATTATAACTTTTGCTATTGTATTTTGGGGAATTTTAGATAAAAGTGGTTTTGAAAAAATATCCAATAGTGCTCTTAATTTTTTAACTGAAAAATTTGGCTGGGCATACCTGCTTTCTATGATGATATTTGTAGTATTCGCAGTAGTATTAGCATTTAGTAAATTTGGGAAAATAAAACTTGGCCCGGATGACTCAAAACCAGAATATAGCACCGTTGCTTGGTTTGCAATGCTATTTGGAGCAGGTATGGGAATAGGACTAGTATTTTGGGGAATTGCAGAGCCTATATCTCACTTTGTAGCACCAATAGAAGGTATGGATCCAGGTTCCGTTGAAGCTGCAAATTTTGCTTTTAAATCTTCTTTTATGCATTGGGGATTCCACCCTTGGGCAAATTATAGCATTATAGGTCTTGCTCTAGCATATTTTCAATTTAGAAAAAATAAACCTGGACTAATTAGCAGCATATTTATTCCATTATTAGGAGAAGAAAGAGTAAATGGACCAATTGGTAAAACTATTGATATACTTGCAGTATTTGCCACAGTAGCTGGAGTTGCAACTTCTTTAGGACTTGGAACACTACAAATTAATAGTGGATTAAGTTATATGTTTGGAGTTCCAGAAACGCCTATAGTTCAGTTAATTATAATATTTGTCATAACAGTAATAGTTATTTGGACTGCAGTTAGTGGGATTGAAAAAGGAATTAGTGCAATATCAAATATAAACTTGGTAATTGCTTTTGGGATTTTAATTTTATCTCTATTTATAGGACCAACCATAAAGATAATAAATACTTTTTTAAATGGTACAGGTGGTTATCTAGCAGAGTTTATAGAGAGTAGCCTGCATATTGAACCTTTTGCAAGTAATAAATGGGTAAATAGTTGGAGAATATTTTACTGGGCGTGGTGGATTGCTTGGGCACCTTTTGTAGGAGTATTTATTGCTAGAATATCCAAAGGAAGAACTATTAGAGAGTTTATAATTGGAGTTATTGTAGCACCAAGTATTGTATCTATAATTTGGTTCTCAGTTTTTGGAACTCTTGGAGTAAATCTTGGTATTACTGGCGAGCTCACAATGGATGTATTAAAGAACTTAGCAGCATCACCAGAAACTGCATTCTTCCAAGTTATAACTAAATATCCACTAGGAAGTATAATTTCAGTATTTACTATAATATTATTAGGTACTTTCTTCATTACTTCAGCTAACTCAGCAACTTTTGTGTTAGGTATGTTATCCTCAAATGGAGATTTAAATCCATCTAATAAAAAGAAAATAATATGGGGCATACTTCAGGCACTGCTAGCTACAGCTTTATTGTTATCAGGTGGATTAGCATCATTACAAACAGCATCCGTAGTTGCTGCATTTCCGTTTATTATAGTAATGCTTTTATGTTGCGTTTCACTGTGGAAGGCACTGAAAACTGAAAAGATATAATTAGCGATTTAGATAGATTGTAAGGTATATATTAAGTTAATTTATAAAGTTTAAGGGAGTCATAGACTCCCTTTTTTTAGAACACAATAATTTAATATATGATACAATAGATACAAATATAAATAGTAAGGTGTGTAAAGATGGAAGAATTAAGAAAAGCAATTGATGAAATTACAAAAGAACATATTATAAAATTAGTTATTAGTAATAAGATGAATAAAGATATAGAATATAACAAAATAATATTTATATTAAAGGAAAACAACTCGAAGGAGTATTATCAAATAGAAAAGTATACTGATAAGCAGGTATTTCATGAAAATATTCATTTAGATTTATTAAAGGAAAAAGTCTTAGAGTATACAATGGATAATTATAAACAAGTTTCTGCTTGGGCAAGTAATATTACCTTTGATTTAAGAATATCTAAAAAGGGTAAAGTTCATTTAGGAAAGAAAACAAGCAATAATGAAAGTCTTATTAATAAAGAACATAATAAAGAAAAGAATTATATCCTTAAAGAAGGAATGATAATTGAGCCCCTTATAGATTTAGGAATCTTCACTAAAGAAGGCAAAGTGGTAAATTCTAAGTATGATAAGTATAAACAAATAAATAGATTTGTTGAAATCATTGATGATGAAATTAAAAAGAATGATTATAAAGAGCTTACAATTTTAGATTTTGGATGTGGGAAATCTTATTTAACCTTTGTACTATATTACTACTTTGTAGAGATTAAGAAAATTAATGTTAAGATGATAGGTCTAGATCTTAAGAAGGATGTAATCGAAAAGTGTAATGATATAGCTAAAAGATATAATTATGAAAACTTACACTTCGAACTGGGAGATATAAATGGATTTAAATATAATGATAAGGTTGATATGGTAATTACCTTACATGCTTGTGATACTGCTACAGATTATGCATTATATAATGCTATTAAATGGAATAGCAAAATGATTTTTTCTGTACCTTGTTGTCAGCATGAGTTTAATAAGCAAATGAACACAGAATCCTTATCTATACTTACTAGATACGGCATAGTTCAAGAAAGAGTAGCAGCTCTCATGACTGATGCAGTAAGAGGAAATCGTTTAGAATCTGTAGGATATAAAACTCAGCTTTTAGAATTTATAGATATAGCTCATTCTCCTAAAAACATATTAATTAGGGCATCAAAGGCTAGTATAGCTAAGGAAAAAAAGGAAAAGGCACTTTCAGAGGTTAATGCTTTAATGAATGAATTTAATTTGAATCCTACATTGTTTAATTTATTAAAGCAGGATGAATTAATTTAGTGGTATATAATATTTGTTACAAGGTAACCTCCTTTAAGTTTGTATATAGTGCTTCACAAGGAGATGATTTAAATTATGATAATTAATAAAATCAATTTTAACTTAGCTCAAGAAATAGTAAATGCAGTTAAAGAGGTTGTAGATAAAGATATAAATTTTATAGATATTAATGGGATAATTATAGGTAGTACAGATAAATCTAGACTTAACACCTTTCATCAAGCAGGATATAATGCTATAAAAACTTTGAGTAATGTAACTGTTGAAGATAATGAGGAATATAAAGGAAGTAGAAAAGGTATAAACTATCCCATAAAAATAAACAATATTGCAGTAGGTGCTATCGGTATAACTGGAGAGCCTAGTGAAGTTAGTAAATTTGGATTTTTAGTCACTAAAATCACAGAAATATTTATAAAAGAACAGCAGCTAAATTATAAGTATGAAGCAGATAAACAGAGAATAAATTATGTTGTAAAGTCGTTGATATATAATAATGTCGAAGATAAAAATGAAATTGAAAATATTCTTCAGGAATTTGGAATAGAGTTAGATCAGCAGTTTGCAATAGTTATTTTAAAGATAAATAAGTATCATAATCTTAGAGAACTAGAGACTATAGAGAACCATATAAAAGGTGTATTGGATGATATTGGTAATATATTCAAGCTATATATTTATCCTAATGAATTCATAGCGTTAGTAAACCAGGAAAGATATAATAAATTAAGAAACACTCATTTGGAAACATTAAGTAAGTATCATGGAATTTTAACTGGGGGAGTAGGGAGGTTAAAGGGTTTATATGAAGCGTATAAATCCTATGAAGAAGCTAGAATTGCCCTTAAGTACTCCGCTGAAAACCATGATATTTTAACTTATCTTGATAGCTTGAATTTAGAGCTTATTTTAGAGAGTGTAGATACTGAAACAAAAAATCAGTATAAGGATAAGGTATTAAAATCTCTTGATGAAGAGGATATAAATCTATTGGAGGTTTATTATAAAAATGATATGTCTCTAAAACAAACTGCAGAAGAGCTATATGTACATAAAAATACCCTTCAGTACAGATTAGAAAGAATATATGATAAATCAGGGTTTAATCCAAGAAAATTTAATGAATCCGTAATACTTTATTTAGCTATAAAATTATCATAAAAGGTAAATTGCAAAGAAATTTTTAATAATGAATTATCTCAAAATTGATTAAATCTGAAGTTTTTATTGAGATTATATCTACAAGGAATAGTAGATATAAATCAAATAAAAATAAGGATTAATTATAACCAATTTTGAGATATTTTTATTTATAAGTAAAATTATTTTTATGAAGGATTTTAAAATTAAAAATTCAATATTAGATATAACAAAAATAAAGAGGTGAAAACGTATTATTTTGTTGTATGTAACATAGAAGTGACAAAAATCCTTTGATATAATTTGATAAAAGGAGGAGGTAGCAATGAAAATTGTAATTTCTATAGATTCTTTAAAGGGAAGTTTGACTTCAATTGAAGCAGCTAATGCAATAAAAACAGGAATATTGAATGTAGATAATAATTCAGATATAAAAATAATGCCCTTAGCAGATGGGGGAGAGGGAACTGTAGATGCCTTAGTAGAAGGCATGAATGGTGAAGGAGAAATTGTATCTGTTACAGGCCCAGTAGAAGAAAAAGTAGACGCTAAGTATGGGATATTAAAGGATACCAATACAGCGATAATAGAAATGGCTCAAGCATCAGGTTTTGCACTAGTTCCACCAGAACTAAGGAATCCTTTGAAAACTACTACCTATGGAGTGGGAGAAATAATAAAAGCTGCCATAGAAAAGGGCTGTAGGAATTTTATAGTTGGAATAGGTGGAAGTGCTACTAATGATGCAGGAGTAGGAATGCTACAGGCCTTAGGATATGAGTTTTATGATGAAAATAATGAACCTGTTGGTTTTGGTGGCCAGGTATTAAATAAGATAAAAACTATAAAAACACATAATAAATTGAAGGAGCTAGATGAGTGTACCTTCAAAATAGCTTGTGATGTGACCAATCCTTTGTATGGAGAAAATGGAGCAGCCTATGTTTATGGACCACAAAAAGGTGCAACTCTTGATATGGTGAAAGAATTAGATAGAGGACTTAGAAATTTTGCACAGGTGGTTAAAAAAGACTTAGGAAAAGATATAGCTGAGACAGAAGGTGTGGGAGCAGCAGGTGGACTTGGATTTGCATTTTTAGGATTCTTAAATTCAAAACTAGAATCTGGAATTAAGATAATATTAGAAGAAATTAAGTTAGAAGAAGCTATAAAGGATGCAGATTTAGTTATTACTGGCGAGGGTAGACTAGATAATCAAACTGCCATGGGAAAAGCGCCTATAGGAGTTGCTAAGCTTGCTAAAAAACATAAGGTTAAGGTAATAGCAGTGGCAGGATGCACTACAGAAGATGCTGTTAAGTGTAATGAAGAAGGAATAGATGCCTATTTTTCTATAATAAATTCGGCTATGACTATAGAAGAAGCAGTTAATAAAGAAACAGCTATAAAGAATATGACATCAACAATGACACAAATTTTTAGACTTATAAAGACAATGAAAGAATAAAAATCTTAAATAGGGGTGACGATAATGGAAGTACAGATTACAACATTAGGAGCTTTACTTGGACTTGTAGTAGCCATAGTATTAATCATTAAAAAAGTACAACCTGTATATAGTTTAATATTAGGTGCAGTAGTTGGAGGGTTAGTAGGTGGAGCTGGAATTGAAGGAACTGTAAGTGTAATGATAAGCGGAGCAAAAGATATTATGCCAGCAATTCTTCGTATAGTGACCTCTGGAGTTTTAGCAGGAGTACTTATTAAGACAGGAGCAGCAGCAAAAATTGCAGATCAAATTGTAAAAAGCTTAGGTGAGAAAAGAGCGCTATTTGCCATAGCGTTATCAACCATGATACTAACAGCTGTTGGAGTATTTATAGATGTAGCAGTAATAACAGTAGCACCTATAGCCCTTGCAATAGCGAAGAAATTAGGATATTCACCTATGGTTATACTTTTAGCTATGATTGGTGGAGGTAAGGCAGGAAATATAGTATCGCCAAACCCTAATACCATAGCAGCAGCAGAAAATTTTGGAGTAGAATTGTCATCTTTAATGGTAGCTAATATAATTCCTGCCATAGTTGGACTTGTAGTTACAGTAATATTGACTTCTTTACTTAATAAAAAGTATAAAGGTGCAAAAGAAACAAAAATAGAAGAAGTTGAAGAGGTGGAACTACCATCTTTCTTTGCAGCAATAATTGGTCCAGTTGTAACTATAATTTTACTATCACTTAGACCATTAGTAGGAATATCAATAGATCC
This sequence comes from Clostridium sulfidigenes, assembly GCF_000732635.1. GTDB lineage: Bacteria > Bacillota > Clostridia > Clostridiales > Clostridiaceae > Clostridium_J > Clostridium_J sulfidigenes. Next base: position 20,073 of record NZ_JPMD01000013.1, on the reverse strand, counting down.
ACTTATAGCATTGCCAGTTGGAGGTATTATAGGAGTTTTAGTTATGGGTAAAGGTAAAAATATTAACGAATATCTAACCTTTGGATTATCTAAAATGATGCCTGTAGCAATACTTTTAATAGGAACAGGTACTGTAGCAGGAATAATAAAGGCATCAGGATTACAGGCTACAACTATAGGAGTGCTTAATGCTCTAAATATGCCAGCCTTTGTATTGGCACCTATTTCTGGAATATTAATGTGTGCTGCTACAGCTTCAACAACCTCAGGGTCAACTATAGCATCAGCTACATTCTCACAAGCCATAGTGGGAGTAGGTATATCACCTATAGGAGGAGCGGCGATGGTCCATGCTGGAGCTACAGTTCTTGATCATCTACCACATGGTTCTTTCTTCCATGCAACAGCAGGAGCAACAGGGATGAGCATAGGACAGCGTTTAAAATTAATACCATATGAATCTTTAGTAGGATTATCAATGACTTTAGTTTCTACAATAATGTGGGGAATTATATTCTAGTTTAGTAAGTATAGATATAATAGTTAAAAAGAAATACAATATTTAAATTTTAAAAGTAATAGAGCAATATCAAGTTTTAAAATCCATAGACTCTTCATTAAATAGGAAAATACTATCATTAAGGAATACTTATGAATTCTTTGATGATAGTATTTTTATTTTAAAGCCTTCTTTAAATCACTAGTCATTGACTATAATATTAATTAATTTTAGCAATTAATAATTAATATGTTAACCTATAAAATTGTAAATTACAAAAATGTAAGATAAGTGTAAGTTACTTCGATAACATATGTGAACTAAGAGATGTATAATAAACTTATAAGGAGGAGTTGCAATGAAGAAGTTATTAGTTAAACTTACTTTAGGGATTATTGTTTTCATGACAGCACTTGGAGTTTTTGTTTTGCAAGATGGATATTCTTTATATAGAGCTGCTACCTCTGATATAGGGGTACAAGAAAAAATTAATGATATAAGAAATGGTAAGGATTATGTAACTATAGATGGAATCTCTAAAGACTTCCTAGATGCTATTGTATCCGTAGAAGATCATAGATTTTATAATCATAATGGAATAGATTTAATAGCCATAGGAAGGTCAGCTATTAGTAATATTGATGCTGGAAAAATAATTATGGGGGGAAGTACAATAACGCAGCAATTAGCAAAAAACTTATTTTTTACCCATGAGCAAAGATTGGAAAGAAAAATTGCGGAAATTTTTGTGGTTAGAGAACTAGAAAATAATTACTCAAAGGAAGAAATATTAGAGCTATATGTAAATGTAATATATTATGGTGATGGTTATTCTGGAATTAAACAAGCCTCTAAAGGATATTTTAATACATCACCCAATAAAATAACTTTATCTCAATCATTATTGTTAGCTGGATTACCACAATCACCAGAGAACTATGCATTATCTAAAAATTATGAAAGAGCAAAGGAAAGAAGTGAAGTTGTATTAATGTCTATGATAAGAAATAATGTTATTTCAAGAGAGGAAGTAGAGTTACTATGTAACGATAAAATGGATAAAACTTTCAATAAAGCTACTCTTGCTTCAGAAACTATAAATTAATGATTGAAAAAGCTATAAATTAGAACTTATAGGTTGTACTTTAATAATAATAGGTACAACCTATATTTTTGTACTTTTAAAGTGGTATGATTAGTATATATAGTATGAGAATATATTTATTAATATTATTTAATTGTAAATAATCGGGGTAAATTTATTTATAATTGCTAGTTATATAGGGGGTTATTATGGAAATTAAAGATCAACAAGTAGAAAAAAGTGTGAATATAAAGAAGAGGATAATTATAGGTATTATAATTTCCATTAGTATTTTGCTAATTATATATTTAAGTACATCTTTATATTTTATGAAGAGATTCTACTTTGGAACTAAGATTAATGGAGTTAGTGTTACTGGAAAAACCACGGAAGATATACAAGCTGATATATTAGCAGAAAGTGAAGCTTATATATTAAAGTTAAAGCAAAGAGGCAATATCGAAGAAAATATAAATGGAAGGGATATTGAGTATAAGTATAATTTAGAAAACAAAATTGAAGACTTGAAGGATAATCAAAGTGCTTTTGGATGGATTTATGGGGTTTTTAATACTAGTGATTATAAGCTAGAAAAAAAAGTATCTTATAATGATGAATTGTTAAAAAAGAAGTTTCGTAGTTTAAATTGTTTTAAGAATGATAATATAATTAAACCTGAGAGTGCTAAAATTGAATATGAAAATAAGGAATACGTAATTAAAGAGGAAATACAAGGAAATAAGGTAAATAAAGATATACTATACAAAAAAGTTAAGGAAGCACTTAATAATAAAGTAGATGAAATAAATTTAGAAGAAATTGAATGCTATGAAAAACCAAAGTATACTGTTGCTTCAAAGGAAGTGGTAAATGCTAAAAATACTCTTGATAAGTATATAGGCTCAGTAATTACTCATAAATTTGGAGATAATAAAGAAGTATTAAATGGAGATTCTATTCATAATTGGCTTCATATTGATAACAATTTTAAGGTATCTATTGATGAAGAAAAGGCAAGAGAATATGTAAATTCACTGTCTATTAAGTACGATACTTATGGGGCTACAAGAAATTTTAAAACCTCCATTGGAACTACCGTAAATGTAAGCGGAGGTGACTATGGATGGTTAATTAATTATAGTGAAGAAACTGAAGCTTTAATTAATGCTATTAAAGATGGAAAAAAGGAAGAAAGACAACCTATATATGCTCAAACAGCTGTAGCTTATGGTGCAAATGATTTCGGAAATACCTATGTAGAAATTAATTTAACAACCCAGCATATATGGTTTTACAATGATGGAGTTTTAATTACGGAAGGGCCTATGGTTAGTGGTAATGCTGATAGTAAGCATGCTACTCCACCAGGTATTTACAGTTTAACTTACAAAGAAAAAAATGCAACTTTAAGAGGAGAAAATTATGCGGCACCCGTTAGTTATTGGATGCCTTTCAATGGGGATATTGGTATCCATGATGCTACTTGGCGCTCAAAATTTGGAGGGCAAATTTATATAACAGATGGTTCTCATGGATGTATAAATACTCCATATGATGTTGCTAGTAAGATATTTGAATATATAACTCAGGGTACACCAGTAATATGTTATTTTTAGGTTGATTATATAATTAAACCATAGAACTCTTTTTAGTGAAGTAGAATATTATAATTACTATAGAACTAAAAGGAGTTGAAACTATTTGGCTAGGGAAGTTAAAGTTGTGCAGCCAAGTAATCCTACAGATGAAGAAAGACATATGATGCTGAGACTTGCTTTAGAAGAAGTAGGTCGAATAGAAGACTATGATAATTTAATTGAACTACTTAGCCCTCCAAAGGAAATTACAACCATATTACCACCAGGTGGATGCAAGGGGATTAATGTAGGTATAATAGGTGGAGGAATCGCAGGTTTATCTGCTGCTTTTGAGCTTAGGAAATTGGGTTTTGACATAACTATATTCGAACAGCAAAAGGAACGTATAGGAGGAAGAATTTATACTTACTATTTTGATGATAATAAAAGATTTTATGGTGAGCTTGGGGCTATGAGAATACCTATAAGTCATGAAGCTACATGGAAGTATATAAATCTATTTAAATTAAAAACAACACCTTTTATTCAAAATAATGATAATGCCTTTATTTATGTGAGAAATAAAAGAGCTATCAATGATCCATATGGGATAAGTGTAATGGAGAAAATATATCCTGAATTTAATTTAGCACCATGGGAAAGAAAAGAACCTTGGCAAAAACTTGTAAGTTATGGATTAGGAGCTAGCTTACTTCAAATTAGTCCAGATATAAGAAGAGAGATATTACAAAATAAAAAAAGGTACTCTCCAGAAATTGAATACTTTGACAGCTTAAGCATAAGAAGAGAACTTGAAGAACGGGGATTAAGTGAAGGTGCTATAGAAATGTTATCATCTATTGTTACATTTTCTGGATGGCTCTATGATAATAGTTATATAGAAAGTCTCCAAGAACAGTATGCTGTAGATGATGCTTTTAGGTACCAAATTGATGGAGGAATGGTTAATTTACCCCTTGGTATATATCGTTCGTTGAAGTCGCTAAATCCAAAGGAATACAAAAATATTTCAGAGAATCAGTTAGGTAAGATAACTTGGAATAATGGAACTAGAGTAAAAGGGATATATAGAAATAATGAAGACAATAATGTTATTTTGGAATATAGTAGTGAAGGTGAAATCACTACTAGTCGTCAAAGTTTTGATTTTGTAGTATGTACTATTCCTTTTTCTAGTCTTCGAAATGTAACTGTGTATCCTATGTTTAGTACAGAAAAAATGCAGGCAATCAAAGAAGTTAATTATATAGCAGGACAAAAAACTCTCTTTATGTGTAAGGAGAAATTTTGGGAAGAAGGGGGACCTAGTAAAGAAATAATAGGTGGCGCCTCTTATACAGACTTACCAATAGGAAGTATATGGTACCCGTCTTATAATATTGAGTACAATATTGCCGATTTGGAAAGCCAGGTAATACCTTCTGTGAGAAGAGAGTATAAAAGTTATGGAGGTGCTGGGGTTCTTTTAGCATCCTACAATCTATCTAGAGATGCAATGCGTCTTGGTAATTTAGAACCTATAACTAGGTTAGAATGGATAAAAACACAAGTAGAGCATGTCCAAGGACTTAAAGAAGGATATCTTGATGATATAGTATTAGATAGTAAAACCATACAATGGGATAATGAACAAGGATTTTTTGGAGCTGTTTGCTATTATATGCCTGGCCAAAAAAGGCTATTTGCCTATGCTTCTAGCCAGCCTGAATATGATAATAGAGTATATTTTGCAGGTGAACATATTTCACAGGAACATGGATGGATACAAGGAGCAATAAAAAGTGCAATGATTGCTGCAAATGAAGTAGCAGAACATTGTAAAAATTATATGAAAACAGGTATAAATTAAAAATGAGGTTATATCAAAATATATTAAATCTTATATTAATTTAAGATTAATAGATTATTTTGATATGACCTTTTCTAATATTAATTAAAATAGAGGATATATGATAAAGGTTGTAACAAATGGTACATAACTTCTGCTACATTTTGTTTATAATAAAGGTAGTAAATCAGTAGGGGGTATTACCATGAATTTAAATAATTTAATGAGACAACACGGAGACATATCAGATGAAATAAGGCTAATAAAAGAAATGATAAATAAAAATGTTATGGCATTAAATGCAATGGAAGCAGCAAGCCATATAAATAAACTCGCAGGGAAATTACAAATTCACTTAACATCAGAGGATAAATTTTTATATCCAACCTTGATTAATGGTAAAGATTTATCACTTAAGAAAATGGCTAATTTATATATGAATGAAATGGGTGAAATTTCACAAGTATTCACTAGTTATAAAAATAAATTTAATACTAAGAATAAAATTGAAGCTAATTTAATGGGATTTGTTGAAGAAACTAAGTGTATATTAAAAGCTATAGAGACAAGGATTACCAAGGAAGAAAATGAATTATATAAAATGATAAATGTTAATTAGCATCATAAATTTTTATATATTTTATTACTAAAAATGGAATTAATTAATATATTATAGGTGGTTTATACAATAAATTAGTTAATATTAAATAAAAATACAATAAATTAATTTAACACAAATAAAATATTTAAAGAATATAAATTCATAAAATATTATCTTGTAAAATTAAAAATGTATGATAATATATAATGAATTTCAAGAAAAATAGCTAAACACAAGGGTTTTAAGATGATTTAAAATGGTTCGAATAGAATTATTTTAAATCGTTTTTTTATTCAAGTGATTATATTTGCAAGTATAAAAATATTAAATTTCAGTTGTACATAATAATTTTGTAAAAATGCTATACTTTATAAAAAGTGTGTGATATAATTAAAAACATGTTATTGGAGTCCAATTATTTTTGTTAAAAAAATATATTTTGCATAAACTAAAGATTATATATTGCATAAATTTATAAAGTTTTTAGTTGAAAATAATAAAAGATGGTGGTGTTTTTTATATGACTAAGAAAAAATTCAAAAGAGTATTAGTAGCAAATAGAGGAGAAATTGCAATAAGAATATTTAGAGCTTGTCACGAGCTTGGAATAAGAACTGTTGCTATATATTCTGAGGAGGATAAGCTTTCTCTTTTCAGAACAAAGGCTCATGAAGCCTATCAGATTGGAAAGAATAAAAGCCCTGTTGACGCTTATTTAAATATTGATGAAATTATTAATCTTGCATTAAAAAAGCGTGTAGATGCCATTCATCCAGGTTATGGATTCCTATCTGAAAATCCTGAATTCGCTAGAAAGTGTAAAGAGGCAGGAATAGAATTTATAGGACCTAGAGCAGAAATGATGGATAGATTAGGGGATAAAATAAAATCAAAAATTGTAGCAAAAGAAGTTGGTGTACCTGTAATACCAGGAGTAGAAAAACCAATTACTTCAGAGACGGAAGCAATTAAATTTGCAAAAGAATGTGGATATCCAATCATGCTAAAGGCTGCTGCCGGTGGTGGTGGAAGAGGCATGAGGATAGTAAGAAAAGAAGAAGAACTTCTGGAGTCTTTTAAAAGTGCTAAAAATGAGGCAAAAAAGGCTTTTGGAATAGATGATATATTTATAGAAAAATATCTAGAAGGACCTAAACATATTGAGATTCAAGTTCTTGGAGATAAGCATGGTAATATAGTTCACCTTTATGAAAGAGATTGTTCAATACAAAGAAGACATCAAAAGGTTATTGAATTTAGCCCAGCAGTATCTCTAAGTGAAGAAAAAAGACAAGTTATCTGTGAAGATGCTTTAAAGATTGCAAAATCCGTAGGATACATAAGTGCCGGAACTTTAGAGTTCTTAGTAGATATACATGGCAATCACTATTTTATTGAGATGAATCCAAGAATACAAGTAGAACATACTGTTAGCGAAATGACTACAGGAATAGATATCGTTCAAAGTCAAATTTTAATAGCACAGGGATATAGTTTAGATTCTAAGGAAATAGGAATCTGTTCACAAGAAGATGTAAAACCTAGAGGTTTTGCAATCCAATGTAGGGTAACTACAGAAGATCCTTCTAATAGTTTTGCCCCAGATACAGGGAAAATAGATGTTTATAGAACAGGTTCAGGATTTGGGATAAGACTAGATGGAGGAAATGGATTTAGTGGTGCTGTAATTAGTCCTTATTATGATAGTTTACTTGTAAAAACAACAGCTTATTCTAGAACCTTTGAAGATACAATTAGAAAATCCATACGTTCCATTAAAGAGTTAAATATTACTGGAGTTAAGACAAATATAGATTTTCTGATAAATGTATTAAATAATGAAACCTTTAGAAGAGGACAATGTGATACTAATTTTATAGCAGATAATCCTCAATTATTTGATATAAAACCTAGAACTGATGAAGAATATAAGGTTTTAAAAATCATTGGAGAAAAAATAGTAAATGAAACTAAGGGAAATAAGAGAGAATTTGATGTACCAGTTATTCCAGTTGTAGACTCTTTAGAAGGCATACAAGGTACTAAGAAAATATTAGATGAACAAGGTCCAGAGGGTGTTGTAAATTGGATCAAGAATCAGAAAAAACTATTAATTACTGATACTACTATGAGGGATGCACAGCAATCCTTAATGGCTACAAGAGTGAGAAGTAGAGATATGTTCAACATTGCAAAGGCGACCTCAGCCTATGGAAGAGATTTATTTTCTCTTGAGATGTGGGGTGGAGCTACCTTTGATACGGCTTACAGATTCTTAAAAGAATCTCCATGGGAAAGACTTGAAGAATTAAGAAAAAGAATTCCTAATGTTATGTTTCAGATGCTAATAAGAGGAGCTAATGGAGTAGGATATAAAAATTATCCAGATAACGTAATAAGAGAATTTATAAGAGAATCTTCAAAGAGTGGTATAGACATATTTAGAATTTTTGACTCACTTAACTGGTTAAAGGGTATAGAGACTTCTCTTGATGAAGTTTTAAATTGTGGGAAATTAGCAGAAGTTGCTCTATGCTATACTGGAGATATTTTAGATGTAACTAGAGATAAATATAGTCTTGAATACTATGTAAATAAGGCTAAAGAAATAGAAAAAATGGGAGCTCATATACTTGCTATAAAGGATATGTCTGCATTGCTTAAACCTTATGCAGCTAAAAAACTTATTAAAGCATTGAAAAATGAGATTTCAATACCTATTCATTTACATACCCATGACACTACTGGAAATGGTGTAGCAACTGTGCTTATGGCAGCAGATGCTGGAGTAGATATTGTAGATACAACCTTTAATAGTATGTCTGGTTTAACTAGCCAACCAGCTCTAAACTCTGTTGTAGCAGCACTTGAAAATACAGACAGAGATACTGGCATAAATGTAAGTGAAATTCAAAAGTTATCAAATTATTGGGATGCTGTAAGACCAGTATATGAACAGTTTGAATCAGGCCTTAAGTCAGGTAGAGCAGAAATTTATAAATATGAGATTCCAGGGGGACAATATTCAAACTTAAAACCTCAGGTAGAAAGTTTTGGACTTGGTCATAGATTTGAAGAAGTTAAATCTATGTACAAAGAGGTAAATAATATGGTAGGGGATATAATAAAAGTTACACCTTCTTCAAAAATGGTAGGGGACATGGCTATTTTCATGGTTCAAAATGGGTTAAACTCTGAAAATATCTGTGAAAAAGGAAAAAATATGGCTTTCCCAGATTCGGCAGTATCTTATTTCAAAGGGATGATGGGTCAACCAGAAGGTGGATTCCCAGAGGAACTACAAAGGATAGTTTTAAAGGGTGAAAAGGCTATAACTGATAGACCAGGAGAATTATTACCACCTGAAGACTTTGATAAAATTGAAGAATATCTAAAGGATAAATATAAATATACTCCATCTAAAAAAGATGTTATAAGTTATGCTTTATATCCTGAAGTATTTGAAGATTTCTTAAAATTTGTTTCAGAATATGGTGATGTAAGTCGTATGGGTAGTGATGTATTCTTCCATGGACTTGCAGAGGGTGAAACATGTGAAGTTGAAGTTGCAGAAGGAAAGACCCTTATAGTTCAATTTATAGAAATAGGTAAATTAGATTCAGAAGGATATAGAACTCTAGCCTTTGAAATTAATGGAAATAGAAGAGAAATTAAAATTAAAGATAAAACAGCAAGTGCTTTAAAGAGTAATGGTAGTGATAGCTCTATAAAGATGGCTAATGCTGAGGATAAGCTAGAGATTGGAGCAAGTATTCCTGGAACTATAATTAAAGTCTTAGTAGAAAAAGGACAACAAGTTAAAGAGGGAGAAAGCTTACTGACAATAGAAGCAATGAAAATGGAAACTAATATAGTAGCTTCTATGGATGGTACTATTGACTCAATCCTTGTATCAGAAGGACAACAAGTAAAGACAGGACAATTACTAGTAAAATTAAAGTAATAACATCTACTTAATTTGTAGCAAAATAAATTGCCTATAAAAAATTTATATATATTATAAAAGACTTACTTAATGTTTTATCACTAAGTAAGTCTTTTGCATTGTCATTATACTCACTTAATATTATAATGAGTAATTGATTTTCACATTAAGCAGTAGTTGGTGGAGTGAAAACTCTTGTAGCAAGTTCTTCATCTAACATATATAAAGCTGCTGGATTATCTTCAGCTCTTTTAATCTTTTTAAGAAGAGTGTTGAAGGTGTTTTCTTCTTCAACCTGCTCATCTATGAACCATCTAAGTAAGCTTATAGTTGCATGTTCTTTTTCTTCGGAAGCAATATCTGCTAACTTATAAATTCTACTTGTAACTAGTTGTTCATGTTTATAACCAGTTTCAAATACATCTATTATACTTTCATATTTGCTCTCTGGTTTATCAATTTTATCTAATTCAACAACACCATTTTTTTGAAAAATATAGTCATAAAGTTTCATTGCATGGAATAATTCCTCTTGAGCTTGAACTCTAAAGAAATTAGCTGTTCCACTTAAATCAACAGATTCAGCATAGGCTGCCATAGCTAAATAAGTGTAAGATGAATAAAATTCAAAGTTTACTTGGTCATTAAGATTTTTTAATAAATTATCACTTAACATTAGTATACCTCCTTATAATCCTTAGTTTATTGTAGGATTTTAAATATTTAGTACTATTCTACATGATTTACCATAGTTATTCAAATTATAACAACTATAACAATTTAATAATAGGAATAAATATAAAAAGTCCTAAAATATTGTAGAAGGTAAATTTCTTTAAAAACTTACCACTATAGGATTTAAATTCCTTCACATATAGTTTAAAGGATATAACACTTGCCATAGATGCAATTATTGTGCCCATTCCTCCAATATTAACCCCTAGTAAAAGCTCTTTATAATAATTTGTGAAGTTTGCAATGAGCATTGTAGCAGGTACATTACTTATACCTTGACTCAGCAGAATAGATGCAAAGTAAGTATTATTAGCTCTATTTAGTATTTGTGATAAAAAGCTTTTTACAACACCTAGAGAGGAAATATTGCCTATAAATATGAAGAAACCTATAAAAGTAATAAGTAAGGAGTAATCCACTTCCTTTAATAGATTTTTATTGATTATCAAGGTTAATATCAAGGTTACCCCCATGGAAATTCTATAATCTATAAATCTAAATACAGATAAAATAGCTATAATAAATAAAATAGTAAAAATAATAATACCTTTTGTGTTGAATCCGGAAATATTATCTAGACTAGGAACCTCAATATTTTCTTTATTATTTATAATTAATATAGTTAAAAATATAATAGCAATTATAACTAAAGGTAGAGTTATCCTAAAAAAGTCCACAGGAGTTAGATTATAAAAGGAATAAATAAAAAGATTCTGTGGATTTCCCATAGGGGTTAGACTACTACCTAAGTTGGCAGCTAAAGTTTGAAAAATTACTAGTTTTAATGGATTAACCTTAATCTTTTTACTAATTATTATAGTTAACGGTACAAAGGTAAGTAGAGCTACATCATTAGTTACTAACATTGAGGAGAAAAAGGTTATAAATATTAGGGAAAAACATAATGATGTGTAGCTTGTACATTTATTTAATATAGACACTGCAATGAAGTCTAATATCTTTAAATCTTTAAAGGCTGCCACAATAATCATTAAATTTAGCAATAAAAATAAAACCTTAAAATCTATATACTCTATCTTGGGTATAGCTATAAAGGAAGAGAGAATAGCTAAAGTTATAGCTATTACTAATATAGTCTCGGTTTTAAAGAATTTTATAATTTGATTTTTATAAATTTGTACTATTTTCATTTATGTATCTCCATTTTAAAAATTAAGCTATGCATTACTTTAATTATAAATTAATTATTAAGTAAAACATAGCCTAAATATAATTATATATTTAATTAATTGAAGGTTTCCAAGTACCCTTATAATAAAAGTATACAGATAAAGCAGTTCCTATTATCCAACCAAGAGGAAAAGCCCACCAGATACCAGAATATCCTATTATTGAAGCTAAAATGAAGGAAAGGGCTACTCTTAGTATTAAATCAGAAAAGGTGGCAAACATAAAGTCTTTCATAGCTCCAGCTCCACGGAGAACACCATCACATACCATCTTAAGACCTACTACTAAATAAAAAGGTGCTAGGGTTCTTAGAAACTCAGTACCCACATTAATTACATTTATACTCTCACTAGAATCTACAAACAATCCAATTAATTTTGGAGCAAAGATTAAAAATAGAATAAGAATTCCACCACATATACTTAAGGTTATAGCTACTGCAGCTTTATATCCTTCTTTCACCCGGGAAATTTTCTTTGCACCAATGTTTTGGGCAGTGAAGCTAGATAGTGCACTAGACATAGTACTCATAGAAGTAAGAGCAATGGTATGAACTCTAAAGGCAGCAGAATATCCTGCTACGACTATGGCTCCGTAACTATTAACTAGACCTTGTACACAAATTTGACCTATAGATATAAAGGATTGTTGCATTATACTTGGTATGGCAATTCTACTTATACGTTTTAAAATGTAACTACTAAAGTAAGGATACTTTTCAGTGACTTCAATTTTACGTAATCTCATAATAAGGCACACTATAGCTAGTATAGAAGAAAGACCTTGAGCAATAAAAGTAGCCCAAGCAACTCCAGATACACCCATTTTAAAAGTTATAACAAACACTAGGTCTAAAATAATATTAAATATAGAAGAGAAAATTAAAAGACATAAAGGTGTTTTGGAATCTCCCAAACCGTTAAATATGGCAGTGGCAGTATTATATAAAAATAAAAATATAATACCACTTATGTATATTTGTAAATAAAGGGCAGAATCAGAAAATATATTTTCTGGAGTATGAAGAAGTCTCATAAGAGGCTTACAAAAAATACTACCCAAGATAGTTAAAATAATACTAAGACTGGTTAGAGATATTATAGCTGTTGAAATTGCAGATTTCATAGTAGTATACTTTTTTGAACCAAAGATTTGTGCAACTACTACAGAGCATCCCATACTAGAACCTACAGCCACAGCTATGAATAGTGCAGTTATAGGATAAGAAGCACCTACAGCAGCTAAAGCATTTACTCCTATAAATTTTCCTGCTACAATACTATCTACAATATTATAAAGTTGTTGAAAAAGTGAACTAAGTAACATGGGAAGAGAAAAAGTCCATAAAATTTTAAAAGGGTTTCCAATGGTCATATCAGTGATAGAACTATCTTTAATCTTATTATCCCTTTTAGTGATAGTTTCAGAGTTCATAATAGTTTACCTCCTCAAATGATATAATTATAGATTTTAATCTAAAGTTTTTAATTTAAAACTAAGTTTATATATACCTTAAGATAAAAAAATCCCCTTATCATTATAGGATGTATGTAAAAGAAGAGCAACGAAGGATATATATAGGAATATTGTGATAAAATTAGAATAATAGGGTACATTGGAGGTAATTGATTAGATTTGCTCTAGGAGCCTTAATTACAGTAATATCAATGGGTTTACCATGTAAGAACATAACATTATTGAAACTGGAGAAATTAATATAAAATATTAAATTAATGGAGTGATAATATAATGAAAATATTAATAATGCGTGTGACACTAAGAGCCTCATGGGTACATTCTTTAAAGGAGAAGAGAATGGTGATAAAGAGTTTAATGCAAAGACTAAGAAATAAGTTTAATATTTCTGTTGGCGAAGTTGATGAACAAGATATACATCAAACATTAGTTATAGGTATTGCAGGAGTTTGTGGAACATCAGCTCAGGTCCATTCTACCATGGAAAATATAATAAATTTTATAGAAGAAAATACCGATGCAGAAATAATTAAAATTGAGAACGAGGAAGATGTGTTTTGATGTGGTATTAAATGGTGAAAAATTTTAGAAGATATTAAAAAGGGGAAAGTTGCAACACACATAGAGGAAATAAAATAATAAATATTAATAATTCTTTATGTAATTGTATTCACGGTTATAAATTCCATTGACTTCATAGTTAAGCTGTGGGTATTATGTTCTAATAGTGGTAAATAATTAAAGTTAATTATAGAACAGATAATTAAATTATTAATTTATATTATTAGTATTAAAAAATATTTACAAAGGAGGAATTATAAAATGAAATTAATTTTAAAATACTTAAAAAATTATAAAATGCTTCTTATGATTAATATAATATCAGTATTTGGCTTTGCTTTAGTTGAACTTGGAATACCAACTATTATGGCTAAAGTTATCGACAAGGGAATAGCTAATGGTGATATAGAATATATAAAAACAATGGGACTTATAATTGTAGTTATATCTATAATAGGGGTTTTAGGGACAATATTGTTAGGATATTGTTCATCTAAAATATCTACAAATGTGACTAGAGATATAAGGAATGATATATTTAAGAAATCACAAGAGTTTTCTCATAGTGAATATGATAGATTTGGTATATCATCAATGATTACTAGAACTACCAACGATGCATTTCAAGTAATGCAATTTATAAATATATTACTGAGATTAGCGTTGATTACACCAGTAATGTTTATAGTAAGCTTAGTGATGATACTTAAAACAAGTTCATCCTTATCAAGTATATTAGCTGTTACATTACCATTTATAATTATTGGTGTATTTATAATAGCTAAAATTTCCCATCCGTGGTCAGAGATTCAACAGAAAAATTTAGATAAGTTAAACAGAATATCTAGAGAAAATTTGACAGGAATAAGGGTAATAAGAGCTTTCGGTAATGATGATCATGAAAGAGAAAGATTTGCTGAAACTAATAAGGACTATACTGAGATTTCAAAGAAGATTTTCAAGCTTATGTCTATATCTCAGCCAAGCTTTTTCTTAGTGCTTAATTTAGCAATCATAGCTATATTCTGGATTTCTAGTAGCATGATAAATGTGGGAACTCTTCAAGTAGGACAATTAGTTGCTTTTATAGAGTACTTATTCCATGCTATGTTTTCACTTATGTTATTTTCAACTGTATTTGTTATGTATCCCAAAGCACAAGTTTCATCTAATAGAATACAAGAGCTATTAGATGCTGAACCTATTATCAAGAATCCTGAGAATGGAATCAAGAAAAGTAATAATGAAGGAACTGTAGAATTTAATAAAGTTACCTTTACTTATCCAGATGGAGAAGTACCTGTGCTTAAAGATATTTCCTTTACAGCTAAAAAGGGAGAAACTATTGCGTTTATAGGAAGTACTGGTAGTGGAAAGAGTACACTAATAAACCTAATTCCTAGATTTTATGATGTTACTGAAGGATGTATAAAGATAGATGGCATAGATATTAGAGAATATGATTTAAAGACTTTACGTAAAAAAATTGGATTCATACCTCAAAAGACTAGGTTGTTTACAGGAAGTATAGATACAAATATTAGGTTTGGTAAAAACAAAGCTACTTTAGAAGAGGTTGAATATTCTTCAAAGGTGGCCCAAGCCTATGACTTTATAATTAAAAAACCTAAGAAGTTTGAGGAGTTAATAAGTGAAGGGGGAGGCAATGTATCTGGAGGGCAAAAGCAAAGAATATCTATTGCCAGAGCTATAATAAGAAGGCCTGCAATATATATTTTCGATGATAGCTTTTCTGCCTTAGATTTCAAAACAGATGCTACTCTTAGAGCTAAGCTTAAAAATGAAACTAAAGAGGCTGTAGTATTGATAGTTGCTCAAAGAATAAGCTCTATTATGGATGCTGATAAAATTATAGTATTAAATGAAGGGGAAGTAGTTGGAATAGGAACTCATAGAGAGTTACTGAAAAATTGCGATATATATAAAGAGATTGCATCATCACAATTAACAAAGGAGGAGTTGGCATAATGAAGAAGATTAAAAATACAGTAAGTAAAATTTCTCCCTTTGTGAAACCCTATAAATGGCCTTTTATAGGGGCCATAATATTTGTAATTATAGCAGCGATTTTTACTGCTCTAGCTCCCATGACAGAAGGGTTAATTATAACTCAGCTTACCAAGGATGCCTTTGATATGGCTAAAGGAGTAGTAGGAGCTTCAGTAAACTTTTATTATATAATAAAAATTTTAATAGTTTTAGCCTTTGTATATGTAGGAGGTACAGCATCAACATATGCAGCTAGCTTCATGTTAACTAATGCAATTCAAAATACCATGAGGGATTTAAGAAATACTGTTCAAGGTAAAATTAGAAAATTACCAGTGAGTTACTTTGATAAAAATAGCTATGGAGATGTATTAAGTCGTATTACTAATGATATAGATACTATATCTAATGCATTACAGCAAAGTTTTGTTCAAGTAGTTAATGCAGTTCTTTCATTAACTTTTGCATTAATAATGATGTTTACAATAAATGTAAAGATGGCATTAGTAGCTATACTTATAATACCTATAAGCTATATGATATCTAGAGTTATAGTTGGAAGATCACAGAAACTGTTTTATAAGCAACAAAAGGCTCTAGGAAACCTAAATGGTAAGGTTCAGGAGATGTATACTGGCTTTAATGAGATAAAATTATATGGAAAGCAAGATGATGTTATAAGAGAATTTGGAGATATAAATCAAGAACTTTGTAGTACTGGATTTAAAGCTCAATTTATATCAAGTATAATGTCACCCCTAGTTTCTCTAGTAAGTTATTTAGGAATTGCAGCCATTGGAGTATTAGGTGCAATTAATGCCATAGCAGGTGCCATTACTGTTGGAAATCTACAAGCATTTATTCGTTATATATGGCAGATAAATCAACCTCTTTCTCAGGTAACTCAATTATCCTCAGCTATACAATCAGCTTTTGCAGCAGTTGATCGTGTATTTGAAATATTAAATGAGGAGGAAGAAATTTCAGATAAAGAAGATTCAATAAAATTAGAAAATCCACGTGGTAATGTTACCTTTGAACATGTTAAGTTTGGGTATAGTGACGACAAGCCATTAATAAAAGACTTAAGTGCAGAGGTAAAGAGTGGGCAAATGGTAGCCATTGTAGGTCCTACAGGAGCAGGTAAAACTACTCTTATAAACTTACTTATGAGATTTTATGATATCAAAGAGGGAGCTATAAAGGTAGATGGAGTAGACATTAGAGACATGAAGAGGGAAGAGCTACGGTCAATATTTGGAATGGTTCTTCAAGATACATGGCTGTATAATGGTACAATTTACGATAATATAAAGTATGGTAGATTTGATGCTACGAAAGAGGAAATAATAGAAGCTGCTAAGATAGCTAATGTACACCACTTTATAAAGACTCTCCCTGATGGGTATAACATGTTTCTTAATGAAGAAGCATCTAATATATCTCAAGGTGAAAAGCAGTTGTTAACTATTGCTAGAGCTATAATATCAGATCCTGCCATATTGATATTAGATGAGGCAACAAGCTCTGTAGATACTAGACTAGAGCTATTACTTCAAAAAGCTATGAAGAATATAATGAAGGGAAGAACAAGCTTTGTTATTGCCCACAGACTTTCAACTATCCGTAGTGCGGATTTAATTTTAGTTATAGATGAAGGTAATATTATAGAGCAAGGAACTCATGAAGAGTTAATGATAAAGGGTGGTTTTTACGAGAAACTTTATAATAGTCAATTTAGAAATAATGAAGAAGTAAGAAGTTAAATAATATTAGAAAACGTCTCTTTTTAAGAGACGTTTTTATATTTTTTTAATATACATATATAGCACAATATAAAATTAAATATACATTTAATTTTATAGTTTAAGTAACCTAATGTCATGAAACCCGCATGAGCACAACAACTAGTTAACTAGGTAAATATTTAAATAGGTTTATAGGTATATATTTAAATAGGAACATAGTTTTATAACTTCATATTTAAATAGTTTATGGTTAAAATCCTATTGAATTTTATTTTAAATTTGTAATTAAATTATTTTTCAATGGAATAATTTACAAGTAAGGCACAAAACTATTGAAAAGTAAAATAATGGGTAATACAATATAAGGTATAAGGAATATAGTTAACTATGTTCCTATTAAATTATAATTAGGGGGAAAGGGTATGAAAGAGAAAAAAAGACTTACGGCGTTTATAATGTCATTATTTTTATTTGCAACCTTAGTAATGCCAATAAATATTACTGAGGCATATGCAGAAGATAATGATAAAACAAATAATAGCCAAGCTGTAGCTAGTGACGAAAACAGTAGAGAGACACAATTACTAGAGGATACTAATTTAAGTAAGGTTAACAAGGTAGTTGACATTATAAGTTTTAATGATTTCCATGGCAATGTATTAGAGTCTGGTAAAAACATTGGAGCTGCAAAATTAGTAGGAGTTGTAAATGAATATAAAGCTAAAGCTACTACTGAATATGGTGTTATACCAGTATCAGCAGGAGATTTATATCAAGGGACAGCAATTTCTAATCTTACCACTGGTAAACCAGTAACAGCTATGCTAAAAGCTATGGGACTTGAAGCATCGGCTATAGGTAATCATGAATTTGACTGGGGCATTAATAATATAAATGCTTGGTCAAAAGAAGGTGGATTCTCCTTCTTAGCTGCCAATATAGTTAAAAAAGGTACTGAAGAAAGAGTAAGCTATGCGCAACCATATAAAGTAGTTGAAAGAAATGGAGTAAAAATAGGGTTAATAGGAATTTCTACTCCAGAAACAGTAACTTCTACTTTAGCTGAAAATGTAAAAGATGTAGATTTCTTAGATCCAGTAGATACTGTTGCTAAGTGGAACAAAGTACTTAGGGAAACAGAAAAGGTTGATGTTGTAGTAGTTATAGGGCATGCCGGAGCGTATCAAGATAGTAATACAAAAGAAATAACTGGGGAAGCTGCTGATATAGCAAAAGTTGAAGGTGTAGATGCTGTAATTGCAGGTCATAACCATTCTGTAGTTTCAGGCGAGGTAAATGGAGTACCAGTAGTAGAAGGTGGATATAATGGTAGAGCCTTAGCTAAGCTTACATTTACCTTTGATCATAGTAACAAACTTATAGACGTAGAGCCTAGTGTGGATGTGTTTTTAGGTAAAGAGGCTACCATTCCAGTAGATGAAAATGTATTAAAGGAAGTAAATGATATGAATTCAGGTTTAAGTGAAATATTAGGACAAAAGGTAGCTTCACTTAAAGAGCGTTTAAGTCATGATGATAAAAACACTGCAGTAACTCCACTTGGTGTAACTGTAGCAGAAACTATGAGAAAAATAGTAGGAACTGAGATAGCTGTAACTAATGGTGGTGGAATTAGAAGAAGTCTAGAACAAGGAGATGTCACTATTGGTGATATGTACGAAATTCTTCCTTTTGATAATACTATAGTAACTCTTGATGTTAAGGGTTCAGACCTATATGGCATCATAGAACATGGAATTAATACAGAGGGATTTGCATGGGGTCAATATGCAGGTATAAAGGTTTGGTATAATCCAGAAGATGGCAAAGTTTCATCTATAAGACTAAATGATGGAACTAAAATTGATATGGATAAATATTATTCTGTAGCAATAAATGACTTTATGTTAACAGGTGGAGATAAATATGATTTCTCTAATGCTATAAATGCAGTTAACACAAATGTAGTTATGAGAGATGCAATGGCTGAAGATTGGAACAAAAATGGTGTCCCTGAAGTAGATTTTAATGTATTAGTAGCAGGAGAAGATACAACTGTAGATAAGCCTACAGAAGAAAAACCAACAGAACCTAATGTTCCAGAAGAAGAAAATAAGCCATCAACTCCAAATACTAATAATCCAAGTAAACCAAGCAATCCAAGCAAATTACCTCAAACTGGTGCTCCATTAACCTCAGATGCATTTGCAACTATGGGAATTATGGCAATTGCATTAGGCGGATATATGATTAAGAAGAAAAAATCAGCATAATAATTAAAGTAACTACCTGCTAGGAGAAGAGATCTTTACTAGTAGGTAGTTTTTTATAATTTTTTAATTATTATATGAGTTTGAATTAAGAAAAGATTCCACATATATATAAACGAAGGTAACTATACAGAGAATACACAAAGTTACCAATAGGATTAAATTAGCGCGTTTTGTTGAAATATGGAAATGAATATGATATAATTTGGAATGATATGCAAAATAATACAAGATTGCTTAATAACAAGTGATTACTCAAGAGAGTCTATATACAATTATATAAATATGTAATAGCCCATTGCAAAACTATTAAAAGAATTTAGGCTAAAGTAGCTTTAGGATATTTAATTGGAAATTTTAAACACTATAGATAGGCTTTAAGAAACTAATCTTCTTAAAGAAAGTATGTTGTTTTTTTATATTCATGTTGTAGCTGATAATTACTGAAATAAGTTGAGTTATTCCAGATAAAAGTAATTCAGATTTTAGTGAAGAGGTTTTATTTATTTTTAGTTTTGAAATGGCT
>NZ_JPMD01000012.1 GCF_000732635.1 Clostridium sulfidigenes | reverse complement strand
CTTTAGAAATGTAACTCCTATGGTATTTATGGAAGCATTATATGAAGCTAAAACTTACTTGTTGGAACCTCTGCATGAGTTTGAACTAAGGATTCCACAAAATGTTTTTGGTAAAGCTATTTGGGACTTAGAAACTATGAGAGCAACCTTTGATAACTACATTATTGTTGAAGATGAATTTTTAATAAAAGGGTTAATACCAGTAGAAAATTCAAAAGAATACAAGCTAAAAATATCTTCCTATACAGAAGGTAAAGGTATGTTTTTAACAAAGTTTTTTGGATACAAGGAAATACCATTTGAATTTACTAAAACCCGCAAAAAGACAACTTATGATCCTTTAAACAAAAAAGAATATTTGCTTCACAAGTTAAATGCAATTAGAGATTAATTATTTTTCGATATATAAAGTATATTCAATAAATGGATAGAAAAAGTTAAAAATTTAAAATATGAACTTTAATACAGATAGGCTTTAAAATAAGTCTATCTTATTTTTTATAAAATATAAACCTTTATTTTACAATAACTCATTTATTTGGTACTATATTAGTGTATAAGGTGTAAAAAATATTAATTTTGCACATGTTGTGTTTTGAGGTGGAAAAGCTTATGGAGAATTTAGAGAGTATAATATCAATTAAAGATCTTAAAATGAACTTTGGAGATAAGCGTGTCTTAAATGGAATAAATTTAGAGATACAGAGAGGACAAATAATAGGATATATAGGAACTAATGGTGCTGGTAAAAGTACAACTATAAAAATAATGCTTGGTATAATAGAAGGCTATACAGGACAGGTAAAAATATTAGGACAAGATATAAGTAATGGAAGTGTAGAGTATAAGAAGAAAATTGGATATGTTCCAGAGCTTGCTGATATATATGAAAATTTAACTGCATTTGAATATATAAGCTTTTTAGGTGGAGTATATGGCATAGATCAAAATACCCTTATTAAAAAAGCAAAAAAGCTTATGAAGTTATTTACAATTGAAGGAGCTATGAACTCAAGAATATCTTCATATTCAAAAGGAATGAAGCAAAAGCTACTAATAATATGTAGTTTAATTCATAATCCAGATATATTATTTTTTGATGAGCCTTTAAGTGGACTAGATGCTAATAGTGTAATGATATTTAAAGAAGTTATGAGTAGTCTTGCAAAGGAAGGAAAAACTATATTTTATTCTTCACACATAATGGATGTTGTAGAGAAGGTAAGTGATAGAATTGTACTTATTGATAATGGAACAATAGCTGCAGATGGAAGTTTTGAGGAGCTTAAAAATAGTGAAAAGGAAAGCTCTTTAGAAGAAGTATTCAATCAATTAACAGGATTTAATGAACACGGACAGATTGCTAAAGAGTTTGTGTCTTTAGTTCAAGAGGTATAACTATGAAGGAATTTGCTATATTAAGACTATTAGATAAATTTAAAGGACTGTATAAAAAAGCCGGTGTTAATTATGATATTATGCGAATGATTTTGCAAATAAAATTAACTATGGATGGACGCAGGGTAAGTACTGTTTTGACAAATAATAATAAGTCTTCCGAAAATAAAGATAAGAATAATTATAAGCAACTACTTCTTTTTAACGGATTTTTAAGCATTTTTATGGGAATGTTAATGTTAGTTGATATGCCAGCTTTAAAAAATATAAATATTATTATAGGTGTAAATCTATTTATGATGGTATCACTTATGATATCAGATTTTTCAGCTGTTTTATTAGATGTAAAAGAAAAAAACATACTATTACCAAAGCCTGTAGATAGCAAAACCTTTAATGCGGCCAAGCTTACTCATATATGTATGTATCTACTTGGTATATCTTTGTCTCTTAATTTAATACCTTTAATTTTTGGAACAGTAAAATATGGAGTGATATTTTTACCAATATTTTTTATGGAAAATATACTAATAGCTTTATTAGTTGTAGTAATAACGGCATTTTTATATACTTTAGTCTTAAAGTTCTTTGATGGAGAAAAGCTAAAGGATATTATAAATTACTTTCAAATATTACTAGCATTTTTATTTGCTTTTGGGTATCAGTTATTTAATAGATTTTTTACTACTATAGATATTACAGCTATTTATGTACCTAAGCTTTGGCATAGTTTAGTTCCATCTATGTGGTTTGCAGCTCCTTTTGGAATATTAATAGATGGAAATAGAAATCCTTTTTTAATATTTTTATCTGTAATGGCAATATTAGCTCCAGTAATACTAATTACCCTTTATGTTAAGAAGGTAGTACCATATTTTGAAAAGAACCTTCAAAAACTAAATGATAATGGGGGAGCTATAAGAGGTGGAGATAAAATAAGAAAAGATTTTATAGCGGGAATAATTTGCAAAGATAAAGTTGAAAAAAGCATGTTTACATTTACTAAAAATATGATATCTACAGAAAGAAATTTTAAACTTAAGGTATATCCTTCTCTTTCAATGGCTGTATTTATGCCAGTTTTGTTTATTTTTACAGATAGAGATAAATCCTTTATTGAAACTATCCAAACAAGCTATGGTGGAAAAGTACATTTATTAATGTATTTAACCGTATTAATGCTATGCTTCTGCACTGCTTATATAAATAATAGTGATAATTATAAAGGTGCATTTATATATAAGGTATTACCAATAAAAGATCCAGGAGTAATATTAAAAGGAGCAATAAAAGGAACCTTATTTAAATTAGTTATACCAGTTTATTTATTTACGGCTATAGTGTTTTTAATATTAAAGGGACCATCAATAATCTTAGACTTAATTGTAATGTTTTTAGTCCTTTTAATATCATCATTAGTTTATTTTAAACTGTCAAATAAGATGATGCCTTTTAGTGTGAAATTTGCTTCAATTGATAGTGGTAAGCTTATAGGCCCAGGGGCGATTACATTTGTGCTTATTGGGATATTTGCTGCAATACACATAATAATTAGAAATAATATTACCTTTATAGGAGTATTTATAGCAATCCTTTTTGTAGTTAATGTAATTGTTTGGAAAATAAGCTTTAAAATAAGTTGGAAAGATATAGGGATATAATATTGACTCTCACATGGTGTTAGGCATTATTCTAAAGATGTCATTCGAATGGCAGTAATTTATAGGAGTTGATTTTATGTTCAAGATTGGAGATTTTTCTAAGTTGACCAGAGTATCCGTCCGTATGCTCAGATATTATGATGAAGTGGGACTTTTTAAGCCTGCTAAAATTGATGACTTCACAGGTTATAGATATTATTCGGCGAAACAGATTTCAGATATTAACCTAATAGTATCATTGAGAGATATGGGCTTTAACGTAGCTGATATAGCAGTATGTATGAAGGAAAAGTCTGAGGAAAAGCTAGAAGATATTTTAAAAGCCAAAGGTGAAGAGATTAAGAATAATATAAGAGCTGAGGAAATAAGACTTGAAAAAATCAACTCCGCCATTAAGGATATGAAAAAGGAGAGGGTTAATATGAGTTACAATGTTACATTAAAATCAATACCTAGTTACAAGGTTATTTCTTTGAGGGATACTATACCAGCGTATAATGCAGAAGGCATGCTTTGGGAAAGGTTAGATAAATACATTGTATCAAAAAACATTCCTTGCAACGACATTGCTTATGCTACTTATCACGATGAGGACTATAAAGAAGGTAAGGTCGATGTAGAGGTAGTAATGGGCGTTGACAAGCTTATGGAGAATGAAAATGAGTTTATATTCAAGGAAACTGAAGTAGTGGAGCAAGCTGTTAGCATATTAGTTCCAGGAGATTATTCTAATTTAGCGCCAGCATACAATTTTTTAGGAAATTGGATTGAGGAAAATGGATATAGTATAGCTGGAAATCCACGTCAAGTTGCTATAAAAGGACCTTGGAATGAAGGGAATACAGAGGATTATTTGAGTGAAATACAGATACCAGTAAAAAAATAACGGGCTTATAAAAATGGCTGTACATGATGACTTAGCTATCATTATGTGCAGCCATTTTATTTATTTAGGTTAGAAAAAATTTAGGAGCCTTTAATAATTTGTGGATATAAACTGTTTTTGACTAAAAAGCCTACGTTATGCCAATTACAGTGAACTGTATATTTTAATTTGTAAATATTGTTAAATGTAAATTCAATAAGATATAATTAAGATAAGAAAGGTGTGGTTTAATGGAAGTCAATAAGATTTTTAGAAGTTTCATAACTTGCTCCTGCAAAGACTACAATAAAACAAAACAGCAATGCTTTGTCAGGAGCCTAATTTAATGAATTGCATATAAATAAATGTTAAACAACTTAGGTTCTTGTAACACATTAACTGAGTTTTAGGGTAGTTTTTGCATCAAATCTATTGAAATAGAGGAGGGCAAGAATTTGAAATATATTAATGCAAATAATGTGTTACCAGAGGATATAATAAAAGCCATACAAGAATATGTTGATGGAGAATTTCTTTATATACCAAGAAAAGATGGTAAGCAGAAAGCTTGGGGAGAAAAAAGTGGTATAAAAGATATGTTAAAGGATAGAAATAATGAAATTTTTCAAAAGTATAATGAGGGTATGACTGTCAGAAAGTTATCATTAATGTATTACTTATCAGAGCAGAGTATAAGACGCATAATAAGTGAACAGAACAGATTATGTTTATAATTAATACATAACTGTTTATGAAATTGAAGGTTTATTTAAAGTCATGATATGATTTATTTAGAGAGTTTTATAAGTAAACTTTATCTGATTTTAAATAGACATTATAAATTGAATTTTAAATTATATATAATGTCCTATTTTAAATCAGCATGCTAGTTAAAGTGATAATTAGCATGCTATTTATTTTACGATTATATTATAAGATAGGGGATGAGGGGTATGGAAGTAAAGGTAGTTTTAGCAAGTAAAGAAAATGCAAATATCATAAAAAATATTTACCCATTATATTTGCATGATTTATCAGAGGTTTATGGAAATGTACCAAATGAATATGGAATTTATGAGGATGAGCCTATAAAAACATTGGCTGAACAATATGATGTTCAAAATGATTGGTTTCAGAAGCCAAATGAGCTTTTCCCATTTATTATAATGGTGGATGGAAAGCCGGCAGGGTTTGATTTAGTGTCAACTGGTAAATATGCACCTAAAGGAATGGATTATTATGTTTATGAGTTCTTTTTATTAAGACCATATAGGGGAAAAGATATTGCATCTATTGCAGCAAAGCAGGTATTCGATAAATTTAAAGGTAAATGGGGATTATATGTGGCGGCAAAAGCAATCGGGACAAACCAAAGGGCAGAGAAGTTTTGGAGAAAAACTATTAGTTATTATACAAATGATAGTTTTCAAGAAAAGTATGATGAAACTTTTGATGGATATAAGCTAATATTTACATTTAATAACCTTTGATTGTTAAGATATCCCTTTTGTATAAGTAATAATAAGAAGTCATTCATAAAAATATTTACATGTATTAATAAGAATTTCAAATACTGAACTATATAATAAATAAATGAGGTTTTTAGTCTTAACTATTAAAATTACTTGGTTAAGGCTATTTTTCCATATATAAGTATAGTATTATATTTATAAAGTTAAGGTTTCTTAAGAAATTTTTATAATTCTTGTAAACTCTATATTCTATACTGAATTTAAGATTTTGAAAAGGAAGTGTAGAAGATGAATAAAGGATTTAAAAATATATTAGCTGTAAGTACAATAATAATTTGTGGATCTCTATACATTTTAGGAAATAATGAGATAGCTATAAATAATACAAGATATAAAGGAATGGAGATTAGTTTAAATGATAAAACTAATGTAGTGGAAGAAGGTAATGGGCTTTTACTAGTAAATAGTAAGTTAGGTTTGGATACGAAGTATAAACCTAAAGATTTAGAGATACCTAATATACCATTTGCTAATGAATCACAAACTGAAGAAAGACAGGTAACTAAAATTGTTGTAAAACCCCTAGAGGATTTGATAAATAGCGCAAAAGCTGAGGAAATAATCTTACTTGGAAACTCAGCATATAGATCCTATGATTTGCAAAAACGTATTTATAAAGACAGTGTGAAAGCTTATGGAAAAAAGTATACGGAGGATTATGTAGCAAAAGCTGGCTTTAGTGAACATCAAACAGGGCTAGCTATTGATATTACAAATGAACATAGATATTTTGTAAAAGGAACAAATGAAGCGGATTGGCTTGAAAAAAACTGCTATAAATTTGGGTTTATTATCAGATATCCTGAAGGTAAAAATGATATAACAGGGATAGCTTATGAACCTTGGCATATTAGGTATGTTGGTGAACAAGTAGCTACATATATTCATAATAAAGGTATTACATTAGAAGAATATTTAGAGGAACAATAGATAATAGGAGGACTATACCATGAGCAAAAACATTCTTGTAGTAGATGATGAAAAAGATATAAGAGATTTGTTAGAGATAACATTAAAAAATGAAGGATATACTGTCTTTAAAGCAATCTGTGGAGAAGATGCTTTAGATATACTAGATAAAGAAGAAATCCACTTAATTGTTTTAGATATAATGATGCCAGGAATGGATGGGTTACAAGTTTGTAGATTAGTAAGAGAAAAACACAACATTCCAATTCTTATGCTTAGTGCAAAGGTTGAAGATATGGATAAGATACAGGGTATTATGACAGGTGCAGATGATTATGTATGTAAGCCTTTTAATAATTTAGAACTTACAGTTAGAATAAGAGCGCTACTTAGAAGAGCATATTTTCTAAATACTAAAATGGATATTTCCGATGACATAATAAGAATTGAGTCAATGAGTATAGATAAGAAGAAACACAACGTAACTATAGATAATAATGAATTAGATTTAACAGCAACAGAATTTGAAATTTTGTATCTATTAGCTACTAATAGAGGTAGAGTTTTTAGTGCTGAGGAAATTTTCCAAAGGGTCTGGAAGGAAAAGTATTTTCAATCAAATAATACTGTGATGGTACATATGAGTAGACTAAGAGATAAGATTGAAGAATATATGAAAGGTAATAAGATAATACATACTGTGTGGGGAGTTGGATACAAAATTGAAAAATAAGAGGTTATACGAATATTTGTTAGGACAATTAGTTGATGTCCTAAGTGCAATGATATTAACCTATATTACAGTAGAAATAGGTAAGTTAATATTAAATTATATTTTAAAAGGTATTTCTGGTATTGCTTATGAGGCTATCTTTAATATTCGATATCTTAGCTTTGGAGGATATACAAACACATTAGTAGGTTTATTTTTATTTTGTACTTTTTATTTACTTAAAACTTATAAAAAAAGCAAGAGTTTAGTGGCTATAATTAATGAAACAGAAATAATGGCTAATGGCAATTTAGATAGAGTAATACAGGTTGAATCTAATGGTGATATCAAAAATCTAGCTAAAAATATAAATAATATATCAAAGCAACTTAAAGAAATAACTTTAGAAGAACGAAAATCACAACAAACTAAGAGTGATTTAATAACTAATGTTTCCCATGACTTAAGAACTCCATTAACTTCAATCATGGGATATTTAGAACTTATTGATACTGATCAATATAAGGATGAGGTGGTTCTTAGATATTATGTTAATATAGCATATGAAAAATCTAAAGCTTTAAATCTACTTATAAATGATTTGTTTGAACTTACTAAAATGCAAAACAATACTATTAATCTACATAAGGTTAACATTAATTTAGTGGATTTATTAGGGCAGGTTGTTGCTTATTTTGAATATCAATTTAAGAGTGCAAATATGAAATCAAGAACTAATTTTTCAGATGATAAATTAATAGTAAATGCGGATGCAGGGAAATTGGTTAGGGCTATTGAAAATTTATTATCTAATGCCATTAAGTATGGAGAAGATGGATATTATGTTGATGTGGTGACAAAAAAAGAAGGGGATATGTCAGTGGTTCAGGTTATAAATTATGGGCAATCCATATCACCAATAGACTTACCATATATATTTGATAGATTCTATAGGATAGAAAAATCAAGAAACAGTAATATAGGTGGATCTGGATTAGGATTGGCTATAACAAAAAATATTATAGAGTTACATGGAGGAAATATATCTGCTTATAGTGATGAGGTGAGAACCATCTTCGAAGTGAAATTGCCTATTAATTGATATAGAGATATTAGTTTTTATGTGTGTGCCAGCATGGGCGTAATCTTAAGGGTGAAAGTCCTTAATGCGACCTAGTAGTGGTAAGCGTATAGCTTAAGACCGAGGAAATTGGGTTAAGAGTAGATTTTAAAATATTAGACCTCATATTGCCATGAACTTTAACAATGGATTTGATGATATTTATTTAATTGAACAAGATGTTGATATTAACGAACTATCATTGCAGTATGAAGAAGTTCAGAAAGTGAAGTGGGCTTCTAAAGAAGAGATATTTTCAATGATAGATAGTGGTGAATTTATACCATATTATCAGAGTTTGATACAACTATTTTTTGATGCTCGAAAAAAATATGGTGCCATCAATGAAAATGAGCATATCCTGTAACTTAGCACATTCCAATATTTTTTCTTAGGGCTATTAGATGAATTAAATAATAAATACTATACAATTAGACATATATTTAAAATAATGTTATAATCCGAAAGAATATTTAGGATTTAAATAATATATAAAATCATGTGGAAGGAAGTGTAGTATGAAAAAATTATTTAAATTATTGAGCCTATCAACATGTCTTTTAATAATGTTGGTGGTTTTTGCAGGTTGTAGTAAAGATTCTTCTAAAGAAATAAGCTTTTTCAATTATGGTGAAAATATAGATGAAGAAACTGTAAAAGAATTTGAGAAGGAATATGGTATAAAGGTTAATGTAGAAACCTTTGATGATATGGAAACTATGTATCAAAAAATTAGTCAGGGCGGTGTAAACTATGATGTAATATTAGTATCTGATGTTTTAATGCCTAGAATGATAAAAAATAAGTTTGTTCAAGAATTAAATAAAGATAATATACCTAATATATCTCAAATGGATGAAGACTATTTGAATCTAGAAATAGATCCAGGTAATAAATATTCAGTTCCTTATATGTTTGGAACAGTAGGACTTATTTATAATAAAGATGTAGTAAAAGAAGAAGTAGATAGCTTTGATATATTATGGAATGAAAAGTATAAAGATAAGATTTTTATGTTTGATACCTATAGAGACACTATAGGAGTAGCTTTAAAGAAACTTGGATATTCTTTAAATTCAACTGATCCAAAAGAAATTAAAGAAGCTAAAGAGCTACTATTAAATCAAAGGAAATTAGTTAATCCAATATATGGTGTTGATAATGGAACTGTAATGATTCCGGCAGGGGAGTCTGATATAAACATGATTTGGTCTGGAGAGGGGTTAAATCTTCAAGCTGAATACCCTAATTTAGTTTATGTAGTACCTAAGGAAGGGGCGAACTTCTGGATTGATAGCTTATGCATACCTTATAATGCTAAAAATGTTGATGGCGCTGAAAAATTCATAAACTTTGTAAGTGATAAGGAAAGTGCATTGAGAATAGCTGATGAAATAGGGTATACAACTCCTAATAAAGAAGCAAGACTTGAGCAACCAGAGGAAGTTAGAAATAATCCTAATGCATATATGACTAAAGAAATAATGGATAGATGTGAAATCTATGTGGATTTTCCTAGTGATGTGAAAAAGGTATATGATGATGCATGGATACGCATAAAATCAAGTAATTAGAAATCATCTATAGTATTATATAACAATAAAAAAGAGAGTAGATAAATTTGTGTTTATACAAACTTATTTATACTATAATAAAAATGCTTAGTGAGTCAACACTAAGCATTTTTACATTTTAGTTTTTAAATATTTCAGGATAGAAGTCTTTAGCTAATTTTTCTAAGCAATTGAAGGTTCTGTAGCCATATCCCATAAGTTCAGTGTATTCAACAGAAACGATATTTTTATTCTTTATAGCTTCAACACTTTGAAGTGTAGGTTCTGCTAATAGCCTATCTAAGGCATCAACATCTACAGAAGCATTTTTATTTGCTGTTACATAAACAATATGGTCAGGGTTAGAAGAAATTATATTTTCTAATGATATAGAACCACCTTTTTCAATAACGTTATCCGAATTTAACACATTTAACATTTCCTTTTGTAATGAAGCATTAGCGCCATAAGCAGTAAAGGATTCTCCATTATAATTAACTATTAGCATAACCTTTTTTCTTTCACTAGTGGTTGGAACTTTTGATTTAATGTTATCAAATGAATTCTGAAGTGAGTCAGCTAATTTATTAGCTTTATCTTGAACATCGAACATAGTACCTACGTTCCTAACATCTTGAATAATTGTGTCTAGAGAAATATGGGCATTCATTTTACTTGCCAATTGAGCGTAAGTATTAATACCAACTTCATTTAAACTTGGTATTGAACCATATCTATCATCTTTAAATGAAGCAGATCTTCCAATTACTAAATCTGCACCTGAGCCAACAACAACTTCTTTAGCAACATCACCTTTGTTAGCAATTGCAGGTATAGATTCGTAGTCTGCTTTTAAATTTTCTAACATAGGAGTATCTAAGTCACCTGTTCCAATTATAGAATCTTTTAATCCTAAAGTTAAAAGTAGTTCAGTTGAAGTTTGGTTATTAGTTATAACTTTTTTTGGAGCTTCATTAAAAGTCTGTTTGTACACATTTCCTTCAGAATCAAAAGCATCAAAGGTTATTGGATAAGTTGTTTTATTAGTTGATGTAGTTGTAGAAGTGCTAGTTTGCTCTTGCTTTGATGGTGAGTCTACATTTTCAGTTTTATTACTGCAGCCTACAAAGACTACAGCAGATAGAGCTAATGATGTAAGTAAAAGTAAAGATTTTTTATTCATGATAATTCCCCTCTCGATTTTCATATTAAAAGTTTTGATATTTATATTATTTTTTAATTTTTTATATAGTTAAGCATAAAATAATTATTTATAATTTTTTAATGTAATGACGGTGGTAAGTATTCAATAGAAAGTTTTTTGGTAGTTGGATTTATGTGAACAATAGATTCAACATCATATACTTCTTTAATTGTTTTTTCTGTTATAACTTCATTTGGAATCCCGTTATACACAATAACTCCATCTTTCAAAACATAAAGTTCATCACAAAATTGAGAAGCTAATGTTAAATCATGCAAAGCAGCTAAAACACATATATTTAAATTTTTAACTATTGACATAACTTCTAGTTGATACTTTATATCTAGATGATTAGTGGGCTCATCTAAAATTAATATTTTAGGGTTTTGAGTTATTGCTCTAGCCAATATAACCCTTTGCTTTTCACCTCCAGATAATAGGCTGAAGTTTTTTTGAGCAAAATCTATCATTCCAACTTGAGATAAAGCTTTAAGTGCCATATCATAATCAGTTTTATTATCTTGCTCTAATAAACCTTTATAAGGAGCCCTACCCATTAGAACTATATCTATAACTTTAAAATCAAAGTTAATATTATTAAATTGACTAACTACTCCAAGAGTTTTAGCAAGAGATTTTTTGTTGTAATTTTTTATATCCTTATCAGATATAAAAACATCTCCAAAGGTTGGCTTTATTACACCATAAACAGCTTTCAATAATGTTGATTTCCCACTGCCATTTGGACCTATTAAGCCTATGAACTTATTACTTGTAACTGCTAAATCAATTCCTTTTACAATTTCTTTTTTCGATAAATTGACCTTTAATTCTTTAATTTTCAAATCCATTAAAATCACCTACTTATCTCCATATCCGAAGCCCTTTCTCAATAAAATGTAAACAAAGAATGGTGCTCCAACTAAACCAGTAATAATACCAATGGATAATTCGGCATTAGGGATGATTATTCTAGCAAAAACATCAGCCCAAATTAAGAATATAGAACCTAAAAGTATTGAAGTTGGGATTAGTCTTTTATGATCAGACCCAACTATAGATCTTGAAATATGGGGGATTATTAATCCTACAAAGCCTATAATCCCGCAATTAGCTACTAAAATACCTGTTAGTAATGATGTGATTATCATATAAATTTTTCTGTATAAATTTAAATTAAGCCCTAAAGTCATTGATGCTTCATCACCCATTAACATTAAGTTTAAAGTTCTTCCTTGAGTTAAGAAAAATAAACAACATATAGTTACAGCTAAAATTACAAAACCTATATTTTGCCACTTAGCAGTTGCCAAAGAACCCATTGTCCAGAATTTTACCGTTTGCATACCTTCAGCATTACTAGCAATAGAAATTATAAAATTAGATAAAGATGTACATAATGCACTGACTACAGTTCCCGAAAGGACTAACTTGGAAGATGACATTTTATTTCCCATTGAGGATAATACCAATACCAAGATAGAGGCACTTAAAGCACCTAAAAATGCCCAAAATGATACACTGCTTATGGAAAAGAGACTAAATGAGCCCAATCCTAACATTATAGAGAAGGTTGCACCTAGTG
This sequence comes from Clostridium sulfidigenes, assembly GCF_000732635.1. GTDB lineage: Bacteria > Bacillota > Clostridia > Clostridiales > Clostridiaceae > Clostridium_J > Clostridium_J sulfidigenes. The sequence goes on along the minus strand of NZ_JPMD01000012.1, from coordinate 11,533 downwards.
ATGCACCAGAAGAAATTCCTAAAATATATGGCTCAGCTAGAGGATTTTGAACAGTTGCCTGCATTATTGTTCCGCATACAGCAAGTCCAGCTCCAACAACAATTGCAAGTAAAACTCTAGGCATTCTAATTAACCAAATAACATTATAAGTAGATATATTACTTACTTCGGCAGCATCACCTAAGGATAATCCAAATAATTCATTTAAGATTATGCTATAGGATACAGAAGGTTTTATTCTAAGTGAACCAAAGGATACTGATAAAATTACAGAAATAAATAATAATATAATTAAGCCTAAGATAAATAAATTGAAGGATTTTTTTATCTTTTGGTTTTTCTCATAAGAAGCATTTAAAATATCTTTCACATTTAACATCCTTTCTTGAACTCCTACTAAAAATGAGGTAAACTTATTCTAGAGAATTAAATGATAATAATTATCAATTTCATTAACTATTATAATATAGAAAAAATCGTAATAGAATATACTAAAATAAAAACATGGACAATTATTTAAAGTTATATGTATTGAAAGGAGCCTATTTACTTGAAAAATGTTAATAAAGGTGATTTATTAAAAGAATTTAGAAAAAATACTTTTGAAGTTTTTAGAATAGAAAGATTTATCAAGAATTCTATGTCATCGAAAAATGGTTATACAACTAATCTCTCAGCATTCATTTTTACTATAAGAGGAAGAGCCCAAATAGAGTTTGATAATGAGGTCTATATTGCTGAAAGAGGAAAGGTAATTCATGGATGTAAAAATAAAAACATATCCTTTAAGGTTTTAGGAGATGAAGAATTTGAATATATGAATATCTATTATATGGCAGATAAATGTATTAAGCATGATTCTTATATGAATTCAACCTTCGAACTTGACGTAATAAATTATGACGAGATATTGAAATCCTTGTATGAGCTTAAAGAAATATCTTCAAAACAACAATTAACATCAAAAGTAAATCTTCAAATACAAACCTCATTATTTTTAAGAGAACTCTTTACTGATCATAACTACAAAAAGGGATTAAGTGAAAAAGATTTTACCATAGATGTAAGTGAATTTATTTCACAAAACTATATGGAAGAGATTACATTAGGCATGCTTTCAGAAAAATATGGAGAGAAATCTAATAGAATATCATACTTATTTAATAAGTATTTAAATATTCGTCCCATAGATTATTTAATCCAATGCAGAATGACTGTTGCATTCAAGTTATTAAATGAAGGTTTTGCAGTTAAGGAAGTTTCTAAAAAGATTGGCTATAATGATGAATTCTATTTTAGTAGGTTATTTAAAAAAAGTTTTGGAGTTACTCCAAGCAAGTTAAAGAAAGGGTAGAAGATATGCGAGGAAGAATTTTAACGAGGACAGTTTTTGATAGAGAGATTTTTATGTATTTACCATGGGAGTATGATATATCTGATAAAAGATATCCTGTAGTTTATGCTCATGATGGTGATAAATTTAGAAAGTTTTTAGGTGGAATAATTGATGAAATAGAAGATGAATTTGAAAATGAATCTTTAGAGGAACATATAATAATTGGAATTACACCTTTTGACAGATTAAATGAATATACCCCTTGGGCAGCAGAATCTAACCATGAAAGATTTCATCCATTTGAGGGCAGGGGGGATGAATACTTAGAATTTTTAATAAGCGATTTACAAACCTATATTGAAAAAGAGTTTAGAGTAAGCAGTAATAAGAATGATAGAAAAATTATGGGACATTCTCTTGGAGCTTTGATTTCTTTATATTCAGTTTTTAAAAATGATAATTATAGTAAGGTAGCAAGTATATGTGCATCTCAATGGTATGATGGATGGATTAAATTTATTCAGGAAGAAACTTTGGTAAATGATGATTTTAGACTTATTATTATTGCTGGAAGAAAGGAAGGACATAGCAAGACTACAATTCAGAAGGGCATGCCTAAGTTCTCTAGTATGTCCTATGAAATATTTAAGAAACATATAGGAGAAGAAAATGTAGAAATGGTTTGGGATGATTATGACCACCACGAAAATATATTAAATAGAAATAAAATTGCTTTGGAATTTTTAATGAGAAAAGATTAATTAGTTTGATAATTACAAGGAGAAGGAATTTTTGTATTTCATTGCAACTTGATAATGTTAGGATAAGAACTTTATACTAAAGTTATATTGACACAACATAGCTTTAGTAGTAAACTGAAAGATAAGTTAGTTGATGCTAACTTATCTTTTTATAGTTGAGTAAGCAATAGCTAACTTTCTTTCTTAAAGGTAGTTAGGCACTTAACTAATTTTATTTTAGCAGTAGGTAAGCCGTAGCTAACTATATAACTATTTAACTATGTAAATAGTTAACATCATAAATATGCAAAATTAAAACACGTAGGCATTTTAAAATTTCTTATTATAACATGTAAATATTTTAAAATCCTAGAAGTACATAGCTACATATACATAAGAGCTTATATAAATAATATAAATTTTAGGAGGTAAGGAAATGAGTATAGTAATAATTGGTGGTCATGATAGGATGGTTTGTGAATATAAAAAGATTTGCGATAAATATAATTGTAAGGCTAAGGTGTTTACACAAATGCCAGGTCGTTTTAAATCTCAAATAGGATGTCCAGATTTATTAGTAATGTTTACTAACACAGTATCTCATAAAATGGTTAATGCAGCTATGCAAGAGGCAGCAAGAAAGAATATCAGTATAGCAAAATCTCATAGTAGTAGCTCCAGCTCTTTAAAGAGTATATTAGAAACTCATTGTTTAAATTGTTCTGGGGATTGCGAGAACTGCACTAAACATAGTAATTAAATATAAAGTTAATTTAAGGAAACATTTTTGGGGTAGAATTTAATCTTTTAGCACTTTACCCCGATAACAAAAATCACCTAAAGTATTGTATTAATTTTCTGAATATGATACGTTTTTGTTATGGATATTTTTAGAAGGGTGGGGGATAAAATGAGGAACATATGTAATCTTAATGGAGTAAAAGAAGTATCTTTAATAAATACTCAGGGGAAAAATTATTTAACTTTCTTTAAGACAATGGGGGAAAAACTATATTCAATATGTAGTTTAGAAGAAAAGTTAAATGATGAGTATTTTCAAAAGAAAGACTTTGATGAACTTTTAAAAGAAAATCATGAAATTTATAGTGACTTAATAGGTGACAACTATAAAACAAGTTACGGCAACCCAGACTATGCAGTGAAAGAGCTAGGAAAAGAAATGGGCCAAATAGCTACATATTTATATAATAGGTTAAATGAATGTATATCTTTAGTATTTTCTCATAAGACTGAGAAGATAGAAAAGTTACTACAATTATTTACAGATGCCTATGCCTATGTAGTTAAAAATGGTGATAATGCTAATGGTTTAATGGAGCTTATAAGGGATTTTGAAGTTAGCATTTTAGACATGGAAGCTGAGGAAAGGGTTAATAATATAGCTTTAGATACTAAGGGTTATTATAGAACTATAGTAGATGAAGCAAATTCAGAAGATTTAAGATACTTATTTAAGTATGGAAAATATATAACTGATAATGAAATAAAAACAGCTAAATTTTTGTCTACATATGAAGATGTAAACAAGATTGCATATACCATGGTTAAAGGATATATGGATAGCTTTATAAGAGAAAAGAAAGATTACACTATTAAGTCTACAGTTAGACTAATATACTTTGTTGGTCAAGAGGCTATTGTTAAAGAGGTTATAAAGGAGTTTGGTAAATACAACTTAACCCCTGTCCTTGCAATGGTAGAATCTACTGAAGCAAATAAACAGTTTACTTATGATCATAGATTTGACAATGCGTTATTCTTCAGTAAAAACTATGCAGAAGTTAAAGAAGAAAGATTTACAGCTACCTTTGAAAGATTTAAAGAAGGCTTAGGAAAGTATTCAGGAATAGCAGTTATTGAAAGCTTTGGAGAGGTTCCTTTTGCACCTGAAAGTAAGAATACAGCATTAAAATTAAGTGAAGAACAAAGTAAGGTTTACCAAAATGCTACAGTAAGACTTAGAACTATTCAAGATAAATACATGCCATCTAAGGAAACAACCTTTACTATTATAGCTTTCCCTAGTCCAGAGATAGGAGAGAATTTTGAGGAAATCTTTGCTGATACTATGAAGATAAATACTCTAGATTCAGACAAGTGGGAAAGAATCCAAAATGATATTATTGGGGCTTTAGATAAGGGTGAGTTTATCCATGTTAAGGGCTGCAATGGAAATAGAACAGATATAAAGGTTAAAATGCAGGAAATTAAGAATCCAGAAAAGGAAACAAACTTTGAAAACTGTATTGCTACTGTAAATATACCAGTTGGAGAGGTATTTACATCTCCAATGTTAAAAGGAACAAATGGACTTCTACATCTAGAAGAAATCTTCCTAGATGGCCTCAAATATATCAATTTAGAACTTTTATTTAAGGATGGATATATAGCTGAATATAACTGTTCTAATTTTGATGAAGAATCTAAAAATAAAAAGTATGTAGAGGAAAATCTGTTGTTCCCAAATAAAACCTTACCTCTTGGTGAGTTTGCAATAGGTACAAACACCTTAGCATATGTTATAGCACAGAAGCATAATATAGTACCTATACTTCCTATCCTTATTGGAGAAAAGATGGGACCACACTTTGCAGTGGGTGATACTTGTTATTCATATAGTGAAGATGAAAGAGTATATAATGCCTTTGATGGAAAAGAAATAATTGCTAAGGATAATGAAAAATCTATTCTTAGAAAAACTGATATAGAAAGTGCATATACTCAATGTCATACAGATATAACTATACCTTACGATAGCTTAGAGTTTATAAATGCTATAACAAAGGATGGGGAAGTTATTGAAGTAATTAAAAATGGTAGATTTATTCTAAAGGGTACTGAGGAATTAAATGAACCTTTCAACTAAGTTTTTATAGAAATAGGAGGAAAATTATGATTAATAACATTGACATTAAAAATAAGATGGTAATAAAGTTAGATGATGAATTACCAGAAATGCCTAAGTTTCAAGAAGGAATTAGAAGAGCTCCTGACAGAGGTTATAGCTTAACACCTGCACAAACTGAATTAGCTCTTAAAAATGCTTTAAGATATGTTCCAGAACATCTTCACGAGAAATTAGCTCCAGAGTTTATGGAAGAGCTTTTGACAAGAGGAAGAATATATGGATATAGATTTAGACCAGAAGGAAAATTAAGTGGTAAGTCTATAGATGAATATAAAGGAAATTGCGCAGAGGGTAAGGCCTTCCAAGTAATGATAGATAACAACTTAGATTTTGATGTGGCATTATATCCTTATGAACTTGTTACTTACGGTGAAACAGGACAAGTGTGCCAAAACTGGATGCAATATAGACTTATTAAAAAATACCTAGAGAATATGACAGATGAACAAACTTTAGTAGTAGAGAGTGGTCATCCATTAGGATTATTTAGAAGTTCTAAAACTGCTCCAAGGGTAATAACTACTAATGGTTTAATGGTTGGTATGTTTGATAATCCAGAAGATTTCCATTTAGCAACTCAACTAGGAGTAGCTAACTATGGACAAATGACAGCTGGTGGTTGGATGTATATAGGACCTCAAGGTATAGTTCATGGTACCTTCAACACTATAGTAAATGCAGGAAGATTAAAGCTTGGAGTGGCTGATGATGGAGATTTAAGAGGTAAGATATTTGTAACCTCTGGTCTTGGCGGAATGAGTGGTGCTCAACCTAAAGCTATAGAAATAGCTAATGGAGTAGGAATTGTAGCAGAGGTTGACTATTCAAGAATTAAAACAAGACTTGATCAAGGCTGGGTTTCCATGGCATCAAGTGATTTAGAAGAAGTTATAAGAGTTGCTAAGGAAAAGGCTAAAAATGACGAGTCTATCTCTATAGCATATCATGGAAATATCGTAGATTTACTTGAATACATCTTAGAAAATGATATTCATATAGATTTATTATCAGACCAAACTTCTTGCCATGCTGCATATGATGGTGGGTATGCACCAGTGGGAATTTCTTTTGAGGAAAGAACTAGACTATTAAAAGAAGATAGAGAAAAATTTAAAGAGCTTGTAGATATGACCTTATTAAAACACTACGACATAATTAAAAAGTTAGTTGCTAAGGGAGTTTACTTCTTTGATTATGGTAACTCATTTATGAAAGCAATCTATGATGCTGGTGGAAAAGATATAGCTAAAAATGGTGTAGATGAAAAGGATGGATTCATTTATCCTTCTTATGTTGAAGATATTATGGGACCAATGCTATTTGACTATGGTTATGGACCATTTAGATGGGTATGCTTAAGTCATAAACATGAAGATTTAATAAAAACAGACCATGCTGCAATGGAATGTATTGATCCAAATAGAAGAGGACAAGATAGAGATAACTACATTTGGATTAGAGATGCTGAAAAGAACCAATTAGTTGTTGGTACAGAAGCTAGAATATTATATCAAGATGCACAAGGTCGTATGGATATTGCTCTTAAGTTTAATGAACTTGTAAGAAATGGTGAAGTTGGACCAATCATGCTTGGAAGAGATCACCATGATGTAAGTGGTACAGATTCTCCATTTAGAGAAACTTCTAATATAAAAGATGGAAGTAACATGATGGCTGAAATGGCAATCCAATGCTTTGCAGGAAATGCAGCAAGAGGAATGAGCTTAATTGCTCTTCACAATGGTGGAGGAGTTGGAACAAGTAAGTCAATCAATGGAGGATTTGGATTAGTTCTTGATGGTAGCGAAAGAGTTGATAATATTATAAAATCATCTATGGCATGGGATGTTATGGGTGGAGTTGCTAGAAGAGCTTGGGCAAGAAATCCACATTCTATTGAAACAAGTATGGAATATAATGAAAAGAATCAAGGAACAGATCATATAACTCTTCCATATATACCAAAGGATGAATTAGTAAAATCTGTTATTGAAAAAGCTTTAAATAAATAAATCATAATTTAAATAATTGAATAATTTAATTGGGTATATAGTATTAAAAGATTAAGACTATATACCTGATTTTTTATTTTTTTAGTTTGTATTTAGTTGTAAATAAAATAAATTTTTATATTTTTTTATAAAGTAGATAAAATATATTAATAAAAATATAAAAAAAATAAGTTCTAAGTTGAAGGTTGCTTCGTATATTTTTATGGGGATGATATTTTTAATATATGTAGTAAATTTAAATGAAATAAAAACAATGTATATACATTAGTAGATAATATTGAATAGAGTATTTGCAAGTAGTATAATAGTTAGGGTATTTGATGTGTAGATAAGGAGGGGTAGTGTTGAATTATAGAAAAAAAATTAGAAAAGTTAATAAAATAAAAATATTTGTCGTAGCAATAACACTAATTAGTACCCTTTTTATTTTAGTTGGATGTAAATCTAACAGTGAAGAAGAAAGAGATCCAATTATAAACAATTATACAAGTGCTGTGATAGAAAAAAACAACAATATATATATTTTTGATGAGCATGAGGAATATTTAGAAGGGGTAGGAGATTTGCATAGGCTTAAAGAACTTTCTGCTTTAAGTAATGACTGGAGTAATATAGCCTTTAAATATTTAGATGAGAAAGATAAAATAAATATATATAGTATGAAAGATGAAGAATATAAAGTATTACAAATAAATGATATAGGGGAAAATCAAATATCCAATATATCATGGATGAATAATAAATTAGTAGTTCATTTATATATAGATCCTATCACAACAAAATATCTAATTTATGATGCAGATACTTTAGAGCTTTTGAATTCCTGTGAAGGAATCTTAATAGATGTTCTTAATGAAGGCAATACTCTAGTTTATGGTAAAGCTAGTAATGGAGTTACTAATATATACTTTAATGATTCACAGATAATTAGTTTAGAAGATAGTGGAGAAGTTTTATTAAAGGGAAAAGTATCTCCTAAAAAGGATGAGATAGCTTTTATTACCTTTAGTTTTGATAAGAAAAAGTTAACTCAATGTGAATATTTATATAGAGGAAAAATTGAAAATGGTAAAATAAAGGATGTTTTTAAGACTGTTAAGCCCTATGAAATAAATGGAGACATGGTATATGAGGGTGATGAACTAGTTATATATAGCCAAGAAGGAAATTATTTAGTAGAAGATGAAGAGTTTATAGAAGAAGAAAATGAGGAAATGAAGAAAAAACTTAATGAAAATTCTATGAAACTTAAAAACATGCTTAAAAATACCTTTGAAAGCGAAAGTATAAATGAAAACTTATCATGGAATGAAATTGGAGTTTTTAATATTACCTGGTTTACTAGGTAATATTTTTTTTGTTGTATAGGAAAGTATAGATTTTTACATTTTATAGGTTTTACCGTTAGGAATGTAGCGAATGCCACTTTTTTTATGTCTAAATTGTGAACATGCATATCAATATACCTGTAATAGCATATGAAATTTCATAAAAGTTATTGTAATATTTAAAATATACAGATAAATTTTCGAGGTGGATTTTTTCTAGGTTTTATTAAGGGGAAACCTGTTGACACCTTGTGTAGGCTTCAATATAATTAACGTGGAAAGTGAAAAAAACAAATAAAAATGTAGAAATACTGGAGGAACTTCTAATGGATAAAAAAATGCTTTCACCTGATGAAATTACTAATTATGTAGAACAGGTTGGAGTAAAAAAGGCTAATAATAAATGTGTACAAACTTTATTTTTAGGTATTTTAGCAGGAGGATTTATAGCTTTAGGGGCATATGCATCATCAGTAGCATCACATGGAATTAGTGATCCCGGATTACAGAAATTTGTGGCAGGTATAGTATTTCCAGTTGGATTAATTTTAGTGTTAATATGTGGAGCAGAATTGTTCACAGGAAATTCATTATTAAGTGTAGCTTGGGCTGAAAAAAAGATAACCACAGGCCAAATGTTTAAAAATTGGGCACTTGTTTGGATAGGAAACTTTATTGGAGCTGCTTTTGTAGCAATACTAGTTTTTGAATCAGGTCTTTTAGCAACAGGAAATGTTGGAGGATATGCAGTTAAGGTAGCAGCAGCTAAGTCCAGTATGGGTTTTGTACCTGCAATTGCAAGTGGAATATTATGTAATGTCATAGTATGTGTATGTGTATGGGGTTCCTATGCAGCTAAAGATGTAACAGGAAAAATATTCATGGGTTTCTTTCCGATATTTGCTTTTGTTATAGCAGGTTTTGAACACTGCGTAGCTAATATGTATTACTTTTCTGTAGGATTACTTGCAAAGACGAATTCAGCTTTTGTTGAAGCATCCCATGTAGCTGTTGAAAAGTTAGACAATTTAACTATAGGAGGAATTTTTAATAATCTAATTCCTGTAACCATAGGAAATATTATTGGTGGTGCAGTTTGTATTGGATTAGTTTATTGGTTCATATATAGAAAATGTAATAAAAAGAATATTGAGATAAGAGAGAAGTTATCAGCGTAATATATATATATTAGTGGAAAATTGTGTTAAAAGTAAGTTTTAGCATGATTTTTTTTATAAAATTTTATGGAAAATTGTAAAAATATAAATTGATTTGTAAAAATCTATTTTATATTTGAAGCACATAATATAAAATAGATAGTATGAAGATAAATACTAAATTAATTAATGGGGAGGGTTATATGAAGAAGAAAGGAAGAGTTATCAGTTCAATTGTAGCTATAAGTATAATGGGGGCAATAGCCTTTAGTATTAATAATAGAGTAGAAGCAGATGCAGTAAAAATAAGATTAGGTGGGAGCACTAGATATGAAACTGCCGTAGAAACATCTAAACAGGGGTGGCCTAGTGGAAGTAAAACTATAGTACTAGTGTGTGGAGCAGATTACCCTGATGCACTAAGTGCGGCACCTTTAGCCAAAAAGTATAATGCTCCCATATTGCTAACAGAAAAGAATGCATTATCTACTGCAGTATCCAATGAGATAAGTAGAGTGAAGCCTTCTAAAGCTTACATAGTTGGTGGAGAATCTGTAATTTCTAAAAATGCTGAAGCTCAGCTTAAAAGTAAGGGAATTACTGTAGATAGGATATCTGGACTTAATAGATATGAAACAGCTGTTAATGTAGCTAAACAAGTTGGCACAACCAATGGAGTTGTACTGGCTTCTGGAAAAAGTTTTGCGGATTCTTTATCTGTAGCTCCAGTGGCGGCAAACTTAGGAATGCCAATATTATTAACAGATAAAGATAGTCTTAATAGTTCAAATAAAACTTTTATAGAAAATCATAATATACCTAAAACCTATGTTATAGGTGGTAGTTCAGTGATTTCAGATGCAAATATGAAAAATTATAAAAATCCTCAAAGAATTGCTGGACTTGATAGGTATGAAACTAATATCCAAGTTTTAAATACTTTTAGTGGAAATATTAATTTAAGCAAAATTTATTTAGCATCAGGAAGGAATTTTCCAGATGGACTAGTTGGAGCACCAATAGCTGCTTTAACCTCTTCTCCTATAATTCTTACGGAAGAAACAGGAGGGTATTATCCTAAGGTCTTAAATAGAATAAAAGGGATAAAATCTGATCAAGTATTAATTTTAGGAGGAAATACAGTAATCAGCGACAACATAGTTAATAAGGTATTAGAGTCAGTAAATTATGAGGAGAAATTTAAGGTTTTAAGTATTGAATAGCTCAAAAGTGGGTGAAATTAAAGTGAGACCTATAGAAGATATGCTTAAAGACCTACCCTTGGGGGTATCTGCTTTAACAGAACAAAAGGTTCATAATAAAAAGTTGACTTGTATAATAATTAAAGATGATTTTAAAGATTTTATATATTTGCCTAATTCTATGCAGTTTAATTTCAAAAGCGCCTATGTAAAAAGTAATAAAGTAATTTCAGGGCACTTGATTATAAGAATGAAAGATGATATAAAAGAAAAGTACTATCCTTTTCACTTTAATTATTATGATGAAAAAACATTAAGTTTAATTATAAATTTAAGTCATCAAAGAAAATTATACTTAATACTAGGTAATAAATATAACGAATATAAAATTGTTTGTTTCAGAAATAGTTTAAAAAGTTTTTTTAGAAGATATATAATTAATTGTATAAACTATGGTTATCGATGGAGTGATGAAGATTACAAGCAATCAATTTGTAATCTTGTATCTTCATTTCCTAGTATAGATGACTTATGGAAACGATTAGGTGGACAAATTACTATGAGTATACTGAAAAAAGTATAAGAAAAACGGGGAAATGTTAAGTAAAATTCAAAATCTACAAAAAACTTATATTAATTTAAAAATTTTTTTAAAAAAACCATTGCATTTCTAAAATATTAGATTTATAATGGGTACATGATAAATAATATATTGAATTGTTTAAAAATTTAATATTGAATCATAAGTAGAGGCGCTTATAAATTGGTAACTGATAAATGTTAAGGAGAATACCCTCTGATGTTACAGTGAATTGTTTATAGGCCGAAA
>NZ_JPMD01000011.1 GCF_000732635.1 Clostridium sulfidigenes | reverse complement strand
TGATATTATACATGAAATTTATATAATTTACTAATATCATAGATAAATAGGTTATCATATATCTATATATATTCTACATATATAATTTTAATATAGTAATCAATTTTCTTAGCATCAATAGAGTTTTTATTGGGTATAAATACACAATGAATTATTTTGCATTATTAGAATTGAAAAGATATATTCTACATGATAGGATTAAAGAATAGTAACTATGAAAAATAAACAAACTATATATATAAAATAAGATTAGGAGTGATAAACATGAATAAAATGCTTAACTTAAAACGCTGGGCTTTACTTGGGGCTACCACTGATACTACAAGATTTGGATACAAGATTTTTAGAGAACTAGAGGATAGAGGATACACTGTTTATGGAATAAACCCTAAATATGATTCTATAGATGGAATAAAGTTATATAAATCTATAGAAGAGTTACCAGAATTAATAGATGGAATAAATGTAATAGTTAATCCTAAAATTACTTTAGAAGCTCTTCCAAAAATAAAAGCAAAAGGAATCAAAAATGTATGGTTCCAACCAGGTTCTTTTAATGAAGAAGTTATAGAAGAAGCTAAAAAATTAGGTTTTAACATAGAACTAGAAGACTGTATGCATGTAGAATTATTGAAGTTATAGTCCTTGTTTAATATAGAAAATGTTAAAAACAAATGTGTAATCTATGGATTAGAAAGATCTAACTAATAAATAAACAATAAATAAACTCCAATCTCATTTTTAAATTTGGGTTGGAGTTTATTTATAGGGTAAGACATGGGGGAAGTTCTTATGGGTGAAGCTTTAAATGAAATACTAGATAATATTTCACAAGGAGTTATTGTTATTGATACAGAGGGAATAATAACAACTTACAATAAAAAGGCTAAGGAGATATTTGGAATATTTGAATCTACAAAAATTAGTCATAAGTCAGATAAACTTAAAAAAGATGATCTGGTTTTTATTGTAGATAATAAAGTTGGTGAGGACGATGGGGAACTAGATTATAAGTCCTTTGAGAAGATCGGTATCTATAATAAAAACCTTAAAAAGGGAGATTCAATTTTAGCCTTTGGTATATATAAAAGTTCTAATAATCATGTTAATGAGAATTACAAAATTATAGAAGTAAGTGATCAAAGTGGGGAAGTATATCTTGATGGAGTATATAGGGGATTAAAGTATAGGTTAAGTATAGACTATAGTAAAAAAATATTAGGAATAAATATAAATGACACAATATATAGTATGAATTATAGATATGCTGTTGGACATATGGTGATAATTAGAAATAATGAACTGGTATTTTATCAAAGTAAGGGCTATACAGCTAGAAATGAAAGTTTAAGATACATATTAGAAGAGAGAATTTTTAGAGAAAAAGGTAAGAATGCACAGGCTATAAATCCTATTGGAGATTTCATTTTTAATGTTCATGAAAGAAATAATGAAATGGATAAATTCTATAGGTGTGCTACTAAAGAAGATAATATAGTAACAAATGAATTTATGAATATTAATGGTATAGCTACATTATCATCAATTATACCGTTATATTCAGAAGAAAATAAAATTGGGGCTATATTAAGAGTTGAAGACATAACAGAATTGAAAGAAGTAATAGAAGAAAGAAACGTTTTATTAAAAAATCTTAAAAAAACAGAAAAATTATTAGAAGATGAAAATATAGCAAGAAGTTTCAAAAAGTTTCAAGGGGTAAGCGCCCATATAAATGATGTTAAGAAAATAGCTTATAAATCATCAAAAACAGATTCAACGGTATTAATACTAGGGGAAAGTGGAACGGGAAAAAGTACTCTAGCAGAAGAAATTCATAATATCAGTAATAGGAAAAATAATAAGTTTCTTCACATAAATTGTGCATCATTACCAGAAAGTCTTTTGGAAAGTGAGCTTTTTGGATATGAAGGTGGAGCGTTTACTAATTCAAGAAAGTCAGGTAAACCAGGATTATTTGAATTGGCTAATAATGGTACTGTATTTTTAGATGAAATAGGAGAAATGCCATTAAAGATTCAAGGGAAACTACTTAATTTTTTACAAAATAAAACCTTTTATAGAATTGGAGGAATAGAAGAAATTAAGGTAGACACCAGAATTATATGTGCTACAAATAAAAATCTTGAACAATTAATAAAGGAAAAGGAATTTAGAGAAGATTTATATTATAGAATCAATATTATACCTATATACATTGAGCCTCTTAGAAATAGAATTGAAGATATACCCTTATTGGTGGACAAGTTAATTGAAAATTTATCTAAGAAATTAAAAAAAGAACCCATTACTATGACTAGAGAAGCAATGAACAAGTTAATGTGCTTATCTTGGTTAGGGAATATAAGGGAATTAGAAAATGTTCTCGAGAGAACAATAAGTTTAAATGATTCTAACGTAATTTATTCTAAAGATATATTAGTATACAATACAAAAAATGAAACAAAAGAAATAAATGAAAGTTTAAAAGTTGGTTTAGAAGAAGCAGAAAAGAAAATAATAATTCACTGTTTAAGAGCTTATAAAGGAAATATTAAAGCTTGTTTAAACATATTAGAAGTTGGAAAAACAAGCTTTTATGATAAATTAAAAAAATATAATATCAATATAAATGATTATAGATAAAATTAAATATAAATATTCCGTTAATGCGGAATGGTGTTCGCAAAAATGAACTATTTTAAATTCTTACATATTGAGCAAAATCAAAGTTTTAGAAAACAATATTTAGAATAGTTCGAAAATGTGGAAAAACATATAAGCTATATTTAAAGACTAATAAAAAAATGGCTATTTTAAAGGGATTAATTTAGTAAATATCTTTTAAAAATGTGGCATAGATATTGCTTTACTATTAATTTAAGAAATTTAGTAGGAGGCAATAGATATGTTACAAAATAGCATTAAAGAAGGAAACTTATATTTTTATGGATGTAATGTTCAGGAATTAGCACAAAAGTACGGTACACCTTTATATGTAATATCTGAGGATTGCATAAGAAACAAGTGTAAAGAATTAAAGGAAAGTTTCATAGAAAAGTATCCCAACACTAAGGCATTTTATGCAAGTAAAGCTTTTTTGACTTTAGAAATGTGTAAAATAATGAAAGAAGAAGGCATGGGAATAGATGTAGTATCAGGAGGGGAACTTTTTGTAGCAATTAGAGCTGGCATTGACCCAAAGGACATAATGTTTCATGGTAATAACAAGACAACAGCAGAATTAAAAATGGCTATAGAGTATAGTGTAGGAAGAATAGTGGTTGATAGTTTAGATGAATTACAAGTGCTTGATGACCTTGCCAATGAAGCAAATAAAGTTGTAGATATCTTATTTAGAATAACTCCAAATATAGATTGCAATACTCATAAGTATATAAGTACTGGTCAAAAGGATTCTAAATTTGGTATTCCATTAGATGATGAAATTATAAAGGAAGCTATAACTATAGCAACAACATCAAGAAATATAAACTTCAGAGGGATTCATTTCCATGTAGGCTCACAATTATTTGATAACTCCTCCCATCTGAAAGCTATAGAAAATGCAATTAGATTGATGAAAAAGCTAAAAAATGATTTAGATATAGAAATAGAAGAGTTAAATGTTGGAGGAGGCTTTGGCATAAAATATTTAGAAAGTGATAAGCCAAAATCTCTAAGCTATTTTATTGATGCAATAATGGAAGTAATTAAGAAAAAAACCTATGAAAATGGACTCAAAATGCCTAAAATTTTCATTGAACCAGGAAGATGGATGGTTGGAGAAGCTGGTATAACTCTTTACACTGTGGGAACTATTAAGGATATTCCAGGAGTAAGAACCTATGTCTCCATAGATGGAGGATTACCAGACAATCCAAGAACCGCATTATATACAGCAAAGTATCAAGCATATTTAGCAAATAAAATGGATAATGAAAGAAATAAAACAGTTACAATAGCTGGAAAATGCTGCGAATCAGGAGATATACTAATATGGGATTTAATGGTGCCTCATTCTATAGAAAGAGGAGATATTCTTTCAGTTATGAGTACAGGTGCATATAATTACTCCATGGCTAGCAATTATAATAAAATTCCAAAGCCTGCTGTAGTGATGATAAAAGATGGACAAGAAAGAATTATTGTAAGACGTGAAAGCTACGAGGATTTAATTTCCATGGATGTAATTTAATAATTCTAGTTTAAATATGGGTGATATGAGATAATAACTACACATTATAAAATTTCGGGGGGATATAACAATGGAAGGATTTTTTAACTCCATAAATAAAATATTTGAATTTATAGTACCAGTGGCAGACTTTTTATGGGATTTTCCAACTAATTTTCAATGGTATTCTAACATTCCTATAATAGGAAAGTTTTCTTTAGCTATCTTACTTTTAGTAGGATCAGGTATTTATTTCACATTTAAAATGGGCTTTGTTCAATGTACTAAGTTTAAAAAAGGGATTAAAATACTTGCAGAGAAGAAATCTCATGAAGCTGGTATTAGTCCTTTAGCATCATTTCTACTAAGTTCAGCCATGAGAATAGGACCTGGAAATATAGTAGGGGTTACAGGAGCAATTAGTGTAGGAGGACCAGGAGCTATATTTTGGATGTGGGTTTCTGCCTTCTTTGGAATGGCTACAGCCTTTGTAGAAGCAGTTTTAGCTCAAATTTTTAAAGAGAAAAAGGACGATGAGTTTGTTGGAGGACTACCTTTTTATGGGATGAAGATTTTAGGAAATAAAAGAGCAATAGGAATAGTACTAGCTGTTTTATTTATTGTATATGCAATGTTCTGTATACCAGCTCAAACCTTTAATATTGTAACTAGTTTAAGTTCAGTAGTAGAAACAATTACAGGAACAGTTTATGAAAGACAATCATTACTATACTATGCAATTACTATATTATTAATAGCTTCAGTTGTAGTTACTGTATTTAAAGGAATAAATGGTGTTACCAAGGTTACAGATAAATTAGTGCCTATAATGGCTATAGTTTATGTAGGAATAACATTAGTAATAATTATATTTAACTTAGATAAAGTACCTGTATTTTTCACAGCAGTATTTGCAGGTGCCTTTAAACCACAAGCCATCTTTGGTGGGGCCTTTGGTGTTGCACTTGCTCAAGGAATAAAAAGAGGTCTTATGTCAAACGAAGCTGGACAAGGTACTATAACTATGGCCGCAGCTACTGCAGACACTGACCATCCAGTAGAACAAGGATTAGTACAAGCTCTAGGAGTATTTTTAGATACTATGGTAATTGCCACAATGACAGGAATAGTTGTAGTTATGGCAAGCCTTTGGGCAGCTGAATCAGGAGTGGCTTGGGAGAGTATAAAAGGTTCTAAGCTAACAGTTTATTTAACCTCTGTACAATACTTAATTCCAGGTACAGCCTTTGACTCAATTGCTACTATAATAATATCTTTATGCTATGGATTATTTGCATTTACAACCTTACTTGGAATGATTCTATTTGCAGAGATATCAGGAAACTTTATATCAAAAAGTAAGAAATGTATTAATACCATAAGAAGTTTAGGTGCCTTTATATTTGTACCTTTTGGTTGTTTAACAGTTTTATCAGGACTAGAACTAGGGAACCTATGGTATATATCTGACTTAGTAAACATACTAGTTGTATATGCCAATGTACCTATATTACTATTAGGATGTAAAATTGTATTTAAAGCTTTAGATAATTATAATAGCACTAAAGGCGCAAAGTTTAACTCTCTAGATATAGGAATTGAAACTCCTTGCTGGGGAAACTATGGAATTGATGATTATAAAGAAGAGAAAGAAGTATCTATGTAAATATTTAAATTATATAAAAAATAGGATAATAATGTATACTAAAATATTACCCATATGATATAATAAATTATATAAGAAAAAATGGAGGAAATAACTGTGAGATATCTTAATATAAAAAAAGGATATACCCCAATGAGCAGCAGTTCTATGACTAAAACTGCAATATTGAAAACCAAGGGGTTACTGTATCTTTTTTTAAGATGATTTTGCAGGAATGATAGTCCTTCAACTTCAAAAGTAACTCCAAGACTTTATTATAAGATTAAATTCTTCATAATAGAGTCTTTTATTATGCGAATTAACAGAGTTCTTAGCTTCTATGAAGCTTTACTAACAGAAATCATTAGGGGGAGTTACAATGAATAACGTAAAAGAAAGTTTAAATATAAATAAAATTAATAAAGGGAAGAGCGTAGATTACTTAGATAGGATAAAGAAAAATATAAAAATTGATTATATGTATAAGTTTTTATCTTCCATAGATATAAGCTCTGCTATTTGGGTATTATATTTAGCTCATAAAGGCATGTCTCTTATAGAAATAGGACTTTTAGAATCAGTTCACCATATAACCAGTTTAATATGTGAAGTTCCAACAGGAGCTATTGCTGATATTGTTGGAAGAAAGAATACTATAATACTTGGAAGGATAATGTCCGCAATTGGAGCAATCTTAATGCTGTTTTGCAATAGCTTTTTAGGGTTCGCCATTGCCTTTGTAATATCCGCCATATCTTATAATTTAAACTCAGGTTCAGAAGAAGCCTTGGTTTATGACTCCTTAAAGGTTACAGGAGAAGAGGAAAAATACCTAAAGATAAATGGAAATTTAAATTTTATAATTGAAGTAGCCCAAGGAATAGCTGTATTAGTTGGAGGAATATTATCAGATTACTCCTTTACATATAGCTATGGATTAGCAGCCATTGTAAGTATATGTGCACTAGGAATTTCCTTTGGATTTAAAGAACCAGAATTTCATGAAGAGGCAAAGGAAAGAGTGACTATAGTAGGTCATTTTAAAAGCTGTTATGAAGTGATGAAATCTAATAAAAAAATTATACTAATAATGATGTTTTTTGAATTAATATTTATGACCGGTACAACTACTCATTTTTATACTCAACAGTATTTTAGTGAAATGGGATACTCTAGAAGTTTCATAGCAATAATCTATGTAATATCAAGTATAGGCTGTGCCATAGGAGCAAAGTTCGCCTATAAAGTAGAAAGAAAATTAAAAAAAGCTATGCTTTATATAGTTCCAATGTTAGGAGGAGTGTGGCTTATAGTTCTTATTAGCAGTAAGAATTTAATTTCTATCATAGGATTTATTATGTTTTCTGTAAGTATAAATATCCTATATCCTGTTAGCTCTGACTATATAAATAAGCTTATCCCATCAGCTCAAAGAGCAACCTTAATATCTGTTCAAAGTATATGCTTCAGTATATTTATGATTATGATATTTCCATTATTAGGGGTTATAGGACAAGTAACTTCATTAAGGGTAGCTTTTATAGTACTTGCAGTGATTCTTTTCATAATAAGCTTTGGGAGCAGAAGAGTTTTAAAGGGGAATAATTGATAATAGGAAAAATGGAATGAGTGAAAAGTTTGCTTAAAATGGAAGACTTCCACGTGAACCTAGTTGCAGTTTAGATAGCACCACCTTTGGAATCTGTTGAAGGGGTAGCAGGATAGATAGAAAAAGAGCAGCATTAACAATTAATTTTTTAAGTTAGTTATTAATGCTGCTCTTTGTTTTGATGTTTTGTAGTTTTCTTCTAGATAGCATTTGACTTTATTTAGTTGACAATTTGATAAGTTAATTTATCATTTGATTTTCTCCCTATTATAATATTTGGCTAATTTATTTATTATGATTATAAGGGTATTAACTGTATAATCTATATCTTCTCTTGTATTATCGAAACCTAGTGTGAACCTTAGTGTTTTATTGCATTGACTGTCATCTAAACCTATAGCCTTTAATACATGGGATGATGTACCATTAAGTTCATTACATGCTGAACCAGAAGATATATATATTCTATTAGTATCTAGTAAAAATCTCAGCATATAACTATCCAAATAACTTAAGTTATTTAGAGTTATACTAACATTATCACATAATCGATTAGATTTATGGCCGTTTAGCTTTGCTTCAGGGATATTTTTTAATATTTGTGAAATCAATTGAATTTGAAGGGATTTTATATATTGTTGATTTGTATCAATGCGCTTTACGCTTAACTCTAAAGCCTTTCCAAGTCCAACAATATTAGATACATTCTCCGTTCCAGCTCTCATACTATATTCTTGACTTCCACCATGAATTAAGGGATCTATTTTAGTATTATTTTTTATATATAGTACTCCTATGCCTTTAGGCCCATAAAATTTATGGGCTGACAATGACAAGAGATTAGCATTAACTTTAGACAAATTAATGGCTATCTTACCAGCTGTTTGAACTGCATCTGTATGAAAATATACGTTATGTTTTTTCGCTATATTTCCTATTTGTATGATATCTTGAATTGTTCCAATTTCATTATTTGCATGCATTATTGAGATTAATATAGTTTTATCAGTTATACTTGCTTCTAACTGGGCTATAGAAATTAAACCATATTTATTTACAGGTAAATACGTAACTCTAAAACCTTTAGTTTCGAGGTATTTACAAGTACTTATAACTGATGAATGTTCAATCATAGATGTTATTATATGGTTTCCTTTATGTTTATTAGCAAAAGAAATTCCTTTAATGGCCATATTATTAGCTTCACTTCCACCTGATGTGAAGAAAATCTCCTCTTTGTCACAGTTTAATATTGTAGCTATTTTATCTCTAGTTTTATTAATAACATCCCTATTTTTTAATCCTATTGAATAAATAGATGAAGGATTTGCGAAATTTTCTCTCATATAAGGACGCATTTCTTTAAAAACCTCGTCGCTCAATTTAGTAGTAGCTGCATTATCTAAATAAACTGAATCATGTTTACAACCAATAATATTTAAATTTGAGTCTATCTTATCAATATCAAATCCTTCTATTATATTGGAGTTTATATTTATTATAGGTATTAATCCAATACTTTTTATATAAGGGGGTGCATCATTTATATTTACAGTAGTAAAATTAATATTATTTATAGTTAAATAGTTTATTAAAGCCTTACAATAGAAACAACTATCATCTATATATACATTTATCATTCATTAGTTACCTCCTTGTAATTAGGTTATTCAAATTTTTACTCTTATGTTATATAATATATAATATAATACATAATATAGGAGTTGATTAAATGAATTGTCCTAACTGTAATGTTAAAATAAGTAATAAGCAAAAAATTTTATTATTGTTTAAATCTCATAAATGTAATAATTGTAAAAATATTTTAAAGCTATCAGTAGAAAGTAAATTACTTGCTATTGTACCTCTTTTAATAGCTACATTTATTCCTTTCTATTGGAAAGATACTAATTTTAGAATAATGTGCATTATTATAGCTGTAATTTTAGCAATTCTTATTACTATAAAATTTTCATCTGTAGATAATTGTGATAAGCAAAAGTAGTTTAAAGTAATAAATTCAATATCTTAATATTGAATTTATTACTTTATTTTTTTGCATATAATATAAATTGAATTAATTAATAGGATCTAATGTATTTAGAGAAAGATAATGTCCATTTCTACCTTTATTAACACATCTTAGATTTAATTTAACCTTATAATAACTATTTTTTGATAAGAGTAGTTTATTAATTTTTTCTGGACTTTGAGATAAGCATTTTGATATTGCACTAGAAAATTCATTCATTGCAACTGAAACTCCCATACCAGCCCAAAAACCTAATCCTGCTCCGGCTATAATTATAGATAGTCTATTAAGATTTTTAAGTGCTTTATCTCTATTTCCAGCACAGAGAGTCCTTAAACTATCTAACTCTGTTCTGTTAAGTGTTACTGTAGTGGTTTTATTTGCAGTACGACAACCACCGTCTCCATATTTAACTATATAATAACTTGCCATAATAAAATTCCTTCTTTCTATATATTAGTTACTGTAACATTATAAATATACCAGCCACTATTTTTTCCGGCATTACGATATTTATAAGTAGTTATTGATTTGAATTTATTTCCATCAGAATACATTAGCAACTTTTTAATTCTTTCAGCTTCGGCTCCTGATTTACTACTTAATATTCTATTTGCCTCAGCTCTATATATTATTGTTTCAACAATTTTTGTATCTCCGTTTCTTGGCATAATAACATTCCTCCTAAAATTTAAATTGTTTATTTTAAAACTTAATCGATTAAGTAATTACACATATAAAGGAGAGTTTTAAAAAAAAAATTGTAAACCTAATAAAAACTTTTTTTTGTTTTTTTTACTACGCAATGTTTTATATTTTTTATACTTGTCTTTAATTTAGATATTTTTTTAAATTTTCAATAGCTTTTTTATGAATTTTACTTATAGCCTGTCTACTAATAGCTAATTCAATAGCTATTTCTTTATCAGTGAAATCATAGTAGTACTTCTTGATTAAAACATATCTTTGTTTTTCGTTTATAATTTTTTTAGGACAAGCTCATCTAAAAATATTTTATCTTCAAGTTTGTGATAATCATTAATTGGTACATATAAATCATTTTTTTCATAATATTCACATATAATTTGAGATTTACCAAGTCGATAATATTCTCTATAAAATGAAGTTTTTATATAATTTACCACTGAGCCTTCAGATAAGGTATTAATACTTTCTAATTTAATTGAATAGATCAATTTTATAAAGAATATGGTTAAATCAGTTTTAGCACAGTCATATCCCAATTTATAAGATAAACTGTTTAATATCGGGTCAAATTTAAGTATTAATAATTCCATACTAAACTTATCATAACTTTTAGCTCTTTCTATTAAACTTACTATTGATTCTATTGCATAAATCCTCCTTAAAGATATTGATATAAAGTAAGGAGAAGTTAAAATAGATAAAATGCAACCTATATAGACATGAATTATTACAATCTATGACTATATATTACATTTATTGAAAACATTTAAATTGAATTTTACTTGAAATGTCAAAAAAGCTACAAGAAAAGCTATAACAACCCCTTGCAGCTTTTTAAAAGTATATATTAAGGAAATGGGATATATTGAGTTCAAATATATTATTTGTTTGCATGAAATGTCTATTTTAGGTATTGAAAGTAAAGTTATTATTAAAGTATGTATGGTATAATTTAAATAATAACTATATTAAATATAATTATTTTATGATGAAATATTGTGAGGGGGATATAGATATGAGATTAAGTAGTAAAAATACAATTAAGTTGCTTGTAATTGTGATTTTAATTTTCGGTTGTATATACATTTATTATCCAAGAAGTATTTATTCAAGAATAAACTTTTCTAAATTAGAATCTACAAAAAATATAGAAGTAAATGTTATTTATAAGCAAGGTGCACTTAATGATGGAACTGAAATCACAGTTTCAAGTGACAAATTACCAGAGCTAATAGAAATATTCAAGAAATATAAGACTACTCATAATTTTTTAAATTTAAAAAATGCTAATAAAAAGGATATATATATTATTAAGTTTAATTATGAAGGGAAAGAGTTAGGATGGATTGGTATAAGTGATGATTATGTAGCTATAAATGAAAATGGAGTTGGAACCAGAGAATATATAGCTACAGGTAGTAAAATAGATTTAAGTATTTTAAATGAACTTTTAAAATAGGTACTAAACTAATAACAGAGATAGACTAACCTATTTAAGGTATAGACTATCTCTGTTTCATTAGTTGTACATTTGGTATGAAATAGTAATAACGATTATACTTTTGATAAAGATCTAATAGCCCAGTAATGACCATTCAAGCCTTTATTAATACATCCTAAAGATAGTTTAAGGGTAAAACCGCTACCTGAGTTTGCCATTAAAATGTTAGCTAATGTTTTTGAGTTACTGGTAAAAACACTTATAATAGAATCAGTTGCAATATTTACACCAATG
The DNA here is from genome assembly GCF_000732635.1 of Clostridium sulfidigenes. GTDB lineage: Bacteria > Bacillota > Clostridia > Clostridiales > Clostridiaceae > Clostridium_J > Clostridium_J sulfidigenes. The sequence goes on along the minus strand of NZ_JPMD01000011.1, from coordinate 76,210 downwards.
GTTAATCCTGCTTGTTTTATTGCTGATGCCACTACTGGTGCTAATTTTTCTGCCGCTTTAGAAATTGCCCAAGCTTTAGCTGCATCTTGTGCTGCCATTAGCTGTTGCATCTGAACTAGTTGTTTTCTTGTATAATAAGCATAAACTGTTTTTGAAGAAGATGGACATCTTCCGTCTCCTGCACCAAAATATAATCCCATAATAAAATTCCTTCTTTCTTTTTAATATTTTTATTTTAATACTTAATCGATTAAGTAATTACACTTATAAAAGAGTAATTTATTTTAGATTTGTAAACTTAAAATAAAATTTTTTTATTTATTTTTCATTACATATTGTTTTATATCTTCTACATCTTTTTTTACTTCATCTACTATGTCAAATTTATCTGTAAGTTTTGTTATTATATCTTGATAATTTTTTTCTCTTTCCTCCTGCTTCATATCTCGTTTCTCTTGAGCTTTTAATATATAAAATAATAAAAATATACTAAGCACTGCCCAAATACCTTGGGATAGTGCAGCTTTCAGAATTTCACTCTCCATATTTTATTTTACCTACCTTCATTTAATTTAGATATTTCCTTAAGCTATCAATAGCTTTTCTATGAATCTTATTTACAGCTTGTCTACTTATACAAAGTTCTACTGATATCTCCTCATCAGTACAGTGATAGTAGTATTTTTTTAATAAAACATACGCTTGTTTTTCGTTAAGTACTTTTTTCATTACTAGTTCATCTAGAAATATTTCATATTCAATTTGTACATAATCATTATTATCAACAGTAAAAATATCACTAAACTCAACACTAACAATAGGGGATACTTTATTTAGTTTATAATATTTTCTATATAATCCTTGTTTAATATAATTTACTAAAGCTCCATCTGATGAACTTTTTAGATTTGTTAGCTTAATTTCGTATATCATCCTTATAAAGAATATAGTTAGCTCACTTTTAGCATCTTCGTTTTGAAGTTTTCTTGATAAACTAACTATTATAGGATCAAATTTAGTTATTAATAATTCCATACTTTCCTTATCAAAGTTTTTAGCTCTTTTTATTAAATTGCATATTGACTCCATCACATATTCCTCCTTAGAAATTTTGCCTATAATTATTAAAGAGGGTTAAATTTGCTAATTGTAAACTCCTCAAAGTACGTATGTGCATTTTTTTTAAAGAGGAAAAAATAATAGGATATTTATAAAAGTTATAAATATCCTACATGGAATTTTCATTTAAGTTTACTTATAAAAGTATAAATAATTTATAATAAGAAACTTAAGCTATAATTTATACTTTTCAAACATATTTTATTCAATTAAAAGGTTATTTTGATATACTTTCAAAGTAACCTTTTTAATATTTGATCTCTGTAAGTAAACAAATAAATATGTATAAATTTACAGAAGTTAACGTTAAATGGATATGAAATTTATTATTTAATGAAATATATAATAATATAGTAAAAAATATACTAAAGCGATTTATTAGAATTGAAGGTGAGATTTTGAAAAATAATCTTATAAAGATTGAATTGAGTAGATCAATTAAAAGTAAAACTATGGTTCTTGTACTTTTTTTAGGATTATTAATTACAGTGTCAGAAATTTTTACATATGCTATCCCAACAGCAATTTTTAATGAAAGGGTTGTGGTGGATAATTATCCAATGGCATCCCCAACCACCGTATTTCAGGCATGGATTGGTAATATTAATATACTTCCACAGAGCTATATATTTTTTGTCTTATTCGGGGAGGATATTTCATGAAAGAAAGGCTTAAAATAATAAAATATTTTATAATTGCTTTATTAATTTTGATACCAGGAATAAAATTGTTTCTTGATTTACAATTTGGAATTACATTATTGAATGATGACAAAATCATTTATACATACATTGCTATCTATTCTATTTTAGCAATAGTTTTAGTATTTATGATGAAAAAATTTTCTTACATGGTGATAACAATTATATTTTTGTTCATTTATGTATTTACATTATATATTGGTAATGGTTTAGATGATAGATTTCGTACTTCAGAAGAATATACCTCACCAAATAATGAAAATATATTAATAGTAAATATTCAAACTTCATGGTACCCAAGTGCTAATGTAAGATTTTATAAAAAAGTAGGCTCTTTCTTTAAAAAAACAATTAAGGCACCTAAAATAGAGGGCGAGTTTAATGATGATCGCGTTATAAGAATGAACATTTCATGGAAAGATGATAATACTGCGGTAATAAGTGGATTTATTGTTAAAAGAAATAGGTATAAACTTGAAAAGATTAAGGAAAATTTTCCAGATAAATGTGACTATGAAATATTAGATAACAATCTGTATTTAAATTTAAAATAGTTAAGGAACTCCATAGAAGTTATTCTATGGAGTTCCTTAGTGTTTATATTATATTATTTGTAAAAGTCTTCTTAGATTTAATAAGGGAATTAAAAACTGGGAACCTGCTGAGACAGTAGCATTAAATCCTACTGATGAGATTAAACAGACACTAAAAACTGAAAGTATATGGTTACTAAGTGATTAACTACCTAAGCCAGTTAAATTATAAAATTTACATTAAACAGTAGTTGCACTTCCTATCTTCAAGAATATTATATTACTGTATTATATAATTTTTCCTTAGGATAAGGATAAGGAGGCAAAGTATATGTTAAATGAAAATCCTATGAATTCAAGGGATGTAATAAGCAACAGTAGCGGCATTACTCAGAGTGCTGAAAGATGTGAATCTAAAGTGGTAGATTCTTCCACTTTAAATGAATGTAGCAACCAAAATTACATTCCCATGGGACGTACAGGTCCATTAGTAGCTAAAATTCCAGTAGTTTTATCTGATGTAGAAGTACAGATTAATTTAGAGTCACAAATAAAATTAGCAGAGAGAATTTTAGATATTAAAACTGTAGATAAACACGTTTGTCTTACCCAATGTAAACTCATACCCTATACAAATAAACTTTTCATATCTGGATATATTCAAAAAAATATACAATTTTCTACTATTAATTGTTCCAATGAAACAAGTTCAAGTGGCAATATACAACACACTACAGTTAATGTTCCTTTTAAATGTGTAACAAAAATTAAGTTTTCAAAAGAACCATTCTATGGAAAACAGTATAAAGAAAGATTAAATGCTTTCGATAAAAGTATGTTTAGCAAAGATCAAGAAGAAGATTCATGGATTCACTATAGCAAACTATATGAACCAATATATTGTGAATTAGAACATGCAAGAATATTAGAAACAGATTTTTTAAATCCTGCCTGTGATTATCCAAATGGTTCCTCTCATGACAAGGTTACTGGTGAGATTGTTGAGAAGATGGTTGTATATATTAGATTAAAGGTATTGCAAAAGCAACAAGTATGTATTCCAGAACCAAATGGAGATGTGGTAATAGTAGAAAAGTATGATTCAGATTCAAATTGTAATTCTTATAAGGATGAAGATAAAAAGTACACAGAAATAGAAGTAGGATTTGATCCTGAAAAAGGAATGATTGGTAGAAAAGTTTCCATTTATGATTGAAAATAAGGGTAATTTAGTTTTGAAATGGTGCTGTAGCTGATTAAAGTGATAGAACTTTGAAAGAATTATGAGCATTGGTATGAAGGTTTTAAAATGAGCCTGCCAAATTATCACCAAGTGTTAGTGTTACCTAGAGATTTAAAAGAAAATGAAAAAGTAAAACTAATTTTAAACATAAGCAAAACAATAAATCATGTTTTCATGAATAAAGAGGATGAAGAGCTATGTTGGCCTGACTGCAGTGGTAGCTATATTGTAAATAATTGTAATAAAAAGATAGTGTTATAGTAACAGACTCACTGCTTAGTTACAAAACACTATCTTCCTATAGCAAATGAAAACATATGGAAATCCATAGGGGTTCACCCTCAATAGGTTTCTCTTTAAATACATAGAGTCTAAATGTGAGGCTATGCTTTTATTTTTAGGGGCAATAAGCCTTATTGAAACGAACTTTAAAGGACGTCCCAATATTCTCATAGCTTGTATATTCTATCACTGTAAATTTCAACAGAACCTTAAAAATAATTTAAATTAGATGGTAACAAAATTTCTCAACTAGAATAATGTAGTAGTAGATATGGAACTTTAATATTAATTTAATAATTCTTAAAGTTTTATATACCAAAGAGTATAGAGGGAGATGGAGTCATGAATAGAGATAATATAATTAGTAGTTCAGAATGTAACTACCAGCCGGTTTGTAATTCTGGGGTAATTGACCCAGTTACTTTATGTCAGTGTGATAGCGATTGTAATGAACCTAAGGGATGTAAAGATTCCTTAGTAGCTAAAATTCCAGTAGTGCTATCAGAATGCGCAATACAAATAGATGTTGAATGTGATATTAGGTTAGAGGAGAAAGCATTTGATATAAAAACCATAGATAAAAAAGTATGTTTAACTCAATGTCATCTAGTGCCGCATACAAATAAACTATTTATTGAAGGATTTGTTCAAAAAAATATACAATATTCCACTGTAGAATGTGTCAATGAGGATAGCATAAGTGGAAATGTGCAGCATACAACATTAAATGTTCCATTCAAATGTTGTACAGCTATTAACTTTGATAAATCACCCGAATTTGGTAAAAACTTTAAAACAAGATTAACTGCTATAGATAATAATATGTGTTGTCCGGATACTCATGAAGACTCATGGATACACTATAATAAGTACCATGAACCTGTTTACTGTGAATTACAATGGGAAAAAATTTTAGAATCAGACATTTATAATCGAAATAGAATGTGTGCTGAAGGCTTTACAGATGAATGTTGCTTCCTTAGATTCACAGAAAAAATGGTAGTTTATATAGGAATTAAGGTTTTACAAAACAGACAAGTATATATTTCAAATAAGTATGATGACTGTGACAAGTACGATGATTGCGACAAATGTGATGATTGCAACAAGTGTAAATGTGACAACTGCATGCCAGAAAAATATTAATTGGTTTTTGTAACCGTATTATAAAATCATCATATAGTATAGTAGAAGAGTTAACTCCTTAAAAAACTGAAAAGATATTAAAGCTAAAATTGGACTAGCTATTGTAGGGTTTATGACAAAGGAATTAAATCTTCTAAAGATTAAAAAATAGATACACTAAGATAATAGAGGGGGACTACAAAGAATGAATATTTATTATGACTATGATGAGAGACGTGATTATGAAAAAGGCTACTGCCGTGACGAAAAGAAATGTGAAAAACACCAAAATAAAAAATGCGAATATTATAATGGAAAATGCTGTGATGAGCATAAATATGATAGATGCTGCCCTAAGAACCCATGTCCTTATCCAATACTATTTGAATGTGGTCAAGGTACAGGGGCTATGATACCAGGAGGTACAGACGCAACAACACCGTTTACACCTAGAGCTTTAGGATGCCTTACTATTGATACAACCTGCTTGGAAAGTCCAGTAGTAAAATTTGATTTCACTAGTATCGTAAAATTTGTAAATACTTCAGACAATGGTCCAGCAAGATTAACTTTTGGATTATTTAAGAAGTGTGATAGCGGAGAAGAGTCACTTTGTGGAACTTGGGATTTTGCAATTGATTTTGATGGCAACGGAGAACAAGTTACTACTTCCTATAGTTTTAGTTACTGTGAATGTCATAGTTGTCCAGGATGCTGCACTTACGCTGTTAGAGTAATAGCAGCTTCAAATTCAGAATCTAGTAATACTCTAGATATATGCAACACAACACTTTCAGCTATTGCTAAGTCAGCTTGCTAAATAAAAAAATTCCATTTAGCTAGAATTCTGCATTCTAGCTAAGGCCTAAATATAAGGGAACCTCTTTTGAGAGGTTTCCTATTAAAGTTTATAAGTATTAATATGAAGGAGTGTATTATATGTCAAAAAAACACAGACAGAGTTGTAGACATGGTAATTATTATTATAATGAATACACAATACAAGATATAACGCAAGAGCAGAGATTAATTATAATTGTAATATTGCTCAAAGTATTAATTGATAAAATTAAAGAAAATAATATGAATATATATAACAATTCCATAGAGGTTCCATTAGATGATGCAAATCTAGATAAGAAATATGAAACTTCACATACATATGAAAATAAAGAAGAAGCTCACAATGTAGAAGAAATAGAAGAAGTAGAAGAAATAGAAGAAGTAGAAGAAGTAGAAGAAGTAGAAGAAGTAGAAGAAGTAGAAGCAATAGAAGGAAATAGAAGAAAGGGAAGAATATAAAACTTCAGATATATATATAAATAAAGAAGAATATCATAATGTAGAAGAAATAGAAGAAGTAGAAGAAGTAGAAGAAATAGAAGAAGTAGAAGAAGTAGAAGAAATAGAAGAAGTAGAAGAAGTAGAAGAAATAGAAGAAGTAGAAGAAATAGAAGAAGTAGAAGAAGTAAAAGAAGTAGAAGAAATAGAAGAAATAGAAGAAATAGAAGAAATAGAAGATATAAATCCTATAGACGACAAAGATGATCTCCATAATAGGGAAAAAAAATTCATAGAAGAAGATATTATAAATGGATTAAATGAAATAGATAATGAAATCATCCTAAATTCAAAGGTTATGTCTTGTAAATCCAATGTGCTTCAATGTAATCAAAGCGAGAATTTAGAAAATTATTCTGATTTTAACCTAGGAGTGACTAAAATACCTATTATATTATCAGAATTTGAGACTCAGGTTTTTATAGAGACCATTATAAAGTTTCCAGAACCCGTTTTCCAAGTAAAGTCCCTAGAAAAAAATGTTTTTTTAAATAAGTGTGAGTTGATACTTGATACAAACAAATTGTTTATAAGAGGATTTATAAAGGAAGATGTAGAATATGCTACTGCAAGCACTATTAGAGAAAATATAATTAGTGGAAATATAAAAAAATCTACCTTTAATATTCCTTTTCAATGCTCTATAAAGGTTCCTTTTACTACTCCCATCTTAGCTCCTAGATGTTCCTCTAGCATAGAATTAGGGATTATTAATCCAACAATAAATAGCATAGGTATAAGTGAAAAAAACTATGAATACTTTGGGTTTTTCAATGAAAAAGTTTGCTGTGAACTAGATAGCATAGAGATTATGGAAACAAGCAGAAAAGAAAATATAAGCCTTTTAGAAAATACCCTAGAAAAATCACAAATTTTTGAGAATATACGAAAAAAGATTATATTAACTTTAAAACTTAATTTAATTCAAGATAAAAAAATATTCATTAGCAACCAGAAAGAGTCTTCCAATTCACTTCAGCCTTTTTCTGGTACTATCCCTGGGCACGCAAAGCAAGGGTGCAGATAAAGTCTGTAGAGGTAGCAGAGGAGTTTTATAAAGTTATAAATATTCTACATGGAATTTTAATTTATATTTACTTATAAAAGTCTAAATAAATTAAAATAAGAAACTCAAGCTATAATTTAGGCTTTTTAAGCATCTTTTATTTAATTAAAGTTTTATTTTGATATACTTTCAAGGTATCCATTTTAATATTTAATATCTGTAAGCAAGCAAACAAATCTATATAAATTAACAGAAGTTAACGCTATATATGTATAAAAATTGTTATTTAATGAAATATATGATAAAATAGTAAATAATACACCAAATACTCATGAATTGAAGGTTATAAACTGTCCATTAAGGCATCTTTAAAAGATAAATAAGTGAGAATCCTTGTCTATTTTGTGTTATACTGCAACCCTTAGATAGTGCTACCATCTGGGGAACATGTTTCCTTGTCTAACTCAAGATATACTTCCCAGTTTTCACTTATTATTGATTTTCAGATGCCTAATTTATTAGAATTGAAGGTGAGATTTTGAAAAATAAACTTATAAAGATTGAATTGAGTAGAGCAATTAAAAGTAAAACTATGGCTCTTGTACTTTTTTTAGGACTATTAATTACAGTGTCACAAATTTTTACATATGTTATTCCAATAGCCAATTTTAATGAAAGGGTTGTGGTGGATAATTATCCAATGGCATCCCCAACCACCGTATTTCAGGCGTGGATTGGTAATATTAATATACTTCCACAGAGCTATATATTTTTTGCCTTATTGCCATTGTTAGCTGCAATACCATTTGCAGATACCTTTTTTACTGACAGAAAAAGTGGATATATAAAAAATGTTCTTATTAGAACTAAAAAGAAGGATTATTTTTTAGCAAAGTATATAGCTACCTTCATTTCGGGTGGACTAGCTATAACTATACCACTACTTGTTAATTTGATTATTGCAGCTATGTTTTTACCCTCATTTGTACCAGAAGTAACTCAAAGTTTTGCAATAGGACCAACACATTTATGGAGTAAATTATTTTTTACACATCCTTATATATATTTAATTGGATTTTTAATAATAGATTTTATTTTTAGTGGATTGATAGCTACTATTGGATTATCAGTGAGTTTCTTCATTGAATATAGGTTCATGGCGTTAATTACACCATTTATAGTATATATATTTGTGTACACAGTGCTAGGTTCTTTTAATTTAGCTAAATATATTCCCTTCTATTTTTTGCAGCCAGGATTTGAAATTTGTAATGGATATGTAGTTTTAGGAGAAATTATTGGATTATCAATCATTACATTTGGTATGTTTTTCTTCAAGGGAGTGAAAGATGATATATACTAATTTAAAAAATTGGACAAAAGAGTTTTTAAGAAATATAAAATGTAACTATTTAATAATCATGGGATATATGATGATTTTAGCTATGATAATTTTATTTCATATTAGAAGTGGAGTATTTACTCATAATATTCAAAGTGTGGCAGATGCATTTATATACGTATCAGCATATTGGTTTTTTGGAATTGAAATTATGATATTAGCAAATTTTATGCTTTTTAACATTATTAAAGATGACCTAAGGATAAATAGTATTATAAAACAAAAAAGTAGGACTTTATTATGGATAAAGCAGGTATATAAGATAAGTTTACTGTCTATATTTTCTTCAATATGGATTTCCCTTTGCACTTATTTCTTTGGGGGATTAATGACTACACACTTTATAAACTGGAATAATGTGAATAGTATTTACTTTAAAATAAATAAAACTGTATGTAGCTCTATAAGTTTAAACTATGTAATTACAATGTTTTTATTATGTTCCTTTATCAGAATTGTTCTAATATTAACTATTTCATTATTAATATATTGGATAACAAATAAGAAGATTATAAGCTGGTTGTTTGTTGTGACCTTGGGATTTTTAGAAATTTCAGTGCCAATTGTATGTAAAGTGATAAATATTGATTACACAGCAATTAATAGCATCTATAAATTAATTATTGGGTTTTCATATGGCATAGTTCTTATATTAATAGCAATAATATTAGGAGTTATTCTGGGAAAAAGAAAGGAATTTTATTATGAATAATATAAAATTTGGGGATGAAAAGAAAAAAGGAAGTTTCTTTTTACAGATTAAACATGATTTTTATAAAGGTACTATAGAGGGCTGGAAAAGATATGCTATAGCCCTATGTATATTTGTATTTTTATGTTTTGTATTTCAAATAAGAGCTGAAAAAATTATACAATTTAATAAGATTAGTAAAGAAATCTCTTTTTCAGATTTTATATTATTTATGTTTAGAGGAATGAATGTTTTTGATGGAAATGCAGTTGAATTACAAGATAAGCTGCCTCAATGGTTTTTAGTAAATATATATTTAAGTATTATCATTGGATATTTTCCATTGAAGGATTTAAGTGAATCAGGAATTCAGGTATTAATTAGAACTAAAAGCAGAGTTTCATGGTGGCTTTCTAAGTGTTTATGGGTCACATATAATGTTCTAATCTATTATGCGATTTCTATCATTGTAATAACAGTTTTTTCACTTTTCCATGGAGGATTATCACTGGAACCCTCAAAGGAGCTAAATCTGATATTATCAAATCTAGACACTTCAAAGTTTAATTTTAAAGGAATACTCATAGTCGGAATAATACTTCCAGTTATTACATCCATTACTTTTTCATTAATACAATTATTAATTTCACTCTTTACTAATTCAATTATAAGTAACATGTTTATCATTACTGTTTTAACTCTAACACCTTTTTATTGTAATTCATTTTTTATAGGCAATTATTTAATGATATTACGTAGTAATTTAAACATTGGAGACAGTGGAATAAGTATAGTATATGGAATAGTTGTATGTGTAGTATTATCAATAGCAACCATATTTATAGGAGCAAATAAAATTAAAAGGTATGATATTTTAGAAAAGTAATCATTTAAATGAAAAAATAAGGAGCATGAATATGGAGATAGAAGTAAGAAACTTAACAAAAATAATTTCAGGAAATTTAATTCTTGATAATATAAATATAAAAATGACCCGTGGAAAAATATATGGATTAAAAGGGAAAAATGGTTCAGGGAAAACTATGTTAATGAGAGCTATTTGCGGTCTTATTTTACCTACAGAAGGTGAAGTTATAATTGATGGACAAGTTCTTGGAAAGGATATTTCTTTTCCAAACAGCTTGGGAGCCTTAATTGAAAGTCCAGGTTTTATTTCTAATTATTCCGGATTTAAAAATCTTAAAATATTATCAGAAATACAAGGTAAGATAGATGATAATAAAATTAATGAAGTATTAACTATGGTTGGACTTGATCCAAAGGAAAAAAAGAAGTTTAAAAAGTATTCATTAGGTATGAAACAAAAGCTAGGAATAGCAGCTGCAATAATGGAAGAGCCTGAGATAATTATTCTAGATGAACCAACTAATGCCCTTGATGAAAGTAGTGTAATATCTTTAAGAAAAACATTACAAAAATATCGTGATGCAGGAGCATTAATAATTATTTCATGTCATGATAGTGAGGAACTAGAATTTTTATCTGATGAAATTTTCTTTATGGAAAATGGAAGGTTAAAACCATATAATAAACGCCAAAAGGAAGGTGATAGTTATGAAGAAGAAAAGTAAAGTAATATCACTGGCTATTATTTTTATTTTAGTTATAGTAATTGGACTAAGATATAATTACATAAACAATAAGTATCCTCAGGCACCTGTAGAAGCGTATAACCTAGGGGATACCTTTGAATATAGAGGAATTACAGTAAAGGTAGAAAAAGCTAAGTTTATATCTGATAATGAAATAAAAAATATGAATCTAGAAGAATCTACTGTTTTTGAGAATGATGAAAGAAAAGCTATTGTAGCAACAGTTAACTTCAAGAATACAAGTAGTAAAGAGCAAAGCATAGAATGTGATTTTTTTGAAGCAGAATCTATTGATTGGCATAATGGTTTAAATTATGAAATGTTTATTGCAATTAATGAAGAAGAGGCAAGTCCAAGCTTAACTTTAGCCCCAAATGAAGAAATCACATTAGATTTACCCTATGAAATGTTTGATTTTCAATATGATAAAAGTAGTTGGAAAAGAATTGAGGAAGTAAAATTTCGTTTAACATTAGACATATATCCTGTAAAAAAGTGTGTTAAACTTGAGATTTAGTGTATGCTGGGGGATTAAAAGATGAGGGGAAAAGTGATTTACAAAATCATTATAGCAGCCATGTTTATTTGCAGTGTCTATATACTTATAGTTAAAGGTATGCCTATTCCAGGAAAAAATGTTTGGAATAACGAAGAAATAGTAGAGGAAGATGGGGATAACGGTGAGGAAGAAGAAAGAAAAGAAGAAAGTGAATTAAGGTTATATCAAATAGGAGAAGAGGTTACATTTGGATCCTATACATATAAGGTGAATTCAGCAATGGAATCAAAAGAAAAAGGAAACTTTCCTGCACCTACAGATTATTCAAAAAGATATACATTTGATGAAAGTGGCAACATAACTGGAGATGATTCTTATGTAGTAGTTAATTTAACTATTGTGAATAATACAAAAGAAATTAAGGAGCTCTACTTAAATAGCATGGCATTAGTAGTATATAAAAATAATACTACTACTGAATGTGATTATAGTGAATGTGTATCTTCAAGTAAACTAGAAGGTTATGGGAGAAAAGATTATTTTAGAACCGATTTTGAGCCATCAGTAGAATATACTTATGATCTTGTATTTATAATTCCAGATCAATCATTAAAAACTAAGAGAGGGCGACTTGTAATTAGTAGACAAGATCCCTCAACAAGAAAAGAAGACGAAGATAAGACAAGGCTTGTAGAAGTAAATTTTTAATTTTAATATTAAGCCTTAGAATAGAAATATAAGAAAAGAAATCCAATGTTGCATTATTTATCAAATATTGTATAGTCAACTATATCAGGAGGTGATTTATATAGAATTTATTACAAAATTTTTTTTTTTGAAGTTCCAGCAGCTATAATTCTTTTAGTAATTAACATATTTTGTATAGTTGGTAGCTTAGTGGCATTTCCTTTGATACAAAAGAGCAGCATGATAGAAAAAGAAAAAAAATTAGCTATTATTTTAGATACAGTATTTTTGATTTTAAATATGTTTGCCCTATTTGCACTGTTTGCAATAAGTATATTTTTTTCTACTTTTATTTTTGGCTCTGTTTTAAAATAGTGTTGATAATATAATATAAGTATGTAATATATTTAATTTAAAAGTCCAGTGATTCGAAATCACTGGACTTTAGTTCGTAATAATTTAATGTTGTAAACTTATTTTTTTATTTCTTCGCATACTAATTTTATAAAAGCATTCTCTTCATTTTTCTCAATTAATCCATCTAATTCTTCTTTTGATAAGTATCCTAGTTTTTCCATGGTTAAACCTTTCCCGCCATCATTACTATGAAATAAATATACTTCATCTCCTATATTAAATTTTCTAGCTCCATTAAAATAATAATTTGCTGATTTAAATATATTTTCTTCTATTTCTAAATTACTATATGCCCCACCAAACATTATTCTTATTTTATTTTCTTGTATATTTATTGATATATTAGTATCTTTTATCTTATCCTCTGTTGGTCCATATGCCGTACCTAATAGAATCTCTTCCCTTACTTTTTCTTTATTCTTATAAACTTCATATACTACATTTAGTTCATAGCTTTTATCTCTAGGTAAGTTTTTTAAATCATATTTAAATGCTCTATTCCCAGTTAATGATAATATTTCCATTTGTTCATCTGTAAATTCTTTATGTTCAATTGTAAAATTTTCACTTTGAGTACACCCACTAATAATTAAGGCACTCAATACAATAATTAAAACCAATACTTTTTTCATCTTTTACCCCCGGTAATTTATATTTTTATTATACATTATATTTGCATTAAAATTCCATATTTTTAAAATATTGAATGGATATTGGTTGGATATTTACGAGATATGTTACTATGAACAATGGAATTTTTAATTTTAATAGATTCTTCTTCTGAACTAAATGTATTTATCCATTTATGCCATTGATAAAATTGGCATGGATATCTTTGATATAAATTCTGTGGAGGAATTGGAAGAGGATTTTAAGATATAGATAAGTAATAGTTAATAATAAATATATATACTCTGAATTATTCACCGAATTCATTTTTAAAGGATTTATTGAAGATATTTCCTTAGAGTAATGAATTCGGTGTATTTTGTATCTTTTAAATATTATTTTTACATCTAAAGCTGAAATATTAGATATAGTTTCTCTAAGGATTTTATATCAGCCGAAAAAATCTGATACTTTTAAATCTATTTAATTTTACTATGAATAATTCAGGTAATATTAAAGCAGATATTTTTTATGTTCAAGATCAAAATCTCTATTCATATTTTTACAATGCTTTTTTATGAAGGCTTCTGAAAATTCCTCAGGTGTAATCCCAAAGCACATCAATGCATCGTTGTAGAACATCATAACATCAACCATTTCTTCAACAAAAGCAGCTCTAACTGTTTCATCATTCATAATATCATTTTCTCCACGTTTTTTAATTATCGCTATTACTTCTCCCATCTCTTCTATCATCCATAACAAGCTGTTACGACCATTCTCTGCACAAAGAGGAGTCCATTTTTCTTTATATTTTTCCTGTAGTTCCTTTTGCATGGCCATAATTTCTGAAAATTTTAAATCTGCCATTTTTCTACCTCCAATAGTTAACTTATAATTATTTACTTATTAGACATATTATATCACGAAAGCTATTTTGTATTTACTTTTATTGGTGTACAATAAATTTATAAATTTATAATAATGAGGCTACAAAATAGGGCATTAAATATCGAGTGTAAATATATTTATAAAGATACTATTAAATTGGGAGTGAGAAGAATGGATTGGATAAAAAATTTAAATGAGTCTATAAATTATATAGAAGAAAACCTTCATGGTGAAATATCCTATGAAACTATTTCAAAAATTGCTGGATGTTCTGTCTACAATTTTCAAAGAATGTTCTCATATATAGCGGACAAGCCTTTATCGGAATATATAAGAAACAGACGATTAACAATGGCAGCCTTTGATTTATTAAATAGCACAGAAAGAATAATTGATATTTCTTTAAAGTATGGATATGAATCTCAAGATTCATTTACCAGGGCATTTAAAAAGTTTCATGGAGTACTACCTTCAAGTGTTAGAAATGAAACTGTACAGCTGAAATCCTGTCCTAAGCTCTCCTTTCAAATTTCAATAAAAGGAGAAAATCATATGAATTATCAAATTGAACAGTGGCCTGAATTTAGAGTAATGGGAGTATCACATAAAGTAAAAACAGCCCAGGCCTTTGAAGTAATTCCTCAGATTTGGGAAAACTCATGGAAGGATGGAACTATGAAAATGTTCCTTGACAACTTTCCCGACTATAGACCTGCAGGTTTTTTAGGAATTGCTCAAGGAGGACAATGGGGAGAGTCGGAAGAAATGGAATACATCATAGCAGTAACAAATCATGTTGATGTACCAAACTGCAAACATGTTCCAGTACTTGAAGGAATGAAAGAGTTTACTTACCCTGCTGCAACATGGGCAATTTTTGAAGCTAATGGAGAACTGCCAGATGCGACTCAAAAGGTTTATAAGCAATTTTATAGTGAATGGCTTCCTAATTCAGGATATGAATTAGCGGATCTTCCTGTAATTGAATGCTATATGCAAGAAAATCACCAAGAAGTTTGGATTGCTATTATTAAAAAGTAGAAAATATTAAATAATTGCAACTTATTAGAAAAACTTCTAAAATACTCTTGTAATTGACGTAGCGTCAAATGATATTATTTTCTTATGAGGACCTCATAGATTGAATAAGGAGGTGGTTAAATGAGCCATTTTGAACCAATTCACCAGGTATCGGAACAATTTGGATTAACCAGTCGTACACTTCGTCACTGGGAAGACAAGGGGCTTTTCTATAGCACCCGAGATCCACAATCAGGCTGGCGTATGTACAATAATGAAGCACTACAGAGAATACGTCTTGTAACATTGCTTAGGGAACTGGATATTCCTTTAAAATTTGTAAAAGTCATCATTGACAGTGCAGACCCTAAAGTTGCTTCAAAGATTATTAGAAATCAAATTAATAAGCTAAGTGAAGAAAATATTGTAATTACTAAGCAAAAAAACTTGTTAAGTAAATGTCTTTCAATTATAAACTCCATGGAGCTTCCATCCAATGAGTCAGAATACCTTGTGAATATGGAAGAAACATTGGCACTTCAAATCATTTCTACAAATAATATGATAGAGCAATGGGAGGATATTATTATGACAAATAACGCAATTACTTCAGGAGCATTACGAATTGTTAGTTTACCTGATATGAGGGTAGCAGTATGTAATGTGATAAGCACTTCTCCAGAGGATGAAGCACTAAAAAGAGTATTGGATTGGGCAGAATCAGAACATTTAATGGGTACTGCTAGAATTTTTGGTTTTAATACCACCGCATATAGTCCAGGTTGTACAGAGTATGGATGGGCAGCTTCTATTACTGTACCAGAACAGGTTGTAATTCCAGAATGTTTTGAAGAAAAAAGGTTGTTAGGTGGTCTATATGCATCACTAAATAGTACTAATGAAGTATACGATTCATGGCAAACATTAATGCGATTATTAAAAGATAATGATGCATATGCTGTTGATGAAAGCCGTTTATGTCTTGAGGAACACATACCTAGTGGTGAAGGAAATGATTTTTATTTAAATCTGCTTGAGCCAATAACTAAAAAATAACTTTCAAAATCGTTAGCATTTATATAACTAGCTATGATATCTTAGTTTAAAATTTAATCTATTCAAAACACTGCATATTCAGAAATGAATAAGCAGTGTTTTTTAGCAATTTGAGGATATAAAATATTTAGATTATAAGTCAATGCAGAGATGCTAGTGTAAATCATCAAGGTAATTACTAAGGTTGTCTATGGTAAAATTATTTTAAATTTACTTTTATTAGTGTATAATTAATTTTAGAGTTAATAATTAATTATAAACCATAGGGAACAGATAAAGGGGAGTATATTAAGTGGATTTAAAATCGTGGAACGATGATATTAAGGAATTAAGAAAGATAATATTGAAACCAGATAAAATTCTAGAAAGTAAAAGCTTGGCTTTAAGTTTGCATTCAATGGTCCATTTATCCATTATGTCAGGAATAGATAAAAAAACTTTTGAAGATGAATTATGGGAAGGGTTAGATGAAAATACATTTAGAACTTCACAAAATCAAAAGGGACGTACTATCACCTATGGCATTTGGCATTGTACTAGGATAGAGGATATAACAATGAATTTATTAGTTGCAGGTGATAAACAGATATTTAATAGGGAAAATTGGCAAGAAAAAATTAACTCCAATATCACAGATACTGGTAATGCAATGTCAGAAGATGATATTATGGAATTTAGTAAAAATATAAATATGGAAGAGTTAAAAAATTATAGAATTGAAGTAGGAAGAAGGACAAGAGACATAGTAGAGAATCTTTCCACTCAGGATATGAAAAGAAACTTTGATAAACATAGATTGCAACGTATATTAGATGAGAGAGCAGTATTGGATGTGAAGGCATCAAATTGGCTTATTGATTTTTGGGGTAGAAAGAATGTAGCGGGAATTATATTAATGCCAATGACGAGACATCAAGTTATACACATAAATGAATCTTTAAGTGCAAAAAAGAAGTCAAAATCAAAGGCTTTATAACAGGAGGATATGAATGAAGATTTTTGACATTATTATTCCAGTACTTTTAATTTTAATAATTTTAAAACAGCTAAAATATATAAAAGCCTTGATAATACAAATAAGAAAAAGGCTTATAGAGATTGTTATTGTATTGTTTGGTATTATTATTTTCATAGGCATTATGTATTTTTATGCTAATACATGGATTCATTATATAATAGGAATATTATGTATTTTTGCGTTTATTAGTAGCTGGATTAAGCAAGGAATTAGCTCCCAAGGTTTTATATCAATGTATAGATATAAAGAGATTATATTGTGGAATGAGATTGAGAAAGTTCAAGTAACTAATTCAAAGGATGTAAAAGTTAAACTATTTGGTGGTTTTATGGAGCAAACCTTTCATTTTAAAACCAGTGATTACCATAAAGTTATTAATATTTTAAAAGAAAAATTACCTGTGGAAGCAGAGCTAGAAATAAATAATTATAAATAATTATAAATAATTATGTGAAAATAAAAATACCACATTATTCTATTATGGATAATGTGGTATTTTCCAAGTAATCACTTAATTCTAATTACTACACCTTAATTTATTTATCTATGCATTATGATTAATATCTGAAATTATAAATAATATCATCCTTTATTTCTGGTTCCTCTGCTCCAATACTACTATATAATTTACATGCTGGTGAGTTGCTTATATTTGTTGGAATCCATATTTTCATTGAATTATTTAATTTTCCATCTTCAATAATTTTATTAATTAATCTTTTGCCAATACCATTTTTTCTACAGGACTTTAATGTACCTATTTCATATAAGCAAATCATACTTTGGGTGGTATCCAGACGACTTTGAACATAAGCAATTGCATATGAAACCACTTTTTCATCCATTGTTGCAACATAAAACCAATTATCGTTATTGGATAAAAATTTTTCTATGGCTTCCTTGTTAAAACAACATGGATCTTCTTCGCTTTTAACATTAATAATGGCATCTTTAATATATGAAATTTCATTGATACCGCATCTAAACATGTTTAAATTCATTTAGAATTCCTCCACAATATTTTATAAATAATTGTTGCTCATAGTATAATACTAGAGATAATATAAGTAAATTATAACATATAATACAAAATATCAATGAGTATTTTATATTTCATATTCCATAGATTACTTATCTTTATATATTTCTAAATACTTTTTATAATTATAGTCCACTATATCAACATAATTTGCAGTTTCTTTATAAGGGATATTATTTAGTGTTGCTCCATCATTGGAATAATTACTATCCTGTAACCATTCAGTGGTAATATTCATTCCCGCATTATAGGCTGCAACTACAGTGTTTTGCTCAGAAAAACTTTTCTGAAGGATAGAAATGAAAAACACACCATATCGAATATTAGTATCTGCATCAAACAAATCATCATAGGTGGTAGAACTCTCTCCTAACTGAGGTTTTAGCCAGTTAAAGGTATCTTCTGTTAGCTGCATTAAACCTCTTGCTTTAGCTGAAGAAATAGCCTGGTTATTAAAATTGCTTTCCTGTTTTATCATTGCATAGACCAAATATTTATCGACATCAAACTCTTTACAATATTTATTTATGGAATCTTTATACTCAATCTGAAAGGTTTCTTGTTCATGAGAATTTTTACTGTTAAAAGAATAAATAAATAACATACCCCAACCAATAATAATTAAAATAAATAAAAGTTTTTTAAAACTAAATCTTTTTTTCTTCAAAAAAGTTCCTCCTCAAAGCCTTATTTACCATAGGCGAAATAGTTATAGACTTTTTTATATTTTAAAACTTATCTATAACTAGCTTACTTAATTTAATTATAGATTAAAACACTTAAGGAATTCATTACAAATTTCTTAAGTGTTTAATATATTTATTATAGATTTAGGAAATATTTTATCAAAGGTATGCTAAAAATGTATAAGAACAAGTGTTTGTGCCTATAATTAATATATAGCTATAAAATATATTTAATTTGAGCTCTTTTTAATATATAATTTAATTATAAAGGACGGTGCAAACTTGGAATCTACAAAGGAAAAAGTTAAACTAGATCAGGTATTAAAGTTTTTGTTTTCCACCTCTAATAAGGTTTTGATTAATCTGTTAAATGGAGTTTTTGAAGAGAACTTTAATGTAGATGAGGTTAGTTTAACTGTAAGTAATAATGAGTTTATTGAGGACACTTTAGATGTGCTACGGGGTGACATGTTCTTTAAGATTTCAAAAAATGAAAATCAAAAAGTAAGTTATCACCTAGAATTTCAAACTAAAAATGATAGCACCATGATAGTGAGAATGTTTGAATATGGCTTTAAAAAGGCTAAAGAAGAAGCGGATGAAAGCAACCATGTCAAAAGAATTGTTTTTCCTAAGCAAAAGGTCATATTTTTTGAAGAAAATAAAAATATAGAGGATAAATTAAGGTTAAATATAGTATTTCCGGATAGTCAAGAAATTGATTATACAGTACCAGTGCTTAAGTATTGGGAATACTCAGATGAGGACCTCATACATAAAAAGATGTATCCACTTATGCCACTACAATTATTTCAATTAAAAAAGGAATTAATAAAGGCAAACAAGAATAATAACATTGAAAAGATGAAAGAATTATCCTATAAGGCAAAGAAACTAGCAACAAAATTAGCCAATGAATCTAAGGAACTCTTCGATTCTAATGAAATCCTAGGAGAAGACTTTCATAAGATGTTGTTAGCAATACAGAATTTAATAGAATATCTGAATAGAAATTTTATTAAGGATGAAATTTTAGAAAATGAGGTGAATAGAATGACAAAAACATTATATGATCCAGAGGTTGAAAAGAGGGGAATAGAAAAGGGAATAGAAAAAGGAATTAATAAAGGCAAAGCAGAATTATTAATTAAACTATTATTAAAAAAGTTTAAAAATCTACCAGCAGAGTATGAGGATAAGATAATGAATTTACCCATTAATGCCATTGATAAAATTGGTATGGATATCTTTGATATAAATTCTGTAGAGGAATTAGAAGAGTATTTTAAGATATAAATAATTAATCTATTTAGTCTAAGCCAATAATTTTATAAGGTCACATAATGCTATGTTGAAAAAACATAGCATTTTTTATATTGCATGTTTACTTATATGTCGCAGCGTGATATAGTTTTAATATGATATATCACATCGTGACATATAGAAATATAGTAATACTAGAAAGAAGGTATTTTAATGAGTGAGGATAAAATTTTAAAAGCATTCATGCCTATGACAGAAACAGCTTTCTATATTCTTCTTTCACTTACAGAACCAAGACATGGTTATGGAATAATACAACATGTAGATAAAATTACTGATGGAAGAATAAAGTTAGGTTCTGGTACAGTTTATGGAACATTAGGTAAAATGGAAAAAAGTCAAATTATATCAATTTACTCTGATGAAAATAGGAAAACAATATATGAAATTACAGAAGTGGGGAAGAGATTAATAAAAGCAGAGATAGAAAGGATTAAAGAATTACATGATAATGCAATAAAATATGAGGGGGATTTTTCATGAGAATTTTTAAACCATTTTGGAGCTTAAATATTAAAAATATAGAAAACTGGTTAAGTAAAAAAGCTTTAGAGGGCTATATTTTGAAAGATGTTAACCTTCTTCTAAGACTATTTATCTTTGAAAAGGGAGAAGAAAGCAATATTAACTATAGAATTTCATTTGAGAAAAGGGGGATTACAGAGTTACAACCTTCTTTAATAAAAAATGGATGGTACAAAGCTTGTAGTAAAGGTAGATGGTTTTTCTTAGCAAATGAAAAGAATCTAGAAGATATAAAAGCCCAGCCATCTCGAGAGCCTTTACTAAGCAGATTTAAAATAGCTCAAATTCTTTTATCATTAATTCCAATTTATCTTTCTGTAAATATTGGCATTTTCCTAATAATTTTAATTCCAATGATAATTTTTTATTTTTTAGGTATTGGAGATATCACCTTCATAAAAGAAGTATCTCCTGAGAAAATACAACATATAGAAACTTCTTATTTTACTTTGTTAGATATTTTAAATGTTGTAAAAGCACTAGGTATTATAGCTCTGTTCATATATCCACTATATAGATTAAGGAAGAATGAATCGCAGATAAAAGAGGAATTAGACTCTGATTATGTTAAATTTGATGGGGAATATGTATCTGAAAAGGAAGGTTCCCTACAAGAACATAGGAAGTTAATAGAGAAAAGATGTCCTAGTTTTTTAGAACCAGATAAATTAGAAAAATGGTTAGAAGATATGGAAGCAAAAGGCTTTAATCTTTATAAAGTTAAAAAAGGGAATATGAAATTTTATTTTACTAAGGGAGCTCCTAGAAAAATTAGATATATATTAGATTTTCAAAATAACCCTACAGCTGCATATTATGAAATATTTAAGCTGGATCAATGGGAACTTGCATATACTGTTGGAACATTACCAGTTAAATGGAGTCTATGGAGTAAAGAGTACACAGACGAAAGACCTAATATATATTCAAATAAGGAGGAACAAGTTGCTAATGCTAAGAAAATGGCTTTAACTTATTCAGCATTTTACCTACCTACTATAGCTATTATTTCCTATAGCATTATAAAAGTATTTATTCTTTTAATTAGTGATATTTCAAGGACAATAGAAGTTTTACCATATATGATTTTCATAGTATTATTTCTTGTGTCTATATTATTCTTATTTTGTTTCCCTTATTCAAAAATAATTTCATTCTATATTAGGGCTAAAGGGAGGGAATACTAGTATTATAAGGTGAATTATTTCACTGCATTCCCTCTAAATAAACATATTAAGTCTAAACTAATAATTTTATAAGGTCACAATGCTATGTTGAAAAAACATAGCATTTTTATATTATATGAATTAAGATGCTGCAATCTTAACTTTTACTTCATCAAAACCGCAATTCAAGAAAATGTTTTTAAGAAGGTCTATAGTGTCCACAGTAACCTTATCAAGGAAGCCGTCTTTTATTACCCTTTCTTCAGTCTTAGATTTTTCTGCTACAATTTCGCTTAACATATCATCCATAGTTAATTTATTAAATATGGAGTTCTTTTCATCAAATATAAAAACCTCATCTTCATTTACATTATGTGTAAGGATAGAACAAGGTGGAATAGTTATGGTAAGTATATTTTTATCTATAGAAAAAGTAGCAGCACTAAAATCTAGTCCAGCAGTAATATAGCCATTATATTTAATGACAAAGGATTTTTCAGTAAAAGGAATAGTAATATCCTTAAAGCTTAAGCTATTCTTCACAGAAATCACATTAGAGTAATCATAACGGGAAGTAGCTAGCTCGGATATGGATATAAGTTTTTCAGATACAAAATCACTCTTTTTCTCTAAATTATTTTTAGTAGTTAAAGAATTTATAAATAAACAAGCAGCAATTATAGCTATTATAAAAATCATAATCTTAATCTTATTAAAAAAGGAAAAGAACTTTTTAATCTTGGATTTTTTCAAAATAATCACCCCGCAAAATTATCTTTTTAATGTTTATGCTAGGGGAGTATATATTATGAATGCAATGAGATATAATGGTATAAAGTAAAATATTATCCAGGGGGTCAGACCCCATGACAAAAATATCCAGGGGGTCAGACCCCGTGACAAAATTTGGGATATAATCTCCCTTAAAAAAGAAAGGAAGTTTAGTATGTTTGAGTATATTAATGAAGAACTTATAGCGGCTAAGGAAAAAGTGTGGAGAAAAGAGAAGTTTGAGGGTATGATTAGGCATACGGAAGAAGCTCTTGAAAAAGAAGTAATTAGAAAGATTGAACTTGAAGAAGCTCTTGATGATGAGGATAAGGATGTAAAAAAGCTTGAATCTTTGAGTATTGCTAACATATTTTATTCTATACTTGGAAGTAAGGATCAGCAGCTGGATAAAGAGAGACAAGAGTTCCTTGCAGCAAAGTTAAAGTATGATGAATGTTGCCACTCAGTTCTTATGTTAGAAAAGGATCTTGAATCCTATAAAGTGTCATTTAATAATTTACTTGATGCTGAGGCTGAATATGAAGCAGTATTAAAGAAAAAAGAAGGATTTATATTAGGTTTAAATAATGAGAACTCTAAAAAGTTACTTGAAATTATGGACAAGATTCCTTCTATTGAAGCTCAGAAGAAAGAGTTGCAGGAAGCAATAGCTGCTGGTGATGCTGCTAGAAATGAACTTCAATTTGTAGTAGATTCTCTTGAAAGTGCTGATGGATGGGGAACCTGGGATATACTAGGGGGAGGTCTTTTAGCTACAGCAGCCAAACACTCTGAAATTGATAAAGCTAAAGAGTATGCACAGAATACAAAAATTGCACTGATGAAATTTCAAAATGAATTAGCCGATGTGGATTTAGCAATGGATATAGATATAAATATTGGTTCTTTTGAAACCTTTGCAGATTACTTTTTTGATGGATTAATATCTGACTGGATTGTTCAATCAAAAATCAGTGATTCTTTAAAAAGTGTATGTAACGTTGTTTATAATGTAGAGGACATAATAAAATCCCTTAGAGCAAAGCTAATTACTGTAGAAAATGAATTATCTTCAATAAAAGAGAATATGAAATCACTTATTGAAGAAGTGTAAATATTTGTAATGGGGTCAGACCCCAAGGAAAAAAATGTAATGGGGTCTGACCCCGAGGAAAAAAATTCCTCAGGTCTGACCCCGTTATTTTTGTCATTTTAGGCAAGACTGAACTTAGTAGTTTGTCTTTGGGTAAGCTGTGCTCCGTATTTAGAAGCTAGTGAGCCACCCTTACTAAGAAAAACATCCTTAGCAATTATAGTATCCATAAGAGTTGATACCTGAGGTTCAGTGATATCTTGCTTAACTCCTGAAATTGATAAATTAACTTTATCTCCACTGGCATTAATAAAAGTCATTAATAATGAATATTCCATAGTTTAATTTCCTCCTTTCTCTAGGATAAGTCACAGTTAATACTCGCGGTTAATACTCTTAAGCATTAACTAATTTTGAAGTTTCATTTAAGTAACTATCTCTAGTAGAAGCACTTAAAACATCTTTAATAGCCTCAGCCACATCAAAAACATTTTGAGGGTCAACACTAGGTTTTACTCCAGAAAAAGTTTTTTTCTTATAAATTGTAGCTCCAGTCTTATCAGTTCCGTTTTCAACTTCAATATGAAAAGAAGTGGTGTTTAAAACTTTATCTACTGCCATTAAATTCACCTCCTTATCAGTGGTTTCAATGATTATATATGCACTTTGAAAAATAAGTGGAAAGTATAAATGATGAATAATTATAAAGTATTAATTCCATCTCTATTGAAAATAAAGTCATAGTAATTTCTAATTGCTGCATCCACAATGGTATTCATATAAACATTAACATTGGGATGAACAGCTTTAATTTCATTTAGCATTCTAGCAGTGGAATTTCTTATTTTATAACATCTCTGAGTATCAAAGAATTCACCATCTATGGGTGGAGTTATTCCAGGAGCTTCAGTTTTAACCTTGCGATTATCAGTAAAACTATCAACAGGAGATGGTAGAGAAGTTAGATTAGCTGTGGATAAATTCTCCTTAGAGAGAATATCTTTTTCAAAATTAAAGGATGATATGGGAATACCAGTGATGGACTCACAGATGCCATTAAGTTCTTCCAAATCTTCTTCAGAATTAAATTCATCTATGGAATCATTAATTTTATTTTCTTTTTTCATGAGAAACCTCCTTATAAATTATTTAACACTTACTATATATGCTTTTATTAAGAAAATTCACTAGAGATAAGGGTTTTAAAAAAGTTTTTGGATATTATTTACTGGGATTTCAATATATAAAATTGTAATCTTATGCAGTAAAATCGTACTTTCATGTATTTTTATGGAATGTAAAACATTAAATGCATTATAATAAATTTAAGGCATATGCAAACTAAGAGGTTGTGCTAAAAAATATTGAAGGGTTGAATTTTGATTTTAAAGGGAAGAATAAAATAATTGATAATAGTGAGTTGAGGAGAATTAAGTATGAAGGATATAAGGAGAAAGAAATCCAAAGGAATTCAATTAAGTAGGAATATTTTCATTTTAGTTATAGCTATATTACATCAACCTATTAGTAAAATTATTGAAAATAGAAACCTATTAGTTGCTTTTAATTTAGCTTATTTATTGCTTGCCATATATTTTATTACCTTACTTTTGAAAGATATGGGGTATTATAAAAGTAAAACTCAGTAAGTTATTTTAGAAAAGTTTAAGAAAGCATTATAATTAGTAATTAACATACAGTGCTTATTAGAGAAAGCCTTGAAACCCCCATGAACACAACAAATAGTTAACTATTTTACTATTTAACTAGGTTCATATATTACTATTAAGCTAGTTTTATATATCTATATATCCATATTTATATATTTCTATAGGTATATAGTTTTCTAGCTATCTAGTTTCCTAGGTAAAATGTGGTGTAATTTAAGGTGAGATTTTAATAATATAACTTAATGAAAATAAGATTTTTATAATTTGGTTTCGACCACGTTATTAAAAATAAAAAGCTGTGTATTTAACTAGAATCTTTATGGGATGTCCATCAATATCCACATAGCTTGTATATTCTATCACTGTAATCTTCAACAGAGCCAATTAAAAAAATAATATTGTATAAGTATTTTAGACAGTTCAGGATTAACTTCTGGATTGTCTTTTTCAATGTATAGGAAAGTATAGATTTTTACGTTTTATTGGTTTTACCGTTAGGAACGTGGTGCATGCCACTTTTTTTATTTTTAATAAAATAATTTTCCACTTTTCGTCTAAATTGCTTATTTAGTATATAGAGATACTTATTTAAATAAGGATAGGAGAGAGAAGATTATGAAACATACAATTATGGGTTTTAGGCAGGATAAATTAATAAAGTTTGGACTAGATATTATTGATGCAAGTATTCTTAGGTATTTCATTGATTTTAAAGAAAGCAATGGAATGAACATAAGGGAGGTAGAGGGACATATTTATTATTGGCTTCGTTATGATGCAGTTTTAAGAGAGTTTCCTATTTTTAGAATGAAGAAATGTACAGTTCAATCTAGATTTTTTAAATTGAGAGATGCAGGAATGCTTACTCATCTGGTTGTGAGGGAAAAGGGAACATACTCCTTTTTTGGCATAGGTGAAAATTATAAGGAGCTTATAACTAGAGAAGGAGCAGAGGAGGAAAACTCTAAGGGTATCTGTGAAGGAGTTAAAGGTATGGGTGAAGAAGCTAAGGGTATTGATGAAAAATCTAAGGGTATCTGTGAAGAACCTAAGGGGTGTGGATTTAAATCTACAACAAATAATCCCTCTACTAAAGATTCATCTACTAAAATAAATAAAAATCTTCTTCTGGAGAAAAGTGCCTTTGAAATAATAGAGTATCTGAATTTGAAAACAGGAAAAAACTTTAGAAGCTCAACAAAGATAACTATTAGGCTTATTAAAGCAAGGCTTAGTGAAGGCTTTACCGTAGAGGACTTTAAAACCGTTATTGATAATATGAAATATAAATGGACAGGCACCAAGTTTCAGCAATATTTAGTTCCTACTACTCTCTTTGGCAATAAATTTGAGACCTATTTAAATCAAGAAAGAAAACCAGAAAAGGAAAGTGACGGGAAATTTAAGAGGGGAAATATGGTCCTTAGTGATGAAAGAAATAAAGCTGAGTTAAAGGAAAAGTTAAAGAATATAGTTTTGAAGGAGGACATGTAGCATGGATATGGTGATGCCACATAGTCTAGAAGCAGAGCAGGTAGTCCTTGGGGTGCTAATTAACGATAAGGATAAAATTTATGAAGTGGAGGATATTTTAAACTTAGACGATTTTTATTATGAAAATCATAAAGTTATTTATAGAGGAATTTTAAATCTTAGAGCTAGGGAGATTAATATAGATTTAATAACCCTTTCCGAGGAACTAAAATCTAGGGAAGTTTTAGAAAAATGCAATGGTATAACATACCTTTCTAAGCTTTCTAGTTCTGCTGTGTACCTAAGTAATATAAGAAATTATTGTGAAATCATCATAGATAAAGCAAGCAGAAGAAGGGTTATAAAAGCTTGCAGAAAAGCCATTGATGAGAGTCATGGAGAGTTCCTTGTAGACCAAGTGGTGGAAGAGTTAGAGGATAATATTCATAAAGCCTATAGCAGTGCAGCAATGGAAGATATGGAACCCATTATGGATACACTGGAGAGTACCATAAGCCACATTGAAAAAAGATACCTGGATAAAAGGGCCCTTGAAGGTATTTCCACAGGGTATAAGGACTTAGATGAAGTGACCTCAGGCTTAAAAGCTGGAGAACTAGTTATTATAGCTGCAAGACCCTCCATGGGAAAGACAGCCTTTGCTTTAAACCTTGCCCAACATGTTTCTAAAGAGGCAAAGGTGGGCTTATTCTCCCTAGAGATGCCAAAGAACCAACTTGTACAAAGAATGCTTTCTGCTAGATGCTTGATTTCTTTAAAAAATATACAGAGTGGAAATCTAGAAGAAGATCACCTAAATAAACTTATCATAGGAGCCTCAGAACTTTCAAAGAGAAAAATTTTTATAGATGACACATCAACTACACTTCCAACCATAAGAGGAAAGGCAAAGACTTTAAAGCAAAAGGAAGGTTTAGATGTGATAATAATAGATTATCTTCAGCTCATAGAATCTGTAGGAGTAAGTTCATCTAGAGAACAAGAAGTTGCAAAGATATCGAGGGAGCTAAAGGCAATGGCAAAATCCTTAAAAATCACCGTCATAGCATTAGCTCAACTCTCCAGGGCAGCAGAAAGCAGAAATGATCCAAGACCAATGCTGTCAGACCTAAGAGAATCTGGATCCATAGAACAAGATGCAGATATGGTGCTCTTTCCTTACAGAGAAAGTTATTATGACACTGAAAATAAAGATAAAAATAAAGAGGAAGAGGGGGAGGCACCTAAGGAAATCATGGAAATTATCATAGGTAAAAATAGAAATGGTGAAGTGAGAAATGTAAATCTAGGATGGATTGGAAAGTATCAGAGAGTGTTGGGGCTTCAGTAGATAAAAACTCTTAAAAAATATGAGAATAGACAATTAAAATATTGAAATCTTTCAAAATTCGTGGAAATAAATGTAAATTTATCGAATTTTAGGTACAGAATTAAGCCTTTCGTGCATTAAAGGTTTAAGCAAAATTTAACATTAGTTACAATAGTAACAAGTGAGTAACATGTAATTTGTTATATTAAATCTAGGCTAAACATTTATGTGAAGATAATGTGCGCACATTATTATATTAGAAATGTATACTATTAAGTTGATATGATAAATCACTTAATACATAACAGGATTATTGGTAATTTTAGATTTATATAATATTATTAATTGATACGTATTGTAATTGAAAAATACAGAAGCAATACTGTATTTATACAATTTAATAGAGAGTTATATTTATTAAATTATGGCAAGTTTTTATGTAACTTTAAATTTAAAGGTAGAAATAGTATTACATATTATTTCTACCTTAACCTTTATTAATATAGAATTTAAAAATAGAATAAAAGAAGGTGAAATTTTGAAAAATTTATTTAAAATTGAATTAAAAAGAGCTTTAAAGAGTAAATCTATGCTATTTGCTTTAGCTATAGGTAGCTTTATAACGATATCTTATGTGATTCAATTTGTTATTCCAGCCTCTATGGGGATAGATGAGGTACTTCAATATAATAAATCTAAAATGTATTGTCCACCAACGATTTTTGTTGGGTGGATAGGAAATGCTGGCTATAGTATGCATAACTTTTTATTTTATATGCTACTTCCTATATTAGCTACCATTCCCTTTGCAGATTCATTTTTCTTAGATAGGAAAAATGGATATATAAAAAATGTGCTTATAAGAGCTAAGAAGCGAGATTACTATATATCTAAATATTTAGCTACATTTATTTCTGGTGGACTTGCTATAGTAATACCGCTATTAATAAGTCTTATTATAACAGCTATGTTTTTACCATCATATCCACCACAAGCAAGAGAAGGATATTTAATTGGTGCTGCACAAATGTGGGGAGAGCTATTTTTTATTCACCCATTTATTTATATATTAGGATATCTAATTATAGATTTTATTTTTAGTGGATTTTTAGCTACTATAGCTTTATCCATAAGTTTAGTAGTAGAATACAGATTTATGGTAATAGTTGCGCCATTCTTAATTTATTTATTCTTATATTCATTATTATCATCTTTGGGATTAAATAATTATGAACCACTTTATTTTCTACAACCAGGTTATGGAACCTGTGATTATAGAATAATTTTATATGAAACTTTATTTTTAGGAATTATAACGTCCACAACATTTTTAATTAGTGGGGTGAGAGAAGATATATATTAAGTGTAAATTATGGACAAAAGAGTTTATGAGAAATATTAAGTCTAATTTTTTATGGGTAATAGTATACATGATCATCGTAGCATCATTAACTTTTCTATATTTAAGACACTCAATGAAAGTTTCTTTGTTAGGTGGATTTAAATTTACATTAGCTGATTACTTTGTAGATGTTTCTGGAACATTATTTTTTGGCATTGAGTTAATGATTGTTAATGTATTCTTGCTGTTGCACCTATTTAAAAATGATTTTTCTACTATGTTTGTATTAAAGCAAAAGAGTAAAAAATTACTTTGGTTAAAAGAAGTGTATAAAAGTATACTGTTCTCCTTATTTTCAACTATATATTTGCTACTATGCACCTATGGGGTAGGTGGTTTATTGTGCAATAGCTATATAAATTGGGATAGGAGAAGAAGTATTTTCTTTGGAGAAACCAATATGATCTGTAGTGATATTAAGTTTATTAATGTTGTAATGGCATTTTTCATAATATCTTTTATTAGAATACTTGTTATAACTTTATTAACTATGCTTATTTATTGGATAACCAATAAAAGTAGTATCTCTCTCATTGTAATTATTACAGTGGGAATAGTCGATTATTATTGTCCTATATTTTATAGACTTATAAGTATTTATTATACAAAATGGGTAAATCCCATTAACATGGCTATAGGATTAATCTATGGGATTTTTTTAATGATTTCTATTACATATGTGGGTATGTTCAAAGCTGACAGAAAGGAATTTTTAAATGAATAGTTTTAAAGGAGAAAATAAGTCAAGTTTTTTAATGCAAATAAAGCATGACTATTACATGGGAACTATTAAAGGATGGAAAAAGTATGCTGTGGTATTAATTATATTTATATTACTATGTGCTAATTTTCAAAGGGGATTAATAATCAGTAGAGAATATGATAATTTCAAAGAGAAACCAACCTTTGGCAATTACATTATTGATTTATATAAAGGTGTTGATATTTCTAATAGAGTAGATAATAAAGAAAAAATTGAAATACCACCGGGATGGGTTTTATTAAATATATTTCTTTCAATAGTGATAGGTTATTATCCACTGAATGATTTAAAAGAATATGGAACTCAAATATTAATACGTTCAAAAAAACGATGGCAGTGGTGGCTTAGTAAATGCCTTTGGATTATGGGAAATGTTCTTATTTTTTACGCAATAGGGTATATAGTTATTGCAATGTTTTCTTTAATTAATGGTGAACTATCGTTAACTCCTAATCATAAGGTTAGTTTAGCTGTTTTAAAGTTAGATACTTCTAGTTTAGCAGCTAATGGAGTGTTTAGTGCTTGCATAGTCTTACCCATAGTCACATCCGTAGCCCTTTCTCTAATGCAGCTTACCATAGCAATGTTCAGTAATTTAATATATAGCAATATTTTTATTATATCTTTTTTGATAGTCTCGATCTATTATTGTAGTCCTATTTTAATGGGAAATTATTTAATGTTGTTACGAAATAGCTTAATGGTAGGTATAAAGGGAATTGAAACATCAACTGGTATAATACTCAGCATGGCTATATCTTTTATATCAATAACATTAGGGATTTTTAAGTTTAAAACTTATGATATTATAGGAAAAAATAACTAAGTGTAAAAGGAGATAATATGTATATTGAAGTTGAAAATTTAACTAAGGTAATTTCTAAAAATACAGTTTTAAGCAATATAAATATAAAAATGGAACAGGGTAAAATTTATGGGCTAAAAGGAAAAAATGGTTCAGGAAAGACTATGCTTATGAGGGCAATTTGTGGACTTATGATTCCTACTGAAGGAAAGGTTATAATTGATGGAAAAGTTTTAGGTAAAGAGCTTTCTTTTCCTGAAAGTATTGGAGCATTAATTGAAAGCCCTGGTTTTATATCTAATTATTCAGGATATAAAAATCTAAAGATACTTGCAGATATACAAGGGAAAATTAGTGAAGAAAAGATAAAACAGACTATTTCATTAGTGGGATTAGATCCTGAAGATAAGAAGAAATTCAAAAAATATTCACTAGGAATGAAGCAAAAATTAGGAATTGCAGCAGCTATTATGGAAGATGCTAAAATTATTGTATTAGATGAACCTACTAATGCACTAGATGAAAACAGCATCAAAAACCTTAGTGAAATACTTCGAGATCTTCGTGATAAAGGAGCATTAATAATAATATCTTGTCATGATAGTGAGGAGTTAAGTTATCTATCAGATGAAATATTTTTTATAGAAAATGGAGAAATGAAAAAATATATAAAGGTGAAGGAGGAGGTAAAATTAAATGAAACAGAGAAGTAAGAACTATATAATTTTAGGCTTAGTTCTTATTTTAGTAGGTGTATGTTTTATGAGATTTAGATATATAAATAATAAATATCCTGAAGCACCACTAGAAAAATTTACTTTAAATGAAACCTTTGATTATGAAGGAGTTCAGCTAAGTGTAGAAGAATCAAAAATTGTAAATGATGATGAACTTAAAATAATATATGCGTCTATAGAGGATCCATTCCCTGATGAAGAAAAGAAGGCTATTTTTGTAAAAGTTAACTTTAAGAATAATAGTGAGGAGACTAAAACTATAGAGGTTTATGAATTTGAGGCGGAATCAGTAAGTTGGCATAATGGACTGAGTTTAGAATTATTTAAAGAAGTTAATAAAGAAGATGATGCAAGTCCTGTAGTAGAATTAAAGCCTGGAGAAGAAAAAGAATTAATATTACCCTACTCTATGATTGAAAGGCATTTTGATAAAGAAACATGGAAAGAATTGAAGAATAGAAAATTTTATCTAACGTTGGAAATGTATCCGGTAAAAAGATGCGTAGAACTTAATTTTAGTTAGAAAGGTAGGGTATAAAGTTGAATAGAAAAACGAAACAAGGAATTGTTATTGCATCTATGATAATTATGGTTGTTATTATTGGTGTTAGTGTATTTAAAAATGATGAATTATTTCCTAAGTCTAACTTATGGAGTAACAAAAAAGAAACAAAAGAAGGTATAGAAACCAAAGAAAATGCTGAAATTAAAGCAGAAGAGAGTTTAGCTGCAGCTAACGAATTTGAAGCTGATAAAATCTTTGAAATGGGTGAAGATGTTCTTACGGTTGATCTTACATTTAAGGTTAACTCAGTAGAAAAGACAAAAGAAAAAAAACAATTTCCAAATCCTCCAGATTGTGATGAATTTGTTACAGATGAAAAAGGAAATTTAATTAATAATATGTCATATGTCATTGTAAATGTAACAATTAAAAATAATAGAGAGACAGAAAGAATGTTTCCACTTAATTCATGTTGTTTAGATGTAATAGATGATAAAAATGAAATATATAATTATGAATGTTGGATGTCTAGCAAATTAGAAGACTTTGATAAAAAGGATTATTTTGAATATAATTTCCAGCCACAAGAAGAATATACATGTGATTTAGTATACATAGTAGAAGATGAAAAATTACAATATAATAATCAAATTTTTGATATAAATATTTCAGGAGTTGTTGGTTATGATGATGATTCACGATATATAAAAATAAAGTATTGATGATTATAAAATTATCATTCTTTTGCAGAGATAAAATATAATTTAAAGAGAAAGCTACAGGAGAAATCATTGAAAGTTGGGATTCTTTAGCACTAGGCAAGGATAGTAATAAATAAAAAATGTAAGCAAGTAAGATTTTGAGACAAGTATTACTCTAAAACTTACTTGCTTTTTTATTATGTTAAATTTGCATAGGTAAAAATAGAAATGGTGAAGTGAGAAATGTAAATCTAGGATGGATTGGAAAGTATCAGAGAGTCTTGGGGCTTCAGTAGAGGTCTAATAGATAATTTCATGTATTGAATTTATACTTTTAAGTAAAATTAATGATATATAATATAATTTATGTTAAAATTTTAAGTATAATATAAAAAATATAATGTTTTTACATAGTTATTATAAAAATTATGTTAAAGAACATAAAAATAAGGCTATAATTAGCTAAATATGGGGGTAAAAATCTATGAAGAAGAGAATTTTAGCATTACTACTTGTAACTACAATGGCAATTGCAATGGTAGGCTGTGGTGTAAAGGACTCAGACCATGGAGATAAGGCAGAAAAGAAAACAGAAAGTAACGGGGGAGAGATGTCTTCACAAAAAAATTTATTTGATGTAGAAGTAACATTGCCTGCAGCCTTTTTTGACGGAAGTGATAAGACTACTATAGAGACAGAAGCAAAAGCAAAAGGGGTACATGAAGTTAAAGTCAATGAAGACGGTTCTGTAACCTACATTATGGATAAGAAAACTCATAAAGAGTTATTAGCAAGTATGAAACAGGC
Source organism: Clostridium sulfidigenes (assembly GCF_000732635.1). GTDB lineage: Bacteria > Bacillota > Clostridia > Clostridiales > Clostridiaceae > Clostridium_J > Clostridium_J sulfidigenes. Next base: position 42,161 of record NZ_JPMD01000011.1, on the reverse strand, counting down.
AGTAGACGACAGTATTAAGGAGACTTTAGCTGATAAAGAAAATTATCCTTCTTTTGCAGAGATAAAATATAATGATGATTTGACACAATTTGATATTATGGTTGATAAAGCATCCTATGGTGGACTTCAACCTTTTGTAGCAGTAGGATTTTATATGTCTGGAAATATGTATCAAGCTATGAATGGAAAATCTTTTGATACAGCAAAAACAATAGTGAACTTTAAAGATAAAGCCACTGGAGAAGTTATTGAAAGTGGGGATTCTTCAGCGCTAGGTAAGGGTGGAGAATAGCGATAAGGTGGGAATAGTAGTATCCATTTTGGTACTACTATTTTTGTGATTTTTTATAAACATAATTTTTATTATTTGAAACTTTAATATTTATATAAATGTATTTAGTAATGAATTATTTAAGTTAGAAATAAAATGGTGAGTGTCATTGCTAAATATTAAGTTATATACATAATAAATATAAATAATAAAATATTTGACAATTGGCATAAAGGTATTTATAATTAATATAGACGCTTGTAAAAAGTGATTTAGTTTTGATTGATACAATAATTACTCTTGTTGTTAGCGCAACAGAGCATAGCTTTACGGAATAGAATTCTGTAGGGTTTAGTTTGTTGTATTATTTTAAGTTTAAAATCATTTTTTAGAAGTGTCTTTTTATTTTTAGCAAAATAAAAGGAGGAATCTTACAATGTTGTATTATGAATTTAAAGAAAATGAAATAATGAAAGTAGATCTTCACAGGATGAGGGTATGGGAAGCCGCTATGTATCTAAATGAAGCGGTTAATAATGCACCTGAAAATATTAAGGAAATCATTGTTATTCATGGTTATCATAATGGCACATCATTATTAGATATGGTTAGAAAAGACTTTATTAATAAAAGAGTAGGGAAAAAGTTACTAGGTATAAATCAGGGGATAACTAGTTTAATTCTTAATTAGGGGGTATTACAATGGCGGATATAATTAATAAAAATAAAGAATTTTTAATGGAAGATATCTCTTTTAAAAAAACTAGAAATATAGTGATAATTTTAAATCGAGAAGTAACAAAAACAATAAAGTTTAGAGAAGTTAAGTATTTAAAAATAATAGGGATTGATGTATTTACTGGTAAAGTTATTAGAATTATAGATACTAATGGAGCTAAGTTTGGATTGCATACTTATAATGAAAAAATTTCAAAAATAAGCATAAATACAGTAATACAAGCTAGTTTTAACAATTATAATAGCGATAAATATTTGAACTTGCTAAGAATTACTAGTGATTTTAGAAAGCTTGGTGAAAGTAATATAGGTAAACTTTATAAAAAATATAATTATATTATTGAAAATTATGAAGTAAAACATATTTATAATTTTGTAAAAAGCTTTAACGATATAAAAGAATTTAACAATGTAAATCGAAATAAAGAATATAATACTGTAGTTAGATTTAATGGTTCAAAGGTTAAAGAATACCAAGGGAAAATAGGAACAAAATATCAGTTAAAGATGATAGATAAATTTATAGATATCTGTGATCATGATTATAATATAAGAAATAAAAAAGAAAAGTATTTTAAGGGATTAGCTTTGATATCGATTACAACTAAACCGGACAAAAGTAAGAGAATTTTTAAAATTGAAAAACTAATCAGTGGTAGGTTCTTAGATAATGAAGAATATAAGTTAGAAAAGGAAAAGAAAGAAAAAAGAAACAATATGCAAGAAGAGCATAACCTAGAATTAGCTATGAGATGGGAAAAAGAAATGAGAGAACAAGAAAAGTTTTATGATGAAGAGTTGTATTATGAAGAAATATGTCTTGAAGATTATAACGAAGAAGAATTTTATTGGGGTTTTTCAGATATAGATGATTCTTATTTTGAAAATTTAGTAGAAGAATATAAAACCGATTATCAAGATGAGATTAGAAAATGATTTCATTAAATTAGAGAGGAATGATAAATTTGATAAAAAGTAAGAAGTATTTTACAGATAAAGAACAGTGGCTTAAGTCTAAAGAATATAATGTAATAAATGTTTATGATGAAAATTTTGCTATAGATTTTTCAATGTCAACTATAAAAGAAAAGATTGATAAAAATTTAGAAGTACAAGAACCAAAATTTGTTGATATTCCTAATTTTAATTAGTGAATTGAAGTATTTCTAATGATTTTTCTAAATAAAAGAATAATTATATAAAAGCACAGATAAATATTTTGGTTATCTATCATAAATAATTTATAGAAAGTAGGAAGTAAAATGAAAAAGATAGATTTTAATGAAATAAAGCCTAATAGAGTGTACAGATTTATAATGAAAATAGGAGCTGAATTTATAGGTACTATTGTTGGAATAGATGATTCAAGTATATATATAGATACAGAATATAGATTAAGTAATAAAGCTATTATTGAAGTTATATCAAGAGGGGATATTATTGATGGAGAAATATACTTATTAGATGAGATACCAATGATTAAAGATTATACTATCATAGATGAAAAAGACAAAGAGTATGTAATAGAAGCATTTCAAGAACTTGAAGGGGAGGGATATAATCCATTTGAACCATATAAATTAGATCATATAGTACAAGGATACGTATATAAACTTTTAATAAAAGATAAATGGGTAAAAGGAAAGGTATTATCTGTTTTAAAAAATACAAATGATGATACTATAGAGGTTACAATAGACTTAGATTATAATAACTTGGATAGATGCTCTTTTTACACAACTAAAATAAGCCAAATTAAAAAAGTTGAATTACAAGATGAAATTCCAATTTATAAGGATATTACTTTTGATGTATTTATTAAATCATCAATAGGATAATAAGTTATATTATATATAAATAATCACAAGCCATTTCTTTTTAGAGATGGCTTGTGTTTATTTGGTAAAGGGGATAATTTTAAGGTTAATAATTAAGAAAAGGTAAGAAGAAGAATAAAATAGTAAAAGCATGTCCACAATTAAGATATAAATAATAAGGAGTGGGTATATTTATGGAATTAGTAATTAACTCAAGGGGAGCACATATTAGCAAAGTTGATGAGCGATTTCAAGTTACAATAGATGGAGTTAAACAAGAATTTTCAAGTAAAAAGGTAGAAAAAATATTAATAACAACATCTGCTCTTGTAACAACAGATGCATTAAAGTTAGCAATAGAAAATAATATTGATGTTGTTTTTTTGGAGTATAGTGGAAAACCTTTTGCTAGGGTATGGCATTCAAAGTTAGGTAGTATAACTACAATTAGAAGACATCAATTAAAATTAAATGAAATATCTATGGGAACAGAGTTTGTTAAAGAATGGATAGACCAAAAAATAAGTAATCAAATAAATCATTTAAATAAACTTAAGTTAAATAGAAGTGAAGAAAAGGTTGAGTTGATAGATGAAGCTATTAAAGATATGGAAGAACACAAGTGTGCTTTATCCGTGTTAAACAATGTGCCGATAGATATTATAAGGGGAACAATGGAGGGACATGAGGGTTACTGTGCTAGAAGGTATTTTAGTACTTTAGGAGAGCTGATACCTGAGAAGTATAAATTTAAGGGTAGAAGTAAAAATCCAGCTAGTGATCAATTTAATTGTATGCTTAATTATGCTTATGGGGTACTTTATTCTAGGGTAGAAAGTTCATGTATAATTGCAGGATTAGATCCGTATATAGGAATAATGCATACTGATAATTACAATAGAACAGCTCTGGTTTTTGATCTCATAGAAATGTATAGAGGGTATATGGATGAGGTTGTTTTTAGTTTGTTTTCTAAGAGGAAAATAAAGCAGGACATGTTTGATAAGATAGAAGGTGGAGGATATTGGCTAAATAAGTTAGGTAAACAGACATTAATCGAGGCGGTAAATAATAGATTTGAAGAAAAAATTAAATATAAAGGTAGAGTTATAAGGCTTAATAATGTAATTCAATATGATTGTCATAACATTGCTAATAAAATTTTAAATGAGGTGATGTGATGCTTTATTGGGTAATGTATGATATTTCAGAGAATAGAGCTAGAAATACAGCAGTTAAAGCGTGTAAGAATAAAGGATTATATAGGGTTCAAAAGAGTATTTTTTTAGGAGAGCTTAATAAAAATCAAAAAGATGAGCTTAAGATTATCATGGAAAGATTAGTGGATGATGGCACAGATTCTATATATATTTTTCCAACTAGTAAAGATTATATCTATGATACAGATATAATTGGCAATGGTTTTGATAGGGAGTTGATTAGCAATGAAATTGTATCAAAATTCCTTTAGTGAATTTGAGGAGTATGTAACACCTTCAGATATAATAGAATTTCTATATTGTCCTAGATTTATATACTTTATGAAGAACTTAGCAATAAGACAATATGAAGAAAATAGATTTAAGGTACAAATAGGAAGAGAGAAACATTTAGATAAGAAATCACAAAATGTGAATCAAGTTAGGAAAAGAATAGGTGGAGTAAGCAAGGAACAGGAGAAATATATAGTATCTAAAAGATATGGAATAAAAGGGATAGTAGATGAAATATATCTGTTAAATGATGGAACCTATGCACCATTAGATTATAAATTTGCAGAGTACAAAGATAAAGATTTTGAAACTTATAAAACTCAGATGGCTATGTATGGGTTAGTTATTGAAGAGTTATATAAAGTTAAGGTAAATAAATTGTTTTTAGTATATTTAAGAAGTAAAAATTTACTTAAAGAGATTGACTTTGATGATAAGTTGAAAAAGAAATCTATTAAGTATATTAATGATTATAAAAAGGTTGTAGATGGATATTATCCAAAAGCTACTTCAAGTAAAGCTAGATGCATTGACTGTTGTTATAGAAATATATGCGAAAAATAAAAAAGGGAGATTTAATCTCCCTTTAACCTTGTTTTAATGGATTCTAATAAGAAATAGACATTACATTTCAAAACTTATTTTACTGTATTTATTAATATTTAACAATTACATGATAAAATATACATATAAAATATATTAATCATAAGATATAGATATTACTAAAGTATAAAATTAATAAAAATGAAGATAATAAGAATAACATTTAATTTAGGAGGTGAAAGAATGATAAATGCAATAAGAGATATAGGAGCATACTTAAGAGAAAATAATGGAATAACAGAAGTTGATATTGTAAGAAGTTTAGTTAATAAAATTGAAGGGGATACAGTAAAGGAAATTCTTTATATAGATATTAAGGATAATGGTGAAATAGAGACACAAAGTGAAGAATTTTATGGAGATATAACTACTAAAGCACTTTTTTATCAAGCGGGAAATGATGCTCAGGGTGGAGCTTTAAGAGCAGATTTTTATAAAGAGGATTCTAAAGAAATAGAAAAGTTTGATAAAAAAATAAAAACTACATTAGCTTATTGCGGCATTGAAAACAATTACAACCAGGTTAAAGACATAATTTATCAAAAGATAAGTAATCAACATAAAAATTTTATAGTAGTAATATTATTAAATGGAAAATATCCTTATGAATTATTTAAAGATAAATTTTTAGATAAGATGTATGCTACTAGATTTAAAGCTATAAGTGGAAAGCATATATGCCATTTTTGTGGAGAAAAAAAAACAGGTTTTTAATACTACAACTTATAAATTTTACACCAATGATAAGGATGTATATGGTTCTGTAGATGAAAAAGATAAATTTGGAGTAACTATGTGTAAAAGCTGCTTAAATGATATTTTGATAGGTAAAGAGTATGTTGAAGATAAATTAACTACTTATTGGATTGATAAAAGTGTAATGTTTTTACCACATAATTTTAATGAACAAACAGAAGCGATATATGAGAATAGCACAATTGTTAGCGAAGATAAAAAGAATTTTATATCTAATATATATAATGATGAAGAAATAGTCTTGGAATTATTAGGTGAAGGAAATACTGAGACAGATATAATTTTCTTTGAAAAGGAAGGAAATAAGACATTTTATATACAACATACAATAAAGAGTATGCTACCATCAAGATTTGGTGAACTATCTGTACTACTTACTGAATATGGTATTAAATTATATAATATTATAAACTATTCCACTGCTATAAAGGTGGGATTAAAAGGAATTGAGACTACTAATAAAGAGAAACTAAGAATGGTAGATGCTATATTTTTAGGAAAAAGTATTAATAGAAACACTTTTTTTACTAGAGCTATGATGGTGCATAAATATGAATTTATAAACGGTAAAAATAAATTTACTATTAGCAATATAGGTAAGGTTTATAATTTCTTAGTTGATGCAGGGTGTATAGAGGGAGGATTTAAAGTTATGACTCAATATGGTGATTATAAAGAATTGTTTATGGATAATCTAAGTTATTTTAATAGTAATGAAAAAAAATCTTGGTTTTTAATTGGTATGGCATATAATTTTGTTAATTATATGATAAAAAAAGGAAACTCAAATGAAGAAGGAAAGATTGCAGATAGAAGTTCACTAGATAAAAATTTCTTCTTTGCAAGAAAATTTAACTTTAAAGATTTTATATATTTTAGTAATTTGTTAAGTGATAAAATGATTAAATATAAAATTTCATCTGCATGGCTTAAAGATATTCTTACAGAATCTAAAGAGCTAATGGCTAATCCTAGTGGTAAGCTAAGTTCAGATGAAGCTAAATATATATTCTTTTGGGGAATGGATAGCTACTTTAAAAAAGTTCAAGAGAATGTCCTTGATTTAGAAAATGATAAAAATGAAGAAATACAAGAAAATAGGGAGGAAATATAAAATGACGAATACAAGAGAATTTTTGTTATTTACTGATTGTACTATGGCAAATCCTAATGGTGATATGATAAATGAAAATAGACCTAGATATGATGAGAGTACAGGAAAATTAGAAATGTCTGATGTTAGGATAAAAAGATATTTTAGAGAAGAAGCAGATAATAGAGGATTAAAAGTATTTGTTAGAGCAACTAAAGATGATAAAGATAAGTATTTAGATTGCAAAGGAGTAGCAAATAAAATAATATTAGATAATTTCGTAAAGGATGAAACGGATAAAAAGAAAGTAAAAGAGTTAACTGAAAAAGGTAAAGTAGAGTTGGAATCATTATTAAAATCAGATTATATAGATGTTAAATTATTTGGAGCTGTTGTTACAGAACCTAAATTTAACATAACTGGACCGCTTCAAGTTATGTGGAGCAAAAGTATACATGAGGCTGAAATAAAATTTGCCCAAGGCACAGCTTCATTTACATCAGGTGAAGGTAAAGTTCAAGGAACAATATGGTCTAAATACTATACACCATATGCTTTGTTTAAAACATATATGGTATATAATGACCAATGTGCGAAAAGACAAGATATAAATGTAACTGATGAAGAATTAGAAAACTTTAAGGATATGTTATTATCTGGTATTAGAAACTATAAAAGTACATCTAAAAATCAAATGCCTAGAGTATTAGTTGAAGTAATATATAATAAAAATTATATAGACGGTGAGCTTGATTATGTAGATGTAAAATATGATAAAGAAGATTTGGCATTAAGAGGAATAGATGAGTTTACTTTTGACTTTATAAACTTAAAAAGATTTGTAGATTTGCATAAAGATGTTGTTGAAAAAGTAAATATATATCTTCATCCTAAGGTACAAGTAGATAACATATCTGAAGAATTTAATGTGGTATACATGTAGAAAGCTTAGAGGTGTATATAATGAAGGCTTTAAGTTTTAGAGCGTCTGGAGATTTTGCAAGGTTTAGGTGCCCCTATACAACAACTTCTGCTTTAACCTACACTGTTATGCATCCTATAGCGATAAAAGGCCTTATAGGTGCATTAATGGGAATAGATTATAAAGATTTATATGAGTATACTAAGGAAATGAAGATAGGAATTGAAGTATTAAAACCTATAAAAAAAGATACTCAAAGTTTTAATTTAGTTCCACAAATTAAAAATAATGGTTCACCCACATTTCCGTCAAGAATAGAGTTTTTAAGGGATGTAGGTTATAGAATTTATGTTATGGACTCTGAGGAAAAATTAAAGGAAATAAAGAAGATATTAATAAATAGAAGTTATATATTTACTCCTTATTTGGGAGCTAGTGAACATATAGCAAAGTTAAATTTTGAAAGTATAGAAGAAGTAACTAAGGTATCAGAAGATGTAGGATTAACTAATTGTGTAATACCTAAAGATCAAATTATATTGGAGGATAATCAAGAGGTGCAACTTTGCCTTGATAGAATTCCAATAAAGAATGAAAAAAATAGAGAATACATTAAATATGAAAAAGTAGGATTTGCACCAGGAGGAAGTATGGTTGCACAATTAAAAAGTGTTTTAAAGGTGGGAGAATCTAATGTGTACTTCTTTTAAGTTAAAATCACATATATTTGATAACAGTAAAGGTGATCAACTTTTAGTTGACCACCTAACTGGTGTTGCAGAAATAGCTTTGAATACTACAAAATATAATGGTGTTATAAATAATGAGCTAGAAGAAGTTATAAAAACCATAGGATTATGTCATGATTTTGGAAAGGCAAGTTCATATTTTCAAGAGTATTTGCAAGGTAGATATCATGGTGAGCTGAAGCAACATGGAGAGATATCAGCTTATTTTACTTATTATATGTTACCTGCTTCTTGGAAGATTTTAGGATTTATATGTGTTAAGAGACATCATGGGAACATAGATATTGATAATAGTTTTTTTAACACTGATAATGAGAAAAATTTAAAAGATATAAGTGAAGATATTAGAAAAAATATAGATGAGTTACAATCAATATATAATAAGAATCTAGGAGATTTCTTTGATAAGATGAAGGATGGAAGCCTTATCAAAGAAGTAAAACTAAGTTATATAAAAAGAGCATTAGTTGTTAAAAAGAAATCTATAAAAGAGCAAGAAGAAGAATTTATGTGGCTTCAATATTTATGGTCATTATTACTTACAGGAGATAAAACTCAGCTAATTACAGGAAATACATTTAAAAATAAGGGAATATTAACTGATGAGTTTACTGGAAATTATAAAAATAAATTGAGAAAAGATTTAATAAATAAAGTTCCTGATATAGAAAAATCACCATTATTTAGTATTAGAGATGATATATATAATAACACTATAGATTCAATAAGTAATATAGATTTAGATAAGGATAGGATAATGTCTATTAATGTGCCAACAGGTACAGGTAAAACCATATCTGTTTATGGTGCAGCATTTAGATTAAGTGAAAGATTGATAGACGAGAAGAAGATAATACCTAATATAATTTATAATATTCCTTTTATGAGTGTTATAGACCAAAACTATGATGTATTAGAAGAAATAATAAACTTGAGTAAAATGGATGTAACTAGTGATTTAATACTAAAACATCATTCTATGTCACCAATAGAATATAAGGACAGCGAAGAGAAAGAATATAGAAATTATGATGCAAGGTTTTTGGTTGATAACTGGCAGAGTACAGTGATAACCACAACATTTGTTCAATTATTTAATACTATGTTTAAGTCAGGGTTGAATTCAATAATGCATAGATTTCATAAGCTTGCAGGATCAATAATAATACTTGATGAGGTTCAAGCCATACCACCTAAGTATTATCATATAATTGAAGACTTATTTAATATTTTATGTGATAAATTTAATTGTTACGTTATAACGGTAACAGCAACTAAGCCTTTATTTTTACAAGGTAAAGAATTAGTTAAGGATAATGATGTTATATTTAGTAAAATGAATAGAATAGTATTTGAAAATCATACTGAAAATATGTTGAATTTAGATGATTTTAAAGAAATAGTAGTTAAGGATATTGAGGAGAATAAAAATAAAAGTTTTCTTATAATATTAAACACTGTAAAATCAACTTTAGGAGTATTTGGTTTTTTAAAAGAAGAATTAAGTGGGACTAGAAAAGTTATATATTTAAGTACAGAAATTATTCCAGCAGTAAGATTAAAGATAATAAAAGAAATCAAAAATAGTAAAGAAAAATATGTATTAGTATCAACACAGTTAATTGAAGCAGGGGTAGATTTAGATTTTGATATTGTGTACAGAGATATAGCTCCAATGGATTGTATAAATCAATCGGCTGGCAGGGCTAATAGAAATGGGGTTAATGGTAAAGGAATAGTTAAGATTTATAGGTTAATAGGTGAAAGTGGAAAAACATTTGCTTCATATGTTTATGCTGGACCGTTATTAGAAGCTACGTTGAAAATACTAGATGATAGAGAAAAATTTGAAGAGAATGAATTATGGGAAATTAATAATAAATATTTTTCTAAGTTAAGAGAAGTTACTAAGAATAAAAGTTTGCAGGATTATAAAGAGTACTGTGAAGAAATAAAAGCTTTAAGGCTACAAAACATTAGAAAATTAGAGTTGATAGAAGAAAATAAGAATAAAATAGATGTAATTATTAGATATAATAGTGAATCGGAAGATTGCATAAAAATAATTGAGAACAGTGAAAATTATGAAGAACAGGAAGTTGTCAATGCTTGGAGGATACTAAATAAATATAGAATAGCTGTAAATAAAAATGATGTTATAGATATGGTACATGAGATAAAGGGGAGCAATTTTTTAAACAAAGAAGATTATGATAAGGATAGAGGAATAATAAGAAGAAATACTACTTGTATTTAAGGAGGAAAATTATTGAGATTAGAAGTTTGTAAGGTAATGTTTGATGATATAAAATTAACTCCAAGACATGGGGAAAAGATAAGAGGATATTTAGGGAATAAATATAGTGAAAATAATCTTCTACATAATCATGAAGAAGATAAATTTATATATAGATATCCAATGGTACAGTATAAGGTGTTATCAAAAATTCCAATTATTATAGGAATTAAGGAAGGAGCAAATACTGTAGCTAAGATAGGGGTTAATGATGATGAATTAGTACTTGATGGTATTAAATACGATACATTTCAAAAGGAAATAATTAAGAAAGAATTTGAATTTGGTTGTGAAGATGATTATATTGAATATAAATTTTTAACTCCTTGGATATCTTTAAGTCAAAAAAATATTGAAGCTTATAGAGAGGGAAATAAAATAGAGCAGGAAGAAATATTAAAGAAAATTCTAATAGGAAATATTATTTCTATGGCAAAGGGAATAGGCTACACTGTGGATAAAAGAATTACCTGTTGGGTTAATTTAAAAGAAAAAGAAGTTAAGTTAAAAGGTATTAAGCATATAGCATTTACAGGAGATTTTAAAGTGAACTTCAATATTCCAAACTATTTTGGCATTGGTAAATCTGTATCAAGAGGATTTGGAACCATAGAGAAAGTATAAAATATATTTGAATTTTAAGAAGTAGACAAGTGGTAAGTTTTATAACGTTGATAAATCAATAGGTTTTAGGGTATACTAAGTATGTAATGTGGACAGAAATAAGCATCTTTTAGATTAAAAAAGTATACTTAATGAAATTTTTAAACTTGTCTTTAAACTGCTATAAAGGGCACTAATTCAATAGAATTTAAGAAAATGCCGCCATAGAGGCTAATCCATTAAAACAAGGATTGAAACTATTGTCGTCGCCTGTGGCTGTCATTTGTATGAGTTGCCATAGAGGCTAATCCATTAAAACAAGGATTGAAACAAGTACTCGTCGGGTCCTACTTCCCTAAATTCTGTGCCATAGAGGCTAATCCATTAAAACAAGGATTGAAACCGGTCGGGCGTCGCTGTTACTCCTATGACCCTAGCGCCATAGAGGCTAATCCATTAAAACAAGGATTGAAACTAGTATTAAATCCTCTACAGCCAGGATGCACAGTTCGCCATAGAGGCTAATCCATTAAAACAAGGATTGAAACATTTCTGCTAGATTTAATTCACCATCCCTATAAGCTGCCATAGAGGCTAATCCATTAAAACAAGGATTGAAACTTTCTTTTAGCTTGTATGCTATCACGTACCACCTTCGCCATAGAGGCTAATCCATTAAAACAAGGATTGAAACAGTCCTAAGTAAGCTATTGCCATGCCGTCGCCCCCTGCCATAGAGGCTAATCCATTAAAACAAGGATTGAAACTGTGTTCTTTTGCTTACGTCTGCTATTGCTAGGTCGAGCCATAGAGGCTAATCCATTAAAACAAGGATTGAAACTTATTCTCTATTTGAGATATAAGATTTCTAGTTATTGCCATAGAGGCTAATCCATTAAAACAAGGATTGAAACTTAAGGTATCCCCTGGTAGCTGTAGTAGCTTTCCGCCATAGAGGCTAATCCATTAAAACAAGGATTGAAACATATCCTTTACCACTTCCATATCTATTCCTCCATACTGCCATAGAGGCTAATCCATTAAAACAAGGATTGAAACAATAAGTCCATATTTACCTCCTTAATCGACCTCTCCGCCATAGAGGCTAATCCATTAAAACAAGGATTGAAACTTGTCATTTGTTTTACATCATAACCTTTATTCTCTGCCATAGAGGCTAATCCATTAAAACAAGGATTGAAACACTTCCTCCCAAGTCATTTCTCTATCCTCCTAAATCGCCATAGAGGCTAATCCATTAAAACAAGGATTGAAACACTACATACTGGACACCATCTGCCTTTCTTAATGTTGCCATAGAGGCTAATCCATTAAAACAAGGATTGAAACTAGTAAAGAAAATATTAAAGAAGGTTATTTGATAAGCCATAGAGGCTAATCCATTAAAACAAGGATTGAAACCATATGATGACGAGAGATACCTACTTCATGGAACAAGCCATAGAGGCTAATCCATTAAAACAAGGATTGAAACAAATTCTAATAAAAGTAAGGGGTTGGAAAAATGGTAAGCCATAGAGGCTAATCCATTAAAACAAGGATTGAAACATAGTAGACAGTGTAGCTGTAAATATAGGCGACAGAGCCATAGAGGCTAATCCATTAAAACAAGGATTGAAACGTAAGGGACGGCGCGGCTGTATACGCAGACCAAGAAGCCATAGAGGCTAATCCATTAAAACAAGGATTGAAACGTTCTGCATTGCTAGGTATTTCTTCCGCGGGTAGTGCCATAGAGGCTAATCCATTAAAACAAGGATTGAAACAAGAGAAGTAATTATTTTGGAGGAATTATTATGAAAGTGGCCATAGAGGCTAATCCATTAAAACAAGGATTGAAACGATTCAATAGCATGTAGAGTATATGATTATATAACCGGCCATAGAGGCTAATCCATTAAAACAAGGATTGAAACAATAATACATAGAAACTGTGTAGTCTGCATGTAACTGCCATAGAGGCTAATCCATTAAAACAAGGATTGAAACAATAACTCACAAGAAAACTCGTCTATCCCAGAAGCGCCATAGAGGCTAATCCATTAAAACAAGGATTGAAACATTACCTCCCTTTTTCACTCATATCTTATTATTAAATGCCATAGAGGCTAATCCATTAAAACAAGGATTGAAACTTGGTATTTCTACACTTCCACTTAGTATTATAGATTGCCATAGAAGTTAATCCATTAAAACAAGGATTGAAACCCTAATTCGTACGAAGGTCAAAGTGTTTCTGTTGGGCCATAGAGGTTAATCCATTAAAACAAGGATTGAAACGTCCTAATGTCATATTTATATAGGACCTCGTCAATGCCATAGAGGTTAATCCATTAAAACAAGGATTGAAACATGAAACAAAGGAAGTTGATGTAATTAGTCACCCAGGCCATAGAGGTTAATCCATTAAAACAAGGATTGAAACAGATGAATTGCAAGTGAGTATAGATTATGAAGAAAGCCATAGAGGTTAATCCATTAAAACAAGGATTGAAACTTGATTTCATTACTCGATATGATACGGATGAATTAAGCCATAGAGGTTAATCCATTAAAACAAGGATTGAAACAGGGAAAAAGTAAGAGTCTTGAACTATATGAACCAAGCCATAGAGGTTAATCCATTAAAACAAGGATTGAAACTTACTCCTAAATCCGTTAATGCATTTTTAGCAGTGCCATAGAGGTTAATCCATTAAAACAAGGATTGAAACGCGCGAAGTTAATAGAGAACGTAGCCCAGGCTTACGCCATAGAGGTTAATCCATTAAAACAAGGATTGAAACGCAGACAACGCGCACTATGATGGTTCGTTCTTAGTGCCATAGAGGTTAATCCATTAAAACAAGGATTGAAACAATACATTTCATGTTCAAATTAATCTTATGTTTAAGACATAGGATTATTCCATTAAAATAAGGATTGAAAATTTTATGAAACCACGTTTTTATCATAGTGCATTTTAATATTTTAGCTAATACGAATGTAGCCTTAAAGAGTTGGACATACTATTAGTGTAAAAATAAAAACTTTAAACATCTATTCTATAAGGAGATGATAGCATGGAATTAATGATAATAGGTGCAGTTATGTATGTAGTAGCAAGAGGTGTTGAAATATTATTAAACATGATTTAATCTCAATAGTAAGAGCAATAAAAAATAAGCCAATGACACTAAAGCGTCATTGGCTTACCTTTATTTATTCTTTATAACATGCTGTTTTATATCTTCAACATCTTTTTTTACGTCTTCCATTATGCTTAATTTATCTGTTATTTTTGATATTATCTCCTGATAGTTCTTTTCTCTCTCTTCTTGCTTTTCATCTCTTTTTTCTTGAGCTTTTAATATATAGAATATTAGAAATATGCTGAGCACTGCCCATATTCCCTGAGACATTGCTATTTTCAATATTTCACCTTCCATTAATTTCAACACCCCCCCATAGTTATAGTTAGGATAATACTTAAACTTTTACTCATGCTTAAAATATCCCTTATTACTATATATGCAGATGTGTTTATTAATGCAATTAGCTAAGGAAAGGCTCACCATAATTTATCTATGATGAGCCTTAAATATTATATTAAATTTCTACGTTGAATATCCAGCCTTCTGGTGCTTCTATATCGCCAGCTTGAATTCCTAGTAAAGTTTCATAAAGTTTTCTAGTTACTGGGCCAACTTCTGTTTCACTATGGAAAACGTGTTTGTTTTCTTTATGTTGGATTGCTCCGATTGGAGTGATTACAGCTGCAGTACCGCAAGCTCCAGCTTCTGCAAATTCACCTAAGTTATCTATTAATACGTCTCTTTCTTCTACCTTCATACCTAAGTTATGCTCAGCTAAGTATAATAGAGATCTCTTAGTTATACTTGGTAGTATAGATGGAGATTTAGGTGTAACAAATGTACCATCTTTAGTTATTCCAAAGAAGTTTGCAGCACCTACTTCTTCTATTTTTGTATGAGTTGCTGGATCTAAATAGATACAATCAGCAAAACCTGCTTTAACAGCTTCTGCATGAGGTAATAAGCTTCCAGCATAGTTACCACCAACTTTAGCAGCACCAGTTCCCATAGGAGCAGCTCTGTCGTAGTCAGAAGTTATGAAGTTAACTGGAGCCATTCCACCTTTGAAGTATGGTCCAACTGGTGTAACAAAGATTCCAAATATATATTCGCTAGCAGGACGAACACCTACATTGTCACCTACGCCTATTACGTAAGGTCTAAGATATAGTGTTGCTCCACTTCCATATGGTGGGATAAGTCTTTTATTTGCTTTAACAATTCTTCTGCAAGCATCTAAGAAAAATTCTACTGGTACTTCTGGCATTAAAACTCTTCTACAGCTTTCGTTTAATCTTTTAGCATTTTGATCAGGTCTGAATAAGCATACTGTTCCATCTTTATGAGTATATGCTTTTAAACCTTCAAAACATTGTTGTCCATAGTGCAAGCATGTTGAACCTTGGCTAATTGTTATTTTATCGTCTTCAACTAAGTTTCCTTCATCCCATTGTCCATCTTTATAATGAGAAATAAAGTTAAAATCTGCTTTTAGGTAATTGAACCCTAATTCTTTCCAATTAAATTCTTTTTCCATTACCAAATCTCCCCCTAATAAAATTAACTTTTTTATTTGATTTTTTAATGTGTAGTTAACATAATCCTTAATTTTTAGTGAAATCGTATACTTGAAAATGAAACTATGTAAATGAAATCGTATACTTTTTTATGTTTAAAAAATTTAGAATTATGTGCCTATAATACTATACTAACACTTTTAAATATTTTATCAATAATTTTTCATGATTATATTAATACTATATGTATATTAATGAAAGGAGAAATTAGAAATGAAAAAAAGATTAACTGTTGAAGGCATGACTTGTGGAAAGTGTGTTACCAATGTGAAAATAGCATTACAAGGAGTTCATGGGGTTGATAATGTGGATGTACACTTAAAATCTCAAATAGTAGTGGTTGATGGAACAGATTCTGTTAATGATAAAGAAATGAAGTGTGCCATTGAAGATGCAGGTTATATAGTAGAAAAAATAGAGCAGGCTTAGTTTAAAAAAGTAATGGAATACCTTTTACCTTTAAAAATGCTTTTGCTTAAAGTTTAGCAAAAGCATTTTTTATTTAGCATATTCTTAATAAGTTAATATAAGGCATCTTAATTTAAAAGAAAGTTTTAACAGGCTTTACGTATTACTGCAACTTAACCTATAGACACATCAATTACTTTAGCTACATAATCATCCATGCCTGACTTTGCTAGTATAGTGATAGACTGTGGTGAATTGCTTGAAATTTTAGCACTATAAGCTTCAGCACCATTTACATCTAATTGTTCGGCTCTATTTATAGTTATTTTATTTTTATCTGCAACCTTATAATCCTCAAGAATATCTGCAACTCGATTTTCTAAGTCTCCAGTAGGACACTCAAGTATTTTTATTCTGTCAATTGCTCTTTCAAGGTTTTCCATAGGTTTATTCCTCCATTATTTTATTAAAAAGTCTATTGTATTGTAAATCGTAATTAGTATTTCCTATAATGACTTGCTTTATCAATGAATTTAATCAAGGGAACATTCTTTAGAGTGGGTAAAATCTCTGGAATAAAATGTTATGGGGTCAGACCCCAGGAATAAAATGTAAGGGGGTCAGACCCCATTACAAAAATTACAATGTAAATAAAAAGGTATTATGGTATTAATTGCAGAATAATATATCAGTATTATTTTAAGAAGACATGGAGGGATATTAATGTATAATCCAAATGAAATTAAAAGTTTTTATAACAACTATGGTGAGAGAGAATGGCAAAGGTTAGAGCTTACACCTTATGATAGGATTAATTATTATCTTCACATGGATTTTCTTAAGGACTATATAGGAGAAGGCAAAAAGGTTTTAGATGCTGGCTGTGGAGCAGGGAGATTTAGTATAGAATTAGCTAAACTAAAAAATAGAGTTACTTTATTTGATATATCTACAGAGCAGTTAAGAATTGCTGAAGATAAATTAAAGGAAAATAATTTGATGGCTTATGTGGATGGAATTATAAATGGAGATTTAGCGGATTTATCAATGCTTGAAGATAATACCTTTGATACGGTGATTTGTTATGGAGCACCTCTTAATTATCTTTTAGGAAATGTGGAAAAGGCTGTTAGGGAGCTAGTTAGAGTTACGAAACCAGGTGGACAAGTTCTAGTTAGCGTAAATAGCAAATGGGGAGTGATAAGAACACAATTAGGTAGGGAGGATTTTGATTATGTATCCTTCTTTGGAAAACCAAATTATTGGTATATACCTGAAGTTGTGGAAACTGGTAATTTACCAAAACATGAGTTAGTGTCTCATCCTGAAAGACATTTTTTTGAAGCAGAAGAGTTAGAGGATTTGCTATCAACTTGTGGATTAGAGAATATAACCTTAGGGGGAAGTCCTTGTATATCTAGTGGGTTTAGGAAAGCTGTAAATGACATTGAGAAGGATAAGATAGCTTGGGAGACTTTACTTGAAATAGAGCTTAAGTCTTATTGTAAGAGAACTTTAGCTGATAACGGAGAGTTTTTATTAGCTAGAGGCGTTAAGATGGAATAAAGTGTAATGGGGTCAGACCCCCAGGAATAAAATGTAAGGGGGTCTGACCCCAAGGAAATTTTTAGGAAGGAGCAGAATTAATGTTAGATCAACGTGGTTTGAAATCCGTAAGAAATTTTTCAGTATGTATGTTGTTAATAAGTATTGTAATTAATATAGTACTTGTACTTCGGCATTTTGGATATGATGTTAATATGATTCAAGATTTAGGATATGAAATTAGTATAATTGAAGAAATAAATATAAAAAATTATGTTGAATTTTTCACTTTGCCTTTTGTGGCTACTGCTATTGCAAGTGCAATAAATAGAGCTAAGGATTTATCCCAAGAAGCTAAGGATGAGATGAGATCTAAAATGAAATTAATGAAATCGGGTACTATTTTCTTTATTTTATATATTCTTTTTTCTGCACTTATAATAAAGAAGTCATATTTTATTGTTGCCGCTTTTATAATGCTAGGAATTTATGTGAACCTAATATTTATTACAGAGAAAATTATAGTCTTAGGGTTGAATGACCATCAAATGAAGTGGCGAGCAGCAGTAAATGGTACGGATTACCCTGTGGAAGGTAGTAGTATATTTTGGAGATTTAAACCTTGGTTTATGCCTTTTGAAAGGGTGCCATTTAGTAAAAGGAGTCTTGGATTATATAATATTGTTGTTATGGTTATATTTACATATACCCTAATAGAAAGTAAAATAACTGATATATTTGAGGTTATATTTTTTATAATTGTTATAAGAGAAATTTTTTCTCTTATAGAGTATATCTTAGGATTATATACATCTTTAATAGGTATATGCACTGGGGTGACAGAATCACAGGAGAGCAAAAATAGAAGCCAGTATTGGACTGTCTATGTTACTGACTTTAAAAATAAAAGAGAAATTGCCTATAGAACTTATAATTATCCTTTTATATCTCGGGGAGAAGAGGCTAAAGTTGTTCATGGCATGTTTTCTAAACGAGTAGTTCTCATTAATGGAAGAACCATTTAAAATTTATGGCTTTTGTAAGTTATAAAAGGTTGAGCATGTACTTAATAATTATAAGGACATGCTCAATCTTTGTTTAAATAAATTTATTACTTTAAATTCCTTGTGTTTTTTAGAATAGTTTTTTAAAGCAACTTTTACATATTAGAGTTTTTCCTTTATTGCAGGACATGATGTTATCCTTGGAAACTTCCTTTAGACAAAGTTCACAGATTTGTTTAGAGCCTTTACTGGAAGATAGATTGTTATCTCCAGGGGAAAACTCTTTGCATAAACCTGAGGCACTATAGCTATCTAAGGTTTTATTTTTTTTGTTACTAGGAGGTTCATAATTTATTATGGGCTGTTTTTCTTCTAGCTTAACTATTTTATAATCCATGGCATAGGAACTTTCCCCAAAGAGTTCTAGTTCAAATCTTGGGTTCTCTTTATCGTAAAATTCTTCTATAATAAGTCTTCTTACTTGGGCATCATTTATGATAAGGCCACTTTTTTCAACACCATCTAAAATGCTTTTTGTTATGTTATTTGTGTCTGGATGACGTTTTTCACTTTTATAATAAACCTTAAGGACAGCTATAAGCGCCTCTGTTAAGGTTACACTTGGATTTTGAACCCTACATTCGTAGGCAATTTCTTCCTCGTATAGTGCATATCTATCATGATATTTTCCAGAGTTATATGGTAGAATAGCTCTGTTACTGCTATTGAAAAGTTTAAAGTTAGATTTAGAAATTGGTGATCCCTTTACCACAACTTTAGCATAGTTAATATCTTTCATTTTAATTCCTCTTTCTATGATTGTGTGATTAAGGTATCTTCAAAAAATAAGTAAGTCGGAATGCTCGTCTATTTTGTGTTATACTGCGTCAACAGAACCCTTAGATAGTGCTACTATCTGCGGAACCCGTTTCCTTGTCTAACTCAAAATATACTTCCCATCTTTGACTTATTATTTATTTTCAGATGCCTAATTGTTGATATAAATAACTTTAGTAAGTATATTATAACACAGGAACTTATGTTTGAATAAGAATAAAATACTCTTAGATATTTCAGGGTCAAAAAACCTTTATCTATACTAAAAAAGTCAATTTGGTATATAATACTAAGTATCAAGGGAAACTAAAATAGAGAGGTGGTATTTATTGTGGAAAATATACTAAACTTAATAGTTAGTACTCTTAAAGAATATGATTTTATTGATTGTGCATTTTTGTTTGGAAGCTTTGGAACAGATGACTTTATGGATGATAGTGATATAGACATTGCAATTTTAACTAATAAGAAAATAAGCTATATAGGTTTGTTAGAAATAGAAGAACTTCTTGAAAATAAGGTAGGAGTTAAAGTTGATTTAAATATATTAGATGAACTTCCTGAGCATATTCAACTTGATATAAGTATAAGGAATGAAGCTTTGTTTATAAGGGATTACAAGAACTTTGATAAGTATTTAGATAAATTAAATTATTGGTATAAAACTGAATATCCGTTTTGGATAAAACTAATGTCTGAAAGGGGACGTGCCTAATGTCTAAAATCAATAAAATTAGTTATACCTTCTGTTAGACTAAGAAATAGAATTGCCCATGGATACAAGCAACCTAATACTGAAATTCTTATAGATTACTACAAAAATAATAAAGAAATGTATGAAATATTTATAAAGAGTATCCTTGACACGTTATCAAAATGTGAGGATAATAGTAATTTTACAGGATAAACAGAGTTTTTAGCTTCTTTGAAGATTACTAACAGAATTTTTAGCTTCTATGAAGATTAAAAAAATGATAAAATGTATGAAGTAATCACATTTGTTGATATAATTGTATAAATGTGTGGATATATTATTTTAGCATGTGGATAAGTTTAAGTTAGTACCTTAAGGGTAAACTTTTAATATAAACTTTCATAGTGTGTAAATTATTTAAAAGTAGGTGAAAAATATGAAAGAAGCAAATGAAGTAAAAGAAAATTTTAAAATACTTGCTATAGAGTCAAGTTGTGATGAAACAGCAGCTTCAGTAGTAGTGAATGGAAGAGAAGTTTTATCTAATGTTATAGCTTCTCAAATTGATATACACAAAAAATTTGGTGGAGTTGTGCCAGAGGTAGCTTCAAGAATGCATATAGAGGCAATTAGTGCTGTGGTGGAAGAAGCACTTAGAGAAGCAAATCTGACTTTTCAAGATATAGATGCAGTGGGCGTTACCTATGGGCCAGGGCTTGTGGGAGCTTTACTTGTGGGGCTTCAATATGCTAAGGCTTTGGCTTATGGATTAAATATTCCCCTTATAGGAGTAAATCATATTGAAGGTCATATAAGTGCTAATTTTATTGAGCATAAGGATCTAAAACCACCTTTTATTACTTTAGTAGTATCAGGAGGACATACCTTTATTGTTCATATGAAGGATTATGGCAGCTTTCAGGTTCTAGGAGAAACTAGAGATGATGCAGCAGGGGAA
The DNA here is from genome assembly GCF_000732635.1 of Clostridium sulfidigenes. Classification (GTDB taxonomy): domain Bacteria; phylum Bacillota; class Clostridia; order Clostridiales; family Clostridiaceae; genus Clostridium_J; species Clostridium_J sulfidigenes. Next base: position 20,702 of record NZ_JPMD01000011.1, on the reverse strand, counting down.
GCTTATGATAAAGTGGCTAGAGCTATTGGACTTGGATATCCTGGTGGACCTAAAATTGATAAGATTGCTAAAGAGGGAAATGAAAATGCCATTAAGTTTCCAAGGGCAAATTTCCACGATAAGACACTGGATTTCTCATTTAGTGGAGTTAAATCAGCAGTACTTAACTACTTAAACTCTCTTCAAATGAAGGGTGAAAGCTATAATCAAGCTGATGTGGCTGCTTCCTTCCAAAAGGCTGTGGTAGATGTACTAGTAGATAATGCTATGAAGGCTTGTAAAGAGAAACAAGTAGATAAAATAGCTATATCAGGAGGAGTTGCATCTAACTCTTATCTTAGAGCAAAGCTTATGGAAAGAGGAGAAAAGGAAGGGATAAAAGTTTTATTCCCAGCACCAATTTTATGTACAGATAATGCAGCAATGATTGGAAGTGCTGCTTATTATGAGTATAAAGCTGGTAGAATTGCAGATTTAACACTAAATGCAGTACCAAACTTGAAGTTAGGACAAAGATAGGCGTAAAGATTTAAATTTAGGATTTCATATGTTGAAACGTATAATAAGTGATGCTCTAAATCTTCGATTTAGTTAGGGAACTTACTCAGCGAACGAAGTGAGTCAAGTTTCCTTTAAGACTAAGCGTGGTTTATAGCCTTAGGCATTGACATAACTTGCCTAAGGCTATTTTTATAAGTGAAAATAGCGTATCATAAGTAATGGTATATTTACAAAATATGTTATAATAAAATTAGGAACAAGTTTAAGTAGTAGACAAATAGTAATTTATAGAGGTGATTTTATGGAAGATTTGGTATTAAAGAAAGTATCAATAGAATATGGTGATGACATATTTTCGTATAAAAATGAGTTTATTTATAATGATGAATCAATGGATGGAACAGGTTTTTTAAGAAGTGCGAATTCTCCAAATGAATATATTGAGAAATCATTATTGAATGAAACAAAAGAAGTAGACGGAAGAGTGGTTACATCAACACAATTATTAGCAATTAGGAAAAGTGATAATCGTATTGTTGGAATGATACAAATAAGGCATTTTTTAAATGATTATCTTTTACAATATGGTGGTCATATAGGATATTCTGTAAGAAAGTCTGAAAGAAATAAGGGATATGCAAAAGAAGAATTAAGGCAAGCATTAATTTATTGTAAGGAGATATTACGTATTAATAGAGTTTTATTAACTTGTGATAATGATAATTTTGCTTCTCAGAAAACTATTTTATCTCAAGGTGGAAAAATAGAAAATGAAGTATTAATTGAAGATGAGAATTGTATTATTGAACGATATTGGATAGATTTATAAATTTCTAATTTATTTATTAGTTAAAAAGTTTTTATAGAGAAAAGTTATATATGTTTATTTTTTATAAAAATTTGATATAATATAAATAGGAAACTCACTCAGGCGAGCTGAGGAGTACAGAATTCTAAAGAAACAAGTTTCTAGGAATTCTAGTAAGAAAAGCTTAGTGCGTCAACACTAAGCAATCCTTAGAGCATTTATTTTGTTTTAGGGCTATTGGATTAGATTTATGTTTTAATTACGAATCTTAGAAAAAGTGCTAATCTTTGCAGGATGGAGCACTTTTTTCTTTGCTTTTAACTTCTATATCAAGACCAAGAAATTTAATCTTAATTTTTAAATGATGTATAAAAAGATTATGTTTCAGAATTAATCTAATCACATAAACAACTGATATACATTTTATAAAAGTATCAAACATATCCAATACCACCTCCTAAGCTACAGTGAAATAATTCACCAATAGCCCATAAGGAGGATAAAACGTTCAAAACCTCCGCAGCCATCCTACTACGGATTTCAAAATAGCACCTTAGAATTATACCATAATTATGTAGAAAGTATACACAAGAATAAAATGGGAAAACCTCACTTACTACCGATACGTAGAAGCGTATCATAAGTAAAGGCGGTTTTTACATATTTTTCATAGATACTATAATAAGAATGTATAAGACTTCTTTACTAACATATAATAACAATGGTGTAAAAAACAATAAGTTGATACTATGGAATAGCTATGCTAGTAAAATGAGGTGAAACATAATGGATACACTATTTGATTTAATAAATACAGAAAATAAATAGTGTAAAATACTAAAAACATCTGAAGTTATGGAGTATTTAGATATTAGAAAGCACAAATTAAATAAATTAATAAAAGATGGAGAGATAGGTGTACATAAAAATGAAAAGAGTAGAAATGAGTTTAGTAGAGCGGAAATATAAAAATATAAGGATGAACATGGAGATAGTTTAAAGCCAACTGTTGATTCTAGGAACAACTTAAATGATTTAACAGGAAAAGAGTGGCTGCCAGAAACAAAGAGTTTTTGGTATCAAAAAGGATTGGGAGCAAATCATCCTCATGCTCAAGTGGAAAAACAGCACCCAGCACCATTTTCATTTCAAGATGTTGAACAGTTGATATTATTTTTCACTAAAAAAGGTCAAAAAGTATTAGACCCATTTAGTGGTACAGGTTCAACAATAAAAGCGTGTGCAGTTTCAAATCGTATCGGAGTGGGCATAGAGTTGTCTAAACATTGGTATGATTTGTAAAAATATAGGATTGAATATGAGGTTGGAAAAGGGGAATCTGAAAAACACACATTTATAAACAAAGACTGTAGGGAAGCTCTTGAAGCTATGGAAAGAGAAAGTATAGACTTAATTGTAACAAGTCCGCCTGATTGGTCTATGTTAAATAAAAAGATAGACCCAAAAACTAAAAAAAGAGTTCAAGAAGGATTAGCTACAAACTATTCCAATGATAAGAGAGATTTAGCTAATATAGATGATTATAGAGATTTTTTAATTCAACTAAAAGATATATTTATTAAAAGTGCAAGGGTATTAAAGGAAAATAAGTATATGTGCATTATTGTGTCTGATTTCAGAAATCAATCTGAATTTGTTAGGTTCCATAGTGATATTATCTAACTTATAAATAAAATAAGAATAGATGATAAATATATACTATTTATATAATTTAAATACTGGTAGTGTATATAAAATAGCTTTATTTGAATTTAGGATTAGTGACGAACATATACAATTTTTACAACACCATGATTGTTTACCGGTATGGATGAATAACAATATTTTAGAAGGATCTCAAGGAATTGTGCAATTTCCTTAATAATATAAGTATTTTTAGTGTTAATTAATTATTATCATAAATATATATTATAATGAAGTATAAAAGAGGTGTTCTTTTATAAAATGGAACCTATATGATAGACACTATAAAAAGAGAGCTATCAGTATAGGTTCTTTTTTTGTACAATAAAAGTATGAGGTGATTAAAATGAGTAAAAAGACTTTTACTGTTGAAGAAGTTGAATTATTATCAAAGAATAAATATGTTCAAAGTGTAAGCGAAAAATCAATAACATATTCGAATGAATTTAAAATACATTTTATAGCTGAATCTAAGAAAGGAAAAACATCTAGATTAATCTTCGAAGAAGCTGGTTTTGATATTGGTATTATAGGTGAAAGGCGTTGTGAAGTCGCTGGGGCTAGATGGCGAAAAGCTTTCAAAGATAAGGGCGTATTAGGCTTAGATGATACTAGAAAGCATAATAGTGGAGCAAAGCTCAAGCGTGAGCTTTCAAAGGATGAAATAATAGCTAGAAAAGATGCAGAAATTGAATATCTCAAGACAGAGGTAGAAATGCTAAAAAAATTAGAGCTATGCGAAAGGCAGGTGAAAAGAAATAAATTAGCAACAACAGATGCATTTGGATTAATTGAGTCTATTGTCAATAGTTCTAGTTTTTCTAATGTTGTTACTCATTTGTGTAAAACAGCTAATGTATCCCGTTCGGGATATTATAACTACTTAAAATGCAATAATAAAAGGAAACAACGCGAAGAAGAAGACTTGGTAGTGCGTGATACCATATTAATTGCTTTTAATCATAGAGGTTATAAAAAGGGCTCTCGTTCTATCAAAATGACATTAGAAAATGAATTTAATATAGTCTATAGTAGGAAAAAAATTCAACGTATTATGAAAAAGTATAATATTGTATGCCCTATAAGATGTGCCAATCCATATAAACGAATTGCGAAAGCAACTAAAGAACATTCAGTACTTCCTAATCTGCTTAATAGAGAATTTAAGCAAGGAATTACAGGTAAAGTACTATTAACAGATATTACTTATCTTCCATATGGTGATAATCATATGGCCTATTTATCGACCATTAAAGATGCTTCAACAAATGAAATATTAGCATATAACTTGTCAGATAAAATCACTCTTGATATAGCTACAGGTACAATTCATAAACTAATGGCTACGCCAGGGCTACATCTAGATAATGCTGCTTTTATACATTCTGATCAAGGTGTACATTATACTAGCCCCAAATTCCAACACTTATTAAAGAAATACAAACTTGGACAATCTATGTCTAGAAGAGAAAACTGCTGGGATAATGCTCCGCAGGAGTCTTTCTTTGGTCACTTGAAAGATGAGGTTGCCTACAAAAATTGCATTACATTAGATGAACTTCAAATTAGTATAGATAACTATATAGACTACTATAACAATTATAGATGTCAGTGGAATTTGAAAAAGCTGACTCCCGTACAATACAGGAATCAGCTTTTTAGCTGCATAGCTCTCTTTTTAAAATGTCCTTGACATAGGGACCACTTTATATTGAATAACTCTTTTTTTATAGCCTATTGCAAAACTATTAAAAGAATTTAGGCTAAAGTAGCTCTAGGATATTTAATTGGAAGTTTTAAACACTATGGATAGGCTTTAAGAGACTAATCTTCTTAAAGAATGTATTTTGTTGTTTTATTTTCATAAGTATTTTTAGATTTTGGACATAACCACTTGATTCTTATAACACGGCCCTTTTCTCTAGTTATACCATCAAACTTCATAGGGAGGCTAGGGTCATTCGGACATAAAGAAGTGCCATAATCAGTAAAGCGGCTAGGCTGTGGTAAAGAAGAAGAATTACGAGAATTAATAGGTATTATTGGAACTATGCTACAATCCTTAGTTAAATATTTATAGTTATCATCACAATCATAAGCAGCATCACCAAGAAAGAAATTATATTTAAAGTCCTGGTGAATAGAAAAATAACGTCTCATTATGGGAATTAAAGCTTTTGAAGCATAATCATCTTTAGCACTTTCAGCTGTATCGTGATTTTGAAAATCTAATGACTTGAGAGTGAGAGTCGTTAAAATCAATGTGTCTAACGATACCAAGGCAATTAACTAATATAGTTGCTTTTAATGCGTAGCAATAATGACCATTGATGTATGAACGCTTGATTTCATCGTTAGCATAGGTTGACTTGGGCATTTTACTACAAGCAAATATGTATGGATTTATGTCTGGATTAGATCTCTTAGCTGTCTTATCTGTATTTAAGATAGATTCGAAGAATTTGGGATTATTTTCTTTAGTGTAAGCTTTGATTTCAGTAGTATCAGCAATTATTATTTTGATAAATCAGAGTTTAGCTTTTACAAATAGGCTCGGTTAGATCAACTAAATGATTAAAAAAATCATGAATATGGTTAATCGATAATTGAGGCCCTGTCAAGAGAACATTAGGAAATTTTTTTCAAAATTTAAGAACATATGTTGCCTTTTTGATATAAAAATACTCTTTATATAATATAATGATTTTATAATATTATAAGGGGGAATGTAATAGTGTCGTTAAAGGATAATATTATTTTAGCAAAAATGGGGAATAGTGAGAGCTTAAAGATAATACTAGAAAGATTTGAAAAACTTATACAGTCAATCTCAAGAAAGTATAAAAATGAATATCTAGAGACTGATTTAACGATTTTTTTACTTAAACTTATATATAAAATTGACAATGAAAAGGTTGAAGAATTGAGTGAAGGTGCATTAGTTATGTATTTAGTCAATTCATTGAAATATGAAAGCCTCAGATTATTAAAAATAAAAAAAGTAGAAACAATAGCACTTGTAGATATATATTCAGAAATAGATAACGAATTTAGAGATAAAGAATTTGATGTATTTCTAAGTGATTTAGTTCAAAGCAATGTATTGACACCAAAGCAGAGATTAGTTTTAAAGGATAAGTATGTTAATGATTTTACTGATAAGGAAATAGCTATTAAGATTTCAATTAGTAGACAAGCTGTAACTAGGCTTCATAATACAGCTATTTCAAACTTACGTAATTATTTAAATTAAAGGGGTGATAATATGGAGAATGCACTCATGGAAGGAGCAATAGGGCAAGGTGTGTGGGCAATATTAAGTATATTTTTAATTTTCTATATATTAAAAGCTCAAGAAAAAAGGGACCAACGGCAGGAAGAAAGAGAAAAAAACTATCAGGATATAATTGAGCAGATGACAGAAAAGCTTAATATTGTAGAGGTTGTGAAACAGGATGTTGATACAATAAAAAAACATGTCATAAAAAAATTTGAAAAAAAATTAAAATCAATATTGCTAAATCTTATAGAAAAACACTCTTTTATATATGTAATTACTTAATCGATTAAGAAAATAAAAGATATTTATAATTTTAAGGAGGATTTAAGATAATTATGGAAAATGAAAAAGTAATCAATGAGTCATTAGTAAATGGTCAAGTATCTCTTTTAGGAGATCCAGCTGCAGGGACAGTTAAATACAAAACAACATATTTGTATGGCTATCAAAAAGCAAGCGATATGAAAAGAAAATGTTTTAATGTATTTGATTCTGGACAAGTAAGTGTGTTTAAAGAAATAGTGTCAGTAATAATAGGTTCAACAGAATACTTTGGAAGCGCATTAACAGCAGTTGATCTCATATCTATGCTGTCTACTGTAGACCAAAAGAACCATGCTAGAAAAATATATGAAGCAGTAGATAAATATATAGACTTGCTGGCTCTTGGAAGATATACAACTATTATACTTAAGGAGAAATATGTATGGGAATACCAAGGAAAAAACAAGCAGTATTGGAAAATAGCACCGGAGTTTTTGGAGGCATCAGTAACTTTCTAACAATAAAATGAAAATTAATAAGATAAGTGGAAGGGATTTTTCCTTCCATTTATTTATTGTATTATCAATAAGTGGTATAATGTTATTTAGGTATGATGCTAATTTCAAAAATGAATATAGGAGGAGTTTTATGAGAAAAATGAAGACTCAAGATATTTATGGTATAACCATAGTTGGGTTATTAATCTTAGTAGTTTTTCTAATTTGGTCTTTTTCTAATATGGTATATAGAGTAAACAATACTATATATATTAATTCGAGTAACACTATAAAGTTGTTTGGATACATAATGGAAGATTATAATGAAATTATTATGGAGGCTGAAACAACAACTGAAAAATATGACTCGATAAAAAAAATGTTACCTAGATTAGACCGTTTAAGTACTATCATGAATAATAGCCGTTTTAATCAAGATTTATCTTCAAAAATAGAACCCGTTGTTGATTACTTAGCTGGACTTAATGACAGTTCATTACTGAATGATACTGAATATTTAAATGATACAATAGAAAAAATCAATAAAGTATATATAATTTCACAGAAGATTGCTGGAATACCATCAGAAGAATTTTACGCTACTGATTTTAGTCGAAATTATTATTATCAATTTAAATTTAATTTTAATCATAATTTTGAACTTGCTCCTAAGGTAAAGGGTTATTTTGATGAGATAAATTCTATAGTAGAAGATGGTGAATGAAACTATTTAACTGAATAGAGAAACAACCTGAATCAACTTTAAGCTAAAGTGATTTAGGTTGTTTTTTAAAGCAAAAGAGTATAATCATATTGTTAAAATTTTGAATCTCATACAAAATATATTTTACATATTAAAAAATAGTGATTAAAAATAGATTTGATAGCACCACCACACTCCCAACAATAGGATGTAAGCAGGAGGAATATCAAACTGGGAAAATGGGAAAATTTACTTAGGGATGTTGTTAATAACCGTACCGTAAGTGATCTCCAGATCTTTGATTTGGTGAGTAGAATTTATACACTGTATAAATAAATGTGAAAAATAGATTATTATAAGTAGTAATAAAAATTACTTAAATATACAATTCTTAATAAAATAATACAATTAATAGTAAACAATGTTTATATAATCTATATTTTAACATGTGGTATAAAATGTTAGTCTAGTCAATTTTAAAGGACATATAATACATGGATAAAGAGATTAAGTTAATAATACTAAGGTAGCACCAATTCAAGCAGTCATTGTTCCAATTGCTCAACATAGAGAGGGAGTTCTTGATAAGGCTAATGAACTAAAAAATATTCTTTCTAGTGTTGTAAGAGTTAAGCTAGATGATTCTGATAAGATGCCAGGATGGAAGTTCAATCAATATGAAATGAAGGGGATACCAGTTAGAATTGAAATTGGACCAAAGGATATAGAAAACAATCAAGCAGTTTTAGTTAGAAGAGATACTAGAGCAAAAGAAGTATGTAATTTAAATTGTTTGAATGATAGAATTTTAGCTGTACTAGATGAAATTCACAAGAGCTTATATGAGAAGACGTTAAAGAATAGGGAAGAACGAACTTTTGTTGCTAAAACAATAGAAGAGCTTAAATATAATGCTAAAAATAAATCAGGTTTCACTAAAGCGATATGGTGTGGTGAAAGAGAATGTGAAGAAAAAATTAAGGCAGTAGCAGGATTAACTTCTAGATGTATTCCATTTGAACAAGAAGAGATTGATACCAAGTGTGCATGCTGTGGTAGAAAAGAAGAAAAAATGATTTATTGGGGGAAAGCATATTAAGGTTTATTATTATTGTTGCTATATCACTTGCGAGTGTTACGGAGAATTATATCATAAGTAAGCCTCTAAATCTTTGATTTAGTTAGGCGAACTTACTCAGCGAACGAAGTGAGTCAAGTTTCCTTTAAGACTAAGTGAGGTTTATAGCCTTAGGTATTGATATAACTTGCCTAAGGCTATTTTTATGTCTAAAAGTACCGTATCATAAGCAATAACATATTTACAAAATATTTTATAATAAGTTTTAAGTAAACATAAATAGGGATTTATAGGGGGGATAGTAAATGTCAAGAGCAAAAATGCAAGTTTTAATAATTCCGTATATTAAAAATGAAGAGGAAATAAAATATTGTATATTCAATAGAGCCGATGCAGAAGACAATGAAGATTTCTGGCAGTTTGTGGCTGGTGGTGGTGAAAATGATGAAAAGCCGTTAGAAGCAGCGATAAGAGAAACATGGGAAGAAACTGGTATAAAAGAAAATGCTATATTTTATAACTTAGAAAGTATCAGTTATGTACCAACGAACTGTTTTTCAATGCAAAGACGCAAAAAATGGGGAATGGATTGCCTTGTAATTCCAGAGTATAAATTTGCTGTTTACGTTAGGAACAATAATATTCAAATATCTGATGAACATAAAGAATATAGATGGGTTAATTATGATACAGCAGTTGAATTATTGAAATTTGAAAGTAATAAGATAACCTTGTGGGAATTAGATAACAAAATAAAGATGAATTTACTTTGATGACAATTGTATCATGTTGCAACAAATTAAGATCATATTTCACAGTTAGATAAATTCCAATTTATATTATTGAGATTAAAATTTTTAAATAGAAAAAATTATATAGGTTTATTTTTTATAAAAATTTGATATAATATAAGTAAGATTCTAAATCTATGATTTAGTTAATCGAACTTATGCAAAGCAAAATAAGAATAGCTTAGTGCTGTAACACTAAGCAATCCTTAGAACATTTATTTTGTTTTAGGGCTATTGGATGAATTTAATAAAATATTAATTTCTAGAAAAAGTGCTACTCTTTGAAGGATGGGGCACTTTTTTCTTTGCTCTTAATCTCAATATCAACACCAATAAATTTTACTGAAATCTTTAAATAATGAATGAAAAGATTATGTTTTAAAACTAAGCGTATAATATAAATAGCAAAAAAGCCTTTTATAGTTAATTCTAGCATATCCAATACCACCCCCTAACTATGATGAAATGTCACCAATAGTCCAAGGGGGATAAAACGTTCAAAACCCCCGTAGCCATCCACTACGGAATTGTTAAATTCTACTTTAGAATTATACCATAAGTGAAATTCTAAATCTATGATTTAGTTAATTGAACTTACTCCTATGAACGTATGTGAATAGTGAGTTTCCTCTATGTAGAATATATACACAAGAATAAAATGGAAAAATCTCACTTAGAGGTGATATGGAGAACCATATCATAAGTAACGTTGGAAGCATATTATCAAAATGAAATAAATATAAAGTTAGTCTACAGTCTGATATATTACATAAAACGTTAATTAAGGTTTAAAGTGGATTTGCATTGACAATATGATATAATGTTGGGTAAAGATTGGTAATTAATACTAGATAATTTTAAAAGAGATGAGGTGAAATATAAATGAAAAGGTTATTTGAGAAATTGTGACGTTGATATGTATTACGAAAGAAGAGTAAATATCGCATAAGGTCACCTCCTAATTATTGTTCAATATAATGTTGAGTTTATTGAATGAAAGTTTACAGGAGGAAAAAGTATGTTATATTTATTCGTTAGTACGTGGAAATATGCAGGTAAAGATAGGTGGAAATTGGTTACGCTATATTTTTTACATTCAATTTCCATATGCGGGGAACTTTTACAGCCCTATACATTTGGGATGGCTATAAATTCTCTTCAAACCTATCAGTTAAATGACCCAACGAAAATCATAAAATGGTTTGGACTTTATGTAGCAGGATTTTTTATATTTCAGGTTTTTCATCATTCGGGACGATGGTTCGAGTTTAGTACAGCCTTAAAAAACCAGCAGCGTTTAGTAGATGATGTTTATGATAAATTATGTACTCTACCATTGAAGTGGCATGCAGAACATCATTCCGGAGAGATAGTAAACAGGGTGAGGGTTGCAGGTGAGGCTATTCGCAACTTTGGATTTTCACAGAATAATTATATGGAGAATATAATCTTAATAATAGGACCAGTTATTATCCTGTCAACGGTTGACATCAGGATAGCTCTAATAAGCATTACACTTTTATCAATTAACTTATTTGTTGTTTCGAAAATGAATAAGGCAATTGAGCCTATTCTAGACAGACAAAATGAGAGCTTTCATGTGTTTTCTGCCAGGATATCCGATTTTGTGGGAAATATTAAAACAATTATAAATCTTGGGCTTGGTAGAAAGACAGGAAAAGACCTTTATGAGAAGTATGATGAGTATTATAGCGAGAACATGAATGAATTCTGGATCAACCAGCCTCGCTGCTTTATTATTGCCTTTGGAGGTATATTTACAGAACTTACAATTATAATATTTTATTTATGGTCATGCCGTAATTCTGGTGGACCTATAATGACAGGAAATCTTGTAATGATTGTTAACTATTTTAGGCAGTTGAGGGATGCATTCTTTCAGATTACAAGTAATTTTTATGAAATCATACATTGGAAGGCATCAATAAAGTCTGTAGATCCAATAAATTTAGCTGCAGAGCAAAGTTATTTAGTAAAACACATGGAGAAATACACAAAAGTACTAAAACAGAATAAAAAGAGTAGATTTAATTGGAAGCGTATGTCGGTTAAAGGACTTGATTTTAAATATGGAGATAAGGGCAATGCTCTATGCAATGTTAATCTTGATATGAAGTCTTGTGAAAAGATTGCTGTGGTAGGTTCTAGTGGGTCAGGTAAAAGTACATTTCTTAATATGCTTGCAGGCTTATACAAGCCTGATCATGTTAATCTTATAATGGATGGAAAAGAGTATAACGATTTAAAAGTAATTCAGGATATGGCTCTGTTTGTACCTCAGGATTCTGCAATATTCGAAAATACTATTGGTTGGAATATTAATTTTGGACTGGAGCTAAATGAAGAAAAGCTTAAAAGGGTAATGAAAATGGCTTGTCTGAATGAGGTATTAGCTAGAATGCCAAAGGGTTTAGAAACAGATATAAGAGAAAAGGGAATAAACTTATCAGGCGGGGAAAAGCAAAGGCTTGCATTGGCAAGAGGGCTTTATTTTGCTCAAGATAAGAGTATTATGCTGCTGGATGAGGTTACAAGTAGTATAGATGCAATAAACGAAAGAGCCATAATGCAGAATATATTTGATAATTATAAAGACCGATGCATTATATGTAGCGTTCACAGACTTCATTTACTTCATATGTTTGACAAAATATTGGTTATGGATAACGGTAGAATTATTCAAGAAGGTCATTTTTCAAATCTAGTAAGTAATGAAGGTCATTTCAGGACACTTTGGCAGAAGTATATGATGCAGGAGAACACTGTTTAGGGAATTGTTATACCTATCACGGAGAACCTTATCATAAATAAATGCGAAAACTGGTCTTAACCATTGGTATTGAATGGTTAGGACTATTTTTATAAGTGAAAATATAGTATTATAATAAAATAAGATTTATATGAACTATTTATAAAAAATGTTCTAATAAGTTGTTTAGACAGAATCTAAATATGGATAAGTGGATTTCATTTTTAGATCTATATCGTTAGAGTTTGCAATGCATATCAGAGAATATATTGTTTTTTAATAGTGTAGATGATGCCATCAAAGCAGGTTTCAGACCATGTAAATTATGCAGACCTGATATAAAGGAACATAATTTTGAACCGAATAGAGAATTAATTGAAAAAGTAAAGGAAAAGTTAATCCAGAATTATAATAAACCAATTAATTTCAGGTTTATTTCAAAGGAATTTGGTGTTAGTATTAGTCATTTAACAAGATTGTTTAAAGAATATACAGGACTAACACCTAACGAATATGTATCACAAATAAGAATAAATAAAGCGATGCAGCTTTTAAGTAAAAGTAATGATACTATTTTAGAGATTGCATACGATGTAGGCTTTAAAAGCCTTTCTAATTTTTATAAATGTTTTAAACAAAATGCAGGTATTGCTCCTAAGGAGTATAGAAAAAGAAATAGTATAATTGAGATAAAATATGGATAATAGTACCTTGTCATAGGGTTATTGGAACTAATGGAAGTTTAACTGGATATGCTGGTGGCATAGATAGAAAGCAATGGCTTTTAAACCATGAGAAGAATATACTATCGATTTAGAAATATTAGAAAGAAAAGTAAGGTGAGCAATAAATGTATAAAATTCTTATAGTAGAAGATGATTTGATAATTGCTAAAACAGTGAAGAACCACATAAGGTCTTGGGGATTTGAGGCAGAATGTGTGACTGATTTTAAGGATGTACTTGCTACATTTGTTTCCTATAGTCCGCAGCTTGTTCTTTTAGATATTACCTTGCCATTTTTTAATGGCTACCATTGGTGTAGTGAGATTAGAAAGGTTTCTAAGGTTCCTATTATTTTTATTTCATCAGCATCAGATAGTATGAACATAGTTATGGCTATGAATATGGGGGGAGACGATTTTATTGCAAAACCTTTTGACCTTAACGTGATGACTGCAAAGGTACAGGCTTTATTACGTCGAACCTATGATTTTACAGGACAGACTAACTTGCTTGAGCATAAAGGTTCAATACTTAATATAAGTGATGCTACCTTAAATTATCACGACAGAAAAATTGAGCTTTCGAAGAATGAAAACAAGATACTGCAGATTCTTCTCGAAAATAAAGGCAAGGCTGTGTCTCGGGATACCATTATGACAAGGCTTTGGGAAACTGACAGCTATATCGATGACAATACCTTAACCGTTAATATAACAAGACTTCGTAAAAAGCTACAGGAGGCAGGCCTGTCTGATTTTATTACGACAAAAAAAGGTATAGGGTATATGGTGGAATGATATGAAGAAAACAGAGGTTTTTAATTTTATGATTTCCTATTTCAAAGTGCGTGTTAAAGGAATTATTCTATTAGGATTGTTTTGTACCACCTTTGCACTTGTATTTTCTTTATATAATCTTCCTGTAGAGCCAGTAGTTTATGCTAGTGTACTATGTGCATGCATAGGTGTTATCTTCCTTATAATAGATTTTATAGGATTATATAATAGACATAAATTGCTTCAAGATTTAAAAAGCAGCATTACCTTAAGCTTTGATAAACTCCCTGAGCCTAAAGATATAATTGAAAAAGACTATAAGGATTTGCTTACTACCCTCTATAGCAATAATATTCAGATTGCTCATAGCGCAGATATGAGTCGAAGTAATTTAATAGACTACTATACTTTATGGGCGCATCAAATTAAGATACCTATTTCAGCGATGGGTCTAATTCTTCAGTGGTCGGAAAGTGAGCTAAACTCAGAGCTTTCCATGGAGCTTTTTAAGATTGAGCAGTATGTAGAGTTTGTGTTACAGTATCTAAGGCTTGAGAGCATGTCTTCTGACCTTGTGTTAAAAAAATATAGTCTTGATGATATAGTAAAGCAGGCAGTACGAAAATATGCAAGGATGTTTGTAAGAAAGAAAATTAAGTTAGATTTTAAAGAATTAAGCTGTGAGGTTTTAACGGATGAAAAGTGGCTGGTATTTGTCATTGAGCAGATTCTATCAAACGCATTGAAGTATACTAAAGAGGGGACTATTTCAATATACATGGATAATTTCAGTGAAAAGACTCTTGTAATAGAAGATACGGGTATTGGCATAAGGGAAGAAGACATAAATCGTATATGTGAAAGAGGTTTTACAGGCTATAATGGTCGATGGGATAAAAAGTCTACAGGCCTTGGATTATATTTATGTAAGCAGATTTTAAGTAAGCTATCTCACAGTATAGCTATAGACTCCAGGGTTGATGAAGGGACAAAAGTAATGATCAATCTGGCAACAATTGAAGTGCAAATAGAATAAGATTTTGATGCAGCCTTACAACTGTGTAAGGTTAAAGGAAGAAATGTAAGCCAAAGTTAAGGCATACATTTCTTCCTTTTGTTATACTGAACATGATAAGAAGTTAGGATATAACATTACTAAATAAACTTTGATGGGTGTTCTAGATTAACAAGTTCCTAAAAGGGAACGAGTAAGGCAGACTATTCAGTGTTTCGAGTGAAAGGAGAAAATTATGTCAATATTAGAAGTAAAAAAACTTAAAAAAATATATACCAGCCGTTTTGGTACAAACCATGTTCAGGCTTTATCCGATGTGTCCTTTTCAGTTGAGAAGGGTGAGTACTTAGCTATCATGGGGGAGTCTGGATCAGGTAAGACTACCCTTTTAAATATTATTGCAGCTCTAGATAAGCCCTCAAACGGCGAGGTGGTGCTTAGTGGTATAAGCAGTATGAATCTTAAGGAAAAGGAAATTTCTAAGTTTCGTCGTGATAATTTAGGCTTTGTATTTCAAGACTTTAATCTTCTTGATACCTTTTCTTTGCAGGATAATATATTTTTGCCCCTTGTTTTATCTGGTAAGTCCTTTAATGAAATGAATAATCGTTTAAAACCTATTGCAAAGAAACTTGGAATAGATGATATTTTGCAAAAATATCCTTATGAGGTTTCTGGAGGTCAAAAGCAGAGAGCTGCCGTTGCTAGGGCATTAATTACTAATCCTCAGCTTATTCTTGCAGACGAGCCTACTGGAGCATTGGATTCTCATTCAAGTGATGAGCTTCTTCACCTGTTTAATGATATAAATAAAGAAGGAGAAACTATAATAATGGTTACTCACAGCACTAAAGCAGCCAGCCATGCAAGTCGCGTGCTTTTTATAAAGGATGGAGAGGTGTTTCATCAGCTATATAGAGCTTCCATGTCCCAAGAAGAAATGTATCAAAAAATTTCCGATACACTTACTATAATTGCTACAGGCGGTGTAAAAAATGAGTAAGATGTTTTATCAAAAGCTGGCTGTAAATAACATTAAAAAGAATGGAAAGACATATTTTCCATATATACTAACTTGTATAAGCACTATTGCCATGTTTTATATCATGCATTTTATATCAGTAAATGATGGACTAAATAGTATGTCTGGGGGAAGGTCACTTAAAATAATACTCAATTTAGGTACTTATGTTATTGGTTTTTTCTCAGTGGTTTTTCTTTTTTATACTAACAGCTTTCTTATAAAGAGGCGTAAAAAAGAGCTGGGTTTATATAATATTTTAGGTATGGAGAAAAAGCATATTGCTAGGTTGTTGCTTTGGGAAACCCTCTTGGTGGCAATTATAACCATGATATTGGGACTGATATCTGGAATTGCAGTAAGTAAGCTTATGTTTTTAGTACTTCTTAAGATTTTAAACTTTAAGGTTACAATGGGATTTGTTATATCAACTAACTCCATAGTTAAAACAGTTATTCTCTTTGGCTTTATTTTTGTCTTAACTCTTATAAATAATATGAGACAAATTCATCTTGCAAAACCTGTTGAGCTTCTTAAGGGCGGTCAGGTTGGTGAAAAGGAACCAAAAACAAAGTGGATTCTTACTTTAATTGGAATTCTCAGCCTTGGAGCAGGCTACTATATTGCCTTAACTACAGAATCGCCTCTAGCTGCACTTAATATGTTCTTTCTGGCAGCAATTCTTGTTATGATAGGTACTTGGGCTTTATTTACTGCAGGAAGTATTGCCCTTTTAAAAATCCTTAGAAAAAATAAGAAGTTTTATTATAAGACCAATCATTTTATAAATGTGTCTGGCATGATTTATCGTATGAAACAGAATGCAGTAGGGCTTGCTAACATTTGTATTCTTTCAACTACTGTTCTAGTGATGTTATCTACAACAGTGTCGCTGTATATTGGTATGGAAGATGTGCTTAGAACAAGATATCCAAGAGATATTTCAATAAGCGCAAAAAATATATCAAAAGAAAAGACAGAAATGATTAATAATCTTATAAAAGAGCAAGCAGACAAAGATAATATTACTTTGAAAAATATAGTTAAATACCGCTCTTCATCTCTAGCTATGATACAAGATAAGAATTATTTCACAGATAATGGCAGTGATTTGGACGTAAACAATTTAGGCTTCCTAGAGTTTGTACCACTAAGTGAATATAATGACTTGGAAAATAAATCTATTACTTTAAAGGAAAATGAAGTGCTTCTCTTTACTTATAGAGGAGAAATAGCTGAAGACAGCATTAATATTCTAGGCAATGAGTTTAAAATCAAAGAACGTATAAATAGCATGACAGTGGATGGAATATCCTCCGCAGTAGTTGCTAACGGCTACTTTATTATCGTACCTGATGAAAAGACAATTGAAAAAATATATGCTTCCAGCACTCAGGCTGATAGCAAAATAGAGGATTTATCTTATTACTTTGCCTTTGATACTGATGATAATGCGGAAAAGGAAATTGCTTTAACTAATGAAATTAATAGCAAAATAAAACAATTATCTATTGATGCACGTTGTGAAGGCTTGGAAGAATCCAGAGAATCTTTCTTTTCTCTATACGGAGGACTTTTCTTCCTAGGGATATTCCTTGGAGCACTCTTTATTATGGCTACTGTTCTTATTATATACTACAAGCAGATTTCAGAAGGTTATGATGATAAGGAGCGCTTTGAAATTATGAAGAAGGTTGGCATGAGCAAAGAAGAGATTAAAAAATCAATTGGTAACCAAGTGCTTATGGTGTTCTTCCTTCCAGTTGTAACAGCAATTATTCATATTGCCTTTGCCTTCAAGGTTATCGTGAAGCTTCTTGCAGTATTAAATCTCACTAATGTTACATTGTTTGCAATCTGCACAGCAGGAACAATTTTTGTCTTTGCTATTTTCTATGCTATTGTTTATTTTCTCACTTCACGAGTTTATTATAAAATTGTCAGCTGATTTGATTTTTAGTTTAATAAAAAGGGACTATCTTAAAACATGCTGGATTCAGAGGTTTTGAGACAATCCCTTATGTTTTTTTAAAATTTCAATTGCAGATAATTTTCAATACAACGTATTTAAGTATTGGAGGAGAGCCAAATCTAGAGGGAGGAGGTTCTCCTTCTTATTCTTTAGAAGAAATTACTAGAGATATGATAAGATACTAATTAGTGCATTGAAGCTAATTCTATTTAAAGTCATAGAGAAATCTATGGCTTTTTTTATATATAATTAAGGAACAATTGTATGAAATAATATGTTAAACTGTTGAAAAAATACTAAATTTATGTATAATATAGATAAATAGATTTAAATATAAACATGAAAAAAATATAAATGAAAAGGTGTTGTAAATATGCGCAAAGAGGTAGTTTTTAAGTAGACTAACTGAATAAGGATTGTTTTTAGAAAGTACGTTTAAAAAATCTTGAGTTATCAAGGTTTATTAGTGGTGGAATTAATTTAAGAAATATTAATGACTACCATGCTTATTTATGTACTTCTAAAATAATCAGTATTAAAATGAGCATGTTACACCTTATTTGCATAAGTAGGAAAGCCGTGTTCTAAACACGGTATTTTTATGCCTATTTTTGCTGCATTTATAAATATGATATAAGATTTTAGTGTATATAACTTAGTAATAAGTTGTATAAGGCACGTGAAAATAAATAATAGACCAAAGATTCGAAGTATATTTGTCACGAGACAAGGATTTTAACGACGCAGTATTCGTGGTAAATAGGCGAGAAAACTGATCTATTATTTATTTGATAGTGCCTAAATTAAAGTCATATATTTTATGTTTATATTTAGATCATATAATTATGAGGCTGTAAGTGAACCTGTGTTCATTTGCGGCTTTTTGTTTTTTAAGGAGATTATTAGGATGATTAAGATATCGAGATCACAACGCACAAACAAACTTTTTTGTAATATAAGGACTGTTATAGCTGAGAAGATGGAAAAAGAAGATATTAAGAGCACTAGAGAGGGAGATGATGCATATGAAAACAATTAATATAGGAATCGTGGCTCACGTTGATGCGGGAAAAACAACTACAACTGAAAATCTTTTATTCTACAGTGGAGCTATAAAAACAATTGGTATGGTAGACTTAGGTAATACTCAAACAGACTCAATGGAGCTTGAACGTAAGAGAGGAATTACTATAAAATCATCAGCAATATCCTACACTTGGAACAATGTTAAAGTAAATATTATCGACACCCCAGGACATGCGGATTTTATTTCTGAAGTAGAACGCTCTTTAAGTGTTTTAGATGGAGCTATATTAGTTATATCTGCAGTAGAAGGTATTCAATCACAAACGAGAATATTATTTAACACATTAAAGGCTTTAAAAATTCCAACCATAATTTTTATAAATAAAGTAGATAGAGTTGGAGCAAATTGTAATAAAGTTTTTGAAGAAATAAAAAAGACAATGTCTAATAAAATAGTCAGATTACAAAAGGTAGATGGTGAAGGAAGCAGAGGTGTCTATCTAAATAATTTAGATGAAACAAATGATGATGTTATTAATGTTTTATCAGATATAGATGAAGTATTTTTAGAGAAATATATTAACGGAATAGAATATGATAAAAAAGAAATACAAGAAAAGCTTTCACTCTATTCAAGGAAAGGAAGTTTATATCCTGTGCTTTTTGGCGCCGCATCAGTTGGACTTGGCATCAAAGATTTATTAGATGGAATTTGCAGTTATCTACCATTTGCCAGTGAAGATTGCATCGGTGGGCTATCTGGAGTAGTTTTTAAAATTGAAAGAACAAATACAAATGAAAAGAAAGTTTATGTAAGATTATTTGGCGGTAAAATATCTGTAAGAGATAAAATTGAAGTACCCAATAAAGATATGATAGAAAAAGTGAATAAAATTAGTGGCTTAGAAAATGGTAAACTTGTTGAAACATCTAGTATAGAAGCAGGAGATATAGGTATTTTATATGGGCTCACAAATTTTCAGGTTGGAGATGTTATTGGAATTGCAAATGATAGAACTAAAAATATATCTATAGTTAAACCAACATTAAAAACGAATATATCTGCTGTTAACAAAGAAGAAAATAGAGAGCTATTTAAGGCATTAACCTTCCTCACAGAAGAAGATCCACTATTAGAATTAGGTATGGATGATGGAGATAAAGAGATTTATATTAACTTATTTGGTGAAGTTCAAATGGAAATACTAAGTTCTATATTAGATGATTTCTATGGAATTAAGGTAGAGTTTTCAAATATCCAGACTATTTATAAAGAAACTCCTAAAAATATTGGTACAGCGATAATGCGTATGCAGGAAGAATTAAATCCTTTCTGGGCAACAGTAGGTTTAAAAATAGAACCTGCAGGTAGAGGCGAGGGATTAAAATATATTTCCACTGTTTCAGTAGGATCATTACCAAAATCTTTTCAAAATGCCATTGAGGAAGCAGTTGTTAAGACAAGCAAACAGGGTCTGTTTGGTTGGGAAGTTACTGATATAAAAGTTACACTCACATGTGGAGAGTTTTCTAGTCCAGTTAGCACTCCAGCGGACTTTAGAAATGTAACTCCTATGGTATTTATGGAAGCATTATATGAAGCTAAAACTTACTTGTTGGAACCTCTGCATGAGTTTGAACTAAGGATTCCACAAAATGTTTTTGGTAAAGCTATTTGGGACTTAGAAACTATGAGAGCAACCTTTGATAACTACATTATTGTTGAAGATGAATTTTTAATAAAAGGGTTAATACCAGTAGAAAATTCAAA
>NZ_JPMD01000010.1 GCF_000732635.1 Clostridium sulfidigenes | reverse complement strand
ATTTATTATAATTGCCATTTTTACTCATAAAAGATATTATACTACACAACACAAATTAATATATCAACAATTTATTCATTTTTTTCTAAATTATTTTATATTATTCTAATCAATAAATAAATATCCATTTATATAATATTCTATACCAATTTTAAAAATCCTCTTTTTTATAAAAAAATACAAAATATTAATATATTTTGTATTTAAATCATTTATATTTAATTTTTAATATAATTTAACATTTTGCATATTATTTAGTATTTGTAACGGCTCGCCCCATTTTTATTCCTTCTTTTAAAGCTTTGCTCTTGTCGAATTCTCTCTTAATAGAAAATTGTAAAAGTTTTATTATTCTAGTTGAATAAAAATACATCTTAGATTTTAAATATTTTTTCTTTGAAACTTTATATTTAAATTTATTCATAAATATAATTCTATTTCTAGTTCCCCACTTTATTCCAAAGGTAGATTCCTCACCACCTGAAGAAGCGCTTACTTTATGATATACTATTGATTTAGGACAGTAATATAACTCATAACCTGCTTCTTTTGCTTTTATGCAATAGTCTACATCTTCAAAATACATAAAATATTCTTCTGGAAGTCCACCTATTTTATCTATTACTTCTTTTCCTATAAGCATTACGCATCCTGTGATGAAATTTATAGGGCGTTCTTTATTATACTGACCTTCATCCTTGTGTCCTTCGCCTAAATGGTACCCATAGAACTTTTTAAAATCTATATCTCCACCACCATACCAAATGTGATCTCTATTACCCTCATACAAAATCTTAGAGCCAACAATACCAGGGTTAGTATGATTTTCATAACACTTTACTAGTTCTTTAAGAAAATCTTTATCTACTAAGGTATCATTATTAAGTAAAAGTATATAATCAGTTCCTTTTTTCATGGCATATTCTATTCCTATATTATTTCCCTTTGCAAAACCATCATTACAAGGAGATTTTAATAATATATGTGGAGTATCTTTTAATTCTTCTTTCAAAGTTTTATAGGAATTATCTGGCGATGCGTTATCCACCACCAGAATTTCATAGTTATTGTATTCTATTTGTTCTAAACTTTTAATGCAATTTAAGGTATCCTCTGTTCCACAATAGTTTAAAAGTATTATTGTAACCTTCTTATCCATTGATATCTCCTTTGTATGTAGTTAAATATATGTATTGATTTTAATATTCATTATATACCTTACTACATTTTTTTGAAGATTATACATCATTACATTAAAGATTTCACTAGCTTCACTAGTATACCCAACAATAGGATCCTTTTGATTGTAACTTTGAAGAGATACATATTTCCTTAGGTTTGTAAGGGTTTCTATGTTGTCTATCCATGTTGAATCGACAGTTTTTAATAGTATCCTTTTTTGCACTGCTACAAATTCTTCTCCTATAGTCTCTTTTTTATTATCGTAAATATCTATTGCTACTTTAGATAATTCTGATAATATTTTTTCATTGCTTAGATCCTTAAAGCTATCTGAATTTATTTCTGCATTTCCTAATAAATCTTTCATAATACTCATTAGGTTCATTAGTTTTTCTTCAAAATTATCATTATCTGCATCTATAAGTATATTTTCTGCTTCTTTTTCAATGACATTTTTCATCATGGCCTTTATTTCATCTTCAACATTTTCTTTTTCAACTACTTCATTTCTTTGCTTATATAGTATTTCCCTTTGTTTGTTTAGTACATCATCATACTTAACTACATTTTTTCTAGCTTCAAAGTTAAAGGATTCTGCTACTGACTGTGATACTTCAATAAGCTCATTTATTTTTTTATTGTTTATTTCTTCAGTTTCTAAAAACTTGGTGTTTTTTTCTATTCTTTCAAGTCTTTCTTTTCCAAATCTTTTTACTATCTCATCTTCTAAGGATACATAAAATACTGATTCTCCATTATCTCCTTGTCTTCCTGAACGACCTCTAAGTTGGTTATCTATTCTTCTAGACATATGTCTTTCAGTTCCTATAACCTTAAGACCTCCTAGTTTTTCTACACCTTCTGCAAGTTTTATATCCGTACCTCTACCAGCCATATTTGTAGCTATGGTTATAGCTCCTTTTTGTCCTGCATTTTTTATTATTTCCGCTTCACGGGCATGCTCTTTAGCATTTAAAACCTCATGCGGTATACCTTTCTTTTTTAACATAAAGGAAAGTATTTCTGAGTTATCAATGCTAGATGTACCTACTAATATTGGTTGTCCATTTTTATGAGTTTCTTCTATATCCTCTACAACTCTTTTAAATTTCTCATATTCTGTTTTAAATATCCTGTCTTCTCTATCTATTCTTTGAATAGGTCTGTGAGTTGGAATAACTACCACATCTAATTTATATATTTCTTGAAATTCTGATGATTCTGTATCTACAGTTCCCGACATACCAGATAATTTTTTGTAGAGTTTGAAATAATTCTGATATGTAATTGTAGCAAGGGTGTCATTTTCTTCTTTGATTTTAACTTTTTCCTTAGCTTCTATGGCTTGATGTAGACCTTCACTAAAACGTCTACCTTCCATAACTCTGCCTGTGTATTGATCTACAATCATTACTTCTCCATCTCTGATAATGTAGTCAATACCAAGACTCATTACATAATTGGCTCTAAGTGCCGTCATAGTATGATGCTGAATATCCATGTTTTTTTCATCAGAGAAGTTTTCAATGCCATAATACTTTTCAGCTTTTTCAACGCCCTCATCTGTTAAGATTATTGCTTTTACCTTTTCATCTATTTCATAATCTTCATCCTTTTTTAATCCCTTTGCAAAGATATCTGCCACCTTATATATTTGAGTGGAACTCTTTCCTTGTCCTGAAATTATAAGAGGAGTTCTTGCTTCATCAATAAATATAGAATCTACCTCATCAATTAAAGCAAAGTTTAACTTTCTTTGCACTCTCTCACTTGGATCAATAACCATATTATCTCTTAAATAGTCAAATCCATATTCACTGTTAGTCCCATAGGTTATATCACAATTATAAGCTTCTCTTCTTTCATCAGGTTTCATAGGTTGAAGGATAACTCCCGTTGCTAAACCTAAAAATCTATATACTTGTCCCATTTCTTCACAGTCTCTTTCTGCTAGATAGTCATTAACTGTGACTATATGAACCCCATCTCCTGAAAGACCATTTAAATATGCAGGACAGGTTGCTACTAAAGTTTTACCTTCACCAGTTTTCATCTCTGCAATTCTTCCTTGGTGAAGGACTATTCCTCCTATTAATTGCTCTCTATAGTGTTTCATGTTTAAAACTCTATAAGAAGCCTCTCTAACTACAGCAAAGGCTTCTACCAAAAGATTATCTAAGGTTTCTCCCTTAGATAATCTTTCTTTAAACTCTTCAGTTTTTTCTTTTAGCTCTTGGTCTGTAAGCTTTGTCATTGATTCATCTAAAGCCATAATCTTATCTGCAATAATTCCTAATTTCTTTACTTCTTTCCTACTATAGTTTCCAAAAAAGTTTTTAATTATATTCATTTTATCCTCCATTGTGTCCATTTCTTATAACCAAATTCAATACATAGTAATAACATTATATTTATAATTAGTATAGATATTCTAAATGAATTTGTAAACACACTCCATAATAATAAACTTAAGGTATTTGTATATATAAGTATTTTTGTTATAGATGTAATTTCTCTTTTACTTTTTATAACTTTAATAGAAACATAGGCTATTAATAAATATATTGCTAAGTATACTAAAAATCCAAATACTCCAAAGTCCTGAAATGCATCTGGTATAAATGACGCTGCATTTAACCCTGACACTTTCTCAAGATGTGGTATATAAGTAGCCCTTGTAAGCATCCATGCCTTATATTCTTCACCTTTTCCTAATATAGTTGCTCCAAATTTAATAAAGGGATAGAGTAAATTGTTGAAATATGTTAGGTTCACCACCTGATTTTCCAAAGAAAATGCTACATTTTCAAGGGGACTTGTAAGATATAAAAATATCCATACCAATCCTGAAGGTATCATTTCATTAACTCCATAATGCTTCCAAAGATTTGTTTTATATACTTTTTCAAAGGCATATTCCATTCTTATATTTCCGATGTATCCAAAGAACCATATAAATACTGCTACTAAAGATCCTAGTAATCCATATGTTACCCCTCTTTGTTTCTTAGTTAATTTAGACTTTATATTTATAAAATTAAATACTTCATAAATTCCTATAGTTATAAATAAAAATGTAATTGGACCTCTATTTAGTGTTAAGAATAGTATTAATATAGATCCAAATAATACTAGGAAATCTTTTATATTTTTAAACCTTCTAAACAGTATGTATTTTATTTCAGAAACTAACACAAGCATATAAATTATATATGCTGCATAATGATCAACTTGTTGTTTATCAACCTTGTTTGCTTCAAGAATCTCTAGTCCATACTTATATGCATTATATATAAATACTAGTGACGCTATTATGAATATTAAATCTGCTATTCTTGAGTATATCTTATATTGTTTTCTATCTGTGAAATTATTAAATACTAATTTAATATCATCTTCTCCAACTGATATTTTTTTAGATAGTATAAAAAAGGTTATTAGGATTGCTCCCACAACTATATTTATCTGAATATTAGGATTATAAAGAGTGCTTATCTTTAAATTATACAAAATTAATGCTGTTATCCATAAAATAAACATTACTTTCCCTTGATCTACAAGAAATGATATCCCTTGTTTTCTCCCAAAATTAACTACAAAGGCTACCAGAATTAAAATTTGAATAATTGCCAATACTTCGTACATAAATACCTCCTAATATACTTTCCAACTACACTTTAAATGTAACATTCTCTTTTAAGATTCTAATTGGTTCTCCTCCAATTAAGCTATTCTCTTTTTCCTTTATGCTTTTTAAAGCTCCTTTATTAAGGGTGCTTCCTGCAGCTACTATAGTTCCTTTAGGAAGTTTTACCCCTTTTAAAAGAATTACTCTTGAACCAATCCAACTATTATCTCCAATATCTATAGGCTCATCTTTATTTATTACTATATTTTCACTATTTATAATAGGATGTAAATCACTATCCATTATTTGAGCTTGCCAAGAAATCATAACATTTTCACCTAAAGATATTTCTCTTCTGCAAATTATAGATGACTCTGCTGTTACTATTAAATTATTACCTATATTTAATTTCCCTTCATCTTCAACAGAAACTTTAATTCCATGTCCTAGTGTGGCAGTCCCACTAAAATTTACTGTTCCAGAAACATTCCAAACACTTCTTGATCTCATGGAATCAAAAATTCCAACTTCTCCAAATCCAAGCTTAATCATTGCCGGTTTTATAACATTACTATTAATATTTACATTACCTCGTGACTTCATTAACCACACTCTATGAGATACAATTATAGGTAATTTTATAGCTTTTTTAAAAGGTAAATATTTAAAGTTGAAATATATGGTTTTAGGTATGGCTCTAATAATTAAGTAAAGTCTTCTCATAACTTAATTGCTCTCCTATTTATTATACATTTTGTTGTAGTAATTTTCATATTCTCCAGATGTTATCTCTTCCATCCACTGTTTATTTTTTAAATACCACTTTATAGTTTTAATTATTCCCTTTTCAAAAGAGGTTTCTGGATACCATCCCAATTCATCTTTAATTTTACTAGGATCTATACCATATCTTCTATCGTGACCTTTTCTATCTTCTACATAGGTGATTAGCTCTTCTGTTATAGTGTTATCATACTCTCTATTTAAATATTCTATAACTTCTTTTACTATCTCAATATTTTTTCTTTCATTATGTCCACCTACATTGTAAACTTCACCTATAGTTCCATTATTAATCACCATATCAATAGCTTTGCAATGATCTTCTACATAAAGCCAATCCCTTACATTAAGACCATCTCCATATATAGGTAGTGCTTTATGATTTATTGCATTATTAATAAGTAATGGTATTAATTTTTCTGGGAATTGAAAAGGCCCATAATTATTAGAACATCTTGTAATAGTTATAGGCATCTGAAAAGTATCAAAGTAAGCCTTTACCATTAAATCTGATGAAGCTTTACTTGCAGAATATGGACTATGAGGATCTAAGCTAGTGCTTTCTGTAAAATAACCTGTTTCTCCTAATGATCCATATACTTCATCTGTTCCAACTTGGTGAAATCTCTTTCCTTCTTTCCATTTTCCATCTACATACCAAGCTTTTTTAGCACAGTTTAGAAGATTTAAGGTTCCCAGTACATTTGTTTTTACAAAGGTTTCAGGGTCTTCAATACTTCTGTCTACATGACTTTCAGCTGCAAAGTTTACGACATAATCTACTTTAAAATCCTCAAATATTTTATTTACCAGGAAATTATCCCTTATATCCCCATGAACAAAATGATAGTTTACATCACTTTCT
The DNA here is from genome assembly GCF_000732635.1 of Clostridium sulfidigenes. Classification (GTDB taxonomy): domain Bacteria; phylum Bacillota; class Clostridia; order Clostridiales; family Clostridiaceae; genus Clostridium_J; species Clostridium_J sulfidigenes. Next base: position 81,515 of record NZ_JPMD01000010.1, on the reverse strand, counting down.
ATCTCTTTAAGATTATTTAGGTTTCCAGCGTAGGTTAAACTATCCAGGTTTATTATTTTTATATCCTTGAAATTTTTTAACATATATATTATAAAGTTTGAGCCTATAAAACCTGCTCCTCCAGTAACTAAGTATGTTTTCATTTTCCTTCTCCTCTCACCTAAAAAGGGCTATTAAATTCAGATACAAATTGCTGCTCTTTATCTTTATCTGAAAGAATTACTTCTTCTATTTTATCCAGTGGCCACTTTATCCCAATAGTTTCATCATTCCAACGAATGCCACTATCATATTCTGGATGATAAAAATCTGAACATTTATAGTTAAAGGTTACCTCATTGGATAAAACTAAAAATCCATGGGCAAAGCCCTCCGGAATATAAAATTGAGTTTTATTTTCTCCTGAGAGATATACCCCTTCCCACTTTAAATAGGTTGGTGAATCCTTTCTAAGGTCTACAGCCACATCAAAGATTTCTCCATGAATAACTCTTACTAGTTTTCCTTGAGAATGTTTTGTTTGAAAATGAAGCCCTCTTAATACTCCCTTTGTTGAAAAAGATTCATTATCTTGTACAAATTCCATTGTTAGTCCATTTTCAAAGAACGCCTTTTTACTATAGGTTTCCATAAAATATCCTCTATTATCATGAAATACCTTTGGCTTTACTATATATAGATCTTCAATAGATGTTTTTTCAAATATGAAATTACTCATAATCTTTCCCTCACAATTTTCTATACTTACTCTTCTGAAATTTCAATAAGATATTTTCCATAATCACTCTTTATTAGTGGCTCCGCTAGTTTTCTTAGTTGTTCTTTATTTATCCAACCTTTTCGAAATGCAATTTCTTCTAGACTTGCTATATATGTACCTTGAGTACTTTGAACTGCTTCTACAAAATTTGACGCTTTAAGCATAGAGCTATGGGTACCTGTATCTAACCAAGCCATTCCTCTTCCTAATAAATCTACCTTTAGTGTATTTTCTTTCATATACAGTTTGTTTAAATCAGTTATTTCTAGTTCCCCTCTTTTGGATGGCTTTAAAGATTTTGCCTTTTCAATTACAGAGTTGTCATAAAAATATAATCCTGGTACTGCATATTTAGATTTTGGTTTTTCTGGTTTTTCTTCTAAAGATAAAACCCTATTGTTTTCATCGAATTCTACTACTCCAAATTCCCTTGGATTTTGAACATAATATCCATATATAAGAGCTCCTTTTTCTATTTCAGCTCCTGCCTTTAAATGTTTATCAAAACTTTGTCCCCAAAATATATTATCCCCTAAAATAAGAGCTACATTGTCTTCTCCTATAAAATCCTCTCCAATGATAAATGCCTCTGCTAGTCCATTAGGAGCTTCTTGAACTTCATAGCTTATATCAAGCCCTAATTCACTTCCATCACCAAAAAGCTCTTTAAAGGTTTCCAAATCTCTTTTAGTGGATATTATTAAAATTTCTCTAATTCCTGATAACATAAGTACTGACATTGGATAATAAATCATAGGTTTATCGTATATTGGTACCATTTGCTTTGACATAGCCTTTGTAACAGGATATAGTCTTGTTCCTGAACCTCCAGCAAGTACAATTCCCTTCATAATAAACGCTCCTTTAATCTATTTTAAAATTAGATACTTTCTTTGGATATTCTTGAAAGCATATTTGTAAAAACTACAAGTAATATATAGGAAGAGTTGCATGGCTTCATAAGGGAGCTTTCAACTAAATTAAATACTAATATAAATATAAAGTAAGACATTATATATCCTATATACTTATTATTTTTATTTAGATTAACTTTTGTGGTTTCTTTTAGTTTTTTTACCATGTAAGCAATCCAAATAATTATAGCTATTACTCCCACTACTCCAAATTCTATTAATAAATCCAAATAACCATTATGGGAGTTTACAGGAAGCTCATATTTATATTCTGATAAAACAAATAATACGGAATGTGGGTTTACAGTCCAAAATGCCCCAAAACCATACCCTAAAAGTGGTTTATATACTATAGCTGCTATAACACCTGCCCAAATTACACTTCTGCCAGTTAATGTAGAATTTCTACCAAGGCTCTCCAATATTTCTTTGAACCAATTTGGTGTAAAAACCAATACTAAAACCCCTATTATCATTAAAGGAATAATACTATAACATAAAATTGTATTAAACTTTTTATATCTGGTGAAATATATAAGAAATATAATTAAAATACCTAATAGTAATGAAGTCATACTTTTGCTTAAATATAAAAGAATCCCTCCACCTATAACAGTAGCTATAGGTATATATTTATTTACCTTCTCTTTGTTTTGCAATATAAACCATAATCCTACACCAATAGCCATAGACATATATAATCCCAATGTATTTCTATGTTTAAATATACCCTTAATTGCATTGTTATATCTAGTTTCTTCTATCTGATAGATAATATCAGATTTAAATATTACGAGAACTAGATTTATTACTACTAAAGCAAAAAACCATATTAATAAACTTTTCATTATTTCTTCTTTTTCATAATTTTTGCTTATATACATGGCTAAAATTGTAGTACCCACAAGTAATATGGAACCTTTTATAGTATCTTTAGGGGAAATACTCCAAATTACAGATATAAAACTAAAAACACATAATAATAAGAAAGTTATATTTATATCCTTGTTGATCTGCTTATTCTTTATCATTAATACAATAAGTATAAGTGGAACTATTATGAAAAATGCATTTTTCCCCATATTTATAATTTCTATATCTGTAACTAATTCTATGGAAGAACTCAAAAGCATTGTAAGAAATACTAATCCGTATTTGAACCAATTACTGTTACAAATATTTATAATTTTATCTTTATCTCTATTTAATTTCATCATATTTATTTCTACCACCTCAAACATTCTATACTGAATAGTCTTTCTAACGCCTTTTTAGTTTCTTAATCACTAACCCTTTATAATATAAAAACTCCTCACTTCTATAGAAAATTACCAAATAAGTTAGATTTATTACTACTACATTTAATACAACCTCTATTAAAAATGAAAAAATTATATTTTCAACATTTATAAAGCTTCCTATAATTCTAGTTAATAAAAAGGGTATAACTCCAATACCTAAATACCCAATGTACCTTACAATATATTGACTTAAACTTCTTTTAAATACCTTATTAAATACCACTTTAGGCTTAACCCAGAATACTACAGATAAGTTACTTATCAATGTTCCTACAAATACACCTACAAGGCCAAATTTTTTAACTAACATAATTGAAAAAACTAAGTTTATAATAACTTCAAAAATAGGAGCATATCTATCCTCATAATATAGACCTCCACTTTCTTTAAACTTATCTATACACATTCTCATTGTAGTTATATAAAAGTTTGCTAGGAGAACTATTACCACCATATTGTCTAAAATGTATTCTTTTCCAATCCATATAGTAACAAATTTATCAAAGGCATTATAAAGAGAAATTGTTGCCATAGACGAAATCCAAAAATTCACAAACATCAACTTTTTAAATATCCCAAAGGATTTTTCAGAATCTCCTTCTGTAAGAAGATTTCCTATGCTAGCTGTAAGTCCTTCAAAAATCTTATTAATAAAATTTTGACAAAATGATATTACCATTTGGTAGTTTGTATACATTGCAACTATTTTTAAATTCAAATAGTATGATATTAGCATGTTATCAGTTCCAAAAACTACAAAGGCTCCCACCTTATGAATAAATAATGCTTTTATATTTTTTATTATATTATTCTTCTCTTTAACTTCTGAAACTTCTGTTTCCTTAAACCAAGGAAACTTCTTTTTAACCATATAGTTTATAGTTATTAAGTATCCTACATTAGTTAAAATCTGTATTGCTATATAAAGTAAAAATGATTTAAATATAAACAACATAAATATCTGGACTATGCCTCTTACAGCTTTAAATGCAAAATCACAAATTGATATTATATATCCCTTTTGGCTTGCATATAGCATACATGTTTTATAAGAAAAATAATATGTTAATGTAGTATCTATAACATAAAGAATAAAACATATCCTTACATAGTCTATAGGTATTTGATTTTTAACAAAAATACCCAAAGCACCTGAAAGTACAATTCCTGCTATTAACACTATAGTTCCAGATACCTTGTAAATCTTAGAGTATAAATTTACTGTACTCTTTATCTGAACCCTATCATCTTCTGCAAAGGGTTTATATAATGAGAACATTATGGCCATGCCAACTCCAGATTCTACCAAGTTCAAGAAACTTAGTACATTTTGAAGCAATCCTTGGAGTCCTGCCATATCTTGTCCTAACATATTTATAAATATCCTTCTATTTATGAATGTTAGAAGCATTAAAACCACATATGTTATGGTACCATATATTACATTACGTTTTGCATACTTTAATCTCATTGTATTTTACCCATTCTTCCATAGATATTAAAAACCTTATAGGCTATCTTAGGAAATCTCAAAATCATAAGGGAAGCCACTTTAAATTTCTTACTTTTAGGATTAAACCCTTTTAAAAAATTTCGTACATCTTCCCTCATTATAAACTCATATAACTCTTTTTTATCTGCTCCACCCTTTGCCATAGTAGAAAAAATTCTTATTATATTTCTTGGTATATGGTAGTTCAATAGAGCGTTTTTAATATTTTTATCCTTACAAACTTCTTTGTTATACTCTAAAATTTTCACATCTGAATCATGGAGATTATAATAGGCTGTACTTGGTGTCTTCGTTACAGAAGTTCCTCTTCTTACATAATTCACTAAAGGTTCCTTAACACAGCCTACGGACTCTGCTCTTGTAAGAGCTTTAATTATAAAGACAGTATCCTCCCCAAATTTTATATCTGTTGGAAACTTCAAGGCTTCCTCTATTATAAAGCTTCTTAAATAAAATCCTGATATTGCACTAATCCAAAATTCATTTCTAAGCATTCTTGCAGCAGCATCTTTTCCTTCTAATATGGAATCTATGTATTTATGAACCTTTGAGATAACACTATAATTATTATCAGCACTTAGATGTGTATAGCCGCAAAATACTATATATGTACCTTCTTTTTCAGCATAATTGTAGAACTTCTCAAGACATTGCTTTTCAATATAGTCATCACCATCTAAAAAATATAAGTATTTTCCCTTAGCTAGAGATATGCCTTGGTTTCTTGCGTTGCTTACCCCTTGATTTTTTTTATTTATAATGGTGTAAGTCAAATTATACTTTATAAGTTCTTCTTCACATATAATATTACAATTATCAGTGGAACCATCATTTATAACTATTACTTCAAAATCTTTGAAACTCTGCACTGCAAGAGATTCTATAGTTTTCTTTATATAACTTCCCACATTATAAATTGGTATTATTACTGAAATCTTAGTGTTCATATTCTTTCCCTTCTATATTGAAAACTTCATTATAGTTTTTCCCAAAGATTTATTTTTTACTTCTTCTTCAAAAACTACATAATAATCGCTAATGTTATTTATTACTTTCACGCCATTTATTAACTGTTCTATAGAATTTGAGTAATTAAGATTTTCCATCAGCTTTACAGATTCCTGAAAATCCTCTATAGAACTTCTTGTAGTTCCAGTGAGTCTTAGACCTTTTTCTAGTATTTTTCTAGTATTGATTTCTATATTTTCTTCTGAAACTCCTGTTAAAACTATTTCTCCACCAATAGCTATGGAATCTATAATTTCATTTATTGCTCCTTGTGAACCAATTCCTCCAACACATTCAAAGGCTATGTCCATATTTAACTCTTTTAGAGATGACTGCCCTACTAAATAATAATTATCAACAGGAAATTTTTTTAACTTTTCTTCATGCTTTCCTATAACTATAATTTTACTATTAGTTTTACTCTTTAAAACAGAAGCTAGAATATATCCCACAATTCCATCTCCCCATAGGGCTATGGTTTTACTATTTAAATCTCTAACCCTTCTCATAGCTGCCATAGCAACAGAAGTAAGTTCTGAAAATACTGCCACTTCCTTGGAAACCTTATGTCCAACTTTCACTATATTAGATATAGGAAATGATATATACTCACAAGAGAAACCATCTATATTACTAGAGGCAAACTTTGCCTTAGGACAATAATTTTCTCCTAAGTTATTATCTTTAAGAGGGCATATTGCTACATTTTTATATAAATTGCAATTACCTTCTCCCCCATTAATACTACAGTCAGTTATGTTTGGAACTAAAACCACAGTATCTCCAATTTCAAATGTATTTGTAGGATCTTTAATAATTGTTCCCACAGCCTCATGTAAAAGTCTCATAGGATACTTAAGACCTAATATTCTTTCTGATCTCAAACCTAAAAAATATCTTAAGTCTGCCTTGCAAATAGCTGCCATATCTATCTTCACAAGGGCTTCATTGGCTTTTATATTTACATCTTCATAATATATTTCAAAGGTATTGGGAGAAACTATTTTAAACCCTTTACTTAACACACTTATCACCACCTAAAGCCTATATCTATATTTAATAATTTAGCTTTTTAGCTATATAACTATTTAACTACTCACATATTTAACAATTTTACTGTTTAACTATTCAACTATTTAACTATTTAACTTCTAACTTTCCTAGCTTTATTACAGATTTTAATATTAACAAATCTTCAAAGGTTGTAACCTTAAAGTTAAGTTTATCTCCCTTAACTAAATGAACCTTTTCTCCTAACTTAAGAATTAGCTGACAGTCATCTGTAGCTGTGTTAATATTATTTTCTTTAGCATGATCATGTGCCTTCTTTATTAGGGCATATTCAAAGCTCTGAGGTGTTTGACCTAAATGAAGTTCATGTCTTGGGGGTACTTCCTCAATAAATTCTCCATCTAAGGTTTTTATAATAGTATCTGCACTTGGAATAACTGTGTCTACAGCTTTATATTCCTTTGCACCTTCTATGTTCTCATCAATTATTCTTTGAGATATAAGTGGTCTTGCAGCATCGTGAACAACTACTATATCATCACCACCACAAAACTCCTCTATAGCCTTAAGTCCATTTTCCACAGAGGATTGTCTTGTATCTCCGCCATCTACTATCCACTTAACCTTTGTAAGCCCATATTTTCTAACCCATATATTTAAATCCTCTTTATAGTCTGATTTACATATAACCGCTATATAATCAATGTTGGGATTTATATCAAAAGCCTCTATGGTATGTACAATTAATGGTTTACCGTATATATCTATAAACTGCTTTGGAAGATCACCACCCATTCTAGTGCCACTTCCTCCTGCAAGTATTAATCCTATATTCATAGCTTCCTCCTTTATTAGTGATCAATGATAGATATTCATTGAATTTAAAAGTTTAAAAAATAATCTACAAATCTTTTTGAAGCCTCGCCATCTTTATATTCACAAAATCTACTTGAGAAACTATTTATTCTATCTATATCAAAGTCACCCATTGCAGCATTGTTAATAAAGGTTACTATCTCTTCAGTAGTATTCATCATTTCTCCTGGAATAAAATCTTCAAAATGAAAATAAAAATTTCTAAGCTCTTCTTTATATTTATGGAAATCATAGGTGAAGAAGGCCATTGGCTTCTTAAGTAGGGAATACTCAAATATCACTGATGAATAATCAGTGATTAAACAATTAGATACAATCATTAGATCATTTATGTTTTCTTTACCCATATCTATAACAAAATCCTTAACCTCATCATCTATTTCATAGGAATTTCTTATAATTGGGTGTAATTTAAATATAAATTTATAGTTATCTCCAAAGTTGTTTTTTAATAATTTTAGATTTAACTGCATATTAAAATATTCCTTTTCATCATCCCTAAAGGTTGGAGCATATAATATAAGCTTTTTATCCTTAAGGCTAGGATATTTATTATAAAATCTAATCCTTGCTTTTTCTATCTCTTCTTCATTAATCAAAACATCAGTTCTTGGAATTCCCATAGATAATATTTTATTTTCCTCTACATTTAATGCTTTAGAATAAATACTTCTTAGTTCTGATGAACTAACTAAAAGGTAATCGATATTTTTACTATCTCTTTCAAATCTATTTATTTCTTCTTCGCTTTTAGCAGAATCTATACCAAATCTCTTAAAAGCTCCCATTGCATGCCATGTATTAATCATAATGGTACCACTTCGCTTTTTTAAAAAGTGATAATAATGATTATTGGTTATCCAATATTTAGATGTAGCAAGGTAATACAAATGTAATGGTGTTCTAGTTTTAACTACCTTTACATTGTTAACATCTATAGTTATCCCTTTATTCAAAGGAATTATAATCTCAACTGTGAGATTTCTTTTTTCAATCTCCTTATATATATATAATAGATTTCCATAAAATCCTTTTCCGTAATCACATTCCATTATTATTCTATCTTTTTTTATTGGGATCAAAGAAAAAAGTTTATATATAAGACTAGAGAATATAAATATTAATTTTCTCACTGTATGTCTCTCCTCTTTAACATTAACTGTTATTTAATAAACTTCCTTTTCAAAAAGTTTATACCCTTATTCCACCAATTTATTCCTTCCATATTTATAACAGGAATTTCTTTGATTTTTAGGTTATGTTTTTTTATCCATACATTAAATAGTCTTTCGCTTAAAAATCCAAAAATTCTACTTTGATAGTTATCATAGTTACTTATATCTATTTGACTTTCTAACTTAAATAAAATATCAAAGAGCCATTTGCAATACTCATCAAAATCCTTTTTTTTCATAATGAACATATTATATAAATAAAGCTTTTTCCCACCCATTACTTCATTAAAGCTTTCAGTATATTCACTGTGATATTCTTTAATTATTTCTCTTACCTTATTTAAATCCTCTATATGATGGGCATTTTTATAGTGTGATTCTACTGTTTCAATATAATAATTTCTCTTACTTGGTAAAACTATATCAGCATCTTTAAGTAGCTGTAATGCCTCTTCCTCTTTAATGATTAGAGAAAACTTATCGTCTTTGGATAAAACTCTATTTACTAAAGGTTTAACTGTAAAATATCTTCTGTAGTGACTTAATCCTATATATTCACAATCTATATTTTTATAAACCCAATATAATCCTGTTAACTCACAGTAATTTGAATTTTTAATAGATATATTATCTCCTGTATTGTCACCTAAATATCCTAAATCATTCTTACCCTCTCTACCTACATGTAGCGGAATATACATTTTTTCCAGTGGCATTTTATAGTTTTTATGTGTAGCAACATACACCCTTATATCCATTACTTAAACTCCTCTTTTATACGTTCTATAGCAGCCTTTATCACATTATGCATGTCATAATATTTATATTGGCCAAGTCTTCCTCCAAAAATAACCTTTTCTTCTTTTTCACTTAATTCTTTATACTTTTCATATATTAAACTATTTTTCTCATCTAATACTGGGTAGTAAGGCTCGTCCCCTTTTTCCCATTCCTTTGGATATTCTTTAGTTATAAAAGTATTTTCTCCTGTTCCAAATTCAAAATGCTTATGTTCGATTATTCTTGTGTATGGTGTCTCGCTATCAGTATAATTAATCACCGCATTACCTTGATAGTTATTAGTCTCTTTAAACTCAGTTTCAAACCTTAGTGTTCTATATTCTAAAACTCCAAATTTATAATCATAAAATTCATCAATCATTCCCGTAAACACTATTTTATCTGAAATTGCAACAATTTCATCTTTAATCTTAAAAAAGTCTGTGCTTAGCTTAACTTCTATTCCTTCTAATAATGTTTCTATAAGTTTATTATATCCACCTACAGGAATACCTTGATATTTATCATTGAAATAGTTATTGTCATAGGTGTATCTAACAGGAAGTCGTTTTATGATAAAAGATGGCAACTCTGTGCACTTTCTACCCCATTGTTTTTCTGTATATCCCTTAATTAACTTTTCATATATATCTGTTCCTACTAAGGATATGGCCTGTTCTTCTAAGTTTTCAGGAGTCTTTCCTCCTAATACTTGTTTTTGTCCTTCTATCTTTTCTTTTGCTTCCTCTGGAGTTATTACTCCCCAAAGCTTATTAAAAGTATTCATATTAAAGGGTAGATTATATAACTCTCCCTTATAGTTGGCTATAGGTGAATTAGTAAATCTGTTAAATGTAACAAAATTATTTACATATTCCCATATCTCGTCATCACTGGTATGAAAAATATGTGCTCCATATGTGTGTATATTAATTCCATCTTTATTTTCACAATATACGTTCCCACCTATATGGTTTCTTTTATCAATAACCAAGCATTTTTTTCCTCTTTTTTTAGCTTCATGGGCAAATACTGACCCATAAAGCCCTGCTCCAACTATCACATAATCATATTTTTTCATTTTACCTTGCCCCTTGCTTTTTTATTACAGCACTAAAAGTTTTGAATATAATTTTTATATCCATAAATATACTTCTATTATCTATATACTGCATATCCATTTCTACTCTCTCTTCATAGGTTGTGTCACTTCTACCATTAGCTTGCCAGTTTCCTGTAAGTCCTGGTTTTACACTAAGCAGCTTCTCACCATATATACCGTAGTTTTTTAATTCTTTTTCTACAATTGGTCTAGGTCCCACTATGCTTAGCTCACCTTTTAAAATATTCAAGAGCTGTGGAAGCTCGTCCAAGCTTGATTTTCTAAGAAAATTACCTACTTTTGTTATTCTAGGATCACTCTCTAATTTAAAGTTCTTTGCAAACTCTTCCTTTTGCTCTGGAGATAAGTTGTTTAACAATTCCTCTGCATTTATTACCATGGTTCTAAATTTATATATTCTTATTAAATTCCCATTATACCCAAGTCTTTTATGTGCAAAAAATATGGGACCTGGAGAATCCGCCTTAACTACTATTGATAGAATCAAAAATATTGGTGAAAGTATTATTAATCCTAAAAGAGAACCTATTATATCAATAGTCCTTTTTAAGATTTTATATACAATTTTTTCTTCTTTTACATTTATACTCAAATTTGAATACTCTACTTTGGGTTCTAGCATTGCTTTACCTCCTTCTGCACAAATCCTAAAGTAATTTGTGAAATTAATATTATCTGAAGATATTATACCATTATATATCAGCTTTATGTTATATAAAATACTATTTACAGTTAATTCTCATCATATTTTTATGATTTATTTCATTAGAAAAATCTCTCTCATTATATAATAGTACTTTTTTAGTTAAGCGTACTCCTTTGATATCTTAAAATAAACTAAAGTAGTCCAAACTCCGTATATTGTATAGCTAATGGTGGTTGAAAAAGCAGCTCCAACAATTCCATATTTACGAACAAAGAATATATTTAAAATTAAATTTGATACTGTCCCTATTACCGAAGGCTTTACTCTTAAATCGGGTCTTCCTACCCCCGATAAAAAGCATGTTACAATTTTACCTATTGAAAACATAATTATCCCCGGAAATAGAATTTTTATAACTTGTGATACTTGTAAATATTCACTTTTATATATCAGTATAATTAATTTATCTAAAATTAAAAATATTAATCCCCAGCCAAGTAATCCTGCTACACTGCCCCAAAAAATAATCTTATTTATGCTTTTTATTACTTTTTTGTGATTATCCATAGCAGCTATTCCTGGATATAAAATAGCTGCTATAGAGTCAGGTATAATCCATAGTTTTTCTGCCATATTTACTGCCACAGAATATAATCCCAAGGATGCATTTCCTCCAAAACCTAATATGAACCACTGATCTATTCTGAAATTCAAAAAATTAGCTACATTCGATATGTAACAACTTTTTACAAATCCAAATACAGATTTTATTATATTAAAGTTTTTCCTTAGAGAAAAATCAAGTTTTCCTTTTTTATTAGAAAATATTATATACATCCCTACCGCATCTGCTACTGCAAAAGTTATTATCTGTGTCATAGCAATCTGTTTAACATTAACCGTATTATTTAATAGAATTACTAAAATTATTACTTGTAACGCATTAAGAATAGACGACATTACTGTTAAAATATTTTTGGCTTTAATCTCATCTATTGCAATTAAAAATGGCATTATAAATAAGTTTAAATTTAATACTACTATCATAAGTATTATATATATATAATTGGGTACATAAGAAATCATATGATATCCTGTTACCAATAACATCTGAATAGCACATAAAAACCCATAAATAATAAGAGATGAGGATATCATTTCTTCCTTAGAATATATACTCTTTTTTGTGAAATACTGACTATCCCCAAAATATTGTCCCGAAATTATAACATATAATGTGCTTGGAATTAATATAATAACTCCTAATTGTCCATTCCCTTCTGGTCCCAATATCCTAGCTATTATTATGCTTGTTATAAAGCTTATAATTAAACTACTTACATTGCTAAAAAATACTTTTACCATATTCTTAATCATAGCTACTAACCTCATGAAAACACTGCAAATACTTTTTTGTCACGTTTTCTAAATAGTAATTTTGAAAACTATAGTTTGTACTGTCTCCTTCTTTTACTATCTCTATTATTTTTTTCACCCATTGAGCCACTGCAAAAGGGTCCTCTACATAATTAGCCTTCCCTTCTGTAACCTCTGGTATGCTACTACATTTAGTAGTTAAAACAGGTACTCCTAATTGCATCGCCTCTATAGGTGGCATGCCAAAACCTTCAAATATGCTTGGAAACAAGAATACAGCAGCATTTTTGTATAATAAATCTCTTTCTTCGTTAGTTACAAAACCAGTTATAATAATATTATTGCTCAAGTTAAGCTCTTCTATTATTAAACGTAATCTACCCTCATCTTTACCACCAACTCCAGATATAACTAAGGTATTTGGAACATTGATTTCTTTCTCCTTTATTTCTTTAATAACATAAAGAAGAGTTTCTAAATTTTTATGGGGTAGTAATTGCGCCACTGTATAGTAATAATTTTTTTTATTTATTTTGAATGTTTCCTCAATGTCCTTAAAATTTCCGTTAGTATTATTTTTAACAATAGGATTATAAATTACTTGTATTTTCTTTTCTTGTATCTTAAAAGTATCTATTATATCTTGTTTTACGAAGTTACTTATAGCAATTATTTTATGAGAGGTTTTACAACATCTTTTCCATGCAAATTTTAACCACAATACTTTCATTGTAGAAAAGTATTGTGGATAATGCATAGCTTGTATATCATGAATTGTAGTTATATACTTTATTTTTCTATGATTTAATAGAGGTTTACTGTATACTGGAATAAATAAAATATTTATGTTTAAATTTATACACCTTCTATTTAAATTGAAATTTTCCCATAAAATTCTTCTTCCTACATTTTCACTAAAAACATTACATACTTCTAATTTAAAGGCTTTATTTTTAGTATATTTTTCAAAGGTTGAAGCATTATCCTTTGATACAAAAAGTATATATTTGTAATCATCTTTACCATATATAAGAAATCCATCTATTAAATTTCTTATATATGACTCTATGCCTCCAGATTTCCCTGGCTTAACCCACAATAAATCAATTCCTATATTCATTATATACTCCTTATTTATTAATCATTTAATCAATATATCTCCTATATCATCAAAAGATTAAATGATAATATCTTTAATAATTTTCCTTAAACCACTTGTAACTATCTTCTATACCCTCTTTTAGATTTATTGAATGTTTCCAGCCTAATTCATGAAGCTTAGTTATATCTGTTAGTTTTCTAGGCGTTCCATCTGGCTTATCACTATTAAATAGTAGTTGACCTTTATATCCAATAATTTCTTTTACTGTCTCAGCTAGTTGCTTTATGGATACTTCCTCTCCAGTTCCTATGTTTACATGCTCTTCTCCATTATAATTTTCCATGAGAAATATACATGCATCTGCCATATCATCAACATGTAAAAATTCTCTTAAAGGAGTACCGGTGCCCCATACTTCCACTGATGGTTTTCCTTCTTCCTTTGCTTCATGAAATTTTCTTATCAGTGCAGGTAATACATGAGAACTCTTCAAATCAAAATTATCATAAGGTCCATAAAGATTAGTTGGCATACAACTAATGAAATTATCCCCATATTGTCTCTTAAAGAATTTACACATTTCAAGGCCAGCTATTTTAGCTATAGCATAAGCTTCATTTGTAGGTTCTAAAAACCCTGATAGCAAGTATTCTTCCTTTATTGGTTGTGGCGCATTTTTAGGATATATACAAGTGCTTCCCAAAAATAATAATTTTTTTGCATTAAAATCATGAGCAGCTTTTATAACATTATTTTGTATCATTAAATTCTCATATATAAAGTCTGCAGGATACTGATCATTTGCTAGAATTCCTCCTACCTTAGCAGCTGCCAAGTATACGTACTCTGGCTCTTCTTCTCTCCAAAATTCTTCAACTGCTTTTTGGTTCTTTAAATCTAATTCTCCGTGAGTTCTAGTTATAATATTTTTATATCCTCTTTTTTTAAGATTCCTTACAATTGCTGAGCCCACTAATCCCTTGTGTCCTGCTACATAAATCTTAGCATTCCTATCCATAAAAATCCCCTTTCTAATAACTATCTATGTAAATCATGTTCTACCATCATTCTAACTAATTGATTAAAATCAACCTTTCTCTTCCATCCAAGTTCTTTTTCTGCCCTTGAACAATCTCCATATAAAAATTCAACTTCTGAGGGTCTAAAATATCTAGGATTGATATCTACCAATATTTCACCATTAGCAGCATTTATCCCTACTTCTTCAACGCCTTGACCCTTCCAAATTATATCAATACCCACTTCTCTAAATGCACATTCTACAAATTCTCTTACCGTATGGGTTTCATTACTAGCAATTACATAATCCTTTGGATATTCTTGTTGAAGCATTAACCACATAGCCTCCACATAGTCTCCAGCAAAACCCCAATCTCTTTTTGCATCTAAATTACCTAAAGACAATCTTTCCTGTTTTTTATTTACTATATTTGCAACAGCTCTAGTAATCTTTCTAGTAACAAAAGTTTCCCCTCTTCTCGGTGATTCATGATTAAATAGTATTCCATTACATGTATACAAATTATATGCTTCTCTATAGTTAACTGTTATCCAGTATGAATATAACTTTGCACATCCGTAAGGACTCTTTGGATAAAATGGAGTATCTTCATTTTGAGGTGCACTTTCTGGAATCCCACCAAATAACTCCGATGTAGAAGCTTGATAAAATCTACAATTCAAATTATTTTCTCTTATAGCATCTAATAATCTTAAAGTTCCCATTGCATCTACATCTGCAGTATATTCTGGCACTTCAAAAGACACCTGTACATGAGATTGAGCTCCTAAGTTATATATTTCATCTGGTTGAATCTTCTGCATTAATCTGTTTAGATTACTAGAATCAGTAAGATCTCCGTAATGTAAAAACAGCTTTTTATTACCGATATTCTCGTCTTCAAATAAATGATCTATTCTTTTAGTATTTATACTACTTTGTCTTCTTATTATTCCATGAACCTCATATCCCTTTTCAAGTAAAAATTCAGTTAAATAAGATCCATCTTGACCTGTTATACCTGTTATTAATGCTTTTTTCATGTTTTTCTCCTTCTTAGACAATTTATTTCTATACTTATATTGAAATCTTATACATACAATTATGTAAAAGTTGCACATATTTCTAAAAATATTTAGTTTTACTATTATTTTTACAATATTGCATTCTTACTTATTATACTATGATATAAAATATTATTTTTCCAGTCAACAAACTATTAATTTTTACAATATGCATTGTTATTATATCATATGTATTATTCTATTTTATAAATCTTAATTAATCTACAATAATTCCAACATTCCAAACTTTTTATGTTTTTTTTGTTTTTGTATTTTTATGTTTTTATGTTCTTCATTACCTAAACCACTGATATTACTAGTATTGAACCATCTAAGACAATTGAAATAAAAAGAAAGATCAAAACATAATAAATATATTTTGCTCTTTCCTTTATGCTGTTTCTTCATTTTGATATTGTAGTGTTTTGTAGTCAATTCTTTGGCCTCTTAAACATGGTCTTCCACGTTTTCCCGTAGGGAGTGATTTTAGGTCATATGTAGCAGTATCACTACGAATAGTACCTATAACATGCATGTTATCAAACTTTCTTATAGGTGTTACAAATGGTTTCTTGGTATACCAACTATCGCAAACAACAATCCCAATGCCTTTTTATAAATTTCTCGTAGAGGAATTTAATTGAGCGAACCTCTTGAATAGAAAGCATTGCTATGATTAGTTTGTACAGGGTTAAGTCGTTTGGTTCGTTGTATTTTGGGGTAATTTAAATTTGATTACTTGTAAAGTGGTGTTAACTTTATTAATAATATAAAAATTGACTTAAGACTAACTGTCTTAAGCCAATTCTTAACTATATCCCAGATTCATGAAGATATGACGGTACTTTTGGATTAGAAGTTAATCTTATAAATAATTTACTTACTGATTTATAACCTATCCCTTCTCTTATCATATCTTTATTATCTAATTTATACTCACTACATGCATTAAGAACTTTTTTCTTTTCTCCATTATTATCTGCAACACTCTCTATTAATTGATGTCTTGAAATTCCTGAGATTTTATCCTCTCTAGCTAAAAATCTACAATCTTTTATAAGTCCATTTACATATAAACTGTTAACTGTATTTCCTGTAGCTATGTGCTGCAGATGGGTTTCATATTTATAACTATGGGTAATGTGTGTTACATTATTAAAGGTATTTTCAAAATATAATATAGTATCTTTTAAAAGTTCGTTATCTATTTTATCTTCTGGTTGATTTAAAAATACTACATTTTCTAATTTTACTCCTAATCTACTTATTGCTGCTTTAAATTCATTGTCTCTTAAATTTACCTTCTGCTCATGTGCAAGACCCTTGTATCTTTCGTAATTAAATACCTTAGATCCACTTCCATCTGTAACTAGAACCATATAAACATTCTCACTTCCTACAGACTTTATAGCATCTATTACAGTGCTTCCCCCAAAAATAGTTTCATCATCTTGATGTTGTACATAAAATACCACTTTATCTCCATATAAATAACTCTTAGCACGACTTATAGCAATCTCACTTATATTTCCTAAAACAGTAGCACTGTTAGCACCTGCAATTATACTTTTATCCGAATCATCTGAAACTAAAACTACAGGCTCCTTTAATACTGAAGCTGTTAATGCATCAACTAATACATGAGATTTACTTAGATTAATATGACTTTTATCGTTGAAAAATTTATTAATAACATTCCTATTAGTATCAAATCTATCTATTCCATCAATTCTTGTAGAAAAATTATTAAAATTAGTACTCATAACTCCAGTACCACCTATAGAGTAGGATTGTACATTTTTTCTGTACGTCGTAGAATTACCATCTGTTAAAATTACAGGGTTTCCTTTATTAGCTGCTACTGGAGCTATACTCATAGCATCCGCTTCTCCTCTAAGTCCATTTACATAATATATTTCTCCAATACCATTTGTTTTTTCAATTTTATTTGCTATTAAAATAGATGTATCATATCTATTTTTTCCACCAATTCTTATAACTCTTTTACCCATCTTGGTTATCTTTGACTCTATATTGGAGGAAATTACGCTCTTCCCACCTACAATGTATACAGTACTCACTTTTTTTAGCTTATTAAGTGTTACTTCTGGTAGGATATTGGACTGAGTCAGTAAGATCGGAGAATTTACTGCCCCACTTAACCCACTAGCAGAAAGTCCATCTGCTAATGAATTTCCATTAACTAAAATAGCAGAGGAATATTGCATTTTAGATGCAATAATAGATGCTGTTTCATACCTATCTATACCACAAATATAGTCCATATCTATTCCATATGCACTCATTATATTGAATGTTAACAATATAAATAAACAACCTAATATCTTTGTCCAACATCTCCTCATATCAATTTCCTCCAAATATCGATAAATTATTAGTATAATGCTATTATTATATCATATATTTACAAATTACATCATAATTTTCCTGTATTGATTTATTTCATTTAAAGAAAGAGCAAAACATAATAAATATATTTTGCTCTTTGCTTTATGCTATTTCTTCATCATTATCTTTATTATTCTCTTCAAATCTGAACTGACCATAAGCAAATCCTTTAAACATATCAAAAGTTAAATCATTAACTTTCTGACCTTCTTCAATCCAATTAGTAAATAATTTAAATTGTTCTTCACTAAAATATTTTGAATTTACTCTTGGGAATCCTTCTAATAGATTGAATCCTTCTTCCATAGCCCTTTTCACTTCTTCTAGATTATATCTAAAGTAGTATCTATGGTCACTATTTAAAATCTCCCCTATTACAAAACTATTGTTCTCTTCACTTTTCCATATAAGATTAATTTTATTACTCAATTATAATCTCCTCCTTCTCTCAGTCTTCTTATAGTTAAAATATTTTCTTCATCATAAAATTTTATTATAATCCTTTTAATACCACGTTAAAATATCTTCTTTATTAATTCTATGTTTTTATTATTATATTTATTTCTATTTTAAATAAAATAAATTTCATGGGTATAAATACTTAATTTTTTAACCAATAATTAAACCTTTATTAGTATATAACTATGTGACCCTAATTTCAAATATATTTATCATCCCTATTATATTTTTACCAAATTTTATTTTTCAATGCTTAACCTATTGCATAAAAAATAAATGATGCTATAATTAGTTTTGGTTAAAAAATTAACAATGTTATGAAATTAGGAGGGATTTTAATGTTTACTTTTGATACATCGTTAAAAAAGATTAAGCATGAGGTTCTAAAACAAATTGTCCTTTTATCTATTAATGATAATCTAAATACCAAAGAAATATTCAATATTCATAAATTTATAGTTGATAAAGATACTCCTGCATATAGATGCTGTATTTTCAAAGAGCGTGCCATAGTAAATCAAAGAGCTAAACTGGCTGCTGGATATATGCCTATAGGGGATGAATATAGTGATCTTATTGATATTAAAAATAACGAGCAAATTATGTACGTCATAGAGGCTGCTTGTGATAGATGTCCCATAGATAAATATACCGTTACAGAGGCTTGTAGAGGTTGTATTACTCATAAATGTAAGGAAGTATGTCCTGCTAATGCCATGATGACTGTAGGTGGTAAATCATATATAAATCAGGAATTATGTAAAGAATGTGGACTTTGTAAGAAGATTTGTCCTTATAATGCTATATCCGAAGTTCGTCGTCCTTGTAAAACTTCATGCCCAACTGGAGCTCTCAAGGTAGATGAAATCACTAGACGTGCTATTATTAATGAAGAGGATTGTATTCAATGTGGAGCTTGTATGACAGCTTGTCCTTTTGGTGCTATATCTGATAAAAGTCTTGTAGCTCCTGTATCTAAAAAATTATATCAGAAAAAACACAAAATGATTGCAATTGTTGCCCCATCAATTTCTGGTCAGATGGGCAATAATGTTTCAATAGGTCAAATTAAATCTTCATTAAAAGCAATCGGATTTTCTGATGTGTTTGAAGCATCTTGTGGTGCAGATATGGTAACAATGCACGAAGCTAAGGAATTTGTAGAGAGAATGGAAAGTGGACAAAATTATATGACTAATTCTTGTTGTCCAGGCTTCTTTAGCTACATTGAGAAAAAATTTCCTACTGAGGTTTCTCACATCTCCAATACGGTATCTCCAATGATTGCAATGGGACGTGCCATAAAAAATGAAACTCCTGATGCTAAAATAGTATTTATCGGTCCATGTACAGCTAAGAAAGCTGAAGCTAAAAGACCGGATGTAGCTGGAGTTATTGACTACGTGCTAACCTTTGAAGAGCTTTGTGCTATATTAGATGCTTTCAATACCAATCCTGAAAACTGCAGTGAAGAGACCCTTGAAGATGGCTCAACTTTAGGTAGGGGCTTTGGTATGGCTGGTGGACTTACTGCTGCTATAGAAAATTATGTTAGCACAGAAAATATTAATATAGAATTTAAACCAGTAAAAGTTTCAGGTTCTACAGAAATAAAAAAAGCTTTAAACATGGCAAAAATAAATAAACTACAAGGTAATTTTATTGAAGGAATGATGTGTAATGGTGGATGTATAAATGGTGCTGGAGTCTTCTCAGATCCTATGACCACTAAGGGAACCTTTATTAAAGAAGGTAAAAGTTCATCTATAAAAAATGTATCTGATAATAAGACTAATAAACTTATGGGAAAAGTATCCTTAGATAGATAAACAATAAAAAAAGTGGATTTTAAAATCCACTTTTTTATTGTTTAAATTATTTTATATTTAATTCTATTTATTTCTTACAAGAATCTCTTTCAACTATGTTATATGGTAATCTGTAATAAGTCTCTTCAACTGGAATCTTATTTACAAGCTTTATAAGAAGTCTCATTCCCACAGAGCCCATATCGTATAGGGGACGAGAAACTGTAGTAAGCTTAGGATAAAATACTCCTGATAATGCTATATTATCAAATCCTATAACATTTATATCTTCTGGTACCCTGATTCCTTTTTCTCTTAAAGCATTTATAACTCCAAGAGCTGATTGATCGCTTCCACATAAAACTGCATCAACCTTATTATCTTTTATAATATGAGTGATTCCTTCAAAGCCGTCCTCATATTTTAAACTTCCAAGATAAACTAGTTTTTCATTGAAACAATTCTCTTCATCCATGGCGTCTTTATAGCCATGATACATCTTTTTATATTCAGTAGCATTTTCTTTAATGTATCCTATATATGCTATGTTTTTATTATTTTTTGAGAATAGATAATTTACAGCATCATATGCAGCAGTATAACTATCTATACCTACACTAGGAACATCTCCTTCATCATCCATAGCACCTATTGATACTACAGGAGTGCCAACAGATTTTATAGCTGCCTTTATCTCTTTATCTAGACGGTCTCCCATATATATTATACCGTCTACCATCTTCTCTCTTAATATATTAAAACTTTCTTTTTCTCTACTCTTGTCTAGATCAGTATTACATAACATTATATTATAATTATAAATACTTGCTAAGTCCTCTGCCCCTCTTACAATCTCAGGGTAAAGGGAATTTGATATATCTGGTATTATTATACCAATTGTGCTTGACCTTTGAGTCTTTAAGCTTCTTGCTAAAATATTGGGTCTATAATCTAACTTGTCTATTGCATCTAGAACTCTTTGCTTTGTCTCTTGATTAACTACATCTATATCATTTAGTACTCTTGAAACCGTGGCAATAGAAACATTTGCTTCTTTTGCTACATCTTTAATTGACGCTGCCACTATATATCACCTCTCTTATTATTCTGCATATTTTTAATACATATATACCTTATTTATACTATAAAGTAAAGTATAATTATAAAGTTTAGATGGAGCAATCTATTATCATATTAACTCCATCTAAACTACTTAATATTTTAACTTAACATATTATTACTAAACTCTTTCTACATGTAATAATAACTTTTCACCATTAATTTTAACTTCATTTATAGCCTTATCACTATTATAGGCTACAGTTAATGCTAATGTATCTTTCTTTATTTGATTTTCAAACTTTCTTATTACATTCTCTAAGGCTTCATTTCCAGCAAAGTATAAGTTTATCTTGTCTGAAACTTCAAATCCTGTTTCTTTTCTCATGTTTTGTATTTTGCTTAGAACTTCCCTTATGTGACCTTCTTCTCTAAGTTCTTCTGAAATATTTGTATCTAATACTACACCTATTTCACCTTCTCCAGCAAAAGCAAATCCTTCTAAGCCCTGCATTGTTACAAGTAGATTTTCTTTATTTAACTCTATTTCAGTTCCATCTACATTTATTGTAACCACATCACCATTATTTACTCTTTGTGCAAGATCCATTTGATTCATTGAGGCTATACCTTTTCTGATTCCTGGAATCATTTTTCCGTAAGCCTTTCCTAGTACTGGAAGATTAGGTTTTATTTCAAAGTTAACATATTTAGAAAGGTCTGATCCTAGTTCTACTTGTTTAATATTAAGCTCATCCTTAACTATGTCTCCATAATATTCTGGAAGTGAGTCTACAGATACAAGCATTTTTCCAAGTGGCTGTCTATTCTTAATATTAGCCCCATTTCTTGCACTTCTTCCAAGCTTAACTATCTTATATGCCTTATCCATTTCATCTTCTAATACCGCGTCTACATCAGCTTTAACGTATTCTGGCCATTTACATAGGTGAACACTCTCTTCTGCATCCTTATCAAAAGCAACAACAAGATTTTGATATAACTCTTCTGTTATAAATGGTATAAATGGTGCAGCTATTTTAGAGAATGATACAAGCACTCTATATAAAGTCATGTAAGCACCTATCTTATCCTCTGTAAGCTCTTCACCCCAGAATCTTGCTCTGTTTCTTCTAACATACCAGTTAGATAATTCATCTACAAAATCTTCTAGTTCTTTAGCTCCTTGAGTTATTCTGTAGTTTTCTAAATGCTCATCTATATTTTTAACTAATGTATTTAGTTTAGACATCATCCATTTATCCATTACATTTTCTGATTTAAAATCTTTATAATCTATTGGATTAAAATTGTCTAATTCTGCATATAGAACATAGAAGGAATACACATTCCATAGTGTTCCTATGAATTTTCTTTGAGCTTCTATAACAGCCTCTTCATAGAATCTTGATGGAAGCCATGGTGCACTACCAGTATAGAAATACCATCTTAAAGCATCTGCTCCTTCATTTTCAAGTACTGTAAATGGACTAAGTACATTTCCCTTATGTTTAGACATCTTAAGTCCATCTTTATCTAAAACGTGTCCTAGTACTATACAGTTTTCAAAAGGATTATTCTCAAACACAGTTGTAGAAATAGCAAGAAGTGTATAGAACCATCCTCTTGTTTGGTCTACAGCTTCAGAAATAAACTGTGCTGGGAAGTTTGCTTCAAATAGTTCTTTATTTTCAAAAGGATAGTGATATTGAGCAAATGGCATTGAACCTGAGTCAAACCAACAGTCTATAACTTCTTCAACCCTTGTCATTTCTTTTTGGCAGTGTGGACAAGTAACCTTAACCCTATCAATATATGGCTTATGAAGCTCTATACCCTCTGGTACATTTACACCTTTTTCCTTAAGTTCTTCAACACTTCCTATTAACTCTCTGTGGCCACATTCACATTCCCAAATTGGAAGTGGAGTACCCCAATATCTATTTCTAGAAATTCCCCAGTCAATTACATTCTCAAGGAATTTACCCATTCTACCTGTTTTTACATTGTCAGGCATCCAATTTATTTTATTGTTATTTTCAATAAGTTGGTCCCTTACTGAAGACATTCTTACAAACCAACTTTCTCTTGGATAATAAAGAAGTGGTGTATCGCATCTCCAGCAATGTGGATATGAGTGTGTAAACTTCTCACTCTTATAAAGAATATTATTTTCTTTTAAATAAGCTAAAATCTTCTCATCTGCTTTTTTTACAAATATTCCAGCCCAAGGAGTTACTGCTGGAACAAAGTTGCCTTCTCCATCTACTAGATTAATCATAGGAAGACCATATTTCTTTCCTAATTGATTATCGTCATCTCCATAAGCAGGTGCTATATGAACTATTCCAGTACCATCTGTTAATGTTACAAAGTCTCCATGAACTATATAAAATGCTTTTTCTTCAGGCACTTCGAACTTAAACATTTGCTCATATTCTTTTCCAAGCAATGTTTCTCCTTTAAATTCAGCTACTACTTCATACTCACCTTGAAGTTTGTTTAAAAGAGTTCTTGAAAGAATTAGATATTCACCTTCATGTAAAACTTCCACATAATCATAAGATTTATTAACAGCAAGAGCAACGTTACTCGGTAATGTCCAAGGAGTTGTTGTCCATACTAATACATATTTGTCTTCATCTTTTAATTTGAACTTTACATAAGCTGAGCTATCCTTTACATCTTTATATCCCTGTGCTACTTCGTGAGATGATAAGGTAGTTCCACATCTTGGGCAATAAGGCATTACTTTGTGTCCTTTATATAATAAATCCTTATTCCACATTTGCTTTAAAGCCCACCATACTGATTCTATATAATCATTATGATAAGTTACATATGGATTTTCCATGTCAACCCAGTAACCAAGCCTTTCAGACATTTCTCTCCACATTTCAACGTAAGAGAATACACTATCTTTACATTGAGTAACAAATTCTTCTACTCCATACTTTTCAATCTCAGGTTTTCCTGAAATTCCAAGTTTCTTTTCAATTTCAAGTTCTACTGGAAGACCATGAGTATCCCATCCAGCTTTTCTTAAAACCTTATAACCTTTCATAACTTTATATCTTGGGATTATATCTTTCATAACTCTTGTTATAACGTGACCTATGTGTGGCTTACCATTAGCTGTTGGTGGACCATCATAGAACGTAAAATATTCACCTTCATCATTTAAGTCGAAGTTCTTTTGTATTACGTCTTTTTCTTCCCAAAGCTTTAACATATCTTTCTCAATGTCCATAAAAGACTTTGAGTTATCAATTTTCTTATACATATATTTTTCCTCCTTACATAGTTTATCTGTAACATTTCTGGTTAATCTCATGGAATCATTTAAATATTGTTAAGTAATTATAAGGTAAAATTAATTTAATAGTATCTAGCCTTAATTTTATCCATAGCATTCATTAATTAATCTCATATATCATGGATAAAAATTAAAACTCCGCCCTTACTAAGGACGAAGTTACTTCGCTATACCACCTACAGTGTTAATAATTTCGGATACTTACATATCCTATTCCTTAACGCAGAAATACGGAAAAACTTACTTAATTTCAGTTCTCAGCTCCTAGGTGATCTTCCTCTAATTATTCACTATGGGTTTTCACCTACCCCCACTCTCTTTAAGCTACCTTTTAGAGTACTGTCCTAATCTTAGCTTTTATATGTACTATGTTGTAAATTAATTTTACATCTATTATATTATATAAAAATTTTAATGTAAAGGGCTTTATTTCTAATAACATACTAAAATATTATTTAATCTATTACAATTGCATCTACTCTTATTATTGTAATCTTCTTATTATTGTAGTCTTCTTATTAAATTAAAATGTTCTTTTTACATACTAAAGCATAAATTAAGCAAAGCTGTTAATAATTAAAATAGACTAAATAGTTAACTTTACTTAATTAGGAGGTACTAACTATGGTAATTACTTGGTTTGGCCATTCTTGCTTTCTACTTGAAAATTCTCATGGAGAAAAGATACTGATGGATCCCTATAATAAATGTTTAGGTGGAACACCCTATAAAGGTTCTGTAGATATAGTTACCATAAGTCATGACCATTTTGATCATAACTATACAGATTTAATAAACCCTGGTGCAATTATTATAAACACACCATGCTCATATGAAAGCTCTTCTATTAAAATTCAAGGCTTTCCTTCTTATCATGACAATATAAAGGGAGCTAAACGTGGTGATAATATAATTTACATAGTAGAAACGGATAACTTAAGACTATGTCATTTAGGAGACCTTGGACATATGCTAGTGGCTGAAGAATTAGATTTATTAGGTACTGTAGATATACTCTTCATACCAGTAGGGAGTAATTTTACTATTGCTCCTGAGGTTGCAGCTACCCTTTGCAATAAAATCCAAAGTAAATTAGTAATTCCAATGCATTATAAAGTTCCACATATAGACTTTCCTATTCACGGAATAGAAAATTTCATATCTTTTATGAAAAACGCTGTAAACCTAAAGTCTCATACATTAACTATAAATCCGCCTATAGAAGGTATAAATTTGGTTAAAATTTTTGAACTCTAACCTTAAAACTAGATTAGAGTTCTATTATATTAAAAAATTATATATTTATTGCTGTTATTTGTTGTTATATATCATTATTTACCTTATAATTTAAGTAATAATATGAAATATATTCTACTGGAAAATATTTTAAGGAAGGACTGTGAATTAATGAATGATAAAGCATTAAAAATTTTATGTACACTTGCAACAGGAACAGCCATTGCTACTTCTATGCAAGTTATAGCAATAGCCGATTCAGCTCAAACTTCAAATTCTTCATACCGCTCTACAGTTATAGGAACTGTAACTGCAGATGTATTAAATATAAGATCAAATCATAATACTAGCAGTAGTATTATTGGTAAAATAAATTATAATACTAAAGTATCAATTCTAGAGATATCAAATGGATGGTATAAAATTAAATATAATAACACTACTGGTTGGATTTCTGGAGAATATGTTAAACCAGCTAGTAATTCTAATACGGTACATGCACCTAATAAAGTACAAGCCTCTAAAACTGGAATTGTTACTGCTACTGCTTTAAATGTTCGTTCTGCAGGTAATACAAACAGTAAAATTATTGGTTCTCTTTCTAAAAATGCTAAAGTGCAAATAGTATCTACTAACAATGGTTGGCATAAAATTAAATATAATAATACTACGGGTTTTGCTAGCGCTGAATACATTAATACTTCTTCAACTAATACAAACTCAGGTAATGGTACTAATAATAACTCTTCTGCCGATAGTACCGTTAAATCTACGGGTATTGTTAATGCAGACGCTCTAAATGTTCGTTCAAAGGGGAATGCTAGTTCTAAAATAGTTGGAACTCTATATAAAAATTCTAAAATTGAAATATTATCAACCAGTAACGGTTGGCACAAAATCAATTATAAAGGTGGTACAGCCTTTGTAAGTTCAGAATACATATCAAAGAATAGTAGTTCTACTGGCAATAATCCTAGTAGAGGTGACGTTATACCACCTGAAGAAATTCCACCTTCTCACACAGTAAATGGTAAGGTTGCAATTGTTAATGCAGATGCTTTAAATGTCCGTTCTGGTGCTGGAACTAGCCATGCTGTCATAACTACAGTAAGATATGGTAGTAAATTACCTATTATCTCTTATACTAATGGTTGGTATAATGTTAAGGTAGGTAATACTAATGGATATATTAGCGGTGACTATGTAACTATAGCTGATGAAAATCAATCATCAAATCCTATTGTAAAGGAAACTCCTCTTATACAAAGTAACTATACTGGTGAAGACATAGCTTTAAAAGCTGAAGAATACCTTGGAGTACCATACCTTTGGGGCGGATTTACCCCTGTAGGTTTTGACTGTTCTGGACTTGCTCAATATGTGTACAAGCAACTAGGAATATCCTTAGAAAGATCCACATACTATCAAGTACATCAAGGTGTCATTGTTCATCGTAAGGATTTAAAACCTGGAGATTTAATCTTCTTTACTACTAATGATGATGATCCTAATGATATATCTCATGTAGGAATCTATAAGGGTAATGACTTATTTATACAAGCTCCTAAACCTGGTGACTGTGTAAGAGTTTCTAACTTAAATTCTGCTTATTATAGTAATAGATATTATATTGCTAAACGTATAATAAAATAGTATAAAAAATTTTAAATTGAGAACACTATAATTAATATCTAAGAAGTTAGATATGGTCAAATATTTTGAAAGGAGATTCCGTGCTTATCTTAATAATATTAAGATTTGATGCCCTGGAGTACACGACCAACAGGAGTAGCACCGCAAAACTGAGTATGTTGAAAAGGGTGCAACTATTTAAGTTGCTTAACGGAGATTATATGGAAGTAGGAACAGTAAAATGGTTTAATAGTGAAAAAGGTTTTGGCTTTATATCTATGGAAGGTCATGAAGATGTATTTGTACATTTCTCTGCTGTAACGGGAGATGGCTATAAGGTTCTTGATGAAGGACAAAAGGTTCAATTTGAAATAGTTAGTGGGGATAGAGGCCCTCAAGCAGCAAATGTTACAAAAATATAGATATATATTTTAAAGAAATATGTATTATTCATCATTATAGAGACACGATTAAAATTCGTAGTCTCTATTTTTATTCAGTTTATATAGGGCTCTATTGAACTATAAAACTATGTATGCTATTATGAAAATATAAAATAATATATTGTGCTAGGGGTGCTACGGCTGAGAAATGATTTTTCATTACCCTTTACCTGACCTAGATAATGCTAGCGTAGGGAAGCGATTAATAAGCTTAAGTTAATGCTTAGTTATTTAGCCGTGTTCTTACGAACATGGCTTTTTTGCAGAGTATAACTTCAGCTTCAACATTAGTCCTTAGCACTACTTAATTTAAGGAGGACTCTTTATGAATATCTTAGAAAATATGAAAAATATTCTAGCTAGTTGGACAACTATTGCCACCTTATTTGGTGTCCTAATTCTATTATGTGTGTTTATAAAAGTTAAACATATCAAGTTTACTTCTAGGTTAACAACTCATATAGCCTTAGCAGTTGCCATGTCGGTAATTCTTCAATTTTTCACATTTTTCAAATTCCCTTTAGGTGGAAGTGCAACCCTTGCTAGTATGCTACCTATAATTTTAATATCTTTAATTTATGGACCTACTATAGGAATGTTCACTGGCTTTGTGTACGGAATATTAAACTTTGTTATAGGACCTACATATATTTTGCACCCTATTCAAGTTCTGTTTGACTATACTCTACCTTTTATGGCAATTGGACTTTCAGGATTTTTTAAGCAAAATAAGTATTTAGCTATAATAGTGGCTTTCTTTGCAAGATTTATATTCCACTACATAGCGGGAATAATTTTCTGGGGAAGTTATGCTGCTAAATATAACTTAACTCCAGCAGTATATTCACTAGCATATAATGGTACTTATATTCTTATAGATTGTTTAATTTGCATAGCAGTATGCTCAGTTATAAATTTAAATAGTCTTACAAAAAGATTAGCTCCATATACTAATAATTCTATACGATAATTTAATAAGGATATAGCGTGATGTTTACTTAATCATCATGCTATATCCTTTTAATTACTATATTTATTTTACTTTTAGAAATCCTTGGGTTTTTCATCACTTATGTTAAACTTCCATTCTCCACGATCATAAACGTTACTTATATAATAACTAGTGGAAGAAGTATTTTCAGTATTTTCAAAGGTAACAATACCTTTATATTTCTTAGATGTATATCCTTCTGTTTTTACATTCATAACTACTTTAAAATCATCTCTAGTAACAGAGGTATCCATGAATGTTACTGATTTAAGTTTATTTACTTTCTTCTTAAATTCCTCAATCTCTGTGGATATTTGAAAACGTGCAGCCATATTATCACTAGATATATTAACCCCAACATTGCCTGCATCTTTATTAGCGGATACATACTTATCTAAACAACTTAAAATAGAAGTATAATATACATACTCAAAGTCGATAGGTTTTCTTATATTTGCAAAGTTTTTTATAATATCATTATCAAGCCTCTTAGAAACAATATACTTATTATCATCATTATACAGATTTGCCCCATCCTTTTTGTCAAGTCCAGCTACATAATTAAAGGTCTTAAATTCTGTTGGGCTCTCATATATCTCCAGAGTATAGTCTGGGTCTAAGGTTGACTTTTCTTCAACAACACTTGCACTAGAAAGTATACTATATATATCATTTATTACATCTTTGTCAGTAACAGTAAACTTATAACTTTTATCTCTAGTACTTTGAATTGTAACCTTCATAATGTTCCTTTCTTGCATATAGTTAAAATCACTATTTCCCCTTATACCACAAGCGGAAATTAGTAATGATGATATTATTAATAATATAACTATGAAATTACTCTTTACTCTTCTCACCTTTGCCCTCCACTTGAAAAATTCTTAGAATTTTTCATTCTTTATCATATGTTTTATTATAATAGTTGTTATACATTAAATCAAATAACTCTTTTACTTTTCAAAGGAAAAAGTTTTAACTATATTTTCAAATACCACTTGTGTATTCTCTCTAGCTTTTTTATCACTAATTATAAATGTTATTCTAGCCACATAATCATCGTATGGAACATAATACTCATAGGTTCTTTTTACATTTTCTTTACTACTTTTTAAATCATACTTAATATAATCTAATTCTATATTATCTATCTTCACTTTTTCTTTTTTATAGTCTTTTATTCCCATGCTCTCTACATCTGCTATGCACTTATCTATTGTTGCTTTAACACCTTCACTGCTACTTATAAGCTCTATAGAACCATAAGTATTAGCATCATCTGAAACAAACTCATTTAAGTATACAACTTTATCATCTTTATTCTCTTTTATT
This sequence comes from Clostridium sulfidigenes, assembly GCF_000732635.1. GTDB lineage: Bacteria > Bacillota > Clostridia > Clostridiales > Clostridiaceae > Clostridium_J > Clostridium_J sulfidigenes. The sequence continues at coordinate 51,159 of NZ_JPMD01000010.1, read as the reverse complement.
GTAGTTAACCAGCTACTAGGTAACTTATATTTTATTTTACCATCTAGAATATCATATTGCTTAAATTCAACCATACTATTCTGAGTTAATGTAGCTGTTCTTAGACTTTCTTCAAAATATTTTCCAACTCCTAATATAACTATCATAAGCCCTGCTAGTATTATTGCTAATCCTAATTTTCTCATATTATCATCTACTAATTTCATATGTTACCCTCCCTTTATTAATATACTATGTACCTCTTTCAAAAAATAGAATAAACTCCGAATAAAATTCGGAGTTTTAAATTCATATATTATCTTACCTCTTAACTGGTACAACCACAGTATTGCCTTTTATATCATAATACATTAACCAATGACCTGTTTTATCATTATCTTCATCTGGCATGAAAGTTACGAAACCAGTCTTTCCTTCATATGGTTGGTCTGCCAAATCTCTTGTGCCTGGTATTGCATATATAATATATTTTAAATTACCTTCATCATCACATTTATATCCAACCATGAAATTTCCATGTCGTGATATATAAGGATAATAGCAAATCATAGGATAGAACACCACAGAATATTTATTGTAATCATAAACACAATACATATCCTCTAATTTTTTTACATGAGCTTTATACCAAAAACAGTTTTTAATATTCTCATTACTACCAATCTTTTCTAAACCATAAATTACTTCTTTAAAAAATTTACCCATAGTTCCCATTGGATAATCCTTATCATTCCATTCACTTTTTTTATGTTTCTCAGGTTTGCAATCTTCATATTTTTTATCTATATCGTCATGATCATATGGTTTTTTCACCTTACAATCATCATATTTATTCTTCTTTTTAGAGTGTTTTTTTCTATAATCTTTTAACCTTTCTATTTCTTTTTCATATTCTTCAAATATTCTATTCTCATCATCAATATAGTCTTCATCATTATTTTCTAATTGTTCATTTATTAGATCATTCTTTACCAAAGGTTCAATTTCTTCAACATCAATAATATCTACTTCATCACTTATATAATTTTCATCACTCCTTGTATTAGACATTGGAGTAGGGGTGATTCCAGGTATATTGATATTAGGGATAGGAGTAGGAGCGATTCCAGGTATATTGGTATTAGGGGTAGGATTAGAAGTACTTCCTGGTGCACTTGTATTTGGCATAGGAATAGAAGTACTTCCAGGTATATTAGGAATAATTCCACCATATGGAGGATTAGTAATGTTTGTATTATCAGTTCCTACATTTTGCGGCATTCCTGTTTGTTGCTGTGTATTATCAGTTCCTGTATTTTGTGATACTCCTGTCTGTTGCTGTGTATTATTGGTGTTGTTTTGCATAATTCCAGTATTACTTTCTTGCTGCCCTAAATTTGTATTTTGAATTTCAGGCACTACTTTATTCATATTTCCATTATCTGATTTTGGAGTTTCTTTTACTGGTGTAGTTGTACTATTATTTTCTTTTACAGTATTACTGTCACTCTTAGCTAGAGGATAGTTCTGCCAGTTTTTAAGTTCTTCCCCTCCAATAAACCCTACCATTACAGGCATAACTTTATCTGCACTTATCTTACCAATAGCTGCTCCTTGCACCTTGTCCATACCTATGTTTGTATTTACTAAATTATTAGCATCAAACTCATTGCTAACATCAGCTTTTCCGCCATCATCTATATTGATTCGACCAAGATTTATTAGTTCATTACCATTGTTTCCTTGAACTATTAAAATCATAAAGTATGGGCCCTTTTGCTTTTTAAGATTTTGAGCATAATATGAGGCTTTTGCTTTATCATTTCTTACCTCTAACTTAGCGTAGCCTGAAGGTGTTTTATTAGAATCTAGTCCATATCCTTTTTGATCTTCTTGTAATATTATAAAAAATCTATTATAGCTTTTTCTAGACGGCATACTCTTTACCTCCATTTTTATTTATACATTATAATATATGACTACTATATATAAAAAATGAAGGATATTCTTTATTTATTTTTATAAGAAAAAAGATTCGTCTATTTAAGGCGAATCTCGTATATCTTATTTGCTAAAGTAGCAAACTCTTCTATTGTTAGAGTTTCACCTCTTCTAGTTGGATTAATACCTGCATCTTCAAAAGCCTTTTCTTGCAATTCCTTAGATAATCCTATAGCTTTCATACTATTCCATAGGGTTTTTCTTCTCATATTAAAAGATTGCCTTATTATATTAAAGAAAAGTTTTTCATCCTTCACTTCAACTCTAGGTTTATCTAATTTATCTAGTCTAATAACTATAGAATCTACTTTAGGAGATGGAATAAAGCAACTTGGAGGTACATTCCTGATAATTTTTGTATCACAATAATACTTTGCAAGTAGAGTAAATGCTCCATATTCTTTAGTGCTTGGTTCTCCATTAATTCGTTCTGCAACTTCCTTTTGAATCATAATAGTTATAGATTTTATATCTAATTTATCATTTAAAAGATTTGCTATTATAGGGGTAGTTACATAATATGGCAAATTAGCTACTACCTTTACACTTTTCTCTTCACCTATTAGTTCTCTATAATTTACCTTTAAAGCATCTTTATTTATTAAACTAAAATTCTCATAACTAGATAACTCTGATTCTAAAATAGGTATTAATTTAGAGTCTAGCTCTATACTAGTAACTCTTTTAGCCCTTTTAAGTAACTCCTTAGTTAAAGTTCCAACACCTGGACCTATCTCTATTACGTAGTCATTCTCAGTTATATTTGCACCCTCTACAATATCCTCAAGCACTGTGTAATCAGTTAAAAAATTTTGTCCTAAACTTTTAGTAAACTTAAAATTATATTTTTCAACTAGTTCTTTTGTATTTAATTTATCCATACTAAATCTCCTTATCTACCTTCTTCATAGCTTCTACAAACTCATCCTTAGATATACCATAATTATTTAATCTAGTTAATAACTGATTTGTATTACTATACCCTATTCCTAATTCTCTTCCTATAGCATCTCTTCTTTTTTTAGCATCTTTATCTGCTGTTAATCTAAAATAGTGCATATCTTGTATAGTAAACTCATGTCTAGGCTCTTTTAATTCACACTTTGCTCCATTTAAAGCCTTGATAATAGTTTCTGGTGAAGCATTTTCAACTCCTATATTATCACCTTTTCTTCCTTCGCTTTGAGTTATATAAGCATGCTTAATATTAGGAACTCTTTTAGCTATAATTCTTCTTATTTTTTCTCCAGCAAAATCAGGGTCTGTTAAAACTATTACCCCTTGTCTCTTATTAGCCTCTTTTATTCTTTCAATAACTTTACTATTTATACCAAATCCACTAACTGATATTACTTCAGCATCAACAGCTCTTTTTACAGCTGTCACATCATCTCGTCCCTCTACCACAATTACTTCCTTAATCATAAATACCTCCGTCCTGCATTATGCTATATAAAATATTATGTAACCTTTATATAAAAATTATATATTTCTTTGTATTTTAAAATTTCCCAATGTAATTATATCATAGCATATTTAATTTTAGGCATCTGAAATAAAAAAATAGGAGCCTATGCTCCTATTTTAAAATATAAACGTTAACCTGTCTTCTTCCCCAGTTAACAGCTTCATCATAGCTATTAACATACACATCAACCTTATTACCTATTATGGCTCCCCCTGTATCTTCTGCAATGGCAAGTCCATATCCTTCGATATAAAGTTTTGTTCCTAATGGAATTACTCTTGGATCTACAGCTACAGTGCTGTATCCATTTGGATTACGTCTAACAGTTGTACCTGTTGCTGTTATAGTACCTGAATCTCCCCTATCGGAAGTATAGGCAGTTGATACACAAGATATCATACTTGAATATGCAAAGTCTTTTACATTGCCACCACGTGATGGTCTTACAACAGCTAAGGTTCCTATATCTATTATCTTATTTATAGGATTCTTACTAACAACCTCTTTTACAACTCTTCTATTAACCTCTTTACCATTTTCATACACAACCTCTGTTGTGATAGTTCTCTTACCCTTAGAACCTTTTTGAACTACTTTTTCTACTCCTTGGTTAAGTTCAGAGTTTTTTCTTGTTTCAGTTTCAAAAGCTATTGGTTGAACTTCTTTTAAAAGTTTCTTCTTTACTCTTGTAACTTCAACAGTCATACCTGCTTGTAGATTTTCATCCATAGACGGAACTATCTTGTCCTCTTGACTTATTTTAATATTTTCAGCTTCTAACATATCTTCTACTGTTTTCTCTGCTGATGCTATTGATAAGTTTTTTCCATCTACAACTACTTCTACATCTACTGCCTTATTGATATAAATTATGTCACCATCATTAACTTCGCTGTCTAGTTCCACAGAAATTTTATCCTTCTGAGCAACTGTTATGCCGTTGTTTTCTAATATAGTTTTTAAATTTTTTGATAATGTAGTTATTTCTACTTTCTGACCATCAACTACTACTTCAACGGTATTCCTTAACCCCCAAATAGTAACTGCGGCACTTAATAGAATTAATACAACAACGAACACCGTCTTTGGCCAAATTGAAAAATTACTTTTCAATTTATCTTTGAATTTAATCATCATAAAGATTACCTCCCTCAGACAAGAGTACTTTGCTATTATATATTAGATACCGTAGTTATGTCAAATTTAGCACTCTAATCATTGAATTGACTGAACTTAATGCATACTATGCATAATAAAATAATAATTAAAATAATAGCTTTTCTGTGTTTTAGTTTCAGTCTCTCCGGGGTGATAAGTACAGGTTTATACTATACATATGCAAAAATAAGTTCATTTATTCTTTATATACATTTGACTTAAAAACTAATGAGATTTATATCTATAATTTAATATATCTTAACTACACTTTCAAATTTATATTTCAAATTATACCTCACTAATTTAAATTAAACAAGCTTTTTGTGTTAAATATTGTAATTTCTTCAATTTGTTTTCTGCTTGCACCTTTAATATTAGCTATTTCTTCTATGATAAACTTTATATAGTTTGATTGATTTCTCTTTCCTCTATTTGGTGTTGGTGCCATATATGGGCAGTCAGTTTCTACCAACAACCTATCTAGGGGCAATTCCTTTACCACTTCTTTTATAACCTTAGAATTTTTAAAAGTAACCACCCCAGTAACCCCTATATAATATCCTAGCTTTAAACATTCTTTAGAGAATTCTACACTTCCTGAAAAGCAGTGAACTACACCTATTACATCAGGAAATTCCTTTAATATTTCTAGGGTATCTCCATGGGCATCTCTATCATGAATTATAACAGGCAAATTAAATTCTTTAGCTATAGCCATCTGCTCTCTAAAAACTTTCTTTTGTACTTCTCTTGAAGGGTTTTCTTCCCAATAGTAGTCTAGTCCTATTTCTCCTATTGCAACTATCTTCTTATCCATAGCTAGGCTACGTATTCTCTCTTTAACTTCATCCCTAAATTCATCAGCATTCTCTGGGTGAATTCCTGCAGCAGCATGAATGAAATCATAGTCTTCAGCTAACTTTACAGACATTTCAAGACCCTTCAAGCTAGAACCACAATTTATTACGCCTATAACCTCTTTATCTTTTATCTCTTTTAAAATAACATCTCTGTCATCATCAAATTGTTCATCATCATAATGAGCATGTGAATCAAATATCATATTATCCCCACTTTCATAAGTTAAATTTTTATCAATCCCATATTTATCATTTAATTTATCATATATGGTAAATTAATCTTTGTCCATAGCTAAAATTCACTAATAAATATAAAAGCTAGTAAGGTATTTAGATTTTATCCAATATATGTAAATTTATTCATGATAACAAAGGAGTAAATTTCATACTGTGTTATAATTATATAGTAATATTTAAGGGGGTAATCTTATGATTTTTGATAGCCACATACATACTTGTTTTTCTACTGATTCTAACATGAAGCTAACTGATGCTATTAATACAGCAGATAAACACAACATAGGTTTAGTTATTACAGACCATATGGATTTAAATTATCCTAAGGAAGCTGGATTTCGTTTTAATGTAGGTGATTACTTTAAGGAGTACGGAGAATACAGAAGTGATAATCTATTATTAGGTATAGAAGTTGGAATGTCTCTAGATTATAAAGAAGATAATGAAAAACTTATAAATTCCTATGACTTTGATCAAGTTATAGGTTCTCAACATACAATAAATAATATTGATATTGGATACTCGGATATTTATGAAGGCTTATCCTATAGAGAAGTTCTAATTAAGTATTTTCAAGAGATTTGTGACTGTATAAAAACTCATCCATACATAGATACTTTAGGTCATATAGATTATATATCCAGATACGCACCTATAAGTGATAGTGAGATTTACTATGATAAATATAATGATTTAATAGATAGTGTTATAAAAACTTGTATTGATACTAATACTGCTATGGAAATAAATACTCGTAGAATAAAAAGCAATGTAACCTTTGATAATCTAAAAAAAATCTATAGTAGATATAAAGAATTAGGAGGGAAATATGTAACTATTGGTTCTGATTCCCACAATCCTACCGCTATTAATAACAATTTTAAAGAAGCTCTTTTATTATGCCATCTATGTAATGTTAAGCCAATATATTTTAAAAACAGAAAGCCTGAATTTTTCTAAATACTCAGGCTTTCTATTTTTTTATTCTATAACTTCTCCCTTAACTTTCACCCTTCCTCCATCTGGACATGAAAGCTTAAACATTTTTCTACGTTCATCTCCAAAATCTAAATCTCCTCCATTAAGTAAAGTGTATACACTTGGATAAATATTTTGCCACAATTCATGACAAATTGGAGGACAAATATCTTCCACTTCATATATGTCTCCTTTTTTATGATATCCACACCTACACTTACTTTCTAAAACAGTTATTCTTACCTTTCCCATATAATTCCCCCAATGATTTATTTACCTTTAATTATATAATAAAAAAAGCTACATCCAAAGGATGTAACTTTTTTTATTAACGTACTATTGAACCTGATTCAATGTCACCTGGATCTACTACACATAATTTTGAATCATCATCTGTAGCTGCAGAAAGAATCATACCTTGAGATATTTCACCTCTTAAAGTTACAGGCTTAAGATTTGCAACTAAAACTACGTTCTTTCCAATTAAATCTTCTGGCTTGCAGTGCATTGCAATACCTGATATAACTTGACGAATCTCTCCACCCATATCTACCTTAAATTTTAAAAGCTTTTTAGCTTTTTTAACTGGCTCACATTCTAAAACTTTAACTACTCTAAGGTCAATTTTTTCAAAATCATCTATAGTTATTTCTTCTTTTATTGGAGTTATTTCTCTTTTTTGTGCAGCTTTTTTAGCTGCTTCAGCGATTTCTTCAAGTTCTTTTATTTTAGCTTCCACATCTATTCTTGGGAATATTACAGCTCCCTTATTAACATTAGTTCCTGCAACAGTACCATCAAAAGAAGTCAAACTTTCCCATGTAGCATTAGAAATATTTAATTGCTCATTTATTTTAGCACTTGTTGTTGGTAAAAATGCTGAAGTTAAAGAAGATATTATTCTTAAACTTTCACATAAGTTATAAAGAACTGTAGCAAGTCTTCCTTTTAAGTTTTCATCCTTACCTAATATCCAAGGAGTTGTCTCATCGATGTACTTATTGGTTCTTCTAATTAATGTCCATATATGATCTAGTGCATCAGAAACTCTTAAATGCTCTATTTCAGCTTCAACCTTCTTAGGTACTTCTAATGCAACGGAAATTAATTCTTCATCGATAGCCTCCTTAACATCTGGAGCTGGAATTACTCCTCCAAAGTATTTCTCTACCATAGTTACAGTTCTTGAAACTAAATTTCCAAGGTCATTAGCTAAATCTGAATTAGTTTTCTTTATGAATATTTCATTATTGAAAAGTCCGTCAGAACCAAATGGTATTTCATGTAGTAAGTAATATCTTACAGCATCTACTCCAAAGTGATCTACAAGTATTACTGGGTCTACTACATTTCCTTTAGATTTAGACATTTTACCACCATCAACTAAAAGCCATCCATGACCAAATATTTGTTTTGGTAACTCTAATCCTAATGCCATTAACATGATTGGCCAATATATAGTATGGAATCTTAATATATCTTTTCCTATTAAGTGTACATCTGCTGGCCAGAACTTCTTATAAAGCTCTGTGTTTTCTTGGTTATAACCTAATGCAGTTATATAGTTTGAAAGAGCATCTATCCAAACATAAATTACATGACCATTATCAAACTCAACTGGTATTCCCCAATCAAAAGATGTTCTTGATACACATAAATCTTGTAATCCTGGTTTTAAGAAGTTATTTACCATTTCATTTTTTCTTGATTCTGGTTGTATAAAGTCTGGATGAGATTCTATATACTCTAAAAGTCTATCTGCATATTTAGACATTTTGAAGAAATATGCTTCTTCTTTTGCCTTTTCTACTGGTCTACCACAATCTGGGCATTTTCCATCTACTGCTTGAGTCTCTGTCCAGAAAGCTTCACAAGGTGTACAATACCAACCTTCATAAGAGCCTTTATATATATCTCCTTGTTCATATAACTGATTGAATATTTTTTGTACAGAGCTTTTATGATAATCATCAGTAGTTCTAATAAATTTATCATAACTAATGTCCATAAGCTTCCAAAGATCTTTAATTCCAGATACTATTTCATCTATGTATTCTATTGGTTTAACACCCTTGTCTTCTGCTATTCTTTGAAGCTTTTGACCATGTTCATCTGTTCCTGTTAAAAACATTACTTCATGACCTGTAAATCTTTTAAATCTTGCTATAGCATCAGCTGCCACAGTTGTATAAGTATTTCCTATATGAAGATTAGCTGATGGATAGTATATTGGTGTAGTAATATAAAATGGTTTCTTTGTCATATTTCTTCCTCCTAAAATTATTGTATTTTTATTATATCTTTTGGCTTTAAGTCTAAAAAAAATCTCTATGCAGAAATATTTCTACATAGAGACGTTATATACGTGTTACCACTCTAATTCATATCTACTTCACAGTAGACACCTCAATAAGTAACTCAGCCTTAGCATTTATTACTTTGTCCTATAAGGGGGACTTCCCTATTTTCCTTGGTGACTACACTTCAGAAAATCTGCTCCAAGACCATGTTCCCAAACTTCTTTTTCGCTAGTTTTCACCTATTCTAGCTCTCTTTAGAAAATTTCATTTAGTACTCTTCTTTTCTTCGCATTAAATATCAATATTAATTAATATGATAATACTATAATTATTTTATGTCAACGGTATAATTAATATATTATGTTTATTAATATATTATTAAATAGTAGCAATATAATTATTCATAACTTCCCTATAGACATATGTTTAATCATACCTTCAAAGGGTAGAATAGCCCTGAAACCCGCATGAACACAACAAATAGTTAACTATTTAACTATTTAACTAGCCTTATAGTTTTATATATAACTATTTATATAGGTATATATTTATATAGTAATTTATTCACTTTTATGAATTTTTATACTTTATTTATTTTTATTTGTATTACATCTATTTTTTTTTTGGAAATATGAATTATCATTATATATGTGCCATAATTTTCTTACATTATTATTAGGCAATTAAAAGGGAATTTTTTAAAAGGAGGTAGTTATATGGAATTATTAAAAAAGAACCTTTATTTAAATAAATCTACAGTAAAGGATGTACTTAAACTATCCTTACCAGCTGTAATAGAAATGTTATTATATACAATGATATGGACTGTTGATACTATGCTTATAGGTCAATATGGAGGGGATATTGCTGTCAGTACTGTAGGAATGTCCAGTGAAGTTATTTATACATTTACTAATATTTTAGTTGCTCAAAGCTTATCTGTTGGAATTACTTCAATTGTAGCAAGAAGATACGGTGCTAAAGAATTAGATAAGGCTAATGAATATGCAACCTTAGGATTTTCTTTAGGATTCCTAGTAAGTATGGCTACTACACTATTTATATTCTTATTTAGTAAAAAATTGTTAGTTCTAGCTGGTGCTGAGCCAAGCATAATAGGATTAGGTACAACTTATATAAATATTGTATGTATTGGCTTGCCCTTTAATATGTTATCTAGTATGTTAAATGCTGTTAATAGATCCTATGGAAATACTAAAACTCCAATGATTGTTTCTATTGTTATGCTTGTAGTTAACCTTTCATTAGATACTATATTAATCTTTGGTTTACTTGGTTTTCCAGAACTTGGAGTTAAGGGTGCCGCTATTGCTACAACTATAGCTAATATATCAGGATTTATTTATTCAGCTATATATACCTATAAAAAATCCCTAATAAAAATTGAATTTAAGTACTTAAAGAAATTCAGCGGTGCTAGAATAAAAAATATTACTTCTTTATCTGTACCTGCTGGAATGCAAGAAGCTGCCTATAGTTTAGCTAGGCTTTTTACAAGTATGATGATTATGCATCTTGGTACCATCGCCTTTGCTGCTAACCAAATCACTTTAACCTTAGAATCTATTTCTTTTATGCCTGGGTGGGGATTTGCCGTTGCTGCTACAACTCTAGTTGGAAATAAAGTTGGTGAAGGCGACTATAAAAAAGCTAGAGAGTATGGTCGTACTGCTATGATTTTAGGAATAGGTGTAATGTGCATATTTACATTACTATTCTTAATATTCCCAGCACAACTTATTAAAATGTTTATAGATAGTAGTAATACTGAAGTTATTTCTCTTGGGGCAGCTTGTTTAATGATAGCTGCTGCAGAACAGCCTGCCATGGCACTATCGATGATTGTAGGTGGAATTTTCAAAGGTTATGGTGATACTAAAACTCCATTTATTATAGCCTTCGTAACCTCTTGGTTTATAAGACTTCCACTAGTATTTATATTCATTTATTTACTAGGCACATCAATAACTGTGTTCTGGATTATATGTCTAATTCAATGGTCTGTAGATGGACTTCTGCTTTATATATTCTATGTTAAAAAACTAAAACCTATAAATAGTTATATAACAAAGCTAGACTAAAATATTGATAGCTATATATTAATAACTGCCTAATAAAGTATGCTAATGCTCTTTATTAGGCAGTTTCATTTACTATTATTTTCTTAAGTAATCTCTTATATAATTTAATTCCTCTCTAGCGTAAAATTCTTTTTATTGTTGCAACTACAGCTCCTATTATAAAAAACAAGATAAGAAGATAAAAAAAAATTCTCCATAAAAACATCCATAACTTTTTCTCCCATCTAGAATCTACTTATATATCACATTTTACAAAATATGTTATATATAAACAAGTTCTATACTTTTAATTAAACTCCTCCCCTGTATTAACAAATTTCTTTATCTCATTAACATTACTGCTAAATTAACTGCTAAGAGTACGGCACAAAAATCAACTATTAGAGCTACCCATAAACTGTGTCTTACCTTCTTTATACCAACAGCTCCAAAATACACAGTAATAGTATAAAATATAGTTTCTGTACCACCCATTATTATGGATGATAGAAATCCTAAGAAAGAATCTGGTCCATAGCTTTTTACTATATCTGTGAAAACTCCAATTGCTCCACTACCTGATAGTGGTTTTATAAATATTAACGGAACGATTTCTGGAGGTATACCTACCACGTTAACAGCTGGCTTTATTAAGTTTATAACATAATCCATAGCCCCTGAAGCCCTAAAGCAATTTACTGCTATAAGCATAGCTAAAAGATAAGGGAAAATCCTTACACATACATTTATACCTTCCTTAGCTCCTTCTACAAAACATTCATATACTTTTACCTTAGCAATAATGCCATATAGTACTACAGCACCTATAATTATTGGAATTATTCCCTTTAATAAATAATCAAATATATTTCCCACGGCATTTTCCTCCTTTAAAAGTATCTTTGTAAAAACTTACATAAAATAATTCCAAGTATAGATGCAAAGGTTGTAGTACATAGTGCTGGTAGAATTATTGAACCTGGATTTCCAGAATTAAATGCAGCTCTAATAGAAACAACTGTAGTTGGTACAAACTGAATACAGGCTGCATTTAACACTAGAAATAGTACCATATCGTTGCTTGCCACATCTTTATGCCCATTTATTCTATCCATTTCCTCCATAGCTCTTATACCAAAAGGGGTTGCTGCATTAGATAATCCAAACATATTAGCTGTAAGATTCATAACTATAGCTCCTAAAGCCTTATCATCTTTTCCTGCTTCTTTAAAGATTCTTCTAAGTATAGGTTTTAACAATCTGGCTAATTTGTCTGTAAGGCCACTTCTCTCTGCAATTTTCATCACCCCACACCAAAGACACATCATTCCTAATAGCTCTATAATAAGCTTAACTGTATCTGATGTAGTTGATACTATGGTTTTAGATAAGAGCTCTCCATCTCCTGTAAGTACACCAAAAGCTATACCTATAAATAAAATTCCGAACCATATTACATTTATCATACAAACTCTCCCATATCTTTAATAAATTAATATATATTTATATGTAATGTATATGTTCTTCCTTTAAACAATATTTAGCTTTTTTATTATATAGAAAATTCTATCCTCTATTTTATCATGCATAAAAACTGTCAATTTAGGAAAAACTATTAAAAATCATACTAGGAGGTATATTATGTTATGGATTTAAATGAAATAATAGAAATGAAAAATCAAAACCCTGGAGCTACTGGTTATTATAACAATAGAGAGTTATTCATTAGAAAAGTTTATGATAATTCTGGTCTTGTAGAAGTTGTTGATTTAGTTAACGGAGAAGTATACTCCCTTCATAGTAGCAAAATTGATAAGTCTTATACTAACTCCTATAATTCATTTCAATAAATTTATAGTTGAATTTAAATCTTCTCAATGATAACATTTAATGTATAGATTAAATAAATAACTAAAGGAGATTTTTTATGAATGAAACTAATTTAAAGCAAGCACAAAAAGAGATTGATGAAGCACTTTCTACTATTGAAAAACTAGAAGAAAATATTAAATTTAATTCTGTATCTGAGGACATGATAAAAGAAAACTTTATTTCTCTTGCTAAAAAAGTCCAAGAGATTGAATCTGTTCTTAAAAATGAAGGTATCTTATAATTAAATATTTACATAAACAGATTTCTTTGCTTCAGAGGGAGTTTTTCTCCCACTGAAGGTTACTAACAGAATTCTTAGTATCAATTTATTTGATACTTAGAATTCGTTGTCCTTTAGGGGAAATCGTTATCCAGGGACGTAGCAGCTCTTTACTCCCACTTTGAAAAAGATAGGAGTATTAGAGCTGGTAGTCATCGGATAATAAAAACCTGTGTTTCCACAGGTTTTTTATGTTTATTAATATCTTTTAGCAATTTCATATAATAATCTTGACCCTACTCCTGTTGCACCCTTTGAGAAATATTCTCTATTTGGTGTCTGTGATGTAAAAGCTGTAGCTGCAATATCAAGGTGTAACCATGGCTTATCTTCTACAAATTCACCAATAAATAATCCTGCTGTAATTGCTCCTGCACCTACAGGGCCAGTTGAGTTAACTAAGTCTGCATTACCAGTTTTTATTTTTTCTTTATATTCATCAAAGGTTGGGAATCTCCAAACTCTTTCATCACAATGTAAAGAAGCTTCCTCTAAAAGTGAGTAGAATTCATCATCATTAGTTACAACTCCTGTAGCGGCACTTCCTATAGCACCACCTACAGCACCAGTAAGAGTAGCAATATCAACTACCTTAGTTACATTTTCTTTTCTTATTATATAAGTAACTGCATCTACTAAAGTTAATCTGCCTTCAGCATCTGTATTTATAATTTCTATGGTTTTACCATTCATAGTATTAATTATATCTCCAGGTCTATATGCATCTCCTGAAATTAAATTCTCACAAGCAGCCACTACAGCTACAATATTTTTCTTTAATCCCTTTCTTGCTATGGTAGACATGGCACCGATAACAGCACCTGCTCCCCCCATATCACTCTTCATAGTCCACATACTTCCTGCAGTTTTTAGGCAATATCCACCTGCATCAAAGGTTAATCCTTTACCTACAAGACCTAATATATTTTCTTTATTATTAGTATCACCCATGTATCTCATTACAATTAGCTTAGGCTCATTTGAAGAACCTTTGCCAACAGATAAAAATGATTCCATACCAAAGTTTTTAATTTCTTCTTTATTATATACTTCAACTTGGAATCCATGATCAAGACCTAACTGCTGAACTTTTTTAGATAATGCCTCTGGAGTTAAAATATTAGCAGGCTCATTTACAAGCTCTCTTGAAATTAAATTTCCTTCTGCAAGTAGTCTTCCTTCTTCTACAGCTTCATTTAATTTAGCTAAATCTTGGTCCTCATGAAATATAATTCTTACTTCTTCTAATAGAACTTCTTTTTTATCACTTTTATATTTATCAAAATTATAAGTAGTCATTATAATGGATTCAGTAATAGCTTTAACTTTTTCATAATTACAACAACAATCCATAGATTTCACATGTAAATCTAGAGTTTTTATTTTTTGTTTGATTACTTCCTTGATTAACTTAGAAGTATTATTTCTAACATTATCTACTTTACACTTAGCTTTTTCACCAAGACCTACAAGTATAGTTTTTTGTATAGACCCATCTTCTATATTAGTTAGTGTATATAAATCTCCTTTTTTGCCAGTGAACTCTTTACTTTCACTTAAGCAACTAAGGATATTATTTAATTTATCACATGGAAACCCTTGTTGTAGTTCCATATAACTTTCAAATAAAAATATACCTTTGGAATTATTATGTGATTGAACATTTTTTAAGTTCTCCACTTTTATATTCATTTTAATCACCTATCCTTTCAAAACTGAATATACATTCTATACTTAAATAGTTTCTATACTTATTTTCTAAATCCTTCTATAATGTTCTATTTTTCTTCTTTGTATCCATCATACTGTGGCTGAGTAAATCCTCTTCCTACTACTTCTCTTACATCATTTATTATTATAAAAGCTTCAGTGTCTACTTCTTTTACAATTCTTTGAAGCTCGATTAATTCTTCTGTAGAGCATACAATATACAATATATCTTTACTTTTTCCAGTATATACACCCTTACCATTTATGCTTGTTATTCCTCTATTTAAGTGCTTCATTAATTCTTGTGCTATTTCACCAGACTTTTCTGAGATTATATGTACTTCTTTAGAGTAATTTACACCCTCTACTAAGGTATTTACTACTTTAGAAACTATAAAGATAGATATCAATGCATACATGGCTTTTTCTACGCCAAAAACAAATAAACCTACTACTATTATCATTCCATCTATGCACATCATTATTTGATTTATAGGTATTTTCTTCAAATAATGCTTTATAATTATTGCAAGTAAATCTGTACCTCCTGTTGATGCCGATGATCTTAATACTAATCCAACTCCAGCTCCTACAAAAAGGCCTCCAAATACACTTGATATTAATAAGTCAGATTGAACTGGCGGTATAAAACTAGTATACCAAAGGGCAACAGATACAAAAGCTGCTCCAAATATAGATTTTTTTGCAAAATCCATTCCTTTTATTTTTATTCCAACTATAAATAGTGGTATGTTTACAATTACATTAGTTAACCATAGTGGAATTCTAAATACATAATCTAATATAATAGCTAAACCTGATATTCCTCCGGTAACTAAATGTTGTGGTGAATAGTATACGTTTATTCCTATAGCCAGTATTGTTATACCAACCATTATCATTAGATAATTTTTAAGTTCACTTTTGTTAAAAGACTCCTTCATTTTGCCCTCCCGTTTATTTTATGTTATACTATATTATTTATGTTACACTAGTTTTATAGCATAGAATCATACATGTTGCAAACACTAATTTTAATTATACTTTTATTATTATAATAATTATATAGTTTTTAGAGTTTTTTATATGTATTTTTTATATGTTATGCTAAAATTTAATTATTATATTATAATAAGGAGTTTTTATGGATAATTATACTGTTTTTTTAAATATTATAAACCTTATATTTGTTGTAAATATTGCTTTTGCTATAATTGTAATTATATTTGAAAAGAGAAATACTAGTAATACTTGGACATGGCTTATGATAATGTTGTTCATACCATTTATTGGTTTCATAATGTATTTATTCTTTGGTCAAAATCTTCGTCGCAAAAAATTCTTTGTTCTAAAAAAGGAAGAAGAATCTGTTCTTATGCAATTCTCTGAAGAGCAAAAGCGCCTTCTCAGCGACAAAGCTATAGTTAATAATAACTCTCTATTAAAAGAATATCATGATGTAATAAATTTAAATCTATATAGTGATAATTTTATTGTTACTAATAACAACAAAGTAGATATTCTTAATAATGGAAATGAAAAATTTCCTATCATGATAGATTGTATAAAGAATGCCAAAAATTTTATTCATATTCAGTACTATATCTTTAATGATGATAACCTAGGCACTGAAATACTTAATCTTTTAGTGGAGAAAGCAAAGGAAGGCATTGAAGTTAAACTACTTTACGATGGTATGGGTTGCATTCATAATAAAAAGCATTTTTTTGATCCACTGGTAAAAGCCGGTGGAGAAGTGTATTGCTTTTTTCCACCTTTTATACCTTATATAAATGTGAGAATAAACTATAGAAATCATAGAAAAATATGTGTTGTAGATGGAGAACATGGTTTTGTAGGAGGTTTAAACGTAGGAGATGAATATTTAGGACTATCTAAGAAATTTGGCTTTTGGAGAGACACCCATCTTCACCTTCAAGGTGACTCTGTAAATTATTTAGAAGTAAGATTTTTAATGGATTGGCGTTTTGCAAGCAAAAAAGACTTTTTTATGGAAGAAAAATATTTTCCTAGAAAGCAATATATAGATAATACAGCTGTTCAAATAATTTCTAGTGGTCCAGATTCAGAGTGGTGTAGTATAAGAAATACTTACCTTAAACTAATAAACAAAGCTGAAAACTCTATTTATATCGAAACTCCATATTTTATTCCAGATGATAGTATCTTAACGGCTCTTAAAATAGCATGCCTATCTGGTGTAGATGTTAAAATTATAATACCTTGTAAGCCAGATCATCCATTTATTTATTGGGCATCTAAGTCTTATATTTGGGAACTTGTAGAATGTGGTGCTAAATGCTACACCTATGACAATGGATTCATTCATAGCAAAATGGTATCAGTAGATGGGAAAATGTGTACTATAGGAACTGCTAATATGGATATTCGTAGTTTTAATCTAAACTTTGAAGTTAATGCCATAATATATGGTACGAGAACTACCTCTGTGGTTGATAAAGCCTTTGAAGCAGATATATTGCAAAGTACTTTACTCACTCCTGAGCATTATTCTAATAGATCTCTAATAATTAAATTCAAGGAAGCTATATCTAGACTACTATCTCCTATTCTATAAATAGGATTTTAGTTATTCTATAGATCATTTTATTGAGTATAACAGAAGCATTGTGATTATTAAATAAACCGTCATATCTATAACTATTAGAAGTTTAAAATAGATATGACGGTTTGACTTTTTTATATTATTAAAGGAGCATATATCATCAAAGTTAATAATGCATCAATTAATAAACTTAAAGCAAATTTTGATATAAATATACCTTCAAATTCACTTGTATAACTATAGTATCCATAGCTATATGTTATAACTGCTATTATTGTACATATGATAACACCAATATAAATAGGGGCTATAGCCGGCGGTAACATATAAACATATTTAACATAGAACATTTTTATTATAAAAAAGATCTTTGCACAAGTTGTTAATGTAGCTACTATTATATATGCAATCTTCTTTTGCTTATTAGACAGCTTATAATCTAGAAATGTAACTGCTCCACTTAAAACTAAACCTATTGCTATCCATGGGAATCCAACAATTATTATACATACAAAGCTATTCATCAGACCCTCAATGGTATAAGTAATAGCACTTTTTTTCTCCGAATCTCTCGGCAAATTATTTATAGCTTTAAATTCTTCATCTGTTGATGCTATGACAACATCATATAAATCTTCATCTCTAAAACTTAAGTAACTTATATAATTCTCACTTATATAAGGATTAATGCACACTCCTCTTGTTCTTGTAACTGGCTCAATCTTATTTATTTTACCATCCTTTACAACAAAAGCCGCTATTCCTCTTCTTGATTCTTTTTTTCCATAAGAATTGTCTATTATAGTATAAAATTTTCCACCTTCTTCATCAGAATAAACTCCTATAGCATTTATTAGTTCATTTGATTCATTAATTCTTGGTTTACTTTCCTTAACCTCACCTCCAGCTATAGGAAATTCAAATAACCTACAAGAGTGAAGTTCACCTTTAACATATTGCTCGAACATTGTATATCCATTTTCTCTATCTGAAGAACAGGACATATTCTTATACGTAACTCTATTATTCTTAGCTATTTCTTCCACTAACATAGGTTTTGAAATTATACCTTCATTAAAAGTAATTGCTTTAATAAATGAGCTATCTTCCATATAACATATTAAAAATCCCTCTTTACTCTTACACGCTGAAAGCATGTCTATAGTGTTTGCTGGAATAGATACAGTGTTATCTTCTAATGTATTCATTATTTCTAGTCTATCATTGTAGGCAACTACTATATTGTTATTATCTAATTGATAAGTGCTATTTATTCCTTTAATATTTTCTCTGTTAACCTCATTTAAATCCTTATCCACATATATTTTTAATAAATATCCTTCTCCATCTACTATAGAGTTAAGCATCAATATATACCCATCTACACTCTTAGTAAGTAATACATTGTTCACTAATTCTTCATTTACTTCATATTCTTTAGTTTGTAAAACTTCTCCTATAGTATTTGTGGCAACAATATTAAGATTTTTATTATTTTCATATGCTATAAGTATTCTATTCTCTTCTTTCAAAATTACTGGAGCATTTTTTGTTGTTGCAGTTGCTACACTTACTTCCTTACTCCATGTTTTAGATGGTGGTTGTATTGCTAAATTATAGTTATTTTTATAGCTTCCAATAAGTATTAATATACACGTCACAATAATTAGAAAAATTAAAAGCATTTTTTTCTTTTTCATTTATATATCTCCTTAAACTATTGATTATTATGCATATGTTTTATATAACTTTAAGAGATTATTTCAATTAATTATAAGAAATAATCTCTTTTTAAATTTTAATTAAACTTTATTATTATATTATAAGAGGTACAAATATCATTAATGTAAGCAATGCATCAATTAACATGAATATACTAAACTTACCTAGAAATATGCTCTCAAAATCATCTATATAGACCATGTATCCATATCCATATACAACTAGTCCAATTAAGGAGCTTATCAATATGCCTATAAATGATGGGGCTAAAATAGTAGGTAACATATGTGAATATTGCACATAAAAAGCTTTATTTATGGTATGTGTTTTCATTATTACAACAATTGCAGCTAGTATAATATACATATACCTCTTCTTTTTATCATCAAATTTGTAATCCATAAAAGAGACTGCTCCTGCTATAACTAAAGAAGGAACTATCCATCTAAATCCTAATATTATAATATAAGATACACTAAACATAAAACCTTCCACTACATACCCAAGAGATCTTAATCTTTCATCTCTACGAGGTCCATTGTTTACCTCCATAAATCTCTCATTACTAGATGCTATATTAATACTATATAATCCATCCTTTTCAAAGCTAAGAAACGCTATATAATCTTCATCATTATATGGGTGAATACATAATTCTCTTAGTCTAGTTATCTTCTGTGAATTTGAAACTTCACCACTTTTTATTTCAAAAGAAACTATAGCCTTTTGGAACTCTTTTTTACCAAAAGGAACTGCCATGGTTGCATAAAATTTTGCACCATTTTCTGAATAGGCTCCTTTAGTATTTACAACGTATCTTGATTTATCAACTACAAGGGCACTAATCTGTCCTTCTCCTCCACTTATAGGAAATTCCATTACTTCTGTGCAAGAGTATTCATTTCTATCATATTTCTCAATAAGCAAATATCCATTTTCTACATCTGAAGATAATGACATTGCACCATAAGTAATTTTATCAGCTTTAATTATCTCTTTAATAAGAAATGGCTCTGATGCCTTTCCATCTTTAACTGTAAATCCTTTAAATAACTTCTCTTCTTCTAAGTAACATACCAAAAGCCCATCTTTACTTTTTTGAGCAGTAAGCATACTCAATTTTTCTACTGGCACTTCTATATTTTCATTTGATACTGTGTTTACTACCTTAATTTTATCTTTATATGCTAAAACTATATTTTTACTATCAATTTGCTCAGTAAATGTAATTCCTTCTTCTATTTCTTTTTCTACCAAATTTAATTCTTCATCTAAAACTAACTTTTCTAAATAATCTATGCTTGATTTAGTAGAATTATAAATCAAAGTATATCCCTTATCAGTTTTAGTAAATATTAAATTTTTAAGCAATTCTTCTTCTATAGCATATTCTTTAGTTTTAATCTCTTTTCCATCTAAATCTGTTTCACATATTTTAATCTTTTTAGTG
The DNA here is from genome assembly GCF_000732635.1 of Clostridium sulfidigenes. GTDB lineage: Bacteria > Bacillota > Clostridia > Clostridiales > Clostridiaceae > Clostridium_J > Clostridium_J sulfidigenes. The sequence continues at coordinate 30,476 of NZ_JPMD01000010.1, read as the reverse complement.
TCCTCGTATGCTACTAACAAACGATTTTCTTCTTTTATAATTACTGGTGTATTCTTTCCTACCCCACTTCCTATTTTTACTTCTTTACTCCATTTTTCTGACGGTGGTTGTTTCAATAAATTGTAGTTATTTAAATAATTACCAATTAGTATTATTAAAAACCCCATTATTATACTTAAAAATAATATCTTTTTTTTACTCATATTAACTCTCCCCCAAGGTCTTAATAAATTCCCTTTTTTTATCTATTAGTATAAATTATACTCCCGGTATACTGAATATTCAAACACTTTTTGCAAATATTATCTAATATAATATTTTTTTGCAATAAAATATTTTTTTATGATGATGATTACTTTTACTTTTATATTTTAAAAATGTATTGTAAAATATACTTATGTTGTAAGTAAATTTAATTAATGAAAGGTATTTATATGCGAAAATCTGGTAAAGTAATTAATTTTGATGATGATAAAGTTTATATAGTAACAAATAATAAAGAATTTGTTACATTAGAACGAAATGATAAAGCTCCTATTAAAGGTAATATTTATGATGGTACTGTATATGTAGATAGGTCAAATCTTATAAAAGTATTTATAATACTAATATCTATTTGTGCATTAGTATTAAGTTGTATTTATTTTATCTTCTTTTCACCTAGAGCTAATATAATCCTCTCTTTAGACTCCAATATCAAAATAGGTATAAATAGAAACAAGATAGTTAAAATTACAGATTCTAGTGGGTCTACTTTAGGATTGGAAAGTTTAAGTTCACTAAAAGGAAATGAATTAAATTTAGGTTTAAATCTTTTATTTGACTCAGCATTAAAAGAGGAATTAATCCCGAAGTGTGATGAATATTCACCTGGCAGTGTATATATATATATAACTAAGGATAACAAAAGAGAGCCTCTTAATTTTGATAATTTTAAAAAATATGCTGAAAAATATAATTATAAAGTTATAATTAATAGAAATGATAATGATCTTAATATTGATTAGTATATTAATTTTGTAATTTGAAAACCCTAGTCATTTTATGACTAGGGTTTTATACTATAATTTTTATTTATACACCGGTATTTCAAATTGTGGTTTAACATTAGGATGCTTGTCCATTATTAATTTAATATTAGTTACTTGCTTATATGCCCATACAATATCTGTAGCGTATTGATGCCATGGACTATTGTAATTATGAACATTCCATCTCATTTCATATATAGTATCTTGAGCTGTTCTAGGGTTCTTTGCATTTTTATCTGAATGTATATAATTTTCAGCAATCCATTTAATACCACCTTTAATAGCTGCTTCTGGTGAAGTCCACCCATTTTTATAGGCTGCTTCTGCTCCAGAACTTACTGGTGAATTATCAAAGGCACAGATTCCAAAGAAATTATAAACCTTAACGGTAGTTCCATCTTCTTTTTTATAGTCTACTCCTTTTGCCAAGGTAGATGTACCATTTCCAGTCTCTAATAGTGCATGTGCCACTGCATAGGCTTGATTTACATTATTGGTTTTACAAGCATCGTAAAATGCTTGTCCCATATTAGATAATGTACCCTTACCCACTAATATGCTATTTAGCGTACTTACACTTATATCTTGTATGAAGTTTAGTTTCATAAACATATATATACCATTTTTATCATTTTTATATCTGCTTGGTTCTAAATACTGTGATATATCTGTTTTTCTTGCATCTCCAGAATATAAAGCTCTAAATATTGGTGGTTTCTTATTATATTGGATATTTGCAAAATTATCTACTGTAGTTCCTACTGAATAGGTAGACATTGTACCTAATGTGGATACATTATGGTTTGATGGCACTGTAGAAAATTCCTTTACTGCAGGTAATTCAATATATTTTCCTTCACTATCATATAAGCCAGATTTTACAATTATACTATAGGTAGTGCTTGTACTATATCCTCCAGAAGGCGGTGTTATTTTTATAGCCTTGTTAGTTTCATTGTAACTTAAACCTACCTTTAATTCACCACCATTAGGTGAAAAAACTTTTACATAAGTACTAAGGTTATTTATTAAGTTTGGATGTAGTTTATTACTAAGCTTTATTGTCCAAGTTTTATTTGTTGGTATATTTATTTGATGATTTAAATCCTGTATATTTACTGCCGCAAATGCACTACCAGTTAATGCTAATGGTGTCATACACATTATAATTACTATTAAAATACTAAAAATTTTCTTAACTACTTTATTATTCATAGTTCCCCCCATATCCTCTAAAATTTTATTTATATAATATCTGTTATATTGTATAATACTAATAACATTGATATTATGCTATAATTATACAATAAATTTAAAGTGAATGTAAGTAATTATATAATAACTGACATTCATTAAGTCTTATGCTAGGTGGTGATATAACTATATGGATAATAAAAACTTACTTAGACTTAATAAGTACATAAGCGAAAGTGGAATTTGTTCTAGAAGAGAAGCAGATAAGTTTATTGAATCTGGTAAAGTATATGTAAATGGTATCTTAGCTACCCTTGGAACAAGAGTTAGTCCTACTGATACTGTAGTAGTTGATGGAAAAACTATTAAACCTAAGTCGAATAAAGTATATATAGCCCTTAATAAACCTGTAGGAATTACTTGCACAACAGAAACTCATGTTAAGGGAAATATAATTGACTTTGTTAACTATCACGAGCGAATATTCCCTATAGGACGTCTCGATAAACCTTCTGAGGGATTAATATTTTTAACTAACGATGGAGATATGGTAAATAAAATATTACGTGCAGGAAATAATCATGAAAAAGAATATGTAGTTTCTGTTGATAAACCTATTACAAAAGAATTTATTAATGCAATGGAAAATGGAATTCCTATACTTGGTACTATGACGAAGCAATGCAAAGTTAGAAAAATTGGCAAATGTACTTTTAATATAATTTTAACCCAAGGCCTAAATAGACAAATTAGAAGAATGTGCGAATACTTAGGATTCAAGGTAACTAGTCTTAAACGTATTAGAATTATGAATGTGTCCTTAAGTAATCTTCCTACAGGAAAATGGCGTTATCTAAGCTCTGAAGAAATGTCCACAATCATTAATCTTACTAAAGATTCAATAGGTACTATTCAAAGTGAAACTTAGATATGAGTAAAAAAGAAGAAGATGTTCATTTTATTTCATCTTCTTCTTTTTTATTTTTTATTTTAATTAAAATTCACCTTTAAATAATTCTGCAAATTGTTTATGTGCAATTATGTCACTATTTTCTTTTACTTCTTTAAAAGTTATTTCAAAATCATCAGATACATCTGAATAAACTTCATATACTTTCTCTGCAGTATTATTATCTCCATAAGTAATTACATATGCAACTTGATCTTTTTTACCGTTTACATTTCTGTAATATTGATATACTTTTGCCTTTGATTTGTCTATTTTTTCATCACTTAATACTTTATCAAGAGCAGTTTCTGCCTTTTTTACAAATGCAGTTTCATCTTCATCAGTAAGTAATTTTAAAGTGTTTGCTTCATTATAATAATATTCTTCGTTAGCAAAACTGTTTAATAGTGATTCAAAGCTTTCATAAGTAACCTCTGGTACTTCTGTGCTTTCTTTTTCTTTACTTTCTTGAGTAGAAGTTTGCTCAGTAGTTTTAGCTGATGAATCCTCTGAAGTATTAGTTTTTGTTCCACATCCTACTAATGCTAAACCTATGGTTGCTGTTAATACTAATGCAATTATTCTTTTCATTTTTAATCCTCCATATTTCCTAATAAATTTAATACTTAGTAAATGGTATACGAAATAGTATATAATTTTTGTATACATTTACATAGTTGATACAAAATATTAAGAGTATTTCTACTCTTTGTAAATCCATATAAAATTATATCATATTTTGTAATATTTTCAATACTAAATTTCTACATATTATTTTATTAACATGCATTGTTAATAAAATATTGTCGATAATACAAAGAATAAACTTATGTACTGTTAAATTATCAACTTGTCCATATTATTAACATTATCCACAGGTATCCTGTTTATAACTTAGTGAATTCAATGTTAATACATAGATTTTCATCTTATAATTCTATAATTTCTCTTCTTGACTCCGTATATACCTTATAAACACGTGAAATTTTATCAACATTATCCACACTAATGTGAATAACTTGTTTATAACTTTTTATTTATACATCTTTACTAGGAAAATTAGATGTTACACACTTAAACTTTTTTTATCTTTCTAATAGATACTAATGATTAAACTGTGTTAAACTTAAGTTGACACATTATTTATTATTTATTATTTATTGGAGGTTTATATATGCGAGTTGGTTTAGGATATGATGTACATAAGTTAGTTCCTAATAGAGATTTAATTATTGGTGGAGTTAAAATACCACATACACTTGGGCTTTTAGGTCATTCAGATGCTGATGTTCTTATTCATGCAATTATGGATAGTTTACTAGGTGCTGCAGCACTTGGTGATATAGGAAAACACTTTCCTGATACAGATGCTGAATTTAAAGGCATTTCTAGTATTAAACTTCTTAATGAAGTTAGAGAATTATTAAGTAAAAGTGATTATAAAATAGAAAACATAGATGCAACAATAATTGCCCAGCGTCCTAAAATGTCTCCTTATATTACATCCATGAGAGAAAATATTAGTGAAGCATTAAGGATTTCTATAGATCAAATTAATGTAAAGGCTACTACTGAAGAAGGTCTTGGTTTTACTGGTATTGAAGAAGGAATTTCCTCTCAATCTATATGTTTAATAAGTAAAATATAAGATATATAAAAATACAAGTCCAAGGTTATTTAAATTCAACCTTGGACTTTTTAAAATGTTTATTACATATTCTCTATTATCTCTTCTAAATCTTTCTTAAATTCTTCAAATGGCTTATTCTCCTTAAAAGACTTCAACAATTTGGCTATTGACTCATATACATATTCGTCATCACTTATAGCTATGGTTTTAGCATTAGAATAGATGTTCTTAACTTTTTTTTCAACTTCCATTCGTAGTTCCGGAGATATATTATTGTAGTTATCCTTTAACTTTAATGCAACTAATACAGATTCATGGTTTATATAGGTTACTGATGATTGTATTTCTGGAATTTCTTCAATGTCTGCCATAATTCTCTCACAGATGGATATAGCATTTCTAATTTCTACTTCTTTATCTATAGGTTCATCACTCATATCTTCAACAGTAGGACCGGCTCCCACAGTATCACTTTTTTTACTATTACTATTACATCCCATTAATACCACCGTTACAATAATTAATAATACTACAATAAATAATAATATATCATTTATTTTTCCTTTCATTTTATATCCTCCTATATATAATTATATTAATTTAGTTTCTATAATCTATAGAATTAATAATAAATAACTATATATAGTTTGGCTTATAAGCATAAGTATATTCCTATTCTAAATTATATCTCCACTTTTTACATTGTATCTGAATTCTCAAATATATCTTTCGTAACAACAAAATTCCCATTGTCTTCAACTAAGTCAAACTCACTTATACTTGTTATTCTTTCCTCCCTCTCAACATGAAATACATATCCAACTCTTCCATGTTTCTTAAAGAATACTCTTGATGATTTTATAACTCTCAGAGGATTTTTATTTTTATCATATATAATACTAGGAACATCATTAATCATATTTACATTCTCCTTACACCAGTTGTTAATTAATGATATATAATATTATCCTATTATATAATTTATGACTATAATCATTAGTTATAATATAAAATTTATTTGCACCATCTCTTATAAAAAAATTCACCTCCCTATATAAAATCTATAAGTAAGGTGAACTTTATTACAACTTGGTTAATTATTCGATTATTTAATGTTTCTGCTACCCGGTTTTATATAAGGTATATCCTTTTTACATAGTGGGCATTCTTCCTTATCAAAGCTTTCTATTTCCAATTTACATGCACTATAAACCGGAAGAGTTAAAGCACAATTTTCAACTCTCCTATCGACTATACAACATACACCTACAACTTCTGCACCTAAACCTCTTAGTACTTCTACAACTTCCATAGTAGATTTTCCTGTTGTAACTACGTCTTCTGTAATTAAAACTCTTTGTCCTTGCTTAATTTCAAAGCCTCTTGTTAATGTCATTACACCGTCTTTTCTTTCAGTAAATATCCCTGGCTTTCCTAGTTGTCTTGCTAGCTCATAAGCAACTATTATTCCTCCCATAGCAGGACCTACTAACATATCAACATCTAAATCTTTAACCTTGTTTGCAACTACTTCTAATACTTGAGCTGCCTTATCTGGATACTGTAGTAATTTTGCACATTGACAGTATCTATTACTATGTTTACCTGATGATAGCAAGAAATGCCCTTCTAATAATGCCTCACACTGAACTAATATATCTACAATTTTATTTTCCATAATATTTTCCTCCTATACTATTCCTCTAATTTCACTAATATCTTTAATATTTTCTTTTATTAAAAAGTCTTCTATTCCTTTTATAATTTCTAATGGTGCAAAAGGATTTATAAAATTAGCTGTACCTATTTGGATCCCTGTAGCTCCTGCCATTATAAACTCTATAGCATCTTCCCAATTTGTAATACCGCCAAGACCAACTACTGGAACCTTACATGCCTTACACACTTGATGAACCATTCTTAAAGCCATAGGCTTTACTGCTGGTCCCGAGAATCCTGCATAGATATTATCAAATACAGCCTTTCGTTTTTTGTAGTCTATAGACATTCCTTGAAAAGTATTTATTAATGATAGTGCATCAGCTCCCGCTTCTTCACAACTAAGCGCCATCTCTACTATATTTTCTGCATTAGGAGATAACTTCACCATCAATGGTTTTTTACATACCTTCTTCACTTCTTTTACTGCCTCATAGGCAACCTTTGATTTTATTCCTAGAGCCATACCACCATGTTTTACATTAGGGCATGAAATGTTAAGTTCTATGATGTCTACATCAACCTGGTTTAACTTCTCGATTATACTTATATATTCTTCTACTGTAGCTCCACCAACATTAGCTATTATATTAGTGTTATATTCTTTCATCTTTGGAAGTTCATCTTTTATAAAGTTTTCTACTCCTGGGTTTTGAAGTCCTACACTATTAAGCATTCCACCTGTTGTTTCTTTGATTCTTACTCCATCATTACCTTGTCTCGGATTTAAGGTTAAGCCCTTACTACAAATTCCTCCAAGTTTTGCTATATCATAAAACTTACTATACTCTTCACCAAAGCCAAAAGTACCTGATGCTGTCATTATTGGATTCTTGAATTCCTTATTACAAATATTTACCTTAAGCATAATTTCTCCTTTAAAACTCTAAATCTAATCCATTAAATACAGGACCATCTTTACATGTTCTTTTATTTCCACTAACTGTTTTACATGTACAACCAAGACAAGCTCCTACTCCACAAGCCATCTTCTTTTCTTCTGATACATATATCTTTGTACCCACTTCCTTGCACATATTAATTACTCTATACATCATAACCTCTGGTCCACAACATAAAACTAAGTCATAGTCTTTAGGATTAAATAGTTCTGTTACATATCCTTTATGTCCAACACTACCATCTTCTGTAGACACCTTTACTGATAAATCTAACTCACTTATTTCTTCTAACCCATAAACTTCATCTCTAAAGCCAGCAAATATATGAACTTCTGAATCCTTTATGTTATCTACTAGGTATCTCATTGGAGCAACCCCAATTCCTCCTGATACTACCGCAACCTTGCCTTTTATCTCTTCTAAGTCAAAGCCATTTCCTAATGGACCCATAACCTTAACCTCTTGTCCTTGTATAAGATTACTTAATAATTTTGTTCCTTCTCCAACTAGTTGATATAGGAATTCTATAGAATTTGATGTTATATTATGAATACTAATAGGTCTCCATAATATAGGTTCCTTTTCCCAGGCTCTTAGCATATAAAACTGTCCAGGTTCTCCTCGAAACTTCCCCTCTATAGATAATTTAAATATTCCTTTAGCAACTTCTTTATTCTCTATTACTTTACAAACTTTGTATTCATAATTATCTTTTTTCATTCTAATCTCCTAATAATTTATTCTAATATAATGCCATACAATAAAGTTGTATGGCATGAACTGTAATTAAATTTATTTTTTTAGATTTCCTATAGCTGTTAGAATTTCATTTTTCATTCTAATTGCCTCTTCTTTTGCATACTTAGCAAAGTTTTCTTCACCATCTAGTTTTCCTTTATATGCAAGCATTATACCCCTTGAAGAGTTAACAACTCCTCCATTTCCATCCTTAAGATAAAGGGCTACATCTTCTGCTTTTCCACCTTGAGCACCATATCCTGGTATTAAAAAGAATGTACTATCTAAGGAATTTCTTATTTCTATACCTTCATCTACATGGGTACATCCTATAACCCCACCTATAGAACTATACCCACACTTACCTATATAATTTTTCCCTAAATTATTTATAGTTTCCCCTACTACATTAAATACTTTTCTACCGCCCTTAGTTTCTATATATTGAATATCCTTACTACCCTTGTTTGAAGTTCTTATCAGTACAAAAACTCCCTTTTCACTATTTTCAATATAAGGTAAGTATGGCTCTATACTATCTAATCCCATATATGGACTTAGCGTTATAAAATCAGCTTCAAATTCTCCTGCAAAATGTGCTTTAGCATACATTTCAGCCGTTTTAGCAATATCGCCTCTTTTTATATCTCCTATAGATATTGCTCCCTTTTCCCTTATATACTTTAATGTATTAGAATAAGCTCTTAATCCTTCCAATCCATATGCTTCATAATATGCTATTTGTGGCTTATAGCAAGCTACATGGTCTATAGTTTCATCTATTATAGCTTTATTAAATTCGAAAATTGCATCACCTATGTTTTCAAATTTCTTCATAAAACTTTTTGGTATATATGATATATCTGTATCTAGTCCCACACATACATGTCCTTTTTCTGCAATTATATCGAATAGTCTATCTATAATCATATGATACTCCCTCACTTTTCTATTTTTTATAAACAACTTTACCACCTTTTATGGTAGTTATAACTTCTCCATATACTTTCATACCATTAAATGGAGTATTTTTACCTTTTGATAAAAATTCTTCCTTACGTATCTCATATTCTTTTTCTAAATCTAATATTACTAAATCTCCATCATAACCTATATCTATTTGGCCCTTATTAACTCCTAGTATTTCACTAGGTCTCTTACTCATGATTTCACTTAGCTTACTTAAGTCTATATTACCTGACCTTACAAGCTTTGTATAAGAAACTCCAAAGGCTGTTTCTATTCCTGATATTCCTGGAGCTCCTTTTTTCTTATCCTCTTCAGTATGAGGTGCATGATCTGTAGCAATGCTATCCACATATCCACCTTTTATAGCTTGGATTAAATATTCCATATCTTCCTTTTCTCTAAGAGGTGGATTTACTCTATACTCTACATCATTTGTTAAAGCTATATGATGGGGAGATACTTCACAAGTAACTTTATGACCTTTTTCCTTTGCTTTAATGATATATTCCATAGATTCTTTGGTACTTACATGGGAAAAGTGAACTTTACACCCTGCATGTTTTGCTAAAGTTATATTTCTCCAAGTCATAGTATTTTCTGCCAGTCTCATATCTATATCAGATAGATTATGATTCTCACAATGGCACATAACAGTTATATCCTTCTCTTTAGCCTTAATCATAGCATTTAACATAACTTCGCTGTGCATAACATCTTTTCCATCTTCTGATATTACTTTTATATCACCTTTTTTTAGCTTATCTAAATGGCTTATGTCATCTCCACTAAACTCGTTAGTTATAGATATAACTTGATTAATATCTATAAGTCCTACTTCCTTACCCCTATTTATAACATAATTAACTGTATCCATAGTGCTACATACTGGATTTGTATTTGCCATAAGGTTTACCATTACATATCCACCTTTAACTGCAGCACGAGAACCTGATTGTATATCTTCCTTATGTGTAAGTCCCGGATCTCTAAAATGCACATGTAAATCTACAAAACCAGGCATTACTATCTTTCCTGCCGCATCTATAGTTTTACAATCCTTTATGAGATTTCTTCCTAGCTCACAAATTACTCCGTCCTTTATATACACATCTCCAACAAAGGTTCCACTCCAGTCAACTACTGTACCATTCTTTATGCAAATTTCCATAAGTATTCTCCAATCCTATCTATTAATATAATGAAGTTACCTTTTGTAAATCATCACAGTAATGACATCTATATTCCTTCGTTTCTTCATCTACTAAGTAATGTATATGCATTATGTTAGGTTCTATAGATGTAACGCATCTAGGATTCTTACATTTAATAACATTTTCAACCTTTTCAGGAAGTGTAAGCTTAATTTTTTCCTTAATTTCTTCATTTTCTATTATATCTATAGTTATATTTGGATCTATTACTCCTAATATTTCAAAATCAATATCTATTCTAGTTTCTATTTTTATTATATCTTTTTTCCCACACTTATCACTATTAGCATTCATTATAAGAGCTACAGTGAAATCAGCTTTATCTAAGTTTAAGAAGTTAAATATTTTTATTCCTTCTCCAGCTTTTATATGATCTATTACTAATCCGTTTTTTATACTATTTATAGTTAACATATTACTTCCTCCTTATATACCTTAGTAAATTCCTAATAGTTTTAGTATTAATGCCATTCTCACATACATTCCATACTTAGCTTGCTTAAAGTACACAGCTCTATTATCACTATCTACTTCATATGCTATCTCATTTACTCTTGGTAATGGGTGAAGTACTATCATATCTTCTTTCGCAAGATTCATTTTTTCATTATCTAATATATAAGTATCTTTAAGTTTTATATAGTCTTCTTCATTAAAAAATCTTTCTCTTTGTACCCTTGTCATATATAAAATATCTATTTCCTTCATAGCTTCTTCCATAGTTCTAACTTGCTTGAACTCTATGTTTTTCTTTTTAAGGACTTCTTTCTTTATATACTCTGGTATTTCTAATTCTTCAGGTGAAATTAGTACGAACTTGTTGTTTTCATATCTACTTAAAGCTTTTATTAATGAATGTACTGTTCTTCCAAATTTTAAATCTCCACAACAACCTATTGTTAAATTATTTAGTCTTCCCTTCAGGGTTCTTATGGTTAGTAAATCAGTTAAGGTTTGAGTTGGATGTTGGTGTCCACCATCCCCTGCATTTACTACGGGAATGTCACTATATTGTGCTGCAACCTGTGGTGCTCCTTCTTTAGGATGTCTCATTACAGCAATGTCTGCATAGCATGCAACAGTTCTTATGGTATCTGCAATACTTTCTCCCTTAGCTACTGAACTAGCATTTGGTTCTGAAAATCCGATTACGCTTCCGCCTAATCTATTCATAGCAGCTTCAAAACTAAATCTGGTTCTAGTACTTGGCTCATAAAATAATGTAGTAAGCAAGTACCCATCACAAGCATGTATAAATTTCCTTGGATCTTTTATTATTTCATCTGCTAGGTCAAATATTTCGTCTAATTCTTCTAAAGTAAGGTCCATTGGTTCGATTAAATTTCTTCCTTTTAACATATAAAACACTCCTTTTTAGCCTCTCTGGGATAATTTAAAGGTATTAAGATTTACTTATAAAATTCAATAAAAAAAGCTTTCCTCAACAAGGAAAGCTATAAATATCTGTAAATACAACTTTGTATATGAATATATTATTGTAAATTTTATCATATTACAAATGTATTCATACCAAAATATTATCTTCCCTTGCCGGCATCTCTGTACCGTTTTTAAAAGGATTCTTTATTAAATTTTTACTATTTTCATTTTACTTTAAATAAACTGTAATGTCAATATAGTTTATCATAATACTAAATTTTTTAATTTGGCTTATTTATGTGATTAAATCACATATCTTTCTATATAAATATTGTATTATAAATTATATAAACAGTATAACTTTTACCCTAGTTTATCTTAAGAAGTAAATACCAAGCTTATCAAATATTTATCAGCATAAATGTAAAACCACATGGTATACTAAATAAAAGCAAATTAAAAGGAGGATATTAAAATGAAAATAACTTTTGATAACGAAACTAAAGATGCACTTTTAGAAAATTTAAGCAAACAAGGCAAATCTGTTGTTAGACTAGCTATTGCAGGTTTTGGTTGAGGTGGCCCTAACCTAAGCGTTGTTCTGGATGAACAAAAATCAAATGATACTGTAGAAACTGTTAATGGAATAACTTTTGCAGTTGATAAAGATGAAGAATATATTTTTGAAGATTGTATTGTTTCTTACAAAAAAACATTCTTTGGAAAAACTTTTAGAGTAATATCTAAAGCTATAGGTGAAAGTTCTTGTAGCTAAAATATAAAAAAATAATGCACTCTTTAAAATGAAGAGTGCATTATTTTTTTAATATGTTAATCCCAATGACTACAAACTCTATTTATTTGAAGTACTTACTTATTTCCTCTATTGAACTATTTAACACTGCTGCTATATTTTCTAATTCCTTAGAATTATTTAGATTTTCATGAGATATGGTTGAAGTTTCTTCCGAACTTGCCATGGTTTCTTGGGCTATACCTGATAGATTTGTAATGTTATCATGAATTTTTTCACTGCTATCTAAAATTGCAGATACCTTAGAAACCACACCTATCATTTCCTCTTTTACTGTAGATACATTTTTCTGAATAATTGAAAATGCTTTATTTGTATCTTTAACCAATTGTTGTTGTTCATCATTAGCATGAACTAATTCTTCTACCTCTAAAACTGATACATTAGTATCTTCTTCTAGAGACTTCAGTATATTTCCTATCTCTAGTGAGTTATTTTTACTCTCAGCTGCTAATTTCTTTATTTCATCTGCTACCACAGCAAATCCTTTTCCACTTTCACCAACCCTAGCTGCTTCAATTGCAGCATTTAATGCTAGAAGATTAGTTTGCTCTGAAATAGATGATATAACATTAGTTATTTCCGCAATATTAGATGATTTTTCAGCTAGTTCCTTCATAATGTCACTAACCTTTTTATTTTTGCTCATAATATATTCACTTTTCTTAGATAATTCATGAACAATTTTTATTCCATTGTCTATTACCTCATCAGCTTCCTCAGAGGATTGTTTAACAACAGTAGTTACCTCTTCAGTCTCTGTTATTTCATGCTTTATATTATTTACTAAATTAGTCTGACTCTCAATTTCTTTGCTAGTATTAGTTGCCCCTATTGCTATTTCATCTATAGATGAATTTACAATTTCTGTACTTTGACCTATTAAAGAAACAATTCCTCTAAGCTCATTAGATTTTTCTTTAACTACAGTATATACATTGGATAAATCTATTAACATCTTTTGTTGTATCTTACTATTTTCATTTAATTCTTCTACATTTTTATTTATATCTTTATTCATTTTAGAAATAAATTGTGTAACTATTACAAGCGTTGGCAAAAACATTATAGTAGTACCTAAAATCCCACTTAACTCAGTGCTATTTCCTAACTTTACCTGCATATATGCATATATTAGTATAGATATTAAATTTATTCCACCAACAGTAGTTATTAATTTTAAATCCAAGTATAAAACTAAACTTAGTATAAATGGAAATCCAGCTGCAAAAGCAGATGCACAGGATGATGTGAGTAATATATATGTATCTACTAATAAAAATCCTGTAGCCAAAACCCATCTCATTATGTTATTTGATGAGTTTTTCATATATAAGAATATGGCTATAACATAGGCTATACCTGCTACTAATATATTATATATTGCAAATCCAATCCTTCTATCTCCCCTATAAACTTGTAGAACTGAACCTGCTACTGTAACAAACATAATACTTAGGAATACAATTAACATTAATTTATTTACTTTAGTAATATAATTGTTATAGTTCTCTTTATGTTCATTTTTCCCCATAATAATTCCCCCCATATTTTTACTCGATTGAATTATCGTACCATTGTATATACATCTTAATATATATTTTGAAAATAAAACCATAAAACAAACTACCTAAGTAATTCGCTTTATGGTTTTATATAAATAATTTAGTTTCTATCTTTTTTTCATAATCCGACCACGTATCATGTATTGTTTTATCTTTTACCTTTGATACCTTATTCATAGTAGCATCAAGATAATCTGCATAATGCACTATAAAAGCCTCTTCTGTATTTGGCCCTTTAGGAGATCCATACTCCGGTTTTCCATGATGTTGAACAATACATCCTTTAATTCGATTTTTAAAGTCCTCACTATAAAATCCAGGGTTATTTTTAAATGCTTCTTCTATCATAGTTATACCTATAACTATATGACCTTCCATTTCACCTCTCATGGTTGGTTTAAATCTTCCAATTGACGAATATTCATATATCTTTCCAATATCATGAAGTTTTGCTGCTAATATAGCAATTTCCTTATATCTACAATTATACCTATATGCAAGTTTCTTTGCCCAATAGGTTACATTAAGAGTGTGTTCTGCAAGCCCACCTATATATGTATGGTGTTCTAACCCTCCAATTCCTTGAGAAAAATCATTTATAAATTTCTTATCACAAAAAAAATATTTATCTAAAGACATAACCTCTTCACATTTAAATTGTTGAGTTGTCATTTCTTCTAATTCATCTAATATAAATTTTACATCTCTTTTTACACAGTTCATAAAATCATTTAAATTATAACTAGATTTTGATAAATCTATCTTCACTATACTATTGTCTTTTATACTAACATTTACTACATCACCTATATTTAATACTTTGTTGTAATTATTTTCAACTTTAAGCCTTAATTCGCCTGTAATATCTCCTAGGGTATATATTATCTCATCTTTATATATTTTTTTATCTTTAATCATAAGTAACAATTCTACTAAATCCTTATTAGTACTATTAGCTACTTGAATCAAATAGATTGATTTCATAACCTCATCTCCTTATAAAGTCATCTATTATGTATCTTTTCATAAGAAGATATTTTTATTCTTTGATCCATATAATATTTTACTTATATTTATCTCCAAATTCTTCAACTAATGTAGTAACTAGTTTTTTTATATTACTTGCATGAGCTACTAAAATCATAACTAACAAGAATATTAATATTCTTTCTTTATCTTCATTATTAAACTCATACTTTTCCAAGTGTCTTCTAATTATTTCTTCTAAATCCTTCTCTTCTCCACTAAAAAATAATTCTATATTCTTTTGCTGTAAATCACTAAATAATTTAAAGGTATCTTCCCATGAAAGAATATCATCCTCCCTATTATTTATATCATTAAAAGCTAATCTAAATACACTTTTTATTTCATCTGTTGTCAAAATCGGCCTCATATATCCTAATAAAACCAATTGAGCTAAATGCAGTTTAGTATATCCTCTTTTTTTACCATCTTCTGGCTTAGAAATAACTTCGCTCTTTATATAATTTTGAAGTATGCTATTAGTAAATTTATCGTGCTTAAACTTATCGTTAAGATAATCTTTAACTTGTGATAAGAATAAATCATACTGTGGTAATTCATCATACTGTATTATACTTTTTTCAGTATTCTCACCTATCATCTCCGAAAATTTAGATACCACCTCTTGAAAAATAGTCCCATTATCTCTATCTCTATCATTCATTTTCATCCCTCACTTTAATAACCTTTTTAATATTTAACATATTCTCGCCTTAATACTAGTTAAATATATGATAATGTAAATTTTTGTACACTACTTCATATTAATTATAAAAGATAATGTCTATATTTACAAATATCTTATAAAATAAAAGTCGAATTATTTATTCATGGATTATGAAATTAATATAAATTGTTCATTCAAATATAAGCACATATCAATATTATTAACAATAATCACATTTTACTAACATATTATTATAAATAATATCAACATCAACTGTTGATTAATATATACATGTTAATTCCTATAATTCTACTAACTTTAGGTATCTTTATATATTATCCACATTATCCACATATAGGTTGTGCATAATATTTTTTATTTTCTGTCTAGACTACTGAATAATATGGCTTTACCTCCTTCAAATTTTGATATTTTTTGTAGAATCAATTCACAAACTAAATAAAATAGTTTTGAAAATAAGCATTTTTATGTTAAAATATTAAATTATAAGTTAAATTATTCATTTTTTCCTTATTATGTGATTAATACTACTATAATAGATTATATATTAATGGCATATAATGTAATAAATTTATTTTTTTTATCATTTTTTATTGACTTATGATTTTTCTTGTATTATAGTTATTATATGGTATTAAATATAATATCTGCTAACTAAATTTTATTTGATTACATAATCAAAAATATAGGAGGAATTTATTATGAAATCAACTGGTGTTGTAAGAAAAGTAGACGAGCTAGGGAGAATAGTTATCCCAGTAGAATTGAGAAGGACTTTAGATATTGACGTTAAGGATGCTCTTGAAATTTACGTAGATGGTGAGCAAGTTATATTAAAGAAATATGAACCTGCATGTATCTTCTGTGGAGATGCTCGTGATGTGGTTAACTATAAATCTAAAAACATCTGTCAAAAATGTCTAAATGAATTAAAGAATCAACAATAAATAATAAAAACGTTACTTAGAAATAAGTAACGTTTTTATTATTTATATCGTATATACTATATAAATCTATCTATTAACCCTAAAATAAAAGACCAGCAATTAAATTACTGATCTTATCTTAAGAAATTAATATCTTCTTGCCCCTATATAATCGTATCTACTCATAGGCGATATTTTTACAACCTCATTATCTTGAGGAGCATGAAGGTAAGAATTATTACCTACATATATACCAACATGGTATGCATATCCGCCTGAACCAAAGAATACCAAATCCCCAGGTTGAGGATTAGAAACTGGTGTTCCTGCGTTCATTTGATCCTGAGCTACTCTAGGAAGATTTATTCCATTGGCAGCATATACATATCTAGTTAAGCCTGAACAATCAAAAGTATTAGGCCCGTTTCCACCCCATTGGTATGGAACTCCTAAAAATTTATATGCATAACCAACTATAGAGCTTCCTGAGGCATTTGGAGGTGCTATCACATTTGAATCACCACTGCCTCCTCTACTTGGTCTATTAGAGCTACTAGTATTACCATTACTAACATACTCCCTTATTTGTCTCTCTGTCTCTCTTATTTGAGCTTCACTCTCTTTCACAGCTGCATCAAATAAGTCTCTATTAGCCTCCGCTTTAGCTAAAGCCTTTTTATGTTCTGCTCTTTTTTCTTCCAATTGAGCTAATTTTTTATTATTTTCTTCTTGTAATGCATCTAGCTTTACTTTTTCATCTTGAACTACTTTTTTCTGTTTTTCAATAGTTTCTATTTTTTCATTTAAACTACTAACAATTTCTTTATCAGAGTTTATCATTATATTTATGTTATTTAATCTAGACATAAAATCTGATATACTATTTGAGTTTAAAAGCGCCTCAACATAACTACCCATACCATTAATGTACATCGCTTTCATTCTCTCACTAAATTTTTCATTTTGCTCTTTTATATCACTTTCAGTAGCTTGTACCTTCTTGTTGCTCTCTTCAATTTTGCCTTCTGCTTCAAGAATTTCAGCATTCAACTCTTCTATATCTATAGATATATCTTCCATCTGAGAATTTACTGACTGTATTGAAGCTTCTATCTCATCGACTTGCTCTTGAGCACTTTTATAGTTGTTTTTGTTTTCTTCCAACTTTTGCTCATATGTTGATCTATCACTGTTTGGGTCTGCAAATGCACTAGTTCCAACACAAGAAATAGACAATGCTAAAGCAAGTACTAATGATATATTCTTCTTATTCAAAAAAATTCCCTCCCCCTCATTTATAAATCTCATTTACCATTATAACACTATAATGATTGTTATCTCAAGTAATTTAGGAAAAAAATGAGATAACCATCTATTTTTTAATAGATATACAGTAAATATATTCAATATAAATTATCATATTCCTTCTAATTTGAAAAATTTTCAAAATGATTTTGCTTATATATCAATTCCAAACTTATATACCTCTGATTTGTGTAGGTTTCTTTCCTTTGCAACTTTCTTTATTGCTTCTTTTTTATTTAATCCTTGATTTATATACTCTTTTATATGCTCCTCAATACTCATATCTACCCACTTAGACTTCATTTCTTCAATAATCTCAGTCTTGCTTTTTCCTTCTAACACTAGTACATATTCACCCTTAGGCTTATTTTCTTTATAATGCTCTATAGACTCTTCTAATGTTCCTCTTAATATAGTTTCATGAAGCTTTGTAAGCTCCTTGCATATTGCAATATTTCTATTACCTAAGTTATCTTTTAAGAAATTTAAAGTGGATTCTAATCTATGTGGTGCCTCATAGAATATTAAAGTTTCTTGCCTATCTGCTAACCCCTCTATAACCTCTTTTCTATCCTTATTCTCTCTAGATAAAAATCCTACAAATAAAAATTTATCTGTATTTAATCCAGAATAAACTAGAGCAGTAGTAATTGCTGTTGCTCCAGGGTACACTTCAAATTCTATATTTTCTTCAATACATCTCTTCACTATAATAGCACCTGGATCTGAAATTCCTGGAGTGCCTGCATCGCTTATTATAGCTATATTTTTGCCTTCTATTAATCTATTTATTATATCCTCACTTTTCCCATTCTCATTATGTTTATGATAACTTATCAATGTTTTTCTTATGTTAAAATGATTTAAAAGCTTTAAACTCTGTCTTGTATCTTCACATGCAATTATATCTACACTTTTTAAAGTTTCAAGGGCCCTAAGAGTTATATCTTTTAGATTTCCTATTGGAGTAGGAATTAAATATAATTTACCACTCACTTTTACTCACCTCTTCTATTCTTTATCTTATTAATCTAACCATTGTGAATTATACATTGCTTTAATTTCCTCTGAATAAGAATCATCCTCCATATGTACATATAATGGATCTTCTATTTTTAAGAATGCTCCCCCATCCCTTTGTCCTTCTACTAATAATATATTAGGTGCCTTTCCTGGTTTAGGATGAATAAATCTTATTCTCTTTGGTTCTATTTTATACTTTCTCATAAGAGTAAATATATCTACTATTCTATCTGGTCTATGTACCATAAAAAATTTACCATTATCCTTTAATAACGTCCTAGCTGCGATTATAACATCTTCTAATGTGCAGCATACCTCATGTCTAGCAATGGCATTCTTATCACTCTCATTGAGTATTCCAGAGCTATACAACTTATACGGTGGATTTACAGTAACTATATCTACTCTACCTAATGATTTTAAAAGTTCCTTATCCTTTAAATCCCCTTCTATGAACTTAATCTCATCACTAAAATTATTATACATAGCAGTTCTATTTGCCATTTCAGCAAACTCTCCTTGTATCTCTACACCCTTTATTACTCCACATTGGCTCTTCCCTTTAATTATAAATGGAATTATTCCTGTTCCACTACACAAGTCAATAACAGTTGCATTTTTTTTTACCTTAGCAAAATTGGCTAAAAGTACTGCATCAACTCCAAATCTAAATCCCTCTTTTTTTTTGTATGATATGAATACCCTTTAATTGTAAGTCATCTAACGTTTCATCTATGTTTATTAAACTCATAATATAAAATTCCTTTCTAATACCCAAATTACACATATCCTATTATATAATAAGTTGCTATGTTTTTCATCTTATCCATAATATCTATAATATAACTACTAATTATCCAAAAATTTATTCTTAAAATTATAAAATCCCCTTGAGTAGTTATAAATATTTAACCATCAAGGGGAAACCTTTTTATTTTTACATACTATAATATAGGGGGATGCAATATGTTTTTTCTAGTATTTTATAAATAATATATACTAAATAAAACATATTGCATTTAGGGTTTATATTTATGATTTAATTTGTCATTTATCCGATGACTACCAGCTCTAATACGCCCATATTTTCTTCAATGTGGGAGTAAAGAGCTGCTACGTCCCTGGATAACGATTTCTAGAGCTTCAAAGAAGCTAAGAACTCTGTTTATCCGATGACTACCAGCTCTAATACGCCCATATTTTCTTCAATGTGGGAGTAAAGAGCTGCTACGTCCCTGGATAACGATTTCTAGAGCTTCAAAGAAGCTAAGAACTCTGTTTATATTATTACCAGTATCAATAGGAATATACAGTTATATTTAATTTATTACTTAAGTAGCAGTAATAACTAATGGTTTAATTTAATATAATACAATAATCATTCAGTATAATCAATTAAGAAAGGTTTGCATTATGGAAATATTATTTTACCCCTTTTCATCAATAGATTTTCAATCAAGTACTTCTATATTGTTAGATGCATCATTTTTGTTAAGTTTAGTTTATGATGATGATATAAAACATACTGAATGTATAGAAGTATTCAGAATATTACTCAATAACCAGTGCAAACTTTTAGTTACAAATATAATTTCTGCTGAAGTTTTAAATCAAATTATGTATAAAATATTTATGATAGATATACGTCACAAAATTGATAAAGAAAGTGCCTTTAATTCTCAAACAAATATAAAACAAATTATATCATCCTTTAGTAAATATGACAGAAAAATTATAAAGGATAAAAGAATAGATAAACTAAGAGAAATTCCCTATAAAAAGTATTTTGATAACCTATCTAAAAACAGTTCTAAAAGAGATCTGCTAAGTATTTATTATAAGACTGCTGTAACCATGCACAATCAACTTGAAAACACCGTTAAATACGAATATGTTGAAATAAATAAGCTCTGTATGAGTAAGACTAAAGAAATAATGATTAAAAACCTATTGTCTATAAATGATGCTACTCATATAGCTACTTGTATATGTCATAATATACATTATTTATTGACTCTAGATAGTGACTTTGTTTATGCCAATTGTGATTCTGTTAAAATATTAAAAATATAGCCATGTAGTATTTCTACATGGCTATATTTCAGCCTATAAAATCTTAAAACTGTTTTATAGGCTATGGTATTACTTCAGATATCTCCTTAATCTAAAGTTAATTTATTCGTATATTATTTATTAGGTATACATAGAGTGTCTTCAACTTTTATTGTATCCTCATTTAGGCTATTATGTGCTTTAATTAATTCAATTCCATCCATTATATCCATATTGGATAAATACTCCTTAGATATGCTAAATAATGTATCGCCTGATTTAACAACATACTTAATGTGATCAGTATGCTCTGCTGTATTAGCTGAAGCTACCTCTTCTGATTTTTGGTCTGATTTTTTTTCTCCTGTTACCAATGAAGTTTCATAAGATATAATGAGTTTTTGTCCTGATGAAATAATATCATCTTTATTCATATTATTCCTTGTTAATATTTCTGCTACTACTTCATTTGGGTCAGAGCTTGGCATGTAAGTTCTAGCTATACTATAAAGAGTATCATTAGCTTTTACTGTATAGTATCCTTCTTTTACTTCTTCCATACCTGTATCTTTTTTATCTTCTTGTCCTAGTGTAGTTTTATCATTGACCTTTGTGCTATCAGTATTCTCTTTATTTTCATTTATAGCTTCATTAGTCTTTGAGTCAGTGGTTGTAGCTGGTTTGTTACTAGTTTCTTTATTTTGATCTTTATTCCCTATATAGCTTACAGAAAAAAATATTCCACCCAAAACAATTGCACAGCTTATAGCTATTATTATTTGTTTTTTAAATTTCATAATTAACACCTCTCTATATTTTAATACTACTATTTAAATAATTAACAAATTTATATAAAATATACATGTTTAATTAATTTTGTTTATTTTTATGTAAAAAAAATCCTTGTAGCTTTATATCTACAAGGATTCTGAATAATTATATAACTGTGTAACCACTATTCTCTATGGATTCAATTATATCCTCTATGTTTATAAAATAATTGTCATAAACAATTTCTACTTCTTTTTTAGCTTTGTGTATTCCACAGGCTATAACCCCTTCATTGGCGGATATGGCATTCTTAACTCTTGTAACATCTTTACTTGTAACCATATCACAAACTTTAAGTGTGGTCTTCATATCCTTCCTCCTAATTTTCTTTAAATAGCTCTTTAATTAGTGTAGGGTCTTCAGCTTGATTTTCTAATTCCTTTAAATCAATTTCATTAATTATATCTTCATAGCTACCAGATATTAATGTTAAATCATTTATACTAACTACTTTAATATCATCTTCACCATCTTTTAGGTTTACTTTTACTTTTACCGCCTCTTTAACTACACTATTAGAAACTACTTCTCCTTTTCCATAGCATGTATCTACTATAGAACCTACCTTAGGTAATCTTTTTCTTATCCCTTCATATGTTTCTTGTTCATAATTTAAACAACACATAAGTCTTCCACATATTCCTGATATTTTAGTAGGATTTAAAGATAGGTTTTGTTCCTTTGCCATTTTTATTGATACTGGGGCAAATTCACCTAAAAATGTAGAGCAACATAAACTTCTTCCACAAGGTCCAAGACCTCCAGTCATCTTAGCCTCATCCCTAACACCAATTTGTCTTAATTCTATTCTAGTTCTAAAAATTGATGCCAGATCCTTAACTAATTCCCTGAAATCTACTCTACCATCTGCTGTAAAATAGAATATTACTTTATTATTGTCAAAAGTATATTCTACATCTATAAGCTTCATAGTTAAATCATGAGCCTTTATTTTCTCAAGACATATCTTAAAAGCTTCTTCTTCCTTTTCTTTATTAGTTTTATTTGCGTTTATATCTTCCTCTAAAGCTTTCCTTATTACATCCTTTAAAGGAGCTACAATTTCACCTTCTCTGAGTTCCTTCATACCAACTACACACTCACCAAACTCAATTCCTCTTGCGGTTTCAACAACTACAAAGTCACCCTTTTTTATATCTAAATCACCAGGATTAAAATAATATATCTTACCTGCCTTTTTAAATCTTACTCCTATTACTGTTATCATATTTAAACCGTTGCCAAAACATTATAGAAATCTATAAAGCTTGTTTAATTCCCTGTTCAATGTGTCCGATTTTGCTATAAAGCTACTTTCGTTTGCTATAACACTCCCAGGGCTTAAATTCCCATACAACGCATGGTACATATTAGTAGTATCTTTTAAGTGATTAGCCTACTAATTCATATCTTGATAGATTGATACTTGCGTTATAATCCCTATCTATAACTAAGCCACATTCTTCACAGATATATGTCCTTTCAGATAATGAAAGCTTTGGTTTTACATGACCACACTTACTACAAGTCTTTGATGATGGATACCATTTATCAGCTTCAATAAACTCAATTCCATTGAACTCACATTTGTATTGCATTTGTTTTTTAAACTCATATAAACATTGTTTTGAAATTGCTTTTGATAAATGCTTATTCTTCATCATGCCTTTAATATTAAGTGTTTCCATAACAACTCTTGATGGCTTGGTTTTCACTATCTTATTCGTTGCTTGGTGATTATAATTACTTCTTATATTGGCTAATTTTCTATGAAGTAATCTAATCTGCTTTTCGATTTTTATAATATTACTTGTTTTAACAAACTTACTCCCTTCTTTATTTTTTAGGTATTTACGAGATACTCTACGTTGTAATCTACGTAGCCTTTTTTCAAGTTGCTTTACAACTCTTGTTTTATTAATATTTTTAAAAGTCATTCCATTGGAGCATATAGCTAAATCTTTTATGCCCAAATCAATTCCTATGCTTTCAGTAGTTAATGCTACTATTGGGTTTTCTTTTTCTATACCAACTGCTATAAACCAATACTTTCCGTCAAAACTTATTCTTGGATTAGTATATTTACAATTTATAGGTATTGAGTTTTTCTTTATAGTAACCCAACCTACTTTTTCAATTAATACTGAACTTTCTTTAACTTTTAGCTTTGATGTATCGTTATAGAAAGACGGTTTAGATTTTCTTCGACTCTTGAATCGTGGTTTATCAGCTAACCCTTTGAAAAACTTTTTATAAGCTTCACAACCATCTTTAACAGCTTGTTTAGCCACATTGTTAGATACTTCATTAAGCCAATTAAGTTCTGTTTTCTTTAAGATAGTTAATTCTTTTCTTAAATCATTATCAGATATGAATTTACCACCATTTTTACGCGTGCCCTTTAGGGTATAGTTTTCTTCTTGTCTTGCTAAAGTCCAATTATAAATAAATCTTGCAGTACCAACTGATTGCCATAATTTCTGTTCATGCTCTTTAGTTGGATACAATCTAACTTTCTTCCCCAGTATCACTCTCTAACAACTCCTTAATCATTTTTTTAGCTTTATTGGATCTCTTGCCTTGAAGTCTACAACTAAAAACTGATTAAGTTGCTCTTGTGAATAGTATCTATACACTGTTGGAGCAACATGATGTGGTTTTAATATGTCTTTTTTATCTCACCCTCTTAATGTTTGAGAGTTTTTACTTATTAGTTTTGAAAACTCCCCAATAGAATAGTATTTCATATAATCACCTCTTGAATTTATTACAACATAATCATTATATAAAATCAAAAATATTATATAAACTTCTATAGAGTTTTATTGACTGTTGCTATACCTCCTGCATTCTCAAAACCATCGTTATAAATGCCAATGACGAGTTTACATTATTTTTTAAAGTTTTTCTTGTATCATCTACAACTTTAATCATACCATTTAATTTACTTAATGAAAATATATTAACTAAATCTTTAATATCGGATAATTTATCAATATTTATTATAAGCTCTTCATCTCCAACTTCTTTATAAATAATTATATCTCTTATTATGGTTATAATTACATCTAAAATATCCTCTTCCATGTTTTTATAATCATTAAAAAACTTTTCATATAATAAAGAAGTTTCATAATCTTTATCCTTAATTTTATATATAAGTTCAAAAATTGTATTTCTTATTAAACTAAAATCCTCATTTTCTATTAAACTCTCTGCTTTTCCTGGTATTCCTTTTGCAAAAGAAATAGCCACTAACATCTTATTTTCTTCAATTCCTGTGTATCTATTCTTAAGAAATAAAATCATCTCTTCCTTTGATAGTGGTTTTAGTTTATGTATGCCACACCTGGATTTAATTGTATCCAACATGCTTTCTAATTCTTCACACAATATAAATATATAAACATTAGCCGGTGGTTCTTCTATAGTCTTTAAAAATGCATTTTGTGCTTGAAATGTAATCTTATCACCGTTGTCTATGATAATAACCTTTCTATCTCTCTCAAAAGGTTTCTTATTACATTCTTCTATAATACTCCTAATAGTATTCACCCCTATGGATGCTTTTCCCTTATCTAAAGACCAATTAATTATATCTACATGTTCCCTTACTTCATCTATTCCTAAGAGCCTTGATGCTATAAATTTAGCTAAGACACTTTTCCCTATACCTTTTTCTCCAACTAGTATATGAGCATGAGTAAATTTATTATTATTAATTGCTTCAATTAAGCTATTTTTTATATTTTCATGACCTATCATACTCATTTGCTCCTTCCTATATAATAAATAATGTACAATAAGTTTAACCTATTGTACATTATTTTACTTAAATATATTATACTCTTAAAAACTTATCTACATCAACAACAAATATAGTAGCACCACCTATATTTACCTCTACAGGATACGGAACATATACTCCTGTAGATCCAGCAACCGGAGAAGGTGATGATATAAGTTGTTTTCTAACTTTGCAGATTTCTTCTATATATCCTAAAACAGTATCAACTTTCTCTACCTCTACACCTATCATTAATGTGGTATTTCCAGCTTTTAAAAATCCACCTGTAGTTGCAAGCTTTGTAACCCTTAACCCATTCTCTGTTAAGATATCGATTAAATCCATAGCATCGTCATCTTGAACTATCGCAATTATTAATTTCATATAATACCCCTCCTAAATATTTATTTATGCTCTATATAGGATTCAACTCTATTTACTATGTTCCTATGAATATTTTCTATAGAGTCATCTCCATTTATTAATTCTATTTTATCATAAATACTACTAATTTTTGAATATCCTTCAAAAACTTTTTTATGAAAATCCATACCAACATTCTCAAGTCTATCTAATTCCCGTTGATTTTTCTTTCTTCCAATTCCTTTATCATATGGAATACTTATCATAAATACTAAATCCGCTTCAAGTCCACCTAAAGCACAATCATTTATAGATTTGACAGTGTCTATTCCCAAATCTCTAGCAATTCCTTGATAAACTATAGATGAATATACAAATCTATCACATAAGACTACCTTCCCTTCAGCAATTGCAGGCTTTATTACCTCCTTTATAAGCTGAGCTCTCGCTGCAGCATATAGTAAAGCCTCACACATGTTATCCATTTCTTGGTTATCATTATCTAAAATTACCGCCCTAATTTTTTCGCTAATTTTAGTTCCTCCAGGTTCTCTCGTTCTTATAACTTCAATACCCTTATCTACAAAATATTTTTCTAATAATTCTATTTGTGTAGATTTTCCACTACCATCTGGACCTTCTAATGCTATTAATAACCCTTTATTCAAAAAACTTACCTCCAAACTTATCTTTTCCTATAGTTTCTTTGCTATTTTATTATAATTAAGTTATTTTCCTTCACTCCTAATAATGTAACATTATTATCTATATAATATCCTATTATATCAATAATATCTTTCGTAATAATCTCTCCTGGCATTATTAGTGGTACCCCAGGTGGATATGGGACAATAGCTTGTCCGCACACTTTATTTACGGAATCTTTAATACTACACTCAACTTTTTTCATATTTAGAGTTTCCCATGGTAATTTATCTATTAGTGGAATTTCATACTGCATAGGCTTTACATATTCATCTACTAAAGTATCCTTATTGCACTCTTTTAGTATTCTATAAAGTTTATCAAAATCATCTCTGGTGTTTGAAGTAGCAAAAATTAATACTACATTTCTTGAGTCACTCATTTCACATTGAATCTTATTAACTTTTAAATAATCTAGTAATAGATGTCCACTAAATCCTTTAGGTACATTTATAACATATCTAGTTTTATCTATATATACCTTATTTCTAGTTGATGAACTTTTCTTAATTATATCATGCTCATCTATTATATGATAAAAACCAATGAGATTTATTTTTCTTCTATATTCTTCACATAAATTAATTAATATACCGTAATCCTTACTTCCATACTTCTGTAAATAATATCTACTATAATCCATGCTGGCAAGAAATAAATATGAAGGACTCGTTGTCAAAAACATGCTAGTATAGAAGTTAACCTCATCTAAAAGCTCATCACAATTAACGTGTAAAAATGATGTTTGTGTTAAGCTTGGTAATGTTTTATGAGCACTTTGAACAACCATATCGCAACCTAGCTTAAGCGGATTATCAGGCAATTCATCTATAACTCCAAAATGTGCTCCATGAGCACAATCTATTAATACCTTCATATTATATTTCTTAGCTTCTTTTACTATTTCTTCTAACTCTGTACATATGCCATAATAATTAGGGTATGTTAATAATATTCCCCTAGCATCTTGATTTTCCTTTATTAATTTAAATAGATGCTTCTTACTAATAGAAAAAGAAGCATCATATTTTTCACTTACCTCATTCATAACATATATAGGCTTTAACTTACGTAATATTATACTATTGAATACTGATCTATGACAGTTTCTTTCTACGATTATTTTATCCCCTTCTTTAAATGTAGCAAATATCATAATCATATTTCCTGATGTACTTCCATTAACTAAAAAGTAAGATTTTTTACACCCATAGTAATTAGCAAGTTGTTCTTGTCCTTCTTTTATTATACTTGTAGGATTATGAAGATTATCCAAACCCTCTACCTCAGTAATATCAAATTTAATGAAATTATCTAATAAAATCTTTCCTTCTTTTGTATCTTCATATGCCTTTCCCATTTTATGTCCAGGCATAGCAAAATAGCTATTTTCTTCTTCTTTATATTTCAATAGTGCATCTACTATCGGTAATCTTGGCACTTATCACTCACTCCTCTTGGTATAAGTTGAACTATATTCTTTTTAATACAATTCTTATAAAATTCATAAAAATCTGTACTAGTTTCTATTGTTAATAATCTTCTTTCACAGTTCTCACAAATTCTTCGTCCATATATAAGTATACCATTATCTAGAGGCTTTCTGCATATAATACATTCCTTATTCATATTTTTCCCCCTCAAAATTTATCCAATAGAACTTGTTAGTCTATTATTATATTGTCTTTGAATAAGTCAACTTAGTTAAAATAGAGTAATCCTTCTAAGTTTTATCCATGTTAAGACTGTCTTAATTATCGCCCCTTATAATATATTTTATTCATGAAATCCTTTTTTTTATTTTGTCCAAAAAAAAAAATTTCATCTTATAATTCATACTTTTTCTACCTTAAATAACATCAAGTATAATGTTAATAAATTAATAAACCCATATATCTATTAATCTACATAAATTGTCTAATTTTCTTGTATTCATAAATACATTTAATAAAAAACTTATTACAAATATAGATACTATTAAAATACTATTTATCTATAAATTTGTTACTGGATAATATAGATATATGTGCACATACTAATTACATAAGGTCAGATATTGATAATATTAGTATCTATAAAATTGTAGGGAGGGTTACAATTGAAACAAAATGTTCTAAGTTTTTTATCTACTATAAAATCTGAAATCCTAGATATTAATAAATTTTTATATGAAAATAGTGAAAACTGTTTTAATGAATATAAATCATCAGATTACATTATAAAACTTTTACAAAAATATAATTTTAATATTGAAAAAAATTTCATAGATATTCCAACTGCATTTCGTGCCAGAATTGGACACAGTCATCCTGAGATATGTTTTATATGTAAATATAGTAGTGGAAGTGATGATGGTCATGTTTTTGGTAATAATGCCAATGCTACTATGTCTTTAGGTGCAGCCATAGGTTTATCTTCTGTCATTGACAAAATAGGAGGTTCTATTCTAGTAATCGGATGTCCAGGGAAATACTCCAATGGTTCAGAAATTATAATGACAAAAGAAAATGTATTTGAAAATTGTAGTGTAATTTTTGCTCCTCATGTGGATAATATAACATCTATTAATAATACTTCACAAGCATGCACAACCTTACAGCTTGATTATAATAATTTACTTGTTTCTAATGATAATGCTAACCAAAGTTCATTAGATGTTTGTCTACATACAGTACACTTTATAAACGAGTTAGTTAAAAACATCTCAAAAGAATGTTATATGGATCATTTAAATCTTACCTGTGATAATGCATTAGTTGAATATCCTTCATCTGCTAAGGTTAAATTTGAAATTAAATCAAAAGATCATAAGTTATGTCATAAAATCGAAGAAAATATAAGAAGCTATATTAAATGCATAGAAGATATCATAAATATAGATTGCTCTATTAAGCTAATTGAGCTTCCTTGCAAAGAACTTTTAGATAATAAAATAGTAAATAAATTATTTGAAAATAACTTAAAAGAAACTGGATTAATTGAAATGAACTACGGAAAAAAAATGCTATATCCCTTAGGAATTGGTACTGTAAGTCATACTACGCCTACTATATATCCGTCTATATCAATAGTAAATGATCCATCAATTCACTGTCCATCAAAACAGTTTATGGACTTAACATTAACAGAATATGCTCAATGTAATATATGGAAAGCTATTGAAGCCTTAATTTTAACTTCTATAGATTTAATTGAACGCAAAGATTTAATCTATGAAAGCACTACCTCTCTCTCTAAAAACATTTCTAAAACTTTATAATGGAATAAAAGTGAATTCTTATGTAACATACTATATAAAAATTTATATACTAAATCTAATAATGATATACTATGATTTAATAAGTAAAATAAAAAGACTTGTAAACATATTGTTTACAAGTCTTTTTGGAGGCGCCACCCAGATTTGAACTGGGGATAAAGGCTTTGCAGGCCTCTGCCTTACCACTTGGCTATAGCGCCAAACTGGTGGCTCGAGCAGGAATCGAACCAGCGACACGAGGATTTTCAGTCCTCTGCTCTACCGACTGAGCTATCGAGCCACACCTGACCTGGCAACAACCTACCCTCCCACACAGCTTCCCGTGCAGTACTATCGGCCTCTTGATGCTTAACCTTCGTGTTCGGTATGGGAACGGGTGTATCCATCAAAAGCATAATTACCAGATWAG
>NZ_JPMD01000009.1 GCF_000732635.1 Clostridium sulfidigenes | reverse complement strand
GGGTATTTCACATCTCACTTAAACATCCGCCTACGCATCCTTTACGCCCAGTAAATCCGGACAACGCTTGCCACCTACGTATTACCGCGGCTGCTGGCACGTAGTTAGCCGTGGCTTCCTCCTCTGGTACCGTCATTATCGTCCCAGAAAACAGAACTTTACAACCCTAAGGCCTTCTTCATTCACGCGGCGTTGCTGCGTCAGGGTTTCCCCCATTGCGCAATATTCCCCACTGCTGCCTCCCGTAGGAGTCTGGACCGTGTCTCAGTTCCAATGTGGCCGATCACCCTCTCAGGTCGGCTACGCATCGTCGCCTTGGTGGGCCGTTACCTCACCAACTAGCTAATGCGCCGCGGGTCCATCTTATAGCGGATTACTCCTTTGATGTTTCTACCATGCGATAAAAACATTTCATGCGGTATTAATCTTCCTTTCGGAAGGCTATCCCCCTCTATAAGGCAGGTTACCCACGTGTTACTCACCCGTCCGCCGCTAATTCACCCCGAAGGGCTTCATCGCTCGACTTGCATGTGTTAGGCACGCCGCCAGCGTTCGTCCTGAGC
Source organism: Clostridium sulfidigenes (assembly GCF_000732635.1). Lineage (GTDB taxonomy): Bacteria > Bacillota > Clostridia > Clostridiales > Clostridiaceae > Clostridium_J > Clostridium_J sulfidigenes. The sequence goes on along the minus strand of NZ_JPMD01000009.1, from coordinate 22,435 downwards.
CAGGATCAAACTCTCAATTTAAAAAGTTTGAGCTATGCTCTTTTTTTCGCTGACTTGTTAAGTCATTTATTTGATAGATTTCTCTATCGGAATTAACTGGTTTTACCTTTTTCTCTGTTTAATTTTCAAAGACCATTTGGTTTTCATCAATCTACCGACTGACTACTTTTTAAATTTTATCACCATCATTTTGTTATGTCAATAACTTTTTAAACTTTTTTAAAACTTTTTTTGTTTAAATCCATCTTTAAAGTTATCTAGATTTGAACTTTGAAGTTCGCATCACTTAGTGACGAGATTTATAATATCATAGGGTTGGCTTTCTCTTCTTAGCTTATGTGATTATATATACAAATTATCCTTTATTTTCTCTAAATTTCTTATCTTTTCTCTAATTTACATGCATTGATACACTTGGTTAAGTTTTTTTAAATTTATTTATGATATGGCCTATTTTACTAATTAATTATATGTTTTTCATCAGTAAAATCTTATAAACCACTCCGAGTATATAGATTTAGAATAAATAGTTACCTATATAAATCGAAAACTAGTTATATATAACTAGTTAAATAGTTGTTCTATCCATGCGGGTTTCAAGGAGATTTGCCATTTGCATAACCAGATTACAAGAGATATTAAAATGTGAAGTACAATAGTGTGTCATTATTACTTATAACTAGCCTAACAAGCTAATATAATCTTCTTACTATTATGCTTTACAATTCAATTGACATTATGATTAAAAAATTAAATTCCTAGAAAACAGTAAATCAAAACTGTGTTCTAGGAATATATCTTTCTATTATTAAGTTAATATAAAGTATTATAGATATATATTTTTTAATAATGTTCTATTACTTTAAATTCTTAACCACTTCTTTAAACTTATTTCCTCTAATCTCAAAGTTTTCAAACATATCAAAGCTTGTGCATGCCGGAGCTAATGCTACTATGTCTCCACTTACTGATATTTCTACTGCTTTATTTACAGCTTCTTCTAACGTATCAACCATATGAATATCAACATGGATACCTTTTTCATTTTTTAATTTGTCAAAAACTTTTTTAATTTGTTCCTTAGCTTCCCCAAGCAGAATCAATGATTTTATATATGGATATCCTTCATATGCTAATGGATCAAAAGGAACTTTTTTATCACGTCCTCCAGCAATTAATACTACCGGTTTTTCAAAAGCTTTTATACCTGCTAATGTTCTAGTAGGACTTGACGCTATAGAATTATTATAATATTCTACATCTCTATAGCTTCTTACAAATTCATTTCTATGTTCTACACCTTTAAAAGTAGTTGCGACTTCTCTCATATACTTTACATCCACATCATCCACTATCAAAGCGAAGGCTGCTAATAAATTTTCTATATTATACATACCTTTAAGCAATACTTCACTTTTATTACATACCTTTTTACCTCTAGCAAAAAGAACTCCATCTTTATAATACGCTCCATTTTCTATAACACTATTTCTACTAAAAGTATAAAGACGCCCATTTTCTTCCCCTTTAATATTTCTTGTAACATCATTATCTTCATTTAACACCAACAGGTTATCTTTATTTTGATATTTAAATATATTCTTTTTGGAATCTATATATTCTTGTAAATCTATATGCATATCTAAATGATTAGGTGATAAATTTGTAATTAAAGCTACTTCTGGAGATGTATCCATAGTCATAAGTTGAAAACTTGATAACTCAAGAACAACCTTATCATCTGGTGATATTTCTTCTATTTTTGTGAATAATGGGGTACCTATATTCCCTCCAACCCAAGTTTTGAAACCAGCCGCACTTAAAATGCTATATACTAAAGATGTAGTTGTTGTTTTTCCGTCGCTTCCTGTTATACCGTATATTTTAGCAGGACAATATCTTAAAAACTCCTCCATCTCGGATGTTATATATGCACCTTCATTTTGGGCTATAGTTAATTCTTTACTATCAATTCTCATAGATGGGGTTTTAAAGATAACATCAAAACCATGCAAATTAGATAGATATCCTTCTCCCAATTCAAATTTAACTCCTTTGCATTGATACTTGTCTACAACTTCTTTAAGTTTTTCTATATTCTTTTTATCAAATGCAGTTACTTTAGCTCCTAAACCAACAAGGAAATCTATAAGTGGTATATTGCTTACCCCTATTCCTACTACTGCTACATTTTTATCCTTAATAAATTTCTTAAACTCACTAAAATTTCTTTTCATTCTTATTCCTCCAGTACCGCCATATATTAGCTTACTTCTATACTATAATTATATCACTACATCAGACTTAAAAAAACTCTATGAAAAATACTTATTCTATTTATTGCAAAAGTTCCCCTATTTTCTTTATTTTCGCCTATTTTCCCCTTCAATCCACTAACTTTTCAATGTTTTTTCAATTTAATTTATTATTTTTTTAAAAAAGCTATTGCTATGAGTTTTTTAATATGATATAATCTGTTTGTGCCGTAAGTAAAGGTGTTAAAACTTTTCCCCAAAGGTTTAACATTGCACATAACATATCCCCATGATTAAACCCTATTTTTTACCGGATGCAAATCCGGTTATTTTTTTATCCATTTATATAAATCTCCATTAATGAACCCTTAAATACAATATCCATTTAAATTTTAGACTACAATACATTTTTTAAACACCCTTAATTTATCATACCAATATATTTTTACTTTACATATTCAACTTGCTATATTCTTTACTATAAAATAACTCCAAGCAAATTAATGCCTAGAGCTATTTTAAATCTATATAGACTTCTATTAAAATTCCATTTTTTCTTCTATATAAGACACTAGATTACTTATTGGCATTCTTACTTGTTCCATAGTATCTCTATCCCTTACTGTAACACTCTCATCTTCTATAGTATCAAAGTCAATAGTAATACAGAATGGTGTTCCTATTTCATCTTCTCTTCTATATCTCTTTCCTATACTTCCAGCCTCATCATAATCCACATTAAACTTTTTAGATAATATTCCATATACATCAAGAGCCTTTTCACTTAATTTCTTACTAAGTGGAAGTACCGCAGCCTTAAATGGTGCTAATGCTGGATGAAGATGCATCACTGTTCTAACATCTCCACCTTCTAGTTCTTCTTCATCATAAGCTTCACACAAGAATGCTAATGCAACTCTATCAGCTCCTAATGATGGTTCTATACAGTATGGTACATATTTCTCATTAGTAGTTGGATCTAGATAAGATAGCTCTTCTCCTGAATGTTCCATGTGTCTTTTTAAGTCATAGTCTGTTCTATCAGCTATTCCCCAAAGTTCACCCCATCCAAATGGGAATAAAAACTCTATGTCACAAGTAGCATTACTGTAGAATGATAGTTCTTCTTTTTCATGATCTCTAAACCTTAGATTTTCCTTACCCATTCCTAAGTTAAATAAGAAATTCTTACAATATTCCTTCCAATATTCAAACCACTCTAAGTCAGTTCCTGGCTTACAGAAAAATTCAAGTTCCATTTGCTCAAACTCCCTTGTTCTAAAGGTAAAGTTACCTGGAGTAATTTCATTCCTGAAAGATTTACCTATTTGAGCTATTCCAAAAGGTACTTTCTTTCTTGATGTTCTTTGAGCATTTTTAAAGTTTACAAAAATACCTTGAGCTGTTTCTGGTCTTAAATATATTTCATTTTTACTGTCTTCAGTTATGCCTTGGAAAGTTTTAAACATAAGATTAAACTTTCTTATATCTGTATAATTCATTTTCCCACACTTTGGACAAACCACATTATGTTTTTCAATATATTCTTTATACTCTTCATTAGTCCATCCATCAGCTACAGCTACTTCTGCACCTTCTGAAACCATATGATCTTCAACTAACTTATCAGCTCTAAATCTAGCCTTACATTCTTTGCAATCCATTAGTGGATCAGAGAATCCACCTACATGACCTGTAGCTACCCAAACTTCTGGATTCATTAATATTGCACAATCCAAACCTATATTGTAAGGATTTTCTTGAACAAACTTTTTCCACCATGCTTTTTTAACGTTATTTTTAAATTCCACACCTAAAGGACCATAATCCCATGAATTCGCAAGTCCTCCATAAATTTCAGACCCAGAAAATATAAATCCTCTATTTTTACATAAAGCTACCATTTTATCCATAGTTAATTCTTTTGCCATGTTCATTACCTCCATCAATGTTTTTTATTATTAATTGCAATTAACAAATTAATATTTGTAAATAAAAAAACTTTAACCAATTAAGGGACGAAATTAATCCGCGGTTCCACCCTTATTAGCTAAAGCTCATCTTTAAAATTTATCACTAACTCAAAAGCTCCCTTCATAATATTGATATGATAATTTACACCCACCATCATCTCTCTTTAAAATCTTTATTACTACTCTTCTTTGTCATCGTTATTATTCAGTTTTTAATAATATTATCCTCACATAATATTATAATTCAATATAAAATTAAAATGTTATTTTGTTATATTATTTACTATAACAAAATAAGCCGACTTAAAAGCCCGCCGTAAGTTATCTTATAAAAAATGGCTCCGCGAAGAGGATTCGAACCTCCAACCTATCGGTTAACAGCCGAGTGCTCCACCGTTGAGCTATCGCGGAATATTTAATTCATATCTAGATTATAGCATATTTAATGTAAATTTCAACACTATTTTATAAAATTTAAAAAATAATTTATTTAACTTACATTATATGAATACTTTAATATTTTATCCAAAAATCTTTTTAATATGCAATAATTATTTAATATCTCTTTAATTATATTATATATTAAATTAGCACCTTAACATTTTACCCAAAAATTATTTTAATATGTAATAATTTTTGGGTAAAATTAATTTTAAAATTATATATTATTGTAGAGGCTTCATTGTTGGGAATAGTATAACATCCCTGATGGATACTGAATCAGTTAAGAACATTACTATTCTATCTATACCAATTCCAAGTCCACCTGTTGGAGGCATTCCTACCTCAAGAGCACTCATGAATTCCTCATCAATTAGATAAGCCTCATCATCTCCAAGCTCTCTTTCTTTTGCTTGTTGTTCAAATCTTTGTCTTTGAACTATAGGATCATTTAGTTCTGAATAAGCATTACAAACTTCTCTACCATAAACAAATCCTTCAAATCTCTCAGTAAAGGCTTCATTTCCACGTTTTTTCTTAGTTAATGGTGATATTTCTACTGGATAATCACAAAGGAATGTTGGTTGAATTAAATGTTCTTCGGCATATTCTTCAAATAATCCATTTAATATATCTGCCTTTGTACAATCTTTTAATTCCTTTATAAATTCTAAATGTTTTTCTTTTGCAATTTGTCTAGCTTCTTCATCTGTCTTAATTTCATTGAAGTCTACACCTGCATACTCCTTTACAGCATCAATCATAGTAATTCTTCTCCATGGTGGTGTAAAGTCTATTTCAGTTCCTTGGTAATTTACTTTAGTGCTACCATGAACCTTCTCACAAGCATATGCAACTAATTCTTCTGTTATTTTCATCATATCGTTATAATCAGCATAAGCTTCATATAATTCTATCATTGTAAATTCCGGATTGTGTCTTATACTCATTCCTTCATTTCTGAAGTTTTTACCCATATCATATACTTTTTCAAGCCCACCAACTATACATCTTTTTAAGTATAACTCGGTAGCAATTCTTAAATACATATCTATATCTAAGGTATTATGATGAGTTACGAATGGTCTTGCAGCTGCTCCTCCAGCTATAGGAGATAAAATAGGAGTCTCCACTTCTAAGTATCCTCTATTATCTAAGAATTCTCTTACAGCTTTTATAATTTTTATTCTATTAATAAAAGTATCCCTTACATCTTTATTCATTACTAGGTCTACTTCTCTTTGTCTATATTTTAAATCTGGATTTTTAAGTCCATGCCATTTTTCTGGAAGTGGTTTTAATGATTTAGAAATTAAAGTTACTTTGCTAGCTTTAACAGAAGTTTCTCCTGTCTTTGTTACAAATGGTATACCTGTAACTTCTAAAAAATCACCTATATCAAAAGTTTTCGCATCTTTAAACTGTTCTTCTCCAACCCTATCAAGTCTTATATATACTTGCATTTTACCAGATCTATCATGAATATCGCAGAATCCAGCTTTTCCTTGAATTCTTTTAGACATAAGTCTTCCTGCAATTGTAACTTCTGTTTCTTGAAGTTCTTCATAGTTATCCTTTATTTCTTGAGCCTCATGAGTTCTTTCAACCTTATATACGTCAAAAGGGTCTTTTCCTTGGGCTTGAAGATCAGCTAGTTTTTGTCTTCTTATCATTACTTGTTCATTATATTCAGCTTCTTGAGCTTGTAATTGTTCATTATCTACTACAATTTCTTGTGAATTATCATTGTTAACTTCTGTAGCCATAGACCATTCCTCCTAGTTTTTCATTTATGATTATCTATTAATTTCCAATACTTTATACTTGTTAATTCCATCTGGAGTTGATACTTCTATAATGTCTCCTGTTCTTTTCCCCATAAGAGCATTTCCAACAGGGGACTCATCTGAAATTTTATTTTCATAAGGGTCTACTTCAGCAGAGCCAACAATATAAAATTCTATTTCTTCATCAAATTCATAATCAAACACTTTTACACTTGTTCCTATACTAACCATATCTTTAGGAATTTCACTTTCATCTACCACAGATGCATTTCTTAGCATATTTTCAAGTTGAATAATTCTTCCTTCAACAAATGCTTGCTCATTCTTTGCTTCGTCATACTCTGAATTTTCACTTAAATCTCCATATCCTAAAGCAACCTTTATCTTTTCTGTTATTTCCTTTCTCTTAACTGTTTTTAAGTACTCTAGCTCATCTTCAAGCTTCTTTATTCCTTCGTAAGTCATCACGTATTTTTTAGCTTCGCTCATTTTTCTCTCCCCTTCAATCTTACTAAATAATTCTATATCATTATAAATACTCAATTGTATCATATATAGTCTCTATAATCTTTGATTAATTATAAAACAGCTGCAATTCCTTGTCAATGAAGGTATATTTATATTAAACATACCACTTTTCATAATTTAATTTATATTTTTCTAATAAATCATACATTTCATCATAGGATATAGCAGAGTTGATTTTATCTTTAATTTCGGTACAATTCCTTAATCCCTTAATATACCATGCTATATGTTTTCTCATTTCTCTTACAGCCTTATTTTCATCAAAGAACTTTACGGCTCTATTCAAATGAGTCATGCACATATCTATTCTTTCTACATCAGTAGGCCTCACTATATCATTTCCATCAATTCCTTGTTTTATCTCTTTAAATATCCAAGGATTTCCCATAGCACCTCTCGCTACCATTATACCATCACAATTAGTTTGTTTCCTCATATTTATAGCATCTTCTGCCTCGAAAATATCACCATTTCCAATGACAGGTATAGAAACAGCTTCCTTTACTTGCTTTATTATATCCCAATCCGCCTTACCTTCATACATTTGCTCTCTAGTTCTTCCATGCACCGTTATAGCATCTACTCCTGCATCTTCTAAATATTTAGCAAACTCCACAGCATTTATGTTATTTGAATCAAAACCCTTTCTAAACTTTACTGTAATAGGCTTATTTGTAGACTTCTTCATTTCTTTAACAATTTCGCCAGCAAGCTTAGGATTTTTCATCAAAGCAGAACCTTCTCCATTTTTAACTATCTTTGGTACTGGACATCCCATGTTTACATCTATAATAGCAACTCCATCCATACCTTGAATAGACTCACAAGCAACTGCCATTATCTTTGGCTCACTTCCAAATATCTGTAATGCAACTGGCTTTTCTTCATCACTTATTCTCATAAGGGTTCCGGTATTTTTACTATTATAATATAACCCTTTTGCACTAACCATTTCTGTATAAACTAGTCCACATCCCATTTCTTTACATATACCTCTATAAGCTATATCAGTAACCCCTGCCATAGGAGCTAGAAATACAGGATTTTCGAAGCTTATATTTGAAATTTTCATTCTATCACCTATTCTCTGTTCTTCTCGTATATAATTCTAAGTCCTTCTAAAGTTAAGAATGGTTCAACTTTATCTATAGATTTTGATCCCTCAGCTATAAGATTAGCAAGACCTCCTGTAGCTATTACCATAGGATTTTCCTCACCTAATGCTATCATTTCCTCTTTAATTTTACTTACGATAAAATCAACTTGACCTATATAACCATATACAATACCTGCTTGCATACTAGCTACTGTATTTTTACAAATAACTGTTTCTGGTTTTATAAGCTCTACTCTTGGAAGTTTAGCAGCTCTTTGGAATAAAGCATCTGAGGATATTTTTATACCTGGCGATATAGTTCCGCCTATATAATCTCCATTAGCAGCTACTGCACAAAAAGTAGTCGCAGTACCAAAATCTATAATAACTAATGGTTTTTTATACATTTCATGAGCTGCTACTGCATTAACTATTCTATCTGCTCCTACTTCTTTAGGATTATCATATTTTATATTTATTCCAGTTTTTATTCCCGGACCTACTACTAGAGGTTTTTTGTTAAAAAACTTTCTAACCATATGTTCTAGGGAATACATTATATTGGGAACTACTGATGAAATAATAACTCCTGATATATCACTAACCTCTAGCTTGTTGTAAGCAAAAAGCTGTGCTACTTCTATCATATATTCATCAGAAGTTTTTCTATTATCTGTAGATAATCTCCACTCAACTATTAATTCCTCATTCTTATAAATACCTAATACTATATTAGTATTTCCTACGTCTAATACGAATATCATAATCATGTCACCTCTATATAATTAAAAGCAGCTTTTAAGCTGCTTTTTAAATGTTCCTAATTATTATAACACATTTAACACTTTAACTATATAATTTAATTAACTTTTTTAAGTTAATACTACTTAATGTGTTAATGAATTTTATGTAATACCACTCTAGACTACTCTATTATGTTTTATATTAGATTATTACTATTTATTATATCCAACTCATCTTTAAAAATCTCATATAATTCTTCTTTTAATGTTCCATCATTAGAATTATTCAAAATATTCAGATATAACTTTTTTAAATTTTCCTCTTTCTTGTTTATATAATTTCTTCTAATATTTTTTTCCTTATCCTTACCATTGAACATTGGCCCCTACCTCCCTATAATATTTTTTAAAGTCTTTACATGATTATTATGTCTTACAATAGAGTCCTGTGCCTTGTTGTCAATTTCTTGAACAGGTATGTTTGTCAGATAACTTTTATAACTTTTAATAATCTCATTTTCTTTTTCAATTAGAGATTGAATCATTATATCCTTCATAATAATCGCCTCCTTTTTTTTATTATTATCAAATAAAAAAGGGTATATACCTTTATTTTAAAAGTACATACCTTTTTTATAAACTATTTACAATTTAACTTAATATTAAGCTCCGAATAAGGTTAATAATACACCTGCTGCAACTGCACTTCCTATAACTCCAGAGACATTTGCCCCCATAGCATTCATAAGTAAGAAGTTAGTAGGATCTTCCTTTTGACCTACAACTTGAGAAACTCTAGCTGCCATAGGTACTGCTGATACTCCAGCAGATCCAATTAACGGGTTTATCTTACCTTTAGTTAATCTACACATGATTTTACCTACAAGTACTCCTCCTGCTGTAGCCACAGCAAAGGAAGCCACTCCAATTATAACTATTCCTATGGTTTTAGGATTTATAAAGGCCTCTGCTGTTGCAGTTGCTCCAACAGAAAGTCCAAGAAATATAGTAACTATATTTACTAGGGCATTTTGTGCAGTATCTGAAAGTCTTCCAACTACTCCAGACTCCTTAAATAAGTTGCCAAGCATTAACATTCCTATTAATGGCAATAAGGATGGTAATAATAAAGTTACCATTATAGTTACAACTATAGGAAATACAATCTTTTCTATTTGCTTAACTTGTCTAAGTTGTCCCATTTTTATTCTACGCTCTTCTTTAGTTGTAAGAGCCTTCATTATTGGTGGTTGTATAAGTGGCACTAGTGCCATATATGAATATGCTGCCACTGCAATAGGTCCTAGTAAATGTCCTGCTAGCTTATTAGTTAAGAATATAGCTGTAGGACCATCTGCTCCTCCTATAATTCCTATAGATGCAGCTTCTTGTGGTGTAAATCCAAAAAGAATAGCTACTCCAAAAGCAAAGAAAATACCAAATTGTGCCCCCGCTCCCATAAGTACACTAGATGGATTAGCAAGTAATGGGCCAAAATCCGTCATTGCTCCTACCCCTAAGAATATAAGCGGAGGGAATATTTCCCACTTAACTCCTCTTGATAAGTAATATAACAATCCTCCTACTTCCTTACCTACTGGCTCAGCCATGATATTACCTAATGGTATGTTAGTAAGTAACATACCAAAGGCTATAGGTAATAACAAAAGAGGTTCAAATTTTTTACCAATTGCTAACCATATGAAAACTAAAGATACTCCTATCATCACTGCTTGCTGCCATGTTAAGGCCGCAAACCCAGAAGAGGCAAACAAATCCTTAATTACTTCAAAAACATTCATTTAAGTTGACCTCCTATTATCCAATAACAGCTAATATATCTCCAGTATTAACTGCGGCTCCTTGTGTTACATTTATCTCTACTACAGTTCCATCTGCTGGAGCCATTATTTCATTCTCCATCTTCATAGCTTCAAGTACAAAGAGAACCTCTCCTTGTTTAACTGTTGCCCCTTTAGTTGCAAGTACCTTAACTATTGTTCCTGGCATTGGTGCTTCTACCTTTGCACCATCTGCTGTTGATGCAACTGGTGAGGCAGCTGGAGCTTGTGCTGGAGTTGATGATGCCGCTGGAGCTACTGGTTGTGTTGGTTGTACCGGTTTTGCTGATGCTATTGGTGCTGCTGGTGCTACTGCTACTACTGGTGTAGCAAATTCACCCTTTACCTCTTCTACTTCTACTTGATATAAACTTCCATTAACTGTAACATTATACTTTTTCATACGAAATTTCCTCCTAACAATGCTTCTATTTAATAGAAGCACTTCTCCAACTTGAATTATTATTAATCCTTTTTATACTCTTTATATTTAGTTCATCTAGTGATTTACCAGTATGAGCAGATAGTGATGCCATTATAGCTGCCACTAACTCATATTCTTTATTAATATCTACTGCTTGCACAGTGTTATCAACTTCACTTACTGTAATTGATTCTTCTTTAGGCTCATCATTAGTATTGGATTTCTTTTTATAATCTCTTCCTAATAAAAAGCTCTGTAACTTAATTATTAGCATAAGTGCTATTAATACTCCAAACACTATTATCATAGCAATGGCAGATACACCTAATGCAAAGGATAAATTATCTAGAGTGAAGTTTCTGAATAATGTTTCTTTCATATCTTATTCCTCCTAAACTAGTGTACTACCATGTGTTTTAGGATATTTTAATTCTCTTTTACTTTGTAACATATCTAGCATAGCAAATATCCTTTGCTTGCTTTCACTTGGTTTTATTACATCATCTATAATTCCCATTTTAGCTAAATTATATGGAGTTGTTACCTCATCAAAGTATTTAGCAATTACATCTTTTTCCCCTTGTTTATGATCCTCTGAGTTAAATATCTCATCTCTGTGTAATCCTTTTATATATTCTTCTGGATTTGTTAAACATACCTTTGCTGTTGGCCAAGCCATTGTAACATCAAAAGCTGATTCTCTTGAAGCCAATACTTCATATCCAATGCCATATGCTTCTCCAATAATTAAAGAAACCTTTGGAACTGAAGCATCAATTAACGAATACATAAGCTTTCCTATATTTTTAGCAAGTCCATTATTTTCTTCTTCTAAAGAAACTGATGCTCCTTTGGTATCTACTAAACTTAAAATTGATATGTTGAAACTATCACATAATTTTACAAAACTTGCAACTTTATTTGCTCCTAAATTATCAATTTCTTTATTGCTAGAGTTTAATATAACTCCAACTGTCAAACCGTTGATTTTTCCTAGTACAGTTCTAAAGTTTGCAGCAAATCCTCCATATATTTCTATAATACTATCTACATCAGTTATAGTATTTAATATTTCATCTAAGGAATAACTGTCCTTTTCAACCATTTCATCAAGATTTAGCTTACTTAAATTTAAATTTAAATCTTCATTACTAACAGTAGGTAATTCTAAATTATTTGATGGCATATAAGAAATTATATTTCTCACAACTTGGAATGCTTCTTCTTCAGTAGCAGTATTTATGTGCGCATTACTATTTTTATTAGCACTTACTCCATTGCTCACCATTGATTTATCCACATATTTACCTTCTTTTTCAGTAAGCTTCCCTAAAGAAGATACACTTAAATCGCTTATTTCATCTACAGCAACCACTATATCACTCATTGTACCAATTAATGATGTTATCCCATTACAAGGACCACAAATAATTGATATTCTTGGAACTACACCACTTAACTTAGCATACTTATTTAAAACTAATCCATAGGAACCAAGTAATTCTATTCCTTCATTTAATTTTCCACCTATGGAATCAATAACTTGAACTACAGGAGCACCTATTTTAGCAGCATTATCAAGAATATTTATTATTTTTCTTCCCATAGCTTTTGTAAAAGTTCCACCTTCAACTGTATAGTCACAACTATATATAAATACTAGTCTACCATTTACAGTTCCGTGACCAGTAATTACACCGGCTCCATTGTCTAAAACAAGAGCACCAATTTCTACAAATGTTCCTTCATCTAATAATGCAAGAACTCTTTCTCTCGCTGTAAGTTTATTTAGGTTGTGTTGCATTTGCAATTGACTATCTCCACCACCTAAATGTGATGTCTCTTTAAGCGAATTAAACACTTCAAGTTTATTCATTTTACTGCCTCCTGACATATTAACTTTACCGTATATAATAATAACACATTTAACACCATTTGTATATATTCATTGCAAGTTTTAATTCATTTTTCTGTGAATTTCTTATTTAAAAATTTCTACAATTTAGATAATCTTAGTTATAGTATTCTGTTTAAATAAATTTTAATTCCTCTCTATTAAAATTTATWAAAAAAACTAATCCTATGAAAATCATAGGATTAGTAAATAAATTTTAATTTTTAATTATATCTGATTAATTATTAAACTAATTAATATATAATCTAATTTAAATTTAAAGAATTTAGAATAGACCTTCTATAGTTCCATCTTCATGAATATCTATTTTATTTGCAGCAGGAACCTTTGGAAGCCCCGGCATAGTCATTATAGTTCCTGTTAAAGCAACTATAAAACCTGCTCCATTTGATAATTTAACTTCTTTTACAGATATATTAAATCCTGTTGGTCTTCCTAATAAAGCAGGATTGTCTGAAAGAGAATTTTGAGTTTTAGCTACACAGATAGGTACTTTATGAAGTCCTAATTTTTCGATTTCACTAATCTGTTTTTTAGCCGATGCTGTAAACTCAACATCATCTGCTCCATAGATTTCCCTTGCAATAACTTTTATTTTTTCTTTAATGTCGAGTTCTTCATTATATAATACTTGGAATTTACTTTCTTTATTTTTAATAGTTGAAATAACTTTATTAGCTAAGTCTTTTCCACCTTCTGCTCCTTTTTCCCAAACTTCGGTCAAAGATACTTCTACACCCTTAGCTTTACAGAACTCTTCTATGAACTTAACTTCTTCATCACTATCTGATATGAATTTGTTTATAGCCACAACTACTGGAACATTAAATTTTTGTATGTTTTCTATTTGTTTCTCTAAATTCACAACACCTCTAGATAATGCTTCTACATTTGGAATATTTAATTCATCTTTTTTAACTCCACCATGATGTTTTAATGCACGAATTGTTGCAACTATAACTACGCAGTTTGGTTTTAATCCTCCATACCTACATTTAATATCAAAGAATTTCTCTGCTCCTAAATCTGCGCCAAATCCTGCTTCAGTAATAGCATAATCTCCTAGCTTTAACGCCATTTTAGTTGCAAGTATACTGTTACAACCATGAGCAATATTTGCAAACGGCCCTCCATGAATTATTGCTGGCGTATTATCTAATGTTTGTACTAGATTAGGTTTTATAGCATCTTTCATTAGCATAGCCATTGCACCTTGAACTTTTAAATCTTTACAATATATTGGATTTCCATCAAGGTCATATGCCACAAGTATTTTCCCAAATCTCTCCTTAAGATCCATAAGATTGTTAGATAAACATAGTATTGCCATAATTTCAGATGCAACAGTAATTGTGAATCCATCTTCTCTTAAAAATCCATTCGGTTTACCACCCATACCAACTACTATATCTCTAAGAGCTCTATCATTCATATCTAAAACTCTTTTAAATATAATTCTTCTTGAATCTATTCGAAGTTCATTTCCTTGATGAATATGATTATCTATAGCTGCTGATAACAAATTGTTTGTTGTTGTAATAGCATGCATATCTCCTGTGAAATGAAGATTTATATCTTCCATTGGTACTACTTGAGCGTATCCGCCACCAGCAGCACCTCCCTTAACTCCAAAAACTGGCCCTAATGAAGGTTCTCTTAATGCTATAACAGCATTTTGGCCTAAACTGCAAAGTGCTTGACCAAGTCCTATAGTTACTGTAGATTTTCCTTCGCCTGCTGGAGTTGGATTAATTGCTGTAACTAATACAAGTTTCCCATCACCCTTATCTTTTCTATTTGCAAGAACATCTAGGGATATTTTTGCTTTATACTTTCCATAAAGATCTAAATCATTTTCAGTTAAACCTAAGGTTTTTCCTACCTCTAAAATCGGTATCATCTTTGAACTTTGAGCAATTTCAATATCAGTTTTCATAAATTAACCTCCCAAGTATTATATTTATTTGTATTATTTTTTTCAAAATTCAGAAATAAATTAAGCTATGATAACTATAAATATAGTTGTCTCAATAGTTTCTTCAATACACTTCTATTTTCAAGTTCATTATAACATAATTACTTTTATAAAAAAAGCACAGCAATAGCTGTGCTTTTAAAACAATGTATTAACTTTCTTTATATGTGTTACTCTCATTATTTAAAACTTCTTCTATCTGATTTTCATCTGTTGACACTTCATCATTAAGAGTTTCTACATTCCAATCCTTAAACTTATCATTAGAACTAATACTATTCTCTTCTACAGGAATATCATTTTCCGCTTTTGGAGAATCTACCACTACTTTTTCCGCATCAAATTCTGCAAGAGTTTTCCCTTCCATTATTGCATTAAATTCTTCTGCAGTAAGTTTTTCTCTTTCAAGTAGAGCTTTTGCAACATCATGAAGTTTATCTATATTCTCTTTAAGAATAGTTTCTGTTCTCTCATAAGCCTCATCAATTAAAGCTTTAATTTCTCTATCTATCTTAGATGCAACCTCTTCAGAGAAATCTCTTGTTCTTCCAAAGTCTCTTCCCATGAATACTTCACCATCATCTTTTCCAAAAGATATAGGTCCTAGAGCATCTGTCATACCATATTCCATAACCATCTTCTTAGCTATTGATGTAGTTCTATCTATATCATTTTTTGCTCCTGTACTTATATCTCCAAGAATTAAAGCTTCAGCGACTCTTCCGCCTAAAAGACCAACCATATCATCTCTAAGTTTAGACTTAGATGTATATGCAGTATCTTCATTAGGTAGATGTAAAGTATATCCTCCTGCCATACCTCTTGGAATAATACTAATTTCATGCACAGCATAAGAATTAGGTAAGTATTTAGATACTACTGCGTGACCCGCTTCATGATATGCAGTTAAATTCTTATCCTTCTCACTAATAACTCTAGACTTCTTTTCTGGTCCAGCCATTACTCTAGTTATAGATTCTTCTAACTCTTCCATAGTGATAACTTTTCTTCTAGCTCTAACAGTTAATAAAGCAGCTTCATTCATTAGATTTTCAAGGTCTGCCCCAGTAAATCCTGGTGTTCTCTTTGCAAGTATTTTTAATTCTACATCTTCATTTAAAGGTTTATTCTTAGAGTGAACTTTTAATATTTCTTCTCTTCCTTTAACATCAGGCACACCAACAACTATCTGTCTATCAAATCTACCTGGTCTTAAAAGAGCTGGGTCTAAAATATCTGGTCTATTTGTAGCAGCTACCATTATTATGCCTTCATTTACACCAAATCCATCCATTTCAACAAGAAGTTGGTTTAAGGTTTGCTCTCTTTCATCATGGCCTCCACCCATACCAGCACCTCTTTGTCTACCTACAGCATCAATTTCATCTATAAAGATTATACAAGGAGAGTTCTTTTTCGCTTGTTCAAATAAGTCTCTAACTCTTGAAGCTCCAACTCCCACAAACATTTCAACGAAATCTGACCCTGATATACTGAAAAACGGAACTCCAGCTTCTCCAGCTACTGCTTTTGCTAAAAGAGTTTTTCCTGTTCCCGGAGGACCAACTAATAGTACTCCTTTTGGAATTCTAGCTCCTACTTCCATATATCTCTTAGGATTTTTAAGAAAATCTACTATTTCTTCAAGCTCTTGCTTTTCTTCATCAGCTCCAGCTACATTTTTAAAGGTAACCTTTTTATCACCTTCTAAAGGCACAGCCATCTTAGCTTTACTTTTACCAAAGCTCATAACCCCACGGCCGCCTCCGCCTCCGCTTCCACTAGATTGATTCATAAACATTACCCAAAATAACACTACCATTCCTATCACAAGAAGCGTAGGTAAAATTCTCATCCAAACTGGAACTGTAGCAGGTGGATCATATTTTTCATTCATATTAGGGTTTGGATTTTCTTTAAGTATTTGAGAATACCTTGATTGTAAAATATTTACACTGAATTCAGTGCCATCACTTAATTTACCCCTTACTGATGTACCATCAGATGATGTTTGTATGGCTGATACTTGTTTTTGTTGCATATATTTTTCAAATTCTGTTACACTTATTTCTTTTAAAGTTCCTGTACTATCGAATAATGATAGTGCAGAAAATATAACTAGTATTAATACTAAAAACCAAATTGTTGCACTAGAAATTTTTTTCATTTAAAGCCCCCCTCTCTCTACGGTTCAATATCACTAAAAATTCTATCATATGAGTTTTTCCTTTACAACATCAATAATATTAATTATTAATGAACTACTATTCTATTCTATTTTAAAAATAAATAAGATTATATCTATATAGTATAAAACTTTACTACTTCATATATACGTGTTCATCTAATATTCCTATATAAGGAAGATTCCTATAAATTTCAGCATAGTCAAGACCATATCCTACTAAGAAATAATCCGGAACATCAAAACCAAGATACTTAACATCTAGTTCTTCCTTTCTTCTTTCAGGTTTATTAAGTAAACAAGCTATTTCAAGACTCCTTGGATTTCTAGCACCTAAGTATTTCATAAGATATTTAAGAGTTACTCCACTATCTATAATATCTTCTACTATCAACACATCCTTGCCTTTTATTTCAAAATCTAAATCCTTTATTATTTTTACTATTCCTGAAGATTGTGTAGCGTCTCCATAACTAGATACAGCCATAAAATCCATCTTACAAGGTATAGTTATGTTTTTCATTAAATCAGACATAAACATTACTGAACCCTTTAGAATACCAAGTACAATTAAATCTCTCCCTGCATATTCCTTTGATATTTTAGCCCCTATTTCTTTAATTTTTTCTGTCAAAACCTCTTCAGTTAATAAAACTTCTTTAATGTCCTTATTCATGTTTTTCCTGCCTTTCCACACTTACTTCTATAATTTTTTTTACTCCTTCATGGATTTTAAATTTATCACTTATTTTATACCCTATTATCCATGAAATATCTTCATCAAAACAAAGCAGAGGCACAAAATCTCTTTTTTCTCTTGGAATCTTTAAGTCTATAAATATGTCCTTTAACTTCTTGCTACCTTTCAGCCCAAGAGGAGAAAATCTATCCCCATTCCTTCTAAATCTTAATGTTATATGTTTTATATTAGTACCATTAAAATATTTTATGTTATCATTAGATTTAAAATTCATTTTTTTGTCACTATCTATATATCTTATATATACTTTAAGTCCTAGCTCTTCAATATAATTATTACCCATATTAAGATTTATAATAGTATCTATATCAACTTTACATTGTTTTTTTTGCCTTGTTATTTCAATATTACCGTATACATTCTTGATTAATACTTCTTTTGGAACAATTGTAAACTTTCCTGTACCAGATTTTTGTAAGTTTATAATATTATCGATATGTATGCTTTGAATATTATTTATATCCCCTTTGACTTCTAATAGAGCTTTTCTTATAACTCTACTTACTAAAGATGGATGAAGATAAAATACATCTTTATATATTATAACCTTATCTTCTCCTATATCACAATATTTTTGAAAAACTTTGATTGCATTTTCTTGAATATAATCCTCATCACGTTTGATAAGTTCACACATTCTATTTAAGGTTGTAATTATATCTGCGTTAAAGTTTTGTTGTATATAAGGTATCAACTCTAATCGAATCTTGTTTCTTGAATATATAGGCTCATAATTTGTTTGATCTATTCTAGCTGGAAGATTGTTTTCTTTACAGTAACCCTCGATTTCTTGTCTGCTCACATTTATTATCGGTCTTATGTATACTTCATCTCTTACAGGTTTAATTCCTATAAGCCCTTCTATTCCAGTTCCTCTCATTAACCTCATAAGTACTGTTTCTGCTTGATCATTAAGATTATGAGCTAATGCAACTTTATTTGCATTAAGCTTTTTTAGAAGCTCTTCAAAAAATTCATATCTAGCATCCCTACCAGCCATCTCTGTGGAGATATTGTTTTCACAAGCTATTAAGTTTATATCTACAGACTTGCTAAAGAATTCAATTTGATTTTCTTTGCAAAACCTTCTACAAGTAGCTTCATCCTCATCTGATTCACTACCTCTTAACATATGATTCACGTGAGCTGCATATAGTTTTATATTATAATCATCCATTAATGTAGACAAAACATGCAATAAACTTATAGAGTCAGGACCTCCAGATAATGCAACTATAACTTTGTCTCCTTTATTTAACATTCCATTTTCTTCAATAGTTTTAATAACTTGATTTCTCATACTATTATTATGTACTTTCGGCCACTCTTTATCTCCCATAAAAACACTTCCTAAAAATATAGTTTTAAGTCATAATATCATAAATGTAAGAATTTTAAAACAAATATAATAAAAAAATGAAGAAATGTTTACACACCTCTTCACTTTTTTTATTATAACCATTATAAATTAGCTATAATTAACTTTCCAATTTACTTAACCCAAATTAAGCTGTGTGAACTCTAGAAACCATAACTGTCATATCATCCTTAACCTTATTTTTTCCTATTCTCTTCGCTTCATTAATTATACCCTTAGATAGTTCCTCTGGACTCACATTATCATTTCTACATAAATAATCCAATATCCAATCTATCTTTCCACTAGATTCTTCATCACAGTCTGTAACTCCATCTGTTAACATAACAATCAAATCGCCATTTTTTACTTTCTTACTATGAATCTCTATATCTGCTTCATCTAGTATTCCAATAGGTAAACTTCTAGATTTAATAATATCTATGGTATCACCACTCTTTACAATACTAGCTACTGCTCCCACCTTCATAAAATCTACTTCTCCACTATACAAGTCAATTGCACTTAAGTCTACTGTAGAGAATTTTTCATCCTCTGAAAATTTAAGGCTCATTATAGAATTAACTGTATTTATAGCTGTAGTTCTGCTAAAGCCTGCGCTTGTAAATTTCTCAATTAATTCAACTACAGCCTTACTTTCTCTTCCTGCCTGTGGACCTGAGCCCATTCCATCACTAATAACCATCATGTAACTACCATCATATCCTTCTCCAAAGTTAAAATTATCTCCAAAGATAGTTTGTCCATCTTTACATGCCCTAGATACGCTAGTAGTTACTCCAAACTTAGGTACTTCTTCAAACATAGCTGTACACTTATTAGTTATAGGATTAATCTTACAACCGTCGGCTTTTAATTTCATTTTATAATCTACACAGTCATTAATTAAAGGTAGTATTTTTTTTACACATAAATTTCTTCCATTGCAAGAATTACAGGTTATCTGTATATTTAATCTTTCATTCTTGTCTTTTATTGCAAATACATCATCAGCTTCTATATCGTACTTTTCAAGAATTCTCATAATCTTTTTTTCTGAAGCTTTATCTTCATTAAAGTCTGCTGAAAACTCTTCCATAATCTCATCAACAGACTTAGCCATGTTATTGAATTGATTTGCAATTAACTCTCTGCCCTCTGCTAATCTACTTCTCCACATTTCACTTATAATAAATTTATTTATAATATCTTCCGTATTTCTTATTAGCGAAGCCTTCCTTATACATTTCTTTTCTAATAACTGCGGAAAAATGTTAGTTTTATTCTGAGCACTTTCTAAAAGTTCTCCAAAAGCCTTATAGGTATTTATCATTTCTCTTCCCCAACATATTCCACACGTATCACAGCTATTACATACCCTATTAGCTAAATTCTCTATAAGCCCACTACTTTTAGTACTCATATCTAGCTTATCATTATCAGCTAAATTATTCAACGTACCAGCCATATTTAGAAGCACTTCAGAAAATTTATCTAACCTATCTGTGAAAATTCCTTTTACTTTATTAACATATCCTTCTTCATATCTTTTGCTTTTTTTCTCTACATCTAACTCCCCAGATATAGTTTCATATATACCATTAGGTATAACTATAAATAACGCTGTAGATAAAATCCCTTCTGCCAATATAAATTGTGAAATTCCTTCTGGTATATAAGCAGCTATATAAATCTTCATTATGCAAAATACTATAAATGATGCTAAAGATGAAATCAACTTTCCACCTTCTCTAAATATTCCTGAAGTCAAGGCGCATACTCCCAATACTGTTGCATAACCAAAAATATTCTGACTAGACATTCCCACAATTACACCCATCGCAATTCCTGCTGTAGCACCTATGCTTGTACCACAAACATAACCTATAATAGATACAACTGAAATGCTTAATACACTTAAAATTGATATATTGAAAACTTCAATACCCCAAGTACCTGCAATTATTAAAGCTATTAATATACTCATAGAAACTATTTCTTCATTTGAAAATAAATGCTTTGTTCTTATGTTTTTAAAACTATTAATACTATACTCCAGTATTAAGTAAACAGGTATTATGCTTACTCCTTCTAATGCAGTATTTCCAAGTGCCAACAGTAGTGTATACTGATTCACTAACATAGTATATGCAAAAATCATTATTAAAGTTGCTCCTATAATAACAAACTTTTTAATATTCCTTTTTATAAAACTATTTAAAATTAAACATATTATAACCAAAGTTGGAACTATAGTTATATACATTAAGGAGTTCTCTAGTACACCTATTGTAGTTATATAGCCTAATATAGATCCCAGTCCAACAAATAAAGATAATTTGTTATCCTCTAAGAATAGTATTGTAAGTAAAAATGCAATCCCAAAAGGTGCAGATTTATTTATCATTATTACTCTACTAACTAATATAGCAACACAGAAAAACATAATACTCTTCGCTACTATTTTTGCTCCGTCACCATCCCTATCATTACTAATAACCATACTGCTTTTTACTCTTTTATACGTCCTAATATTTTCTCCATATTGCATAATAATTTCACCCACCTGTATTTTTTTTACAGGTTAATTATATCAATAGCCATTGGAAATAAATGTAATTTAATGGAGGTTGCATAAAGAAATTTATTACAATAAACTCCATTTTATCTCTGTTTTCATTTTTAGTTTATGGTTCTAAATTATTAAGTTATTCCGCTTATAGTATGACTTTAGTAAATCTATACCTCTTAATTTTCTTAGTTTCATATATTATATTTTTATGTCATGAATAACAATTATAAAAGGTTTCATGGGGAAAATATTTTTCATATAAATATAATTAATTAATATACTTATATTTATATTCATTTTTGAACTCTGTTTATAAATTCATTTCATTAAACTTTATTATAAATTAAATGATCTTATTTAAAAGAAAAAAGTGGATTGAATATATATTCAATCCACTTTTTTGGTTGCGGGGGCAGGACTTGAACCTACGACCTTCGGGTTATGAGCCCGACGAGCTGCCAACTGCTCCACCCCGCGTCATTTGGTGCTGAAGACCGGAATCGAACCGGTACGGTGTTTAACCACCGCAGGATTTTAAGTCCTTGTGCGTCTGCCAGTTCCGCCACTCCAGCATATTACTTGG
>NZ_JPMD01000008.1 GCF_000732635.1 Clostridium sulfidigenes | reverse complement strand
TTTAAAAAATCTTCCATCTCTTTCTTATATCCAGCTAGAATAATAATTATTTCTCCTCTATAATCTTCTATAAGTTTAACAAGAGTATCTATTGATTCCTTTCCAAAACCACTGTTATCATTTGCTAATGCATAGGCTTCGTCAATAAATAAGATACCTCCTAAAGCAGATCTAAATACCTCTTCAGTTTTCTTAGCTGTTTGTCCTGCATATTCAGCCACTAATCCACTACGATCAGTTTCTATTAAATGTCCTGATTTTAACAAACCCATCTCTTTAAACATATCTGCAACAAGTCTTGCTATTGTTGTCTTTCCAGTACCTGGATTCCCACTAAAAATCATGTTCAAAGCTTGTGATGTATCTACAATCATTCCTGCTTTTCTACGTTTTTCTTGTGCGATTGATAATTTATATTGAGTTCTCACAAACTCTTTAACATTCTCAAGTCCAATAATCTTAGAAAGACTTTCCTCTAAATTAAACTTACCTACTTCTTCAAATTTAAAATCTTCGTAACATAATAAGTCCATTGGTGCATTAGTATCTACTATCAATCTCTTAGATTGATTAAGTATAGCCTTTTCTATTACATTTCTAGCAAGACGACCATTTCCGCTATCATTTTTGCCCTTAATTTGATTTTTTTCAAATAGTTTAATAAGTTGCTCTTTACAATCCTCAGAAACCTTATATCCTTTAGATTTTGCTGTAATAAATGAAATTTCATACATTTCTTCTGGTTTATAGTCTTCAAAATTAATTACATTTGGAAAGCGTGATTTTAAACCTGAATTAGTTTTCAAAAAATCTTCCATTTCTTCTTTATATCCAGCCAAGATAACAACTAAATCCTCTCTGTTGTCCTCAATTCCTTTAACTAATGTATCTATGGCTTCAAGTCCAAAGGTATCATGCTTATCTCTACAAAGAGCATATGCTTCATCAATAAATAGAACTCCTCCCAAAGAAGATTTTATAATATCATTGGTTAATTTTGCAGTCTGCCCAACATATTGACCTACAAGATCAGCTCTAGTAACTTCTCTTAATTGACCTTGTGATAATATTCCAAGAGCTTTTAGATATTTAGCAACTATCCGTGCAATTGTGGTTTTACCTGTGCCAGGGTTTCCTGTAAATATCATGTGCATTGAAATATTAGTAGCCTTAAATCCAGCATTTTCTCGTAACTTTTGAATTTTAAAATTATCTTCAAGCCCAAAAATATACTGCTTTACAGATTCAATCCCTACTATACCTTCTAATTCTTTTTTAACATCATCAATACCGCATACATTCTTTTGAGGCATAATATCAATTAACTTTATAAATTTATTATCAATTTGCATCATTATTTCACCATTATTAACTGATAAAAATACATTATTATCTTCAATGGTATTTTTTAATTTAAATTCTGCTAATGGCTTATGTATATTAGAATCAACAAAATCTCTCATACTACTTATTCCAGATACAACTTTATATTTTGATATAATTAGCTCAGAAATAGCATCTTCATAGCTTATATTCATTGAAAGATTTTTACTGCATTTTATCTTTAGATCTTCAATCAGTATCAATGATATCTTTTTAAGTTCCTCATAATTAAAATTCTTAGTACGAAGTATGTCTCCTATGCAATTCATAAATTTTGTTCCAAAAATATTCAACATATCATTTTCAGATTTCTCTGATACAAAAATAAAGTACTTATTATTTGAACTTATCTCACTTATTGAATTTTGCAAAAGCATTCCATTTGATTCAACAAGATTGTTATTTTGAAATACATATCTTGAACCAAGGGTATATTTACCAGTGATTGTTAATGATTCTATTACATCAATAATACTAGAATGACACTTATCACAATTATCAAACATTACAATATCAGATTCTCCATATAAACATTTATATAAGTCAGATAAAAATACTTCATAATCCGAAGATGTAGCATACAAAGAGAGGTCTATTTTTAAAATATTATTACTACTAATAATCCTCCTCTTTTTAAGAATATCTGCAATATAAGATATACTACTATGTTTTCCTGTACTTTTATTTCCAAGAATAATAATAGCATTCTTAGGTTTTAAGTTGTCATATCCTGTTATAAATGGACGCTTAAATGCAGTACAGAGATTATCTAGATAATCTGTTTGTCCTACAACTAAGTTTCCAATTTCTTCTCTAATACTACTAAATACATCTACTATATCATCAGTCTTCACTTTAGAAGTATCCTTGTGTTGATATGTTGCTACATTTCCACTCTGAGATTCATCTAATTTATTAACTAGATTCTGTTTAGTAGTTTTGTTCATCTCACTGAAATTCTTTTTAGAATAAGTATTACCCTCACTATTTACATGTTCCATATTTTGAATTTTCTTTTCCTTATTACTTTTATTTGGCATTGCTATAAATCCGTGTTCCTTTACAGTTTCAACTATCTGTAACTCTGGAAAAAGAAAACCGATTATATCTTTCCTGTTGAATTTCACTTCTTTATACCCCCCTATTTACTTTTTATAGTCTGTAAATATCTAGTTTTAAAATTTTATACTCTATCTTTTAAAATTTAATTGCATATGTTCACAAAGATTATAGATTTTCTCAATACCGAAAATATATTGTTGCAGCATACTACTTTACTAATATACTTTCATAAAATTAACACACTATTTTAATCCTATATAATTATATGAACCACATTAATTATAGTTTCTAAAAATATCCTTTGTCAAATAAATATAAATTAGGTTATCCACCTTACACTTACAAAAAATATTTGGCATCTGAAAATAAATAATAAGTCAAAGATGGGAAGTATATTTTGAGTTAGGCAAGGAAACAGGTTCCGCAGATAGTAGCACTATCTAAGGGTTCTGTTGACGCAGTATAACACAAAATAGACGAGCATTCTGACTTATTTATTTTTTGAAGATGCCTTATATAAAAAAAGTGATATCCCTTCAAATTTATTATCTGTAAGAATATCACTCTTTTTATCTATGAAATTTCTATATATTATTACTTTGAAAATTCTATATTATAAACTAATGAAATGCATTTCCACCAAGTCTCCAAAGACTGATGCCATAGCCTTTTTCCTTTATAACTTGCATCCATGAGTTTAATGTATTTTTATCTGCATACCACACCTCATGTTCAATCCCATCCTCATCAGTGTACTTGAACACTATGCATTGGCTTTTATTGTCTCTTTCCTCTTTTGCACTATATTCTTTTACTAAATCTTTAGCTTCTACTTCAGATAAGGAAGTTACCTTTCCATCTGAAGCCCAATTAAATCCACCTGTAGCAATGGCAAAATTTTTACTTCCTGGTACTCTTTCCATCTTATCCATCAATTCTTTTATGAACTGAAGATTTGCTTTTTCTCCCGGTTCACTATATCCTCCATGTAGATTGTAACACATCATAACATAGGTCGGACCCTCTATAAACTCTAGAGCATCAAAAGGGATATTAGGTTCTAATATGACTCTCAATTTTAACCCAACTCCATTACATTCACCATATAGCTCCTTAATAAACAATAAGTAATTATTCCATAATTCCATATCATCCTTAATTTGTTCATAGTCAATTTCTATTCCATTAAAACCATACTGAGATGCTAACCTTATTATATCCTTAACATGTTTACTTCTTAAGATAGAATCTGTGAGCAACGTCTTTAAAAGTTCAATATCCTTTAGTGATGAAGTTCCATCGCTATTTATTTTATCATTAACAATAGTAAGATATTTAGTATAGTCCTCATCCTTTGTTCTATTATAATAATCTACTAATTGCTGTGGCATTATCAGTTCATTGTTGGAATCAAAATAAGCTGCAAAATATGAAACTTCCTTTAACTGCTTATCTAAAGACTTAACTTCTCCATTAACATCTAAATCCCAATAAGTGATCCATGCTGATAAGTTATCTATATTTTCATCAAATATCTTTTTATCCTCAATTGCAGCTGTTTCTCCAACCTGTACTTTATTGCTATTTTCCAAGGGATTTTTTTCTTTTGAACAACCATATAGAAACATACTTATTATTAAAGTCAAAGTAATAATAATCCAAGTATTCTTTGCTCTTTTACCCATTTAACACCTCTATAATCTATAAATATTTAATAAACCAGTCTATAATTTTATCAGTAAAATATCTAAGGGAATAAATTATACTATCAACTCCCTTTAGTGAGCTGTCATACAATTCATTATCATTAACATCAGTTATCCTAAACTTTTTAAATACACCATCATATACATCATCTGCAATATTCCTTTGACTATATCCATATTCTCCCCATGCAGACTCTAAATAAACACTTCCCTGATTCTCATTAGTTACATCCAAATCTTTAGCTATATTAGTACCATCAATGTCTACACTAATTTTATCATTAACTAATTTTATATCAACCTTTCTGCTTCCTCCATCTCTTATATCAAATTTTTCTTCTTTATTTTTACTTAAGTCTAGTGAGAATATGACATTAGAACTACCTTTTGAATTTTCAATAATACTTATTACATTATTCATAAGTCTAACACATAAACTATCACTTTGATCATCATTAGCTCGCAAATAAATACCTTGAGAACCTATGATATTCCCATTTAATATTGTTGACACCTTAACATCCTTATAAATATCACTATTTAAAAGTTTAAGAGTACCTTTTCCTTCTGATAAAGATGTTAATATAATAGTATCATCCTTAAACTCTGCTTTTCCTGATACCTCTTTAAATTTACTTGCCTTTTCTTTATCTCCAATTACAAATTTAATATCCTGCTTCGTATCATCCCAAATTCTCATTAGCAAATGATTGGTTGACCAATAGGACTGTGGTTGAATTCTAGTTAAATTATAGATTGAACTATCTATTGTATTTAGCGAGAAACCCTCCCTATTAAAATTCATATTAAATAACTTTTTAATCCATTTACCATTTATTTCGCTTACCTTGTCATTAGTACCAAACTGACCTGTATTAGAATGCATTAAGGCATATAATTTAGGAACTTGACTAATTTCATTAGTATAAACTTTAGATATAGCCTTATAGTCACTATCAATCCGCTGTTTCATTTCTTCATAGGATTCTGTGGGAATATTATACTCATCTCTAATATAATCCATTAAATAGTGATTATAATCTCTCTCCATACTTGAAGCTGATTCTGCAAACTCAACTGAATTTAAATTACCTAAGTAGTTTGAATCTTTATCAAATACATTTATGTATTCAAGTCTATACCCATTTGTACCTAATTCCCAGTAAGAGCTATCTACTAACTCTAATAGCTCATTAGAACTTAAAAATTTCGAGTCTTCCTTTTCAAATTTATCAGCATAAGTTAGCATAGTTGCTTTTAAATTGTATTCTTCTATGATTTTCTGAGAAAATATTGCTGTATCTCTTCTTCCATCTTCAAATAGCAAAAATAGTGATTTAGGCGGTAATGCCTTACCTTTTAAATAATAATCCACTACATCCTTTTGAGTAATTGTTACATATCCGTTATCTTTTAATGCTTTAAGCTGTTCATCCAATCTTTTTGCACTTATTAAGGTATCATTTCCTGTTCTATCTACACCAAAATATGATACTGCAATGAAGCCACTATCTTGATTATTACTTACCTTAGATGAATTGTAAGGCTCATATACAGAGAATGAAAATAAAGCTTTTATAATAGCTATTAACAATATAATTAAAATAACTCCTTGTAATATACCTCTAGCTATCTTAATCCTATCTTTCTTTTTAGGAGAAAAAGTATTACTTTTCATTGTTTTTCCCTCCTTTTTTCTTAAGCTTGCTGGAAGTAGTTCTCTGCTCCTTCTTCTTTTGAGCCTTTATATCACTGGGAGTCATTCGCGTGCCCCATGTGGACTTCCAAAAGGTTACCCATGCAATAGGCATCTGCCACAATAATACTGCCTCATAATAAATGCAAAATACCATACCAAAAACCCATGTAGTACTTTTTCTAAGAAACATTTGAGCAAAACTCATCATTAAAGCCATCATCAATATTCCTACTAAGAAGGTTGTTGGAAATATCTTATGGATAATTGGAACATAAATTAAGTTATATGTAACAACTATTGGAGCAACAATAGGAACTACTACACCCATATAAAAGAATACTGCCATAAAAGGCTCCTTTTTCCACATAAATTTACCTGCGATTATTGATTCTCTTAGCCATGAACGCTTCCACCTCATTTGTTGCTTAAGAAATATTTTATATTTATTAGGTACAATGGTAGAACAGATAGCTGTATCTTGATAACTTGTTCGATGGCCTTTTAACACAAAATTAGTCATAGCACGATCATCTCCAAAGGTTGCCTTCTGACCTAAAAACCTTTGATTTAACCATGCATCCATATTGTCTAGGATTATTTGTTTTTTATAACAAGCTAATGGTCCTGATAAACAGGTAACAGCATCAAAATAAGCCTCTGCTGCTTTCATAATTCTAAAGGCTATGTAATAACGCACTGATTGCATCTTTGTTAATACATTAGTGTATGTATTAGCCACATCAGTCCTTCCTGATACGCCTCCCATTTTGGGATCTTTAAAAGGTTGAACTAAATTTCTTATAGCAAAGGGATCTAAAAAGCTATCTGAATCAACAAATACAACTAAGTCATGTTTAGCCTCCTTAACTCCTCTGCATAAAGCATCCCTTTTACCTAGATTATTTTCTTGCACAAAATATTTTAACCTATGTTTTGTTTCAAATCTCTCTGCTTCACTACTTAACCTCTCAATAGTTTCTTTAATTTTTTCTACAGACTTATCATTAGAACAATCATCTACTACTATAACTTCCAGCTTGTCTATAGGATAATCTTGATTTATGCAACTTAGAATTGTTCTTTCAATCCACTCTTCTTCATTAAAGCAAGGAATAATAATAGTTACTCCCGGTGTATAATCCACATCTATTGGAATAGGTTTATATAACATTCCAAATAAATATCTACTAAGCAAAAATACTGCTGCAATAATACTATAAAGGTATATCCATTTATTAAATTTAAAATATATAATACTTTCTGCACGCATTAATATAATAAAT
This sequence comes from Clostridium sulfidigenes, assembly GCF_000732635.1. Taxonomy (GTDB): domain Bacteria; phylum Bacillota; class Clostridia; order Clostridiales; family Clostridiaceae; genus Clostridium_J; species Clostridium_J sulfidigenes. Next base: position 61,691 of record NZ_JPMD01000008.1, on the reverse strand, counting down.
AATGTAATAAATAATAAAAGAAAACTAGAAGTAACAAGTACATATCTATCTTTTTTTCTACTTGAATACTCTGACAAAATTTCTATAAACTCTATTCCACAGATAATTTCTCCTTCAGATGTTATAGAATCTCTAACTTTTTCACCTTTAATTTTCACTTTCATTTCATAGCCCTCAGGCATAGAACCAGGTAATATTTTAAATTTTAACTTTATCTCCTCAGCATTATTTATTATATTTAATTGTGTTTCATCTTTTAATTCTAACAAAAGCCCCGTGGTAGAAATGTCTATAGATTTTACTAATAACTTTTTATTTCCTTTGCTGCTTTTACAAATAACTTCCACATCCGTTTTCATTACATATCTTATACCAGCATTCTTACTCATTATAAAACCACTTGGGTCTTCTTTATGGTCATCCAAAAGTTGATATCCCCTACGGTCAATATTATCTCTAATTTCTTCCTTATCAGGAACATTTGATAATAACCGTCTATCTTTACGTGGATTTAAAAGGACATCACGGGTTTCATCTTTTTTTTATTTTTTTCATATAGTATCTAACCTCATCTTTAAACTCCTCATATGTTACAAAAATTATTATTCTAAATAATCGCTTAGCTTTGCAATTTTATACTTTGTTCCGTATACTCCATTCTCATTATTAGTTAAGAAAATATCTAAGGCTTCTGCGGTATAATAACTTTGATTGTTCATGTGCATTACTATAATATTCCCTCTACCTTTGATTAAACTTTCTTCTAATGAATGAACAATTTCTTGGGAAGAACTACTTTCATAATCATGAGTTGAAATATTTCCATTAATAGAATATTTAAATCCACTTTCAAAAACCTGTGCTAGCCCTTCCTTTTTAACAAGTAAAGTAGGTGGTCTAAAGTATGTTCTTAATGAATTTAAATCACCTATAACATTAGCCATAGCATCATAGGATTTAACTAAAGAAATCTCCAATTTATTCTTGTTTGTATCTAAAGTTTCATGATTATAGTTATGACTTCCAATATCGTGACCATTAAATGCAATGGTTCTAAGTAAATTAGGATTAGCATTAGATACATCTCCGTTAGTATCAATGTACTTTGATATTACAAAAAAGCTTCCTTTTACTTTATGTTTATTAAGTACATCTAAAATCTCATTAACCACAGGATCTCCTCCCCAATCATCGAAGGTAAAGAATATTACATCTTCACCATTGGTATCAATAGTCCCTGTCTTATCCATTAAAACCTGTTCCTCTTCACTTAAATCACTTAAATCCACATATTTATTACCTATGTAATTAGATTTCATCATAGATAAAGCTTCTTCATAAGACCTCCTAATTAATGAGTTAATATTATCCGCCATCCTATATCTCCCTAATTGAGAAGCTGATTCCATAGTGTGTTGCAATTCACTTAAAGTCTCAACAGAATAATTCAATGGCTTTTCAACTAAAACATAGGATTGTGTTGCTTCATTATACTTATTAGCATGTCCATTTTTTACATAGTTAGCGGTAATTAATTCAATAATATTTGCTACAGTATTCTTATCTTCAAATAAATCTGAGTCTAGCCTAAAGTAAACAATCTCACCTTTTCTTAATGACATATAAGTATTTAAATTAAGATAATCTTTTACAACTTCTTCTGCATTCATGTTTTTATATTTATGATTAATAGGAGATTTAGAATAAGTAAACAATTCATAACCCTTAATACCATGAATTTTATTAATAACAGATAAAGCTTCTTGAACCTCAACATCAACATAACCATATCCAGGCATGTATGCTTTAGTATTTACACCAATCTTCCTTAATAAATTATCTACTTCATATATTTCTTTACAAATCTCTTCTGTAGATTTGTCTAATAAACTTGAGCTAACTGTTATTCCTCCATTGCCAATTTCATGACCTTTCTTTAATATGTTAGCAATTCTATCTGGATATTTTTCTATTTCATCCTTAGTAACAAAGAAAGTTCCTTTAGCCTTTATTTTATCTAAAGAAATTAAAACTGAATTTAATGCAGTTTCATTACCTAATCCTCTAAAGGTATAAGATAATGCTTTTTTAGTAGTGTAAAACTCTGAAATATTAGGAGCCAGGTTACCATTATTTTTTTCTATTAGCTCCTTAAAGTTCACTAAATCTGAAGAATTTTTTACTTCACTATTTCCTTGTGAAGTATTTTTTTCTTCTTTATAACTTTCATCTATATAAATCTCATCTTTATTTGACATATTTTCAGATGATGAAGTTTCATCATCACTTTTCATTCCTACTAATTCATTCACTTGGACAACAGTTATTTTCTGTTCATCTATGGCCTTCAACAACCATTCTACAATTTTAACAACAGTTATTTCTTCTCTTTCATCCTTAGTAGATTCATCTATCCCTGCTTCTTTATCTATAGCTGGCTTTTCCTCTTCTTTTTCTCCTTCATATTCAAAATCATCAAGAACACCACTAACCTTAATGGAAATAATTGTGCCCTTATCTAATTTATTTACATAATTCTGAGCCTGCCCATAATCCTTGAAACTTTGATAGCTAAGATAATGATCACTGTGAATCACATACTTATTACCTGAGGCGTATGCTGCCTCTAGGACTTCATCAGTATATGTGGTAGATTTACACTTTAGTAAATTGGGTTTCTCCTTAATTATAGTTTCTATTATCTTATTACCACGACAAAAATCAGTAATTAATTCTTTCTGAGATAACTTTTCCATATGCCTAGCATCTGAAAGAGTTTCGCTTCCTACTACATGTCCCGCTTTTTTAATGTTTTTTACTGTGGTGGGGTCTTCTCCAGCTTTAATACCTGGAATAAAAAAATTTGCTTTTACACCATACGCATTTAATAATTCCACTATTTTTCCCATAGTATTAGCATCACTAATTCCTTCAAAGGATAGAGCTAGTACATTAGAAGAGGTTTTTGCATTAGTTATAACTTCAGCTTGTTTTTTACTACTTAGTAACTTTAATGCATCCTTTATCTCTGCTGATGCATCATACTTATTTTTATTGTTTTTAATCATATTTTCAGTATGATTATTCTTTATGTAACTCTTATATGTAAAGGCTCCTAATACTACAGCCACGGTTATAATTATTGTGATGATAATCCAATTTTTCTTCATATTATTTCTTCTCCATGTATTTAAGACTTTATTTTTATTTTAACTTTAAGAATAACTTATTTCAACAAACAATAATTATCCATTATAGAAATTAAATACATTTATACCACAATATTTTATTATGAATAAATTTATTATTACTTAGGCTCTGTTGAAAATTACAGTAATAGAATAAAAGCTATTGAATATTACATTGAATATTCAACAGCTTTTTCAACTTGTTCAATTATTTATTTTAAATTGAGTAAATTATATATATTAATTAAAAGCTTTTACCCTATTGTGTAATTATTTAGATGGAGCAGGTGACTTTACCACAGTTAATTCTAAAATTTCATCATGTTTATTACCAACATTCATCTTAGTTTTAAATGGTATTTTTAATATAGTGCCTTCTTTGTATTCATGAATTTCTTGGTCATCTAATACAATTGATAACGTGCCTTTTAGTACAGCCATATATACATTAGAATTTGAAAAATGCTCTGGAAGTCCTTCTCCTTTATTAAAAATCATGTGTAAGTAATGAACATTTTCATCTGAAATAAGCATTTCAACTGTTCTACTATCGCTATTAGTCATTTGATAAATTTTTTCAACCATTATAAATTTCTCCTTTATATTTTTATTTTTGTAGTATATTATTTATACTTAATTGCCTTTGCAGGACATTTATATATAGCTAGTTTAATCTTTTCACTTTCTTGTGATATTAATATATTTTTATTTACCTTTGCTTTTTTATTTTCTAATATAAAATCTTCTGATGCTATCCTTGTACATAATCCACAACCAATACAAAAGTCCTCTTCTATAATTAGTATTGCATCTTCCTTTTCTATAATATCTTCTTTAGGTAATTCTTCTTTTTTAACAAATCTTGAAGTTATAATTGCCATTATAATAATAGATATTGTAGTTAAACTCCATCGAATCACCATAAATTTAGGACCTAAAAACTTAGATTCATTTGCTAACATCGGAATCTTAATTACTGCCCAAGCACTTAAGATTATTACTATATTTGCTATACTGGCTCCTTTTTTTATAAGCATCTTACATACAGGAAAAGCTGCATAAATAGGACCTGCTGAAAAACTACCTAGTAAAAAGGAAAATATATATCCTTTAACCCCTGAACCTTCACCTAGTGCATTTTCTATAGTTTTTTTAGGAACCCATCCCTCAATGAGAGATGTTAGTAGAAGTATTACTGGCATTATTATAATCATTTCTTTCACATAATATAAGCTATTATTTAAAGCTATAATTCCTTTATCCGGCATAAAAATCAATAAAAACAAATAAGTTAAAATAACAAAAGTTAATAATATATTATCTTTTACTTTTTTAATAATTAAGCTCATATTATCACCCCCATGAAAAGTGCTATAACCACAGCAAATATAAAGCTTAATGAGTTTCTAATCAATGCAAACTTAACACCAAATTCTCTTTTTTCAAGAGGAAATGTAACAAAACCAACCATGGTAAGAGTTGTTAAAAATGCCACTATAGGAACTATACTAGCTCCTGCATTTACTAGGGAACCTACCAGTGGAAAAGCAACAAAAGCTGGTATTAAAGTGATGCTTCCTACAAATGCAGAAATAATTGTAGAAATAAAAATATTAGATTGCCCTAAATAATATTTAATTGTATCTGGTGGAATGAATGTAAGTATTAATCCTATAAGAAAAAGTATTCCTATAATTTCTCCTATCATGCTTTTCATTAGTCCCGTTGACATTTTAATGGAGTTAAAAGTTTTCTTTTTATCTTTAATTATGGACCAAATAAACCAAGTCAATGTAATTACCCAAAGAATTATTGTGAAAATATCCATTTTATTCTCTCCCTTCAACATCTTTACTTGTATTATAATTTGTTTTAATATTATAATCAGTTACCAAGGTAACTAATTTTGAAAAAGGGGAAATAATAATGATAGATTTTATTTCTATTCTTGAAAATACAGAATTATTTAAAGATATTTCTTTGAGCACTATTAATCATTTATTTGTACAAGATTCTTTCAATATAAAAACTTATAAAAAAAATTCCGTAATTTATTTTCAAAATGAAAAATGTGTTACTTTTGATATAGTCTTGAAAGGAATTGTCTCTGTACAAAGCACTGATGAGAAAGGAAACTATATTTCAATAAGTGATTTTACTATCGGCAGTGAACTAGGAGGAAATCTTCTTTTTTCCCATAAAAACTTTTATCCAATGATGGTTCTAGCCAAAACGGAAGTAACACTTATACACTTAAAAAAAGATTTAGTTTTAAGCCTCTGCCAAAGTAATACTACTTTTTTATCTAAATTTCTTCACTCCATCTCAGACAAAACCTTAATTTTAACAGATAAAATAAAAACACTTTCTCTTAAGTCTATAAGACAATGCATAATTGACTTTCTAATGTATGAAAGCTATGTTCAAAAGAGTAATATAATTAAACTAGAAGTAACTAAAAAGGATTTAGCAGAAAAATTCGGGGTACAAAGATCCTCATTATCCCGTGAATTAAATAAAATGAGAAAAGATGGGTTAATAGAATACGATGCATATTCTATTACCATAGTAAACCTTGATAAATAGATAAGTGGTAGACCTTTATATTTAAAAAGTCTACCACTATTTTTATTTTAGTATATCAATGGTATTTGCACTCGCAGCCTTATTAGCAGGAATTATACTAGATACTATACCTATAAATATGGAAATTCCTATAGCTACAGATGCAGTAAATAGACTTGGGATTATTGCCATATGCATAAAATAAGATATGATATTAGCAATTATTATTCCAAATACATATCCTATCACTCCACCAGTGACAGTAATAACAACTCCTTCTACTAAAAACTCTCGCTTTATATCTTTTCTTCTGGCTCCTATTGATCTCTTAATTCCAATTTCTAAAGTTCTCTCAGAAACAGAAGTATAAACCATGTTCATAACCCCTATTCCCGCAATAAATAATGATATTCCAGCAACTCCAGCAATAAATAAAGTTAATGTATTTAGTACTGAACCCATGATTTTTATTATTCCACTGGTATCCATCACCATATATTCTCCTTCAGCTTTTTTAGAGCCTTCCTCATTAAGGGTGTTTTCTATACTCTTAATAGTATCCTTAACATTTACTCCATTAACTAAGGTAATGCTCATGCCTTGAACTACATCACTAGAAGGGAAAAACTTATCATAGGTATTCTTTGGAATTTGAATATCTGGTTTAAAGCTAAAGCTAAATTCCTCATCTTCATCAGATTCTATAATACCTACAATTTCAAAGGTAATACCCTTTAAGGTTGCAATACCTCCAATTAACTCTTCTTTTTCTCCAACCTTATCACCAATTACGCTTTCTCTTAATACCATGGTTCTTGTTGAATTTTCATTATCTTTTTCACTTAAATTTCTTCCTATAATCTTTGGAGAATCAGTTTTTTCTACCTCTGAAGCCATTCCTTGAATGGTAGCTCCCCTCACCTGTAAATCTACAAGCTCACCATATTCATTGCTAGAATATATATACTCTACTGATTCAATTCCTTGTAATCTTTCTACAGCTCTTTTATCATTATTATTAAAACTATTTCCTGTAGCATTAATATGTTCCGCATTTGATGGAGTAAACATGGCATTTAATACAACTTTACCTTCGTTTTCCCCTGTAAAGTCTTTTATAGTTTTATTCTTATACCCCTCACCTAATGCAACTATGGTAATTACTGCTGCTATTCCTATTATTATACCTAACATAGTTAAGAAAGATCTTTTTCTATTTCTTATAAGATTTCTTAAAGCAGAAAAAATTAGAACACTAAGCTTCATCTAAAATTCTCCTTCCTTAAGCTCACCATCGAAAATAGACATTACTCGATTAGCTTGTCTTGCTACATTTATATCATGGGTGATTAAAATTATAGTAATTCCTTCATCATTAAGTTCTTTAAACATACCCATTATTTCCTTAGATGTATGGCTGTCTAAAGCACCTGTAGGCTCGTCTGCAATTATTATATCCGGATTATTAATTAATGCTCTAGCAATGGATACCCTCTGTTGTTGTCCTCCTGATAATTCAGTAGGATACTTATTTATTTTACTCTCAAGATTAACCTTTTTTAATAGTTCTACAACTCGCTTCTTGGTTTCCTTTATTCTATGACCTCTATAAAGCATAGGTATTTCAATATTTTCTTTTATTGAAAGCCTTTTTATAAGGTTAAAATCTTGAAATACAAATCCTATCTTTTCATTTCTAAACTTACTTAAAGCATCATCTGAAAAAGAACTTATATTTTTATCTAAAAATGTGTAACTTCCATCAAACTTTTTATCCAGCAATCCTAATATTTTCATAAGTGTTGATTTTCCTGATCCAGAGGGTCCCATTATTGCTAGAAACTCACCCTTATTTATCTCTAAATTAACATTCTTTAATGCCTGAAGAGTTTCATCCCCCGTAACATAAAACTTATTTATGTCTTTTAATTTAATCATAATTATTTGCTCCCTTCTAGTACCGTAGAAGGATTTTTAATCAACCTATCTCCTATCCCTATAGCTCCATCTAATAAATAATACTTATCATTTTCTAAAGTTGCTTTTATTTCTATATCTTCATAAGATTCGCCTTTTTCCTTAAGTATATGTATCTTAGAATCTTTTTCATATACATAATCTTTAGGTATTTCTATTCCTTTGTAATTGCACTTAACCTCTAAGCTAAACCCTATTCTGATACTCTTTTCTGGTTTTATGTAAAAATTGTATCCTGTTGTAGTTCTTCCTGGTTCTTCAATAGGTAGCTCGTCAATTTCAGTTATAGTACCTTTAATATATTCTCCACTACTAATAACCTTTAACATTACTTCATCATCTATTTTTAAATTCTTTACATCAAATTCAGAAACTTCTGCTTTAACTAAAGGCTCTTTAGATATTATTCTCATATAGGCTACAGTTGGATCATCTATACCCTTGCTATTTACTTTCACTACTCCATCTATATCTGCAATTATATCTTTACCTATTTTTTTCTTTAAAATATCCCTTTCAGTTACTATTGACTTGTTTCCCTCTTCATAACTTGCTACTTCAGTTTCTATGCCATTAACTTGACTCCTTAATATTTCTATTTGTTGAGAAACTTCTAGTTGCTTACCTTCAAGGACATCTTTTGTTTTCAATAATTCATTATATTGACTTTGAGCTTCTTTTTCTTGTGATGTACTAAGCTTAGATATTTCACTCTGAACTTTATTTAGTTCACCACTTATAGCATTTAAATCTCCTTGTAGCTTATTAATGCTTGAGTTAACTTTATCCTTTTCCTTCTTCACTCTAGATACTTTGCCATTATTTGAAGTTACTTCCCTATCATATTGTGCTATTTGATCTTCAACTGCAGTATTAAGATAAGAAAATAATACATCGCCTTTCTTTACCTCTTGTCCATCTTTAACTTTTATATCTTTTAATTCTCCTTGTGACTTATCTACAATAATAATTTGTTCATCACTTATAATACTAATACCATTAAATTTTAATGTTTCTTCTCCTTTGATTTCATAACTATCTTCATGAGTAATTGTTGTCTTCTCTTTTGGTCCTTTTAACTTTATAGCAATTATTACTGCTGAAAGTATTATAAATAATACTACTGCAATGACAATCAGTATATACTTTTTCTTCTTTGAAAGATTGAAATCCATCTTCAAATTCTTCACTCCTTGTCCTATTTTATAATAAATAAAGAAGATAGAACCTATCTTCTTTATTTACTACACACTAATTTTATACATTCATTGTATTTTCTACTTCTTCATTATATTTTATTTTTTTAAGTAGGCTGAATACTATTAGATATGATATTACAATGCTTATTATTCCACCAATTATTATACCTATTGCTATTGGTCCCATACTAAAATCTATTGTAATTAAATTTACTAGAAATGTCACGGGATAGTATACTGCCAAAGCATATACCGCCATCTTTTTCCACATAAAAATACCTATAGAAATAAGAATAATTATTATTCCCAATATAACTGAAAACACTACCATTCCATTGCTAAGGGCAAGTTCTGGATATATTTGGGCTGTATTCTTATTTGTAAGTGGAGTAAAAAGCGAATTAATTCCTCCAAGAATGTAAAGTACTAACACTAATGTAGTCCAAAATCCCCTTGTCTTTTTTTCCATTTTATAATTCCTCCTTATATAATTATATAAAATAATTTCTAATATTATTTTAACAGAAACTTATACTTTTTTATATAATTTACTTAAAATTACTATTTTAATACCTGAAATTATGAGAATGGGGATAATATTTATATTTTGGGATTTATGATAAATTTATATTTAAGGGATGAATAAATAATTTTTCATGAATTTATATAAACATCTAGTACCATTGATAGTTCTCCTTAATATAATAAATTATAACAATGATTTTTTCTCAAAGGAGGGAAAATATTATGGCAGATTCAGTGGAGCTTAATGGTATAAGAATAACATTAGTTGAAGGTTATCCAATATGTGTAAATAATGTTCAGACATGGAGGTATAGGGTTGAATTTGTTGCTTGTCCACCAACTCCTGGAATTAGCAACTTTGCTTTCCAACTTTGCAACCCACAGCATAATGTGATTAATTTCACTCCTATAGAGGGAGCTGAATATACTCCTAATAATGCTCAGCCATGTCTTTCTAATATAGGAGCAACAAGACAGATGAAGTGGAATAGAAATAATGAGAATGTTGTTGGTGAATACCAATTTTCACTACAGGGATGTTTTCAAACTACTCAAATAAATGTTGCAGTTCATGCTGGTAGAATTTGTGACTTTGGAATTATAACTGGACCTGATTGTGAATTGTTACCACCACCAAATGGTAATTCAAGGGGAATTGATTTTTCTATATTAAAAGAATCAATGAACTAATATTTAATAGAAAGTTCTCCCAACCTTGGGGGGCCTTTCTTTATTGAATCTTAAGTTATTTATTAAGAAATAATATAATACATAGTAGAATTCTATGTTAGGATAAAGCAATAGAAAGGAGGTATACAATTGAGTAATTGGACAATATTAATTTATGCTAATGGAAATAATGAACTTGAACCAGAAATATATGAAAGTCTAATAAATTGTGAGAAAGTTGGTTCAAATGATGATGTAAATGTTATTATGCAAATAGGAAGAGCTAACAGAAAAATTGCAGAGATAATGAGACCCAATGAAATTTTCACCGAGGAAAGTGAACAATGGTCTGGAGTTAGACGTTATTATATATCTAAATCAAATTCAAGACTAATTCAAGACTTAGGTAAAATAAATATGGCAGATCCCAATAATTTATATGATTTTATTAAATGGGGAATGGAAAGTTATCCATCAGAACATTATATGGTGGCACTTGGTGGACACGGAATATCTTTTGTTGGAAATACAACAGATTTAACTCAAGAGGTACCTTACATGATGGGTACTCCTGAAATGTGTAAAGCTATTGACTTAATAAAGAATTCTATGGATGTAAAAATTGACATTTTAGTTCTTGATATGTGCTATATGAACTCCATAGAGATCATTTATGAGTTTGGAAAAAGTAAAAATAACGTAGTGTCAAATATACTAACCTATATTGGCGAAGGTCCTTTTAAAGGATTACCCTATGACACTATTATTGAGTTAATACAAAATTACAGTGATTTTAATAATATAGAAAAAATTTTAGAAGATGTGATAAACATTCTGAATTTAGATACCATAGCATTTCAAATAAATCATGAAAATTTAGAAAGTATAAAGAATAGATTTAGTAATTTAGCATATTGCTATTTAATCAACAAGGATAAATATAAGCTAAATCCTTTCCACTTATTCACAAAAACCAATCCTAATTATCCATGGTATAATATAATAAATGAATTAAATGAAAGCTTAGCCTCAATAATTATTCATCATAAAAACAACAGCAATAATAAGGAATCCTTAATAAAAGTAATCTGCGAAGAACTTGGTAGCTTAATTAATATTTATAGTAAACTAGCCTTTATTAAGAATAACTACTGGATAAATCTTTTATCTAATAAAAAAATTGGTGACAAAGTAAACTACTATGATAATTTTGATTTAAAGCCTATGAAGTTATCAAAGGAAGGTATTTTATACTCAATATTAACAACTAACCCAACTCTAAGTATAGAAAAAGCAGAATCAATCATTAATGAAATTTTTTTCGTATAAAAAGGTTCATCCTGAATTTTCAGAATGAACCTTTTTTTAAACAAATAAAATATAATATAGAGGCAAGGTTCTTTTAAAGAATCTTGTCTTTATAAAAAACCTTATATAATTTTTTTACTCTTCATTACCATTTGGACATGGACAAACGTCATCTCCAGTACCTACATTATATAAAGCATTACCTAATTGTATCTTTTGAAAAATTATTGTCTCGATATCTCTAATTGCTTCGAATGCATCTGTTGCATCTCTATTTACTTGAATTAACTCAGCCGGTGTAATCTCTGGTGTATCTGCAACTAGTGGTACTAATGCCTCTATCTTTTCACTTTCTGCTTGAACAAATGATGCAAGTCCAGCTTCCATTAAAGCTCCTGATAACATTAATTTTTTTCCTATTACACAAATTGGTTCACAATTTAATACTGGTGCTCCCATTTTTTTACCCCCTAAATTTATCATAACTAGTTTTTTAATATGAAATTTACTGTTTATTATATTGTATAAACAATATATTATAAGTGTTACTCCATTGTAAAAATCTTTTAACATATATATTGCATTTTGCTTCTATTAATTAGAAAAATTACTAAAATAACATTAAGTATTAAATCATAGTTTTCATCATCACATGAGTTATTTGAGCTAGGAGGAATCGGGCAGTGGCAATTTTTCATTGACATCAACTCTTTTCCTACTTTGATTTTTTCAAAAATAGATTTTTCAATTATTGCAATATGACAAAGGGTACTCTTAATACATTTGTTAACTTCAATCAAATCCTTGCCAGTAATTTTATCACAGCAACAATGATTTTTCTTAGCCTTATCTATAAGACATTCAATCTTCTCACTTTCACATCTTAAAAATTGTGCAAGTCTTCCTTCCTCTTCCGCACCTAAATTGATTAATTCTAATCCTAATTCATAGGGTGTCTTTCTACAACATTTTTTACAATTATTCATATATATTATAAGAAAACTAAATATGAAAAATATACCTAACCCATTACCATCCTCTTGTAAAGCAAACATATACTCACTTCCTTTGTTTATAAACATTAGACTTGTTTATATATATTATGCAAATAATATTAGTATTGATACCTTGCAAACAGTATCTCTTTGCTTTACCATTTTATACTAAATAAACAGAGTTTTTTTCTTAGAAGGAGTTCGCAGGATAAAAAATGACTTGCAACTATAAATCTTACAGTTGCAAGTCATTTTTTAATATTATTTTACTATTTATTCTATGAAATAGACTTTAATGCCTTATCTAAATCATTTATTATATCTTCCACATTTTCAAGACCAACAGCTATTCTTATTAATCCATCACTAATACCAGCCATTTCTCTTTCTTCCTTAGTATATGGAGAATGTGTCATTGATGCTGGATGTTGAATTAAAGTTTCAGCATCTCCAAGACTTACTGCTATTGTACAAAGCTCTGTACTGTTTATAACTTTCTTACCTTCTTCGATTCCACCTTTTACCTCAAAAGCTATTACAGCTCCTGGTAAAGACATTTGCTTTTTAGCTAATTCATATTGTGGGAAGCTTTCTAAACCTGGATAATATACTTTTTCCACTGCACTATGTCCTTCTAAAAATTTAGCTACTTTCATAGCATTTTCACAATGTTTTTCCATTCTTATTTCTAGAGTTTTCATACCTCTAATGATTAAAAATGCATCAAAAGGACTTAAGCTAGCTCCTGTCATATCCTTTACACCAAATAATCTAACATTCTTTATAAATTCGCCACTTCCAACTACAAAACCAGAAATTACATCTCCATGACCATTTAAGAACTTTGTTCCTGAATGAATTACTACATCAGCTCCAAATTCTAATGGTCTTTGAATATATGGAGTACAGAAAGTATTGTCAACCATTACTATACAATCCTTATTCTTGTGAGCTATCTTACTTATAGCTTCTATATCTGCAACTTCAAGGTTTGGATTTGCTGGTGTTTCTAAATAAACTACCTTGGTATTGTCTCTCATAGCCTGTCTTACTTCTTCAAGTTTAGTAGTATCTACAAAAGTTACCTCAACCCCATATCTGCTTATTCCATGATTTAAATAAGCATAGGTACATCCATAAAGAGTTTTTGCTGCTACCACATGGTCTCCAGCTTTTAACACTGTCCAAAATGCTGATGCAACAGCTCCAATGCCAGATGCAGTAGAAATTGCTGCCTCTGCACCTTCTAGCATTGCTAACTTCTCTTCCAATTGAGTATTTGTTGGATTTCCAAGTCTTGAATATATATATCCACCTTCTTCAAGAGCAAATCTTCTACCACCTTGCTCTGCAGATTCGAAAGTAAAGGTTGCTGTTTGATGAATAGGAGTAGCTAAAGCACCAAATTGATCCTTAACGTGTCCACCATGAATTGCTCTAGTAGCAAAGCCCATTGTTTTTAAATTATTCCCCATTAATTTGACCTCCCAATATAAATATTTTCACAATAATATATAGCAATTCTAGTGCCAAATTAAAGGTAATTTAAGTGATACTTAGATCTAGGTGAATATAGTTTTACACAAAGCTTTAATAACAAGGAAAGGAGAATCTCATTTATTTTTATAATATGCAACTCTTAATATTTATACTAAGTTATTGTAAATATTTCTTTACTTATCAGAATTTTTTTGTAAATATTTCTTTACATCTGTAAATTAATTTTTACAGATGTAAATATAAAAATACTTAAATTTTTATATTGTATTTATTAATTTTATTCATTATTGTAGTATGAGAAACTTTAAGTACACTTGCAGCTTTTCTATAACTCTTGTAATTATCTATAGTTTTTTTAATAATTTCTTTTTCACATTTCTCCATTATATCTTTTAATGGTAGCTGCAAATATTCATCAGATTTTTTATCTATAATCTCTTTAGGACCATAGCTATAAATATCATTCTTAAAATTAATGAAAATGTCCTCTGCAGTTAATATATCCCCTTTGCATAAATTCATTGCTCTTTCTATAACATTTTGTAACTCCCTAACATTGCCAGGCCAATGATATTTCATTAACTCGCTAATGAAATCAACATCAGCGCCCTTTATATTTTTATTTAATTTATAATTTAACTTATCTATAAAGAACTGTACAAAAAGTGGAATGTCCTCTAATCGTTCCTGTAATGTTGGAATATACATAGGAACTACATTTAATCTATAATATAAATCTTCTCTAAAAGTTTTATCCTTAATCATGTCTTCAAGATTATTATTAGTCGCAGCTATGATTCTTACATCTATGGCTTCTTCTTTATTACTACCAATTTTTCTAATTTTCCCTTCTTGTATCACCCTTAATAACTTTGCTTGGATAAACATAGGCATTTCTCCTATTTCATCTAAAAATAAAGTTCCTCCACTAGCTTCTTTAATAATTCCATCCTTTCCACCTATCATTGCACCTGTAAAACTTCCTGGCTCATATCCAAACAATTCACTCTCTAATAAGGTTTCTGGTAATGCTGCACAGTTAATAGCAATAAAATTCTTATTACACCTAGGGCTTATATCATGTATTGCCTTTGCAAAAATTTCCTTACCTGTACCACTTTCACCTCTTAATAATACCGTTGAGTTGCTCTTTGCAATAGTCAAAGTCATATTTTTAACCCGCTCTATTGCCTTGCTTGTACCAATTATGTTCTTGAATTCCCTATCCTCTATCGAATCTATTATAGCTTTTAACTTTTTTTCTTTCTGTTCATAATATAATAACTCCATTTCTTTAACAGAAATAATATCTTTAATATTACAAATCTCTTTCATTAGTTCCTTCTTTAACCCATCTTCCATGTCCTCAACCTTTACACATACCTTTTGAAAAAACACTTCCATAGAAATTAAGTTAATTTTCCTATTGTAAATTTTCTCTAATATCTCTACTGTAATCCCCAATCTATCTCTTGTAATTATCTCAAATCTAATCATACAAATCCCCCTTTTGTAAGAAAGTGTTATGTTTAAAAGTGGCGTTACAAGACTTCTATTGTAACGCCACTCAAGCTATACCCTAAATTGTAAAACTTTCTTTTACTTAGATTAACTCTAAATTATTAATATCTAATTTATAAATAACATCTTTTCGTTCCACTATAACATTGATTTTATTCTTTACTTCTTCATTTTCTATTATCTTTGAAATTAGTTCTTTAGTTGGATTTATAGCATATGGATTTCCTACAGATTTAAACATAGTTAAATCCCCAGAAGTATCTCCGTAAGCATAACTTTTACTTAAATCTATATCATATTTTTCTTTTAACTCCATTAAAGCATTTTCTTTACTTATAGAATCCCACATTGGAATAATTTCACCTGTATATTTCCCACTGTCATCGGCTTTATAAATGGTACCCCTAAAATCGTCCATTTCATATTTTCCCGCCATCTCTCTTACAAGCTCTATAGGAGATCCAGAAATAGCAATTACAACATGGCCTTGTTCCTTATGCCATTTAATTTTATCCCTAGAAAATGTATATACCCTATCACCTTTCTGATTAATCACATTTCTAGCTATATGTTCTATATGTTCTTTACTCAAACCCTTAGTTGCCTCAATATAAACGTCAATCATTTTAAGTAAATAGGTATCATAATCCCCTTGTCTAATATCCCACTTGGAAAAAGCTGGCCTAACTTCATTATACCATTTATCTTCTTCAACTAACTCATATTTTATTATTTTTTTAAAAACTTCTGTTATTAAACCTTCTCTATAGATAGTTCCATCTATATCAAAAAATGCTGCAATCTTTCCCATATAAAGCCCTCCTTAAATGACATTTCACCTCTACACTTTTGTTAGTAGATTTACTTCTTCAAACAAATATAAGAAGAAGTTTCCATTATAATATTTTATCTACAATAACATATTTATGATTTAAAGTCTAGTATTCATGCTCGTTATACCCTTAACTTTATTATATTTATTATCATCTACCAATTAATTTTTTTACGAAATCAGTTTTAGGATTATCTATTATTTCAGCTGGTGGTCCAATTTGTATTATTTTCCCCTTATCCATGACAAGCACTCTAGTTCCAAGTTTTAATGCTTCTTTGATATCATGAGTAATAAATACAATGGTTACATTGACCTCTTTATAAATACGTAAGATTTCTTCTTGCAATAACTTTCTAGTTATTTCATCAACTGCACCAAAGGGTTCATCCATAAGTAATATCTCTGGTGATGCAGCTAGGGCTCTTGCAAGACCAACTCTTTGACGCTGACCTCCTGAAAGTTCACTTGGATAACGGTCTAACGTATCTTCACTTAATCCAACAACTTTTATTAGCTCTTCAACTTTAGACGCTATCTTTCTTTTATCATCTTTCTTTATTAGATTAGGTACATAAGAGATATTTTTCCTTATATTCATATGTGGAAATAATCCAACTCCTTGGATAACATACCCAACTCTTCGTCTAAATTCTATTTGATTCACCCTCGATATATCCTCTCCATTTACATGTATCTTTCCTGCCTCTGGTGTAAGTAATCCATTTATCAATTTTAGTACCGTAGTTTTACCACAACCTGAACTACCTATTATCGTTAAAAATTCTCCTTTATTTATCTTTAAATTAAAATCGTTTAATATCAAGTTATTACCATATGCCTTTGACACACTTTCAAAATGTATAATATCTTGTTTTTCCATACATTTCTCCCTCTGCTATAATTACTTTAATAATCCTTTATTTATTAGGAATTCTTTTGCCACTTCTCTTTCATCAAGGCCATTTCCATCTACTTTATGATTTAATTCTGCCATTTCTTTATCAGTTAGTATATTTTCCATTTTAGTCAGAACCGCTTTCAATTCTGGGTATTTCTCAAGGACCTCTTCACGTATAACAGTTCCGCAATAATAAGTTTGATAGAAGTTTTTATCATCTTTAAGTACTACTATATCTGAACTGGCAAGTTGGCCATCTGTTGTGAATATATTCATTACATCAATTTCCTTAGAATTTATAGCTTCATATTTAAGACCAATATCCATATCTAACGCCTTTTTAAACTTTAATCCGTAAGTAGAACATAATGCATCATATCCATCTTCTCTTTCATAAAAGTCATATTCAGCTCCAAATATAAGCTCTGGTGAATATGCTGCAAGATCAGAGTAAGTCTTAACATTATACTTTTCTGCAATATCTTTTCTTATTACTAGCCCAAAAGTATTATTAAATCCATACAATCCAACCCACTTTAAGTTGTACTGACTTTCATATTTTTCTGTAAGCTCCTTATATAAGGTTTCATCATCCGGAATTCTCTCTTCTTTTAGTACAAAGCTCCAACCAGTTCCAGTATATTCTGGGTAAAGATCAAAATCACCCTTTACAATGGCAGGGTGAATATTACTTGTGCCACCGCCTACTCCTTTAGTAATTTCAGCCTCCAAATCAGTATTATCTTCGATAAGTAATGCTAGCATCTCACCTAAGATAAATTGTTCAGTCATTGGTTTTGTTGCTATCTTAATGGTTTTGCTTTTACTTGAACATCCTACCATAGAAACTACGAAAATAAATAACAATAATAGAGAAAACTTTTTACAATATTTCTTTAAATTTTTCATGAATTATAATAACCTCCATTTCCTTTTAATAATTTTATCAATACTTCCAATAATAAAATCAAATATCAATGCTAGTAAAGCTATTAATAAACTTCCTGCAATAGTCATGGTTTTATTATTTGTAGTTATACCTCTATAAATTGCCACTCCAAGCCCACCTGCCCCAATAAATGAAGCAATACCGCCAAGAGCAATTGTCATAACTACCATATTTCTAAGTCCCGATAATATCACTGTAGTAGCAAGAGGAAGTTTAACTTTACATAATATTTCAAAAGGTGTACTACCCATTCCTTTTGCAGACTCAATTATGGAAGGATCTATATTTTCTATACCTGTATATGTATTTCTAACCATTGGTAAAAGTGCATAAATGGTAAGGGTTATTACTGCTGTAGTATTTCCAATACCTGAAAAAGGAATTAAAAAACCTAGAAGTGATATAGATGGAATTGTATAAACAAAATTTGTTATACCAAGAATAAATGGAGATGTCTTTTTATACTCACTAATAAAAATTCCTAATATTAACCCTATTATTGAAGCTATTAATATAGATATTCCTGAAATTTTCAAGTGTTCCATTGTTAGCTTTAAGAAAAATTGCCACCTATCAATATATAATAGAAATACCTCTTTTATCATTTCAACCTCCCCCAATTTTATTCTTTATTAATGCAAATTTAAATACACAAAAAACTCTCCTTTTTTATACATATTCTTCAAAAAAGAAAAAATTCTCTAAAAATATCTTTTAGAAAATTTTTAAATCTTATATTTCTTATATTTCATTTAATAACCAATAAAATATTTTATTAATATACTTAACTACTTTATGTTATATAAGCTTTTTTACATAATATTAAATCAATAACTGAAACTAAAATTGAAACTATTAATAAATTTAGAAATAATAATGACTTATTTAATCCATAAATATATGCAGAAACTATTGGTCCAAGTGCATATCCAAATGCTTCAAAGGCACCTACAACTCCAAATACAATTCCTTTTATATTATCATTATCACCAAATTCTGAAAGCAAACTTTGTAGCGCTGCATTTAAAAACGTAGCTCCCAGAAAGTATATTATAATTATTGAGGTAAATATAATTAATCCTCTTACAAAATATAACCCTAATAATGCTGCACTCATAATCATAAAAGAAATAAGTAATTGCTTTTTATTTCCTATCTTATCACTTATCCAACCAGCTATAGGTGCACCAAAACCAAATACAAATAAATACATTGATATTATTGCTGATGTATATCCAATTGATGCTCCTAATACCTGTTGACCATAAAAGGGAAAAACAGAGACTATGCAACCAAATATGAAATCTCCTAAAAATGCAATAGACCCTAATAATATAATTTTACATCCAAGTTTGTATTTTCTAATATCCTTAAAGATTACTTTAACTCTACTATTAACTTTAATACCTTTCTTTATAGGTTTATTTTTTTTTATTGTTCCACTAGATTTTTTTATTTTAAAAACTGCAAATACAACTGAAAAAAATATTCCGATTGACGTTATATAAAATACTATATTGTAGTTATTATATTTTGAAACAATAAATCCACCTACTGCTGCCCCAATTCCACCACCAAGTGTAAAAACTGCAGAGGCTAACCCTGTACATTCCCCCCTCTTTTCCTCATCTAGTGACCTAGATAATATTGAAAATGTGGCTGGAGCAGCCATTCCAAGTATTCCTCCTTGTACTATGTATATAGCGCTAGCTAATATTTGGGTATGCGAAATAGTATAGAAAAAAGGTACAAAAGTCATTACGCTTAATGATATTATTAACAATAACTTATCTCCTATTGCATCAGATACCATACCAAAAGGTATTTGCGCTAAAGCTTTACTTACTCCATACAATGACATTACTGTACCAATAACTACGGTACTAATTCCTATAGAATCAAAGAAAAGTGGTATTATGGGGATCATAAAACTATAGCTAATACCAAAAATAAATCTTAAATTACAAAACTGTCTCAGTTCTTTTTTATGAAATAAAACATTATTTTTAATATTCATAAATAACTCCTATAATATTTTACTAATATTATAGGCTATTATAAATATAGTATACCCCTTAAATGATTTTTATCTCTTAGCTTAAGGCTATATGTTAGCTTTTTTATATAGAAATAAATAAATAACTGAAACTAAAATTGAAACTGCTAATAATCCCATAAACAACCATGACTTATTTAACTGATATATATATGCTGAAACTATGGGACCAAGGGAGTATCCTAATGATTCAGATGCTCCAACAATGCCAAATACAATACCTTTTATCTTTAGGTTATCACCAAATTCTGAAAGCGAACTTTGTAATGCTGCATTTAGGAACGTAGCACCTAAGAAATACATAATTATTATCTCAGTAAAAATAATTATATCTCTTGTAAAAGTTAATCCTAGCAATGTGATATTCATAACGTTGAAAGAAAGAAATAACTGTCTTCTATTTCCTATTTTATCACTTACCCACCCAGCAATAGGTGCTCCTAATCCAAAAACAAGTAAATAAATTGATATTATTGCAGAAGTATATACAGTTGATGTACCTAAAATATCTTGTCCATAAAAGTGAAAAAGAGCTACAATACATCCATATATAAAATCACCTAAAAATGCAATAGTTCCTAATACTATAATTTTATATTTAAGATTATATCTTTTTATTTCTTCACCTATTACTTTGATTCTACTGCTATTTTTATTTGTATTAAATCTAACTTTACCCTGTGTTAAATTAATTTTACCTATTTGTAAGCCAACGTATATAAATGTAATTAGTATCCCAATTGATGATATATAAAATACCATATTATAATTTCCTAGTTTTGCTACAATACATCCACTGATAGCTGCACCAATTCCACCACCAAGTGTAAAAACTGCAGAGGCTAGTCCTGTACTTTCTCCTCTTTTCCTTATATCTAAGGATCTTGACAATATAGAAAAAGTTGCAGGGGCAGCCATACCAAGTATTGCTCCTTGTATTACATATATACAACTAGCTAATAGATGATTATTAGTTAAAGTATAAGCAAAAGGAACAAAAGTCATTAAAATCAATGCTAGCATTAGCGTTAATTTATCTCCTATTGTATCAGATACAATTCCAAAAGGCATTTGAGTTAATGTTTTACTTATTCCATATAAAGACATTACAGTCCCAATGGTTAGAGTAGTGATTCCTATAGAGTCAAAGAAAAGTGGTATGGTTGGAATCATGAGACTATAACTAATCCCAAAAATGAATCTATAAATACAAAAGTTATGTAATTCCTTTTTTCTAAAAAAAACACTATTTCCAATATTCATATTTATCTCCTATAACATAGTATTAATAAAATAACCCTTTATAAAATCAGTATTCATTATAATTTATTCCGTAAATTAAATATTATTATTCAAATCCAGTTAAATTATGAAATCTCTATGATAAAATATAATTAGGA
The DNA here is from genome assembly GCF_000732635.1 of Clostridium sulfidigenes. Taxonomy (GTDB): domain Bacteria; phylum Bacillota; class Clostridia; order Clostridiales; family Clostridiaceae; genus Clostridium_J; species Clostridium_J sulfidigenes. Next base: position 40,106 of record NZ_JPMD01000008.1, on the reverse strand, counting down.
AACTAAGGAGAATAAAAATGGAAATAAATAATGTAATAAAAGAAAAACTTTCTATATTAGCAGAGCCTAAATATCAAAAATTTTCTAGTGGCTTATTACCTGGTATTCACAACATCCTAGGTGTTCGTTTACCTGAGCTTCGAAAAATTGCTAAAAAACTTGCAAAAGGTGACTGGCAGTGCTATTTACAAAATGCATCTGATGACAGTTTCGAGGAAATTATGCTTCAAGGGATGACCATTGGTTATGTAAAATCTGAGCTTTCTGATATTTTGCCATACATCACAACCTTTGTTAATAAAATTGATAATTGGTCAGTATGCGATAGCTTTTGTAGTGGACTAAAACTTCCTAAACAATATCCAAAGGAAATGTGGGAATACTTGATGCCCTATCTTTCAGATACTGGTGAATATCATATGCGTTTTGGAGTAGTCATGCTTCTTTTCTATTATATAGATGATAATCATATTGATGAAATATTAAAACTATTTGATGGCATTAAACATCCGGGTTATTACGTTAAAATGTCAGTAGCTTGGGCTATATCTATCTGTTATATCAAATTCCCAGAGAAAACAATGGAATTTCTTAAAAATAATACTTTGGATGATATGACTTATAACAAAGCTTTACAAAAAGTTATCGAATCATTACAAATAGATAAGGATACTAAAAGCCTAATGAGAAATATGAAACGAAAATAAACAGAGTTCTTTGCTTCAGAGGGAGTTTTTACTCCCTCTGAAGCTTTAGAAATCGTTATCCAGGGACGTAGCAGCTCTTTACTCCCACTTTGAAGAAGATGGGAGCATTAGAGCTGGTAGTCATTGGATAAATCAAAAAAGTGACCTGTAGCAGTTTATAAACTGTTAGAGATCACTTTTAAACAATTCTTTCTTGGTGTTAAGAGTTTATATAATGCATGCCTCAGATTCTGTACATCACAAATTTATCTATCATTTATATCTTTATTAATTGGTCTTCTCATAGATAATAGCATTGGTGTAAAATGCTTTTTCCAAAACTTATTACCATATAGATTTGCTGTTTCAAAATCAACATGAATATATGGTACATTAAAATCCTTGCAATAATCATTGACGATTTTCAATAGCTCAATACCTATTTTTTTATTTCTATATTCTAATTTTATATAAGCACCAATTTCGTCGATTAAACCACAATTTTTTATAGACATATCTATAAAGTTATTGTTATCAGCAATACTTAAATTAATAAATCCCACCGGAATATCTTCGTGCCATGCAATAAACACATTTCTTTTTAATATTATTTCTTCAATCTCTTCTTTAGTAAACCTGTCTCTCTTAAGAAATAATGGTGCAGACGCATAATATTCATTGGATTCTTCTACAAGCTCATATAAAACATTAGCATTTTCCATGGTAGCTTTTCTAATATCACAAATAGATTTTTCACCAGACTCAATATTACAATCATTAAATGCATCTATCAAATATGACCCATATCCTAAATCAAACAATATGTTTTTTAAATTTATATCATTAAAAAATATTGTCCACATATGATTAAAAATATTTTTATTAATCCATTCCTGTGATATACTTTTATATAATTTTAAATATACACTTTCTTTGTATTCTTCAATAGCAGAATGTCCTATTGCTGGACAAAACACTGTATTCTCTCCATTGAAAGGAAATTCATCATATGCCAAGAATCCAACTACCATGTTGTCTAACTTTGCTACAACTGCACTTTGATTTTTAATTCTTTCAGCAAGAAATTTTTCTAATAATTCTGTATCTTGTTTCCAATGTAATGGGAATTCACTATTATCACAATATAGTTCAAATTGTCTAACCCATATCTTTTTCGCCTCATTTATATCTGAGTCTTCCATATTGGTTACTTCTATCTCTCTAATCATTTTTTTATCTCCTTTTCTATTTTGGTATTGTTTATATCATTTTGAAACTTCCTTCTGTAATCATCTATATGCTGTCCAGCTTTTTCATTTTTTCTCTTTCTCATCTCTCTTGCTACGATACTTTTATTAAGATTATTTGCCATTGCGGCCTCTGAGAAAGAGTACCCTTCCTCTACCATGTCTAATGCTCTTTTAAGTTCCGCATTTGTATATTTTCTAATCATTTATAACCTCCACATTATTTTTTTCTTAAAAATGGGCATAAAGATACCGTAGACAATCAACCCTTTGTACTTGGCTACTATCTACGGCTACAAAAAACACGACCTTCCTGTCGCGTTACTTATCCTTTATAGTCAGTATTATGAAAGGTTAACTACTCTCGCAAAAATGCAACACAAATAATAGACTATGTCTAAGGTTACATTTAAGCCCATTTTAAGTTTTATACTAAAATCACCTTTTTACTTGTATTCATTAAAAACATCTCCTTTCATAAAATATTATTAGTAAATAACTGTTCACCTTGATAATTATACTTTTTTATGAATATTTTGTCAATTGCAAAATGACAACTAAAGATCCAATCAAACATAAATACTTACATTTTGCTTGTGATATAATAAATATATACAAAAATAAAGTAACATCTGTTAATATAAATTATTAGAGTTACTGTATAAAATTTAAGAATATAAAATTCCTTTAACAATACTAATTTAAAATAAGGAGTGGCTTTATAAATGTATGAAAATGACTATATAATGAAAATGATAAAAACAGCCTTACAAGCAGTAGCTTCTATATTTAAAGGAAAAAATGCTATAGAAAATAGTATTGATGAAAACAGTGATGATATTACTATTGCAGAAGACCAGCTACTGGAAATAATGATTAGAAAATATATAATTGAAGGGGAAATCAATAAAGCTGAAAATATGCTGTTTGAAGCTATCGATTCTCATAAATCTCCTAAAAACTTAGAACTAGCACTATTTTTTTATGAAGAAATTAGTAAATGGACTGAAGATAAACTCATCAGTTGTAATTTCTCAAAAATAGAAATATTAGAAGGATTAAATGCTATAAAAAAAATATATAAAAGGAGTTAATAATCAAAACTTCTAAATAAGATTTACAAAATCAGAGAATATACCTAAATTTTTGGACATACATACCCTCTCATCAAACAAAATGAGAGTAGATAAATTTGTGTTTACACAAACTTATCTACTCTCCCTTTTTATCTATTTAACTTAATTCATCTATTATTTTCTTAGCTTCTTTATTGTTAGGATTCAACTCAAAAGATTTCTTATAACTAGCTAAAGCTTGCTTCTTATTACCTTTACATAAGTACATTTCTCCTAAACTATCATAAAGGTTAGCTGATCCTGGAAATATTTTAATTGATAAATTGAGCACATCTATTGCCTCTTTAATTCTTTTTCTCTCCAACAAGTTATAAGCAATAGCGTTAAATTCATCCTCATACACAAGATACTTTTCAATGGAATTTTCCTTTATTTTATTATATTCCTGTAGCGCTATTTCAGAATTATTGTTAAACATTGTTCTTACTATATGACTAGCAAGTGATCTTTTTATATAGTCAACTTCTTCCCCTAAGAGTATATCTAAAATACTCTCGCATAAAACTTTAGTTCCAATATAATCTGAATTAATCATAACAACAACTGCAATACCTCTCTCTGGCAATATTATTAAATTGCTTCTAAATCCTGTATCCATACCACTGTGAGATCTAACTTTATTTCCTTTATATTCTCCCAAAAACCATGCCAATCCAATTTCTAAAGTATAACCACCCCAACCTGTTAAGGCATATTTTCTCCAAAGTTCTAAATAGCTATGGGTTTCTAATATTTTATTTCCTTTAAATTTTCCTTCATTTATATTAGCAATAGCATAGTTGCACATTTCAACTACATTAGAACACAACGTAGAGCTTGGACCATGTGCACGATTATAGGGAAAAACTTCACTAACCGTAGCACCATAGCCATTCTTTGTATCTAAGATATGAGGACTTGTAAGTAGCTCCTTTGAAACTAAAGGTTTTAAAAAATTGCTTTCTTTCATTTGTACAACATTGAGAATATTTTCTTTCATATATTTCTCAAAAGACATACCTGAAACTTTTTCAATAACATTTCCCAAAATCTCATAAGCAATATTGCTATATGCAAATTTTTCTCCTGGCTCCCACATAAGTTCTCTTCCACTAATGCTTCTAACGTACCTTTCTAAAGCTTCTTCATCATATTGAGGTTTATCCCATTCATAATCATCTTCATCTGGCATACCTGATATATGAGTTAATAATTGCCTTATAGTTATTTTTTTATATCTATCATCTTTAAGCTTAAAGTAAGGTAAATACTCTATTAAATATTTATCTAAGTAAATTTTACCTTGCTGAACCAATTGCATTATTCCTGTAGCAACAAAAGTCTTTGATACTGATGCCATGTGAAAAAGGGATTTCTCATCAATAGGTTCTTTTGTATCTACATTTTTTACTCCAAAACCTTTTGTATAAATAACTTCATTATTGTATACTACACCTACTGATAATCCAGGAACAAATTCCCCATTAACATATTCATTTATTATTCTATCTAAATCTTTTATTATTCCTTCTTTAATATCCATACTGATCTCTCCTTTTAAGTGTTATTATATTGTTTAATGCCTATACCAAACTCAAAGCTCCTCCAAAAACCTAGAATTCTACTTATTAAGTTTTTTAATAAAACAAAAAAGACTGTAGAATTGATACCCTTCTTACAGTCCAAAATAAACATTATTTTACATTACAAAATACCCCTAAGAGTATAGGTTCTTATAAATATCTTATGTAAAATTAAGACTTAATTCTGGTTCTACAAAATGACTACCTCTACTTACTAAGTTTCAAAAGAAGCATACTAAAAAACCTAATTGAATAGGCACTTAAAATCTTCCTTTCATATAATTTTCAATTTAGAAAATTAATTAGCAAGCAGTTATTACCATCACATTGTACCTCCTTAATTTTACTAATACAATTATATACAATAAAGTATAATAAATCAACAATTATTTATATATCCCTGTTATTCCATAAAGTATAATGAATTTATATCTATCTCCAAAAATTATAATTTTTATATTAACTTTTGAACTTCCTCTTCTGTTAGCATTCGATAGTGGCCTTTTTCAAGGGTTTCATCTAAGGTTAACTCCCCAATAGAAATCCGCTTTAAATATACCACATAACAACCAACTGACTTTAACATACGCTTAACTTGATGTTTACGTCCCTCAGAAATTGTAAGATATCCACAGACAATAGGTTGATTATAATGTTTTGATTCTATATTATAGAACTTTCCAATATCAGTTTCCTTTTCTAACTCTTCATATTTCCCATATTTTATCACTTCGATTTTGGCAGGCTTTGTTAATGCTTCACCTTCTCCAATGGAAATTCCATTCTCTAATCTCTTCCTATCTTCCTCATCTAATGAACCCAATGCCCAAAAGAAATATTTCTTTTCAACATGCCTTTCTGGGCACATTAATTGATGATCAAAATCACCATCGTTAGTAAAAAGCAATAATCCTTCTGTATCTTTATCTAATCTGCCAACATGAAATATTCCATTTATATTATCCTCATGAAAAAAATCAAAGACTGTTATATTATCAGCATCCTTTCTTGCAGTAATACACCCTGCAGGTTTATGAAACATATAATACACCTTTTCTCTATAAGCAACTACTTTATCAAGATACTCAATAATATCAGTATTCTCCTTAATTTCTATTGCAGGTTCTGTTATCACTTCCCCATTTACTTTAACCTTACCTTCCTTAATATAATCCCTACTCTTTTTGCGTGTCTCGATGAATGATACAGCTAAAAATTTATCTAATCTCATGTTTATCCTCTTCTTTTCATATGTAAAATAATTTTAATTCTCTTTTCATAAGTAATTAATAACTATTTTAATATATAACAGTTTAGTCTATGAGTAAAGCTGTTCATTCCTTTCTTATTATTTTGCCACTCCTAAATATTCTTCTTTTGTAAGTAAATAATATAGTTCTCCATTATAGAAATCAAACTCTTCAGAAGCAATCTAGTGTTCCAATTTAAAAATTTATTGGCATAAACTCACCCCTTACAAAAAATAAAAAGGTTGTAATGAAATTAGATTTCATTTACAACCTTATTAAATTATATTACCTTACAAGGTTTAGAATTAGTTTTTTCATACAATTGTCCTCCTATAAATATATTAAGTATATTTTACATTATTATACTTATGTTGTAAGTAAGCTTGTACATTTAAGCTATATAATTCACATTGAATATGCATGACTATTATTTTGTATTTTCTTAGTTATTATATATAAAAGAGACTAGATTTCTCTAATCTCCATATAGCTAACTGATAATATTGACCTTATTTCTGTTATAAAACATCATTATACTTCTCAAAATAAAAGATATCTTGGTGTCTTATTTACATACTCATTATATTCCTTTTTAAATACTTCTTCCATATGATTTTCTTCTTGAAGTATTTGTAGATGTATACCAACTACAACTAATAAACCTACAATTACGATAATAAGATTTGCATAGGTAATTGCAGCTCCAATAAACATCAAGTCCATTCCAACAAAGGCTGGATTCCTACTGAATCTATAAAGTCCTGAAGTTATAAGTGATGTTCTTGTTGATTTATCTATACCAGCTCTCCAAGAAGTTTTCATGAAAACCATAGCCAATATAAAGAGTGAAACTCCTATTAATGTAATAACCACTCCAATAATGCTTACTGTAAAGCCTTTCCCAAGTCCAACAAACCACTTTTCTGTAAATGATGGAAATAAAGCACTAATAGTCCAAATCCCTATCCCTGCAAAAGTCATTGCTTTTAGAAACCTTTCAATAATAAGACTTTCTTTACTTTTAGTACCTTTACCAAAAACATTAGCTTTAATGTTGTTTTTCTTTGATAATATTATTAGTTTACCCATATATGAAATACCAAATATACATAGTAATGTAAATGAAACTATCTCTATTAACCCCATAATTATTCCCACCTTTAAAATTACTTTCTACTAATATCATTTATATGAATACTTATTCATATGTTCATATAAATATTGTATTCTCACCTCTAATTCATGTCAATAGACTTTAGCAAAAATTTCTTATATAAAGGAAAACACACTGTACAGCAATAGGCAAAAATATATATCATATTATGAAAGTAAGAGTTATTATTATTGTAAATCTTATGTTCATTTTTGCTGGCTGCTCCTAATTGGAATAATCCGAATAATTCTATCATCACCTATATTAGGATTACCTCTTCCATCTCTATTACTTGTTGTTAGGTAAATCGCTCCATCCTTCCCCTGAATAATCTCACGTAAGCGCCCATATCTATTCTTCAACCATGAATCTACGCTATTTACTTTCGTTCCTTTTCCATTCAATGAAATAGTAAGTAGTTGTTCGCCACGTAAAGTAGCAACTAGTAATTTCCCTTGCAACGGTCCTTGTTCTACAAAGGCTATACCAGAAGGCGCCCACGTTTCTTCTTCACTGTGTATTAATGGCTTTTGCACTATAACTTCCTTAGAGTCTTCATTTCCTTGAACCAGAGGCCATCCATAATTAGCTCCTGGCTGTATAATATTTATTTCATCATGAGTGGTCTGCCCATGCTCAGAGGCATACAATATATTTCTTGAATTCCAGGCTAAACCCTGAGGATTTCTATGACCTAAGCTATAAACAGGTGAATTTACATTTGGATTATCTTCAGGAATACTACCGTCTAATTCTATTCTCAGTATTTTCCCTGCTGTGCTTGTGATATTTTGTGCCAATGCAGAATTACCTGCATCCCCCGTTGTAATATACAATTTTCCATCCGGCCCTATCTTTATCCTACCTCCATTATGAATCCGCCCACCAGGAATTTTATCAATAAGCACTCTGTCAATAGATGCCTTGTTATTATTTTCAATCAATCTCACAACACGATTGTGAAGTTGATTACCTTCTGCATATGAATGCATAACATATATATAATGGTTTTGAGAATAATTTGGATCTAATACAATTCCCATCAATCCCCCTTCCCCTTGGCTTACAAAGGGTGCACTAAATCTAATCAGTGGTTGTGGCAGAAGTTTACCACCTTCAATGATTCTAACTGCTCCAGACCGCTCTGTAAAATATAATTTACCTTCATTGCTTATATCTATGGCCCAAGGTACATATAAATTTTCAGCAATAACCTCAACTTCATAGGGAAGTTCCCTTGAAATACCTACCTTTACTTTCACTCTAGATGGGTTATCTCCACGTAATATCATATTAGATAAAACATTGTAAATCTTTCTTTTCATGCTACTATCCTCCAAACTTAAATAAATCATATATCATTGCACGCTTTATTTATATTATTAAGTATTTATGTTAATGTTCCATTTTTACATAAATAAAAAGAACCCTATTTCTAGAGTTCTTCCTTTAATAATTTCAACATGATGTATTTAAAAATTACATTGCTCTTGATGGAAATATAGCATCTATTACACCAATTACTAAAGCTGCTAATATTGCACCTAGAAGAGATACCCTCATATTTGGCACTAAAAATTGTGCTACATATATTATTACAGCTGCAATAATAAAGCCTTTTATTCCTTTTCCAAAAGGTGATGCATCAACTCCCATGAATGCTTCTACGAAATAGTCTAATGCAGTTATTACAACTGCTGCAATTAGATATGACCATAATCCATAAATACTAAATCCTGGAGTTAAAAATGATGTTATACCTAAAATAATTGCAACTAATATCAATCTTCCTGCCCATCTTAAAATACTATTTCCACTAGAACCTTCTTTTCTTACCTCATTATTATCTGGCATAAGAATTCCTCCTTTAATAGAAATTTTAATTTCTTAAAGGTATTATGCCCATAAATTCCAAAAATATAATCTCCTATATACATATGAAATTATTATACTTTTTATATTATCTATTTTCTTCAACTACCTTCTTATAGGCTTTTGTTTCTACAAAAATTTCGTCTTTTAGTGGATTAAGTTTATTTTTATAAATCTTATTAAACTGATAAATTACTAATGCTACATTTGCTATTAAAGATAATAAACTTAAAATAAAAAACGCTTTTGGATTATGTGTAGTAGCTACAGGTGCTATACGATCTGCAAAGGAAGGTACTGTCATAACAAACATAATCCATAGGGCAAGTGTCTGTGCACGATGCTGTAACCATGCTCCTTTTTTGATAAAGAAAGCAGGTATGGTGCAAGAAAGTAACAGTGCCAAACCACAATAAAATGAATGGTCTGCTATACAATTATATGTATAGGCAAAATTCCACAAATCATATGCTATAATCCAAGGCCATATCATATCAGGCCATATCATATCCTTTGTTTTATCTTTAGAAATAAAAATACCAACCCATCCGCAAATGGCAATAATGTTTAGTAATCCAGCTATACCATTCATGATATTCCATGATCCTGACATTACCCAAAGATTGTCTACATATGCTCCGTTCCATGCACCATATGTAAAGCATTGAAAATCACGAATAGCTGCTTCGAGAATATTAATTGCCAAAATAAGTGGTGGAAAGCATAATACCCACTTCTTTTTAGCAAGTGATGGAATATAGCGAATAGCCATAAATCCAAGGCACCCTGCCAGTGCTGAGTAAGTTTTTACCCAGTTAAACCAAGTACCTGTTCCATATTCATTTCCTGGAGCTGCAGTTGTTGGCCAAACAAAAATAGTTAAACCTATAGGAACAATTAAAAAAAGTATAATTCCGCCCCATTTTGTTGAACGACCAAGCTCATTAAAAGCCATTAAGGCAAAAAGAATAAAAAGCCAAATAGCCCAACCTGTAAAATTCGTTGACTCATAAAAAAAGCCCATAATATTTCCCCCTAAAAATAACATTTGACATAATTCTATTATGTCTCTTTATAACAAGCAAAGATATGTATATATTTAAAGTTTAAATATATTTATCTGTTATCTTAGTAATTATATTACATATTGACTCTTTGGTCAAATATTTACAAAGCCCCCAAACCCCCATGAACAGCACAACTATTTAAATAGTTTTATATTTAAATAGTTCCCTATATAACTATTTTCCTATTTAAATATTTTCCTATTTAAATATTTATATAGCTATATAGTTTTATATATCCAATTTCTCTATAGATCTAGGCTTATATTTCACTATAATAATGTAAATGCTCAACACTATTACTCATAACTATTTTCCATTTTCCTTCTATATTCTCAATTTTGTGCATTCCAGTAGTTGATGTTTTAGATAGTTTAGGTGACTTATTTGTCCACTTTATATTATCTAATATATAGTATAAAACATTTATTACTCCCCCATGAGTAAGAATCATTACATCATCTTCTTCCATTTCCGTTGAAATATTGTTGCAAAGTTCCAGAAAAGCACTTTGTATTCTATTGTAAAACTCACTAGGACTTTCCCCATTTGGATATCTATCACTCATCTCTAGTGTATTAAAAAAGAGTCCAGGATATTTTATTAATGCATCCTTGTTATCCATTCCTGCCAGAACTCCATTATTTATTTCTCTCCAATCACTACAATACTTCACTGGTATATTTAATTTACTTTCAATCTCCTTAGCTGTTTCAACAGCTCGTCTTAAATCACTGCTTATAATTTTATTAATGCTGTACTTTTCTTTCTTATAAAAATATATAAAAAAGTACCTATAAGCTAAACACTTTTTGTGTATCTAGCCTATAAGTACTTTTATTCCATTAGTATTTTTATAATGAACTTTATAGAATTTTAAATTTTACCTTTTGCTTTTGTTTCTACTTTTTTTGCTGCTATTAAGAAAATTACCATTGCTACAATTGCACTTACAATTCCTATTGGATATGAAATACTTTGAGAAAGCTTAAAGCCTTCTGGTGCAATTAAAATGTAAGATGTACATACTGCTGTCATAAATGTTGCTGGGATAGTAGCAATCCAGTGCTTTTTACCTTTAGTAACTAAGTACATGCCTGATGTCCATAATACTATTGTAGCTAAAGCTTGATTAGACCATCCAAAATATCTCCATACTATTCCAAAATCCATCTTAGTTAATATGAAACCTATCACAAACAAAGGAATACTAATTATAAATCTATTTTTAATAGGACCTTGGTCAAATTTAAATATATCAGCTATAGTTAATCTTGCACTTCTGAAAGCTGTATCCCCAGAAGTTATAGGACATGCTACAACTCCAAGTATAGCTAGTAATCCACCAACTTTTCCAAGTAGGCTTCCACAAATTTCATTTACTACCCAAGCTGATGTATGACCTTCTATTGCCATAGTAGCATTTAATTCAGCTACTCCACCAAAGAAGCTCATTGCTGCAGCTGCCCAAATTAATGCAACTACACCTTCTGCTATCATTGAACCATAGAATATTTTTCTACCCTGTTTTTCACTAGTTATACATCTTGCCATTAAAGGTGATTGTGTCGCATGGAACCCTGAAATAGCTCCACAGGCAATAGTTATAAATAGCATTGGAAATATTGGGTTTTTATCTGGGTTTGAATGCATATTAACCAAATTAGCTGGTATTACTTCTGGTATATCAAATCCACCAAAAATTAATGCACCTCCAACTCCAATGGCCATAACTAATAAACAAACTCCAAAAATAGGATATATCTTTCCAATAAGCTTGTCTATAGGAACTATTGTTGCAATAATGTAATACGCAAATATAAGGTATATTAATAATGTAATGTTTAATCCTGTTAATCCTTTTAATATACTTGCTGGTCCAGTTACAAATACAACTCCTACAAGAACTAAAAGTATTACTGAGAATACTCTCATAAAGTTTTTGAAGCCTTTTCCAAGGTATTGACCTACAACTTCAGGAATACTTGTCCCATCATGCCTTACTGAAAGCATACCAGAAAAATAATCGTGAACTCCACCTGCAAATATACATCCAAATACAATCCACAAAAATGCTGATGGACCCCACATTGCACCTGCAATTGCACCAAAAATAGGTCCCAAACCTGCTATGTTAAGAAATTGAATTAAGAAAATTTTGTATGCAGGCATTTTTACAAAGTCTACACCATCCTCTAGCCTTACAGCAGGAGTTTGAATTTTTTCATCTGCTCCAAAAGCCTTTTCCACAATTGCACCATAAATAAAATAACCTATAATAAGAGCAATAATCGCTAAAATAAATGATACCATTTGGACCCCTCCTAATTAATTATTTGTTAACAAAATTATAATATGTTTTTTAGGGGTTTATACGGTTTCATACATGAAAAAACAAAAAAAGCACATCAAGTGCTTTTATATGCCCATTATATGCTTAAACTCACCTATATTATTTCTACTTACGGGTATATCAACTTTCTCACCTTGTAATTTTAACATAAAGGTGTTGTTAAACCACGGAACTATCTCTGTAATTTTATCAGTATTAATAATATATGATCTATGACTTCTATAAAAGAGTTCTTTGGGAAGTTTTTTATAAAATTCTGAAATACTACAGTTTACATTATATTGTACTCCATTAATATAAATTAAAGTTTCTCGTTCCTTTGCTTCACAATAGGAAATATCTATTATATTTTTTACAATCATCTTATTATCTTTCCAAAGGGTTATTTTATTATTTATACTCTTTTTATCTGAAAGTTTATCAATTTTCTTTAATGTACTAACTATTCGTTCTTCTGAATAAGGCTTTAATATGTAGTCATAAGCTTGAATTTCAAAGGCATCTACAGCATAATCTTTATGGGCAGTAATAAAAATTACAAGGGATTGCTTTGGAAAATGATTAATAATTTTACATAATGCAATGCCATCTAGTTTTGGCATATTAATATCTAGGAAAATAATATCTGGTTTATTTTCTTCAATATATTCTAAAGCCTTAATAGAATCATCAAACTCATTCACTATTTTTATATTACTGAAATTGTTTATAAAATATTTTAGTTCTTCTCTTGAAGGAGATTCATCATCAACAATAATACAATTCATACCATCACTCCCTTATTTTACTTACATTGAAACTAATTCTAGTACCGCTTTTCAATGTTTCTATCTTTAATCCTTCACCATAAATATATTTTAATCTATTATGAACATTTGATATGCCTATTTTATTTTCTTCCATTTTATCTTCATAGACTTTTTCTATAATATCTTCTGAAATTCCAATTCCATCATCTTCAATTGTTATCATAATGTTGTCCTTGGAAACTTTTTGAACTTCAATTGTCACTGTGCCTTCACCTTTACCTTTTAAAATACCATGTTTTATGGAATTTTCAACTATTGGCTGAATTATAAGACTTGGAATCTTAACATCTAAATCATCTTCAATATTATAAACTACATGAAGTTTCTCTCCAAATCTTGCTTTTTCTATTTCTACATATGCTTTAACCTGCTCTAGTTCCTTATAAATATCTACATGATTTTCGCCTATATCTAAATTATACCTTAAGTAGGTAGATAAATTAATAATTAACTCTCTTGCTTTATTAGGATTAAATCTAATAAAGGAAATTATTGTATTTAGTGCGTTAAATAGAAAATGAGGATTTATTTGGGATTGCAACGCCTTTATTTCAGCCTTATTTGCCATATTTTTCAGTTCTCCAAGCTTACTTATTTCTAGCTGGGTAGAAATAATTTGGGATAAGCCTACAGCTAAATTTATATTTCTAAAGGAAATGGCATTATCAGTGCAATAATATATTTTTAATGTACCTATTACTTCATCTCCTTCTTTTAAAGGAGCAATAATTGCAGATTTTAAACTACAATTCAAATTAGGACACTCTATCTGATTTGCATTTGTTAGAGAAAGTAAATTTCCTCCTTTAATAACCTTTTTTGTAGCCTCTGTTATAATCTTTTGACCCTTTATGTGGTGGTCAGCTCCTACTCCTACGTGAGCTAATATATTTTCTTTATTTGTTATAGATACTGCATCTGCATTAATTGATTCCCTTATTATTCCGCATATCTGCTCTAAGGAATTTTCATTCATTTCTCTAAAATACGGTAAGGTTTTATTTGCAATCTCCAAAGCGATTTGTGCTTGTTTTGCTGCAATTTCTTCCTTTTCTTTAAGTATTTTTTGAATTATCAATATTAGAATTGCAATTCCAATAGCATTAGCAAAACTCATAGGAAAATATATGCTCTTTACAATGGTTAAGGCATTGCTAAAGGGATGTGCCATTGTAAGTATTAGAATCATTTCTAAAATTTCAATTAAAAGTCCTCCAAATAACCCATAAAACCACTTGTTATTTTCATTTGATTTACTATATATTAAACCTGCAACTATTCCCGAAATTATAGTAGTTATTGTGCATGGTATTGATGTAATACCTCCAATATCTACAAGCAATCTATGAACTCCAGCTATAATACCTGCCATTGTCCCTACAAAAGGTCCGCATAGTATTCCCCCAGTCATTACACCAATAATTCTTGTATTAGCAATGGCTCCATTAACCTCTGTTCCTGTGTAGGTTCCCAAAATTCCAAAGGCTCCAAAAATTATTGAAAGCACAATTAGATCTTTCTTTTTAAATTTATCCTTTTGTACTATTTTCTTAAAACTCCCTAGTCTTGAAACAAAGAAAGCAATAAGGATTATATACCCTAAATTATTCGTAAGATTTCTCAGTAATTCAACCATTAAAATTAACTCCATTTCACTAAATGCATATTTTAAAAACATATATCGAATATTTTATCAGTTGTTTTTATATCTAAATAAGTGTCTATAAATATTATATATAAAATTCTAAAATATATAAACAAAGTTATTAATACTTGGGGTGTTAAATAAGAATGAGCACCCCTAAGAGTGCTCATCCTTAACTTAATAAATTATAATATAATTAACCTATTATAATAATTCAAAAGTTCCTTTTAAATCATCATATATCTTCTTATAAATCTCATAATATCTTTTATATACTAGGGAATTTTCTTCTTTTGGAAATTGTACACTATTTTCAGAAATTGCTATGCTACAAGCTTCATCTATATCCTTATATACGCCAGTTCCAACTCCTGCTAGTAATGCTACCCCTAAGGCTGGCCCTTCTGAAGACTTATTTGTAGATACTTTGCAGTTAAACATATCTGCTAATATTTGACGCCATAGTTCACTTTTTCCGCCTCCACCTGACACCATCACATTAGTAGGATTCATTCCTGTGTCTTTAATGATTTCCATGCAATCTAAAAGTGAATAGGATACTCCTTCAATTACAGCTCTTAGCATTTCATTTTTTGTATGAGCAGCTGAAAGTCCAAAGAATACACCCTTTGCCTTAGGATTTAAATGCGGTGTGCGCTCTCCCATGAGATATGGAAGATATATTACTCCCCTTGAACCTGCAGGCACTTTTTCTGCTTCTTTAGTCATAAGTACATATGGATCAATTCCCATACCTTTTGCTACTTCAATTTCATTAGTACAAAAATTATCCCTAAACCATTTTAAAGAAAGTCCTGCACCTTGGGTTACTCCCATCATATGCCATGCACCTGGCACTGCATGACAAAAGGTGTGTACTCTTCCTTTCTCATCAATTATAGGTTCATCTAAATGTGCAAATACTACTCCTGAAGTACCTATAGTGGAAGATATTTGTCCACTTTTTATAATGCCATTTCCTATTGCACCAGCTGCCTGATCTCCTGCTCCCCCAACTACTGGTGTATTCTCTTTAAGACCAGTAACCTCCGCTGCTTTTTTATGAACTTTTCCACTGACTACAATTGATTCATGTACATCTCCTAAATACTCTATAGGAATATCTAAAGCATTAAGGACTTCCTTAGACCAGCACCTATTTTTAATATCTAAAAGCTGCATTCCTGAAGCATCAGATACCTCTGTAGCAAATTCACCTGTAAGCATATATCTAATATAATCCTTAGGTAATAATATTTTCCTACATTTTTCATATATTTCAGGCTCATTATTTCTAACCCAAAGTATTTTAGATGCTGTAAATCCTGTTAGAGCAGGATTTGCTGTAATATCTATTAATCTTTTTTCTCCAACTTTTTCTGTAATCTCAACACATTCCTTAGCTGTACGTTGATCACACCATATAATAGATTTTCTTAATACATTTCCATTTCCATCTAACATAACTAAACCGTGCATTTGTCCAGATAAGCCAATACCACTGATGGATTCCGGATTTATATTACTATCTTTTATAACCTGATTAATTGTTATACATACTGCATTCCACCAATCTTGTGGGTCTTGTTCTGCCCAACCAATCTCTGGCTGATATAATGGATATTCTGCTGTAGAAGAGGAAATCGGATTTCCTCCCCTATCAAATAGCACTGTTTTAGTACCTGAGGTTCCAATATCTATGCCTAATAAGTACTTCATCTTCTAGCCACTCCAATCAAAATTATTAAAGCTTAATAACTGCCTTTACTACATCATTCTTATTTTCTATAACATAGTCAAAGGCTTCCTTTGTGTCACTAAAATCAAATTCATGGGTAACTATTCCATTAACATCAATTTTCCCATCAGAAATTGCTCCTATAGCTGCTGGATATATGTTTCTATATCTAAATACACTTTTTATTTCAACCTCTTTAGTCATAATTTGCATGAAATCAAACTCAATTATATCCTTCGGTGCAAGTCCTACTAATACAATAGCTCCACCTCTTTTTACTAAGTAAGGTGTCTGCTTTATTGTATGCTCAGATCCTGCTGTTTCAATAACCACATTTGCACCAGCATTGTTTGTAATCTCATTTATTACAGCTAGTACATCTTGATTTTTAGCATTTATAACTTTAGTTGCACCTAATTTTAGGGCATAGTCTAATCTCTTATCTATAACATCTACAACAATAACATTTGTAGCACCATATGCCTTACAAGCTAATAAAGTTACTAGACCTATACAGCCTGCACCTAAAACTACAACTGTATCCCCTAATTTCACACTTCCTTGTGATACAGCATGTAATCCTACTGCTAAAGGCTCAACTAGAGCACCCTCCTTAGTTGATACATTGTCTGGTAGTTTAAAACACATATTTTCTGGATATGTTATATAGTTCATTAACGAACCATGATATGGTGGTGTTGCTAGGAACTCAACCTCTGGGCATAGATTATATTTACCACTTTTACAAAATTCACATTGACCACAAGTTTGACCTGGTTCTAAAGCAACTCTATCTCCAACTTTTAAATTCTTAACTCCAGGGCCTACTTGAACTATTTCTCCGGCACATTCATGACCTAAAATAAAATCTCCATCTACTATGAAGTCTCCTATTCTACCATGCTCATAATAATGTACATCTGAACCACATATTCCTACATATTCTAATTTTATAAGTACTTCTTTATCCTTTGGAGCTGAAACCTCAATATCTCTTGTTTCCATATTATGAGTTCCACACATATATACTGCCTTGTTTATCATCTTTATTCCTCCTAAATTAAGTTCAATTATAGACCTTGCACAAAACTGTACAAGGTCTATCTTTTTATTAGTCTATATTACCTGCTTTTTTATGAATTTCTATAAACTCATCAGCATTATCCTTTGTTATTAATGGACAATCTACCATTATAGTATCACGCTCTACTTTACCAGTCATAACATCATATGTTAACTTAACAGCTTTTTCTGCAAGCTCGTAAGCACTTTGAAGAGTAGTTGATGTCATTTCACCATTTTTTATAGCTAAACAAGCTTCTGCTGTTCCATCAACACCATATGATAATATATTTGTCTTTCCTGCTGCTTTAGCTGCTTCAAGAGCTCCTACACACATGTTATCATTCATAGATATTATTGCATCAATTTCTCCATGAGTTTGAATCCAGTCTTCCATTAATCTCATCGCTTCATCTTTATTCCAATTTGCAATTTGCTCATCTAAGATTTTAACGTCTGGTCTCTTTGCAAAGAATTCTTTTTCCCATCCTTCACGTCTCTTATCAGAGTGCATATTACCTGCTGGTCCCATAAGAACTACAACTTTTCCATTTTGAGGAACTTGCTCTAAAGCAAGTTTTGCATTTTTAGCAGCTTGATCAACTGGGTCTGCATCTACTGCAGCTGCTCTATCATTATCATTAATACGGTTGTTTACTGTAATAACCTTAACCCCTTTATCCATAGCTGCCATAGCTGGTGCTACTTGTGCTTCAGAATCAAATGGTTGAAGAAGAATTGCATCATATTTCTTTGTAACCGCATTCTCAATGTGAGATGCTATAACTTCATTCTTGCTATCTCCATCAAATATATCTACCTGTACATCCTTATAGTTTGCAGCTACTTCATCCTTTACTGCATTTGCAAGCCAAGCAGCAAAAGAATCTCCTTGTGCTCTTGCAATATATGCAACTTTATAAGTCTTTTCACCTTCTGCAGCTGGTTCCTCCTTTGAAGTATTAGTACATCCCACAGTAAGTGATAATGCTAGTAACGATGACATGGCTAAAGCTAATATTTTCTTTGTTTTCATATCATTTTCTCCCCCTAATTATATTATTTTTATTATATTTTGATTTTTACTTAACTTGATTTAGTCTAAACAGAACTTCCTTTACTTTCCACTAGTGTTTTGTCTTTAGTTTTATCAGTAATACTACCTAGTTTTTTGCTTTCTCTTTTGTTCTTAGATTTTATATCGTAAATTACTGCAAATGCAATAATTACTCCCTTTACTACTTGTTGCATATAAGATTGTATTCCTACTAGGTTCATTATATTGTTTAAGAATCCCATAATGAACGCTCCTGCAAGGGTTCCACCTGCACTTCCAATTCCACCAGTGAAGCTTGTTCCACCAATTATTGCAGCGGTCATTCCTTCAAATTCTGCTCCTATACCAGCATTAGGAAGCCCAGCATTAACACGAGACATAAATAACACACCTGCGATTCCAACAAATATACCATTTATAAGATAAGCCTTCATCTTAGTTTTATTTACATCTATTCCAGAAGCTCTTGAAGCCTCTTCACTACCACCTACAGCATAAACACATCTACCTAGCTTTGTATGTTTTAAGATGTACCAAGTTAAAAGAGTAATTCCAGTCATGAATATTACAGGAATAGGAATAAATCCTATAGAGTTTTGTCCTAGTACAATAAAGTCTCCTATTTGATAAATATTTTGACCATTAGTAAATAATAAGGCTGCACCTCTTGCTACAGTTTGCATAGCTAATGTGGCAATAAATGGAGGTGCTTTAAACTTAGTTACCATTATCCCATTGATAAAGTTACAAATAACACCTACAAGTACTCCAACTAGCACTGCTATTTCCAAAGAACCTGTAGCCTTAAAGGCTGCAACAGAAAGCAGACCTGATAAAGCCAGAACTGAACCTGCTGATAAATCTATAAGTCCACATATAATTAAAATTGTTTCACCAAAAGCAATAATAGTGGTTATTGATATTTGTCTTGATATATTTGTTAAGTTTTCTCCTGATAAAAATACAGGACTGATTAAAGAACATGCCATAAACATAGCAAGTAATACAACGTAAATACTATATTTACTTGAGGTTTTTGACCATTTATGTCTAATATCTATCATCTTCATCCTTCTATTCCCCCCTTGTAGCTAACTTCATAATAGCTTCTTGTGTAGCCTTTTCTCTATCTATTTCTCCAGTAATTTTTCCAGATGCCATAACATAGATTCTATCGCACATACCTATGAGCTCTGGTAATTCGGAACTTATTATTATTACTGCTCTATTTTCTTTTGCAAGTTCTGTAATAAGTTTATATATTTCGTACTTTGCTCCTACATCGATTCCCCTTGTTGGCTCATCAAGTATAAGAACATCTGGATTTCTAAGCATCCACTTTGCAAATATTACCTTCTGTTGATTTCCTCCGCTTAGAGAATCAATAGAGGTTTCTAAATTAGGACATTTTACCTTCATTCTTTCACATATATTTGATACACTACTAATCTCTTTTTTACTATGTAGATGACCCTTATAAAAGAATTTCTCTAAATTAGATATGGATACATTTTCAGTTATACTTCTAATTCCTACTATTCCATATCTCTTACGATCTTCTGATAGCATAACTATTCCATTGTTAATACTATCTTTTACATTTTTTATTTTTACTTCCTTACCCTTAACTTTAATCTCACCTGATAGGTATGGGTCTAGTCCAAATATTGTTCTAGCCACTTCACTTCTACCTGCTCCCATAAGACCTGCAAAACCTACAATTTCTCCTCTTTTCACATTGAAATTAATATCCTCAAAGTGTTTTCCATCAGTTAGTTCTTTAACCTCTAACATGGTTTCTCCGATTTTAATATCTTCCTTAGGATATGCATTGGTAATTTTACGGCCTACCATAAGAGAAATAACCTTGTCTATATCTAACTCACTAGCTGGCTTAGTATCAATAACAACACCATCTCTTATAACTGTTATCTCATCAGCTATTTTAAAGATTTCTTCCATCTTATGAGATATGTATATTATACTTACACCCTTACTTTTTAATTCAGCAATCTTATCAAAGAGAATTCCTACCTCTTTTCTAGTAATTGCAGATGTAGGTTCATCCATGATAATAACCTGTGAATTATAAGACATAGCCTTTAGTATCTCTAGCATTTGTATATCTGATACTGTAAGATCTTTAAATTGTGTTGTTGGCGAATAGGGTAAATTTTCTTGTTTTAAAAGTTCTTCTGTATCTTTTCTAATCTTCTTCCAATTAATTTTCCCTAATTTATTTACAGGCTCTCTTCCTAAAAATATACTTTCTTCAATAGTAATCTCAGGTATATAATTTAGCTCTTGAAATATCATAGATATACCATGCTTACGAGCTTCAATAGGATTCTGTATCTTAACTTCTTTTCCATCTATATGAATACTTCCACCATCAGGCTGATATATACCATTTATTATCTTCATAAGTGTAGACTTACCAGCTCCATTTTCTCCACAAAGTACATGAACCGTTCCCTTTTTAACAGAAAAACTTACATTAGCTAAGGCAGTTACTCCTGGGAAAAATTTCTGTATACCTTTTAATTCTAGCTTTGGTATATTGCTCTCCACCTTTATCCCTCCTTGTAAACTTTTAATTTCATTCTATGGCATAATTATAATAAAAAAATTATTAACCTATAATGGAAAATAACCTTAGTTTTGTGTAAATTATTCTCGCCTAATTTTTCACAAAGTTCTTTGTGTAATATATTAATATTTTTGTGTAATATATTAATGTATTTGTGCAACACAATTATATATCTTTCTACATTTTTTTCATTTATCTTAATTTTATATAAAAAAAATACTACTTAACATAGTTAAATAGTATTAATGTGCTACACTTTATTTATTTTTGTATGGTATCTTTATATTGACCTACAGTTAATCCTGTTACTTTTTTAAAAGTCTTATAAAAATACTGTTGATCTGTAAATCCTACCCTTTGATAGATAACTTTCATACTATCTTCACCTTTATTAATCATTTCCTTTGCTTTTTCTATACGCAGATTAATAATATAAGAAGAAATATTTATTCCTGTCTCTTTTTTAAATAAAAATGATAGGTATTGTTTAGATAGATTAATATGAGTAGCGATATCTTCTAGGGTAACTTTACTTGAATAATTTTTTTCAATGTACTCCACAACTTTATTTATAATATATTTAGAATTCTGATCATCCCTTATTCTTAGAACTAACTGACATATCTCATCTAAAAATTTACACATTAGTTTTGATATAAACATAATTCTTGTAGAATCCATAATTTTATTGTAATACCCCTGATATAAGGTATCATAATCATTACCTTGAAAATATTCTTCATACTTTTCTAATATACTAACAATAATATTACAATACATAAGCTTACATGTTAACTCTGATATTTTACAACCATTTATTTTCTTCTCTATATTCTCTATATGACTTTTTCCACCCTCTAGATTTCCTTCTTCTATAAAGTTTATAAGAATACTCTTAGATTGTTTTTCGAACTTCAGCATATTTATATCCTGCAATTCTTTATTTTCTCTAGTTTCCACCACAGAACCCAAAGGCAAATAAAATATATCTTTTGTTCTTTCTATATATTCCTTAAAATAATTTGGAAATTCTCTAAGCTCACTAAACATAGGTGTATATATTACATCTAACTTAATATTAAAATATTGAATTACAGTGGTCTTTATATATTTAATTACCTCTTGTACTTCACCATATTTAATATCTTCCTTGGATATAAAATATATAAGTCCATCCTCCTGTTCCTTCAGAAGACATTGTATTTTTTCTTTAGAAAATATCCACGTTATAAGCTCTATCATAGCATTTTTCACATTTTCATTTTCTCTTTCTTTAATGGATGTAATAATATCATTAGTTTCAGGGAAGAAACCTAAAATAGAATATTTCCCTCCATAAATATTAAAGTCTACCTGTTTAAACCCCTCAAAATCTACTTCATCAAAGGAACTTGAACCATCTATAAGATACTCTATAAGCTGATTTTTAGTCTTCATTAAGGTTTCACTAGTCTTGTCCTTACCTAATGCATCCTTATCCATATTGTCTAAATTTCTTTTTACCTCTAACATGGTACTTATAAGTTCCTCATCCTCTACCTCTGATTTAAGAATATAATTATTAGCTCCACATTTTAGAGCTTGTCTTACATTTGTAAAATCATCATAGCAGGTTAATACCAGTATTTGAGTTAAGCTATCTTCTTTTCTTACTTCTTCAGTTAACCATAAACCATCCTTCTTAGGCATTTTTATATCTGTTATAATTACATCTGGGTTATATAGCTTATACATCTCATAGGCCTTTTCACCATTTGGAGCCTCACCTATAACTGTAAAGCCTATGCTATTCCAATCTATTGTGGATTTTAATCCTACTCTTACAAGAACCTCATCATCTACAATTAAAACCTTATAAACTTTCATCACCCTCTTTATCTACTAAAAAGTCACCAGTAGGTTTCCTCATTATACCCCTAGGAATCGTCACCTTAACATAGGTACCTATTTCACTTCTATTTCCTATCTTAATTCCATATTCTTCACCACAATAAAGCTTTATTCTTTCATTAACATTGTTTAATCCAACTTTACTAAATTTATTTACATCCTTTTCTTTAGTAAAGATTTTTTCTAAATCCTCTTCACTGATACCAGGTCCATTATCTTCTACAAGAATAATTAAGTTTTCACCTTCTATACATGCCTTTATAGATATTTCCAATGGTTCCTCTTCTTCATCTTCCCTAATTCCATATATCAAAGAATTCTCCACAATAGGCTGTAAAATCAATTTCGGTATTGAGCAATTAAGGCAGTCTTCATGAATATTATAAATAATGTTAACTTTTTCATTGAATCTTAGATTTTGTATTTTAATATAATTCTTAACGTAATCTACCTCATCTTCTAGAGTAATCATTTCCTTTCCTAAGTTTATACTCACCCTTAGAAGTTTTATCAGTGAAGTTACTGCATTACTTACAGATTTATCTCCTTGTATCTTTGCCATCCACTTTATAGTATTTAGTGTATTATACAGGAAGTGTGGATTAATCTGAGCATGCAATGTCTCAAGTTCTAACTCTTTTTTTATTCTTTCTTCTTCTACTAGCTTATCAACAACTTCATTCATCTTCCCTATCATATTATTAAAGCTGTTTCCAAGTTCCCCTAACTCGTCAATTCTATCTATATTTATGCGCACATGTAAATCTCCATCTTCAGCCTTCTTCATCATATTTCTCATACTCACCATGGGTTTTGAAATTTGAGACGAAAAGAATAAACAAATTATTATAGTTATAACTATATAAATTATTACACCTATTAACATATATCGTTGCATATTTGTAATTTCTTTGTATAGATACTCTTTAGTTACTATCTTTACAATCTTCCAATCTGTTGATGTAATATTAGAGTATATACATACCTTTTCAACATTATCATCAGTAAACTCTATTGAACCCATATCTATTTTAGCTGATAGAACTTCTTTTGCATAATTTTTTTCTTCTATATTCTTTCCTATAATTTCTTTATTAGGATGGCTAATTATTTGACCCTTTTCATTACAAATAAATAATTCACTATTCTCCTCTGTAATTAGACTTTTATAAGAATCCTCTAATATGGTTTCATCTACATCAATAAATATTGTTCCCATATCCTTTAAGCTATTTAAGTCTATTATCTTTCTTCCTAAAGAAAAATAGTTCTTAGGAATTTCTCCCGACAATATCTTAACTTTAACAGGAATTGTATCAAACCAAACTAACTCACCATGAGTCTTATCGATATCATTAATATCAATTCCCTGTTTAACATAGGTTTTGCTAGCCCCTACATTATAAATGTTATGTTTAGTTGTAAGGTATATACTTTCCACCTCTTCATTTGTAGTACAAAAATTTCTCAGTATATTATTTAATTCCTCATGACTTTCAGTTGATGAGCTTTTCAAGCTTTCAATAAAATCTCTATTGGTAACAACCATGTCTGACAGGTCAGCAATGCTATCAATTATAAAATCAATATTGCTTCCTGCCTCATATACAGATTGTTTTGCAGATTCACTATACTTTGTAGTAATAATTGATTTCATTACATTGTTATAAATAATATATATAAATCCAATAGGTATAAATATTAATAGAATAAAAATAACTAGCAATTTATTTCTAAAGCTCTTTCTAATCCATGAAGTTCTCATTTTATCCCCGCTCTTCATTGTAGTAAACTCAACTCTTTTAAAATTTTATCTGCTACTACCTTAGGATCTAAATCATTCTTAACCATATCTCTTACATTATTAATAATTATTTGCTCTACAAAATAGAAATTACTAATCTTAGATCTAAAATATACATTATCCTCTTTCCAGACTTCTAATAGTGCAGGTAAGTGGTTTAAATTACTTATTTCAGTTGTATTACTTTTTACATTTTCTATAATGTCTTGTACATCCTTGCTATTATATACAGATTTTCTCGGTGGCATGCTTCCACCTTCTGGTTCCCATAAAACCATGCTTTGAGTCTGAGGTGCAGTTGCCCAAACTATAAATAACCAGGCAGCCTTCTTTTCAATTTCTGAAGCATTACTATTAATTCCTATTCCTGCTCCTCCATATATATTGGCACTTCTCACATTTCCATAGGGCAAGATGCTATAACCAACCTTACCTGCCACTTTAGATAAATTAGGATTTTCTACTACAGCTCCATTTTCATCCCAGTTTGCCATCATTGCAATTTCACCATTTTTAAAAGCTTCCGCAGTATCCGTCCAATTCCAATTAATACTATCTGGTGCACCCACTTCTACCATCTGCTTGTACATACTTAATCCATCTTCAAGGTTATTATTTTTAACTGAAACCATTTTTGGTTTTTCTACTCCTAATGTATTAACATAGGGATCATCAAAATAATCCCCTCCATAGGATTCAAGGACATTAGAAAAATCGCAATATACTGAATTATGTAATTGAGCCATTTGTGCACTTCCATATTTAACTTCTTCATCTGGAACATTTTCATCAATCCATTTTGAAACAATACAATACCTTTCCCAAGTAAAATCTTTCTGTCCTGGAGTCCAATCAAATCCATTTTCAGCCATAAACTGTTCTCTATACTTTTCAAAAATATCCTTTCTATAGAAGAAAATCATAGTTGTAGTATCAAAAGGTATAGCATATAACTTAGTTTTATCTCCAAAGTAGGATAAAATATTTACCTGATCATCAAAGAAATCCTCCATACCACCTGGTATATGAGGCATTCTAGGATCATTATTATATAAATTTAAATCCTCTAGATTGTTATGAAACCTGTTAAGAGTTTGATATGGATCTACATAAACAAGTTGAAACTTTCCTCTTTCAGATATAAAATCGTTATTTATCTTATTTATCATTGTACTATAATCCATCGGTCTAATGTTTACTCTAATACCAGTTTTCTCAGTAAAATTTCTACACTCCCTAGAAAGAATATTAGCATTTATATTATTTTCTACCACAAAATTAAGGGTAGTACCTTGAAATTCCCTCCATTGAAATCCCTCTGGTGTTTCTATATTGGGTAATTCATTATCCCATGGATAAAAAGGCGCTTTAATTTTATTACTAATTAATTCATCATCTTTAGACTTAGCCATTATTATGTTTTCGCTATAAGTAGTTAAACAAAGCATCATTACAGCCATAATTACAATGAAAATATAAATTATTTTACTCCTAATAATAATCACCTTCCTCCTTTGTTTTTATATAAAATACTATTCCATTTAGCTACATTATACATAATAATTCTACATATTTAAATGATTAAATCACTATTTTTTCATTAAAATGCTACTCTATTAAAAAAAATAAAAAAAAGAACCCTCATAATGAGAGTTCTCCAATCAACTTATTTTTCTTTTATTTAAGAAGTGCATTAGCTATTAATTTATCCAATTTACGGATATCTACTCCCTTTTGTAGATTTACTTTGATTTGACCTGCTCTAGTCCATAATTCAACTTCTGCACTAAGATCAAAAAGCTTCCCAGCATTTTCAGTAGACCACATGTTAATAGAAGAATATGGTAAAGAATAGACCTCTACTTTCTTGCCTGTAAGTCCTTGTGCATCTCTTACAATTAGCCTTTTATTAGTAAAAATTGCACTATCTCGGAATGTTTTATAAGCAGCAATCGCTACTTCTCCTTCAACCAATAAATCATTAACGTCATTTGGAATTGGACATTCAGATACTAGTGTCCATGTTAATATACCTTGCGTTTCTGCCATTTCATTTACCTCCTATAAGTAAATCCTTGTCTCTATTTACTATTCTGCATTTATGTAGAAAAACCTTCCTCAATAAATGATTTTTTTGAAGCTCCACAGATTGGACAATTTTGAAGTGAAAGAGGTATTTCTAATCCACAATCATTTAGTAAATCCGCGTTACTTAAAATATCCACTGTGTTTCCGTCTGCAGCAATTTCACCCTCTTTTATCACAATAATTCTTTTACAAGTATCAAATACCATATCTAAATCATGACTAGTTATTATTTTTGTGTGCTGAAAGCCTTTTAATAAATTGATTAATCTTCGTCTTGATTTAGGATCTAAAGCTGATGTTGGCTCATCCATAACTAATACATCTGGTTCCATTGATAGAACCGATGCAATTGCAGCAGCTCGCTTTTCTCCACCTGATAATTTAAAGGGTGCTCTATCTTTCAAGTGAGATATTCCTACTAACTCTAAAGCCTTTGTAACTTTGATTTCAACTTCTTTTTCATCAAAATTATAATTTCGTGGTCCAAAAGCCACATCATCATATACAGTTGTCATAAACAACTGATCATCAGGATCTTGAAAAACCATTCCTAACCTCTGACGAATCAAGGGTAATGTTTTTTTTGATACATACACATCTCCTATGACCACCTCTCCGTTACTTGGAAATAGAACTCCCATCAAAAGCATTAATAGTGTGGACTTTCCTGCACCATTGGCACCAATAATTCCCACAGATTCACCGTGATGGATTGTGAATGATATATCTTTTACTGCTACATGTCCATCAGGATAGGAAAAATATAAGTTCCTTACCTCAAGTTTATGACAACTCATCTATTTAATCACCCCCGTAATTAATGAACCTATAAGCATAGGTATATTATAAATTCTTGCTAAAATGAAAAATATACTCCAACCTGCTAAATATGCAAAATCACTAAAGCTTAATTTTTCAATATTTCCTGTATTATACTCACCTGTAAAGCCTCTCATATTCATAGATTGATATACCCGTTGTGCCCTATCAAATGTCCTAAGTATCAACTGTCCTGCAAAAGAACCCCAAACATTTCTATGTATGCCCTTTTGTCCAGGCGCCCTAAGGAAATATGCTCTCATCATTCTAGAAACCTCTTCTATAAGCACAGATATATATCTATATGTTAATAATAACTGTAATACAAAGATTTTAGGAACTTTCAGCATACGCAATGCTACAGCCAATTTATCCATTCCTGTAGTTGCAATTAATAAAATACTAACAGTCACCGTTAAACCACATTTTATAAAAATAGATAAAAATATTACCCATCCTCTTGAAATAACAATACCTCCTAGAGCCATTGTATGATGATTAAATAAGGGGTTTAATATACCAATTCCAATAATAAAAGGCTCTACAAGCAATAGTCTTTTAAGGATTGGAACAACTGGCAGCTCTGCTAACACAAAAATAACCACAGGATAGAAAATAAAAGACAAAAGACTACTAATTTCATATCTTCCAAATGATACAACTACAGTTAGATAAACAATTGTAGTTAATAACTTTGTAATGGGATGAAGCCCATGTATTGTGGTTTCTTTCCCTGCTAAATCATCTAGAAGTCTCATATTATAAAGAGAATTTATTACTTTTGCCATGTAAAATCAAATCCTTATTGTAGAATTTTACTGGTGGTTTCATTACCACCTAACTTATTTTTATTATTAAACTTTTCTTTTCTTTTTTTAACTAAGCTGATAACAAATCCTGTGAATGCTGCCAGTGCAAGTGTCAATATTCCACCAACAATACCTGAAACACTTGTTCCAGCACTAACTGCAGGCCATTGCTCTTCAACTTCTACAGCTGCTTCTTCTTCACTTTCATCATCCTTTGCCTTAAAACTGTAATCAGGCAAAAACGCTATCTTACTTTGTATTTCTGATAATGTATTATGAATTCCATCTGGTGTTTCAAATTCTGCTGTTCCTGAAGTTTTTTCCATAGCCCATTCCAATCCATCAGGATTTGAAGAGGCAAACCATGAAAGCGTTCCGCCAACTAAAACTACTCCAATTACCAGGCTAGTAAGTATCTTTTTCATAGATATATTACCAAGAGCTTCTCCTTTAGTTGCCTTTTCTAAAATTTCTGGTCTAGCCTTCCATACAAAAGTAACAATTGCTGATGTAACAAACCCTTCAGCTACTCCGATTGCTAGATGTATTGGTTGCATTAACAATAAAAAGGTTCCAAAAGGCAATTCAGTCTTTCCTGACAAAAGAGTCTGAAGTACAACGCTAAAAGCTCCTATTTGAAGACCAACTATAGTGGATGCCATTGAGGCACCAAAGATCTTCTTAGTTGTAATCCCTTTACGTGTAACCCATTTATAAATTAAAGGGTATGCTATAAAACAAGTATAAAATCCAAGGTTAAATACATTACAACCATAGGCAAGTAACCCACCATCTCCAAAGAACAGTGCTTGAATTAACAAAACAGAAGCCATAGTTAAGAATCCCGCATAGGGTCCTAATAATATTGCAAGTAGTATTCCTCCTCCAATGTGTCCACTAGAACCAGTACCAGGGATTGAAAAATTAATCATTTGTGCAGCAAAAACAAAGGCTCCCATTACCCCCATTAAGGGAATTTTCTTTTCATCAATATCATTCTGTATTTTTTTAATTGAATAAGCTGTAATTCCAGTAGTAGCAGCCAACATAGTTCCTCCCACCACTGGTGAAATCAAAGCATCAGCCATATGCATAATATCCACTCCTTTACAAAATAAAATGCTCCCCAAAGTCAAGCATTTAAAACCATCTATTTTATCTCCTCAGTTGTAAATCGAAACGCAACCCTTTCGACACCAATAGGTTGTATTAATAATAAATATTTATCGTAAATCAATAAATATTTATTGACAATTCCACTTTCCAAGTATAAAATGATATTAAAAGGTACAGAATTTATAAAGTACTTAATTGCAAACAAAAATTAATCTGAAGTACAAAAATTTATAGGAGGAAAATTAAAAATGAAAAAATATTTATTTAGTATTCTTTTAGTAGTAGCTAGTATAGCGTGTTTTACGATATTTAATGTAGTTGGTTCCGAAGTCTTGCCAGATGGAACTCTATCTGAACCATTCTTTCTTATACCAATAGGATTTTTATTTGCTGGCATAGCTATTATATCAGCAATAATAATTTTTGTAGTATCTAAATTTGTAAACAGCAATAACCATTAAGTGTATAATCTATTATTTTCAATTAATAGATACGTATTAGAACTTAATTATTGTATATTGTGTTATCTTAATAGTTCTAGATAGCAAAAATAGGCCTATAGGCCTATTTTTTTGCCTTCTATAATCATAATATATCGCTTTACATCATCATTTTAATTTCTTTAAACTCATCAAGGTCAGTATAAAGTTCTCCCTTGTATGGATTTCTCTTAGTTTTCCTTATTTTATATATCATATAAACAAATACAGCTATATTACTTGCAAGAGCTATTGCTCCTAAAATTGTATAAATAGTAGTATTGTAAGTTGATTTAACTACAAACATTCCTGTATCCTGGAAATTTGGAAAAGTTTGAGCAAACATGCACCATATAGCTAAGGTCTGAGCTCTATGCTGTAGCCAAGCACCCTTTCCAACAGTAAATGCACAAAGAGTTGGCGCAATAAGTAATGCTAAGCCTGCGTACCAAGAATGAGTAGGTATGCAATTATAAGTGTATACAAAATTCCATAAATCATATGCAATAATCCAGAACCAAAGCATATCAGGCCATAGCATATCCTTACTTTTGTCCTTTTTAGTTTGTTTTCTAATTACTATTCCAAACCAACCAGTTATAGCAATGATATTTAGTATACCAGCCACTGCATTCATATAATTCCATGGACCACCCATTACACCTACTACTTCTCCTTCAATAGCTCCTGAATTCATCATCCAATAAGTGGATCCAACTTCAATATCTCTTGCCACTGCTTCTATAATGTTAATAGCTAGAATCAACGGTGGAAAGCATAGTGCAATTTTATTATCCGCTAGTCTCCAAACAACCTCACCAGTAATTTTATCCTTTTTCTCGATATGACGAATACACCAAAATCCAATACATCCTGCTGTTGCAGAATAAACTTTAGCTAGATGGAACCAGTCAGTATAGGTAACATCCTTTAAAACAGTCATCCAAACAACTGTTAAAATAATTGGCAAAATAACAAAACTAAAAAATCCTGCCCACTTCTGTCTTCTAGAAAATTCATTGAATAAAAACAAACCTGCAAATACTACAAACCACATTCCCCATGCAGAAAACATTGTTGCTCCTTCAACATAATTAAATTCAAACATTTTATTCACCCTCTACCCCTATTTAAATTTAAAATTACTTTATAAAATCTTTTATAGTTAACTAAGTTATTTAAAAAGTTTCTTTACTTTTTTAGTTGTAATTTTCACTTTACGTTTAAGAATTTGCTTTATAACTACAGGTTTTAGATCCTCATAGGCTACACCCTCACCATCATACTTTCTTACAAGGGAAATAGCATCAAACTTACATTTAGTGGTACATTGGCCACATCCTACACACAGGAATTCATCTACAACCGTTGCACCACAGCTAAGACAACGTTCTGTTTCCCTTTTTATCTGGTCTTCAGTAAATGTTTCACGCAAGTCTTTAAATGTTTTCCTTGATTTGCTTCCATCTACATGACCTACACTCTGTCTAGGAGTGCTATCATATCCTTGAAGTTCTATATTTTCCTTATCTAATGCATGATACTCTTTTCTATCTCGACCAATAATCAAACTTTGTCCTGGCTGAACATAACGATGAATTGAAATTGCACCTTCCTTACCTAAAGCAATAGCATCTATTGCAAACTTAGGTCCTGTTAATGCATCACCACCAGCAAAAACATCAGGCTCACCTGTCTGTAATGTAAATGGATCTGCTTTAATAGTATTATTTCTGTTTAGTTCAATTTTGCTATCTGATAAAAGTCCTCCCCAATTCATTCCTTGACCTATCGAAATCAGTACAGTATCAGCCTTAACTATGATAGTGTTATTTTCATCATAAGATGGATTAAATCTTCCACTTTTATCAAATACAGAAATACATTTCTTGAACTCTACTCCTGTAGCACGACCATTTTCAACAATTACTCTCTTTGGTCCCCAAGAATTATTAATTTCAATATTCTCTGATAATGCTTCCTCAATTTCCTCTGGAAGTGCAGGCATTTGTTCACGACTTTCCAAACAGTACATTTTAACTTGTGTATTTCCAATTCTAGTAGCTGTTCTCGCAACATCTATAGCAACGTTACCACCACCGATTACGATTACATTGCCCTCAAGTTTTAACTCCTTATCCAAGTTAACATCTCTCATAAAATCTATACCGGTTATAACATTTTCTACATTTTCACCTTCAATGCCAAGGTTCCTTCCCATACATGCACCGATTGCAATATAGAAGGCTTTAAACCCTTGATCCCTTAATTCATTAAGACTTATATCTCTTCCAACCTCAACGCCTGTCTTGAATTCAACGCCTAATTCTTTCAGTATGCCAATTTCAGCATTTATAACATCCTTTTCAAGCCTGAATGAAGGTATTCCTAGAGTTAACATTCCACCAAGAACCTTTTCTTTTTCAAACACAGTTACTTTATATCCATCAATTGCTAAGTAGTATGCACAGCTAAGACCTGAAGGCCCTGCTCCCACAACAGCAATTTTTTTACCGTACTCGTGCTTACATTTAGGCACATATCTATGATCAGTATTTAAATCTTGTTCAGCAATAAATTTTTTGATTTCATCAATAGCAACTGGATCATCAATATCTCCTCTAGTACAATCAGTTTCACACTTTCTTGGGCAAATACGTCCACATACTGCAGGAAACGGATTTTCTTGTTTAATAAGTTCAAGAGCTTCCCTATATCTTCCTTGAGAAGCAAGTTTAACATAACCTTGAACTGCAATATGAGCTGGACAATTGGTTTTACAGGGACTTGTACCTGTATCAACTACATCTTTTCTATTGGTTCTATAATCAGGATTCCATTTATCTGGACCCCACTCAGTATCTCGTGGAGTATCAATTCTCTTTATCTCAGTAGTTACTGGTGTTTTTGAACATAACTTTTGCCCCAATTGTAGTGCATTAACAGGACAATTTTGAACGCACTCTCCACAAGCAACACATTTCTCTTTGTCCACTTTAGAAACATAGTTTGAACGTACCATGTCAGCGTTAATAAACATACTAGCAGTTCTTAAAGCCAGACAAGAACATCCACAGCAATTACAAATAGCATGGGTTTTACCAGAACCATCTAAGTTAGGTATTTGATGCATTAAGCCGTTTTCTTCTGCTCTCTTAATAATTTCAAAGGCTTCTTCACGAGTAATCTGTTTGCCCCTCTTCGTACGTATATAGTATTCTGCTGCGTGACCCATCTGAATGCACATGTCTTCCTTAAGATGACCGCAGCCTTCTCCCATAGCTTCTCTTGCTGTACGGCATGAACAATCAGCAACTGAGAAAATATCATTATCATTAAGATACTTAGAAACTTCCTCATAGGATGCTCTTCTAGTTTCACCTTCAATGGCATGTTCTATAGGTATAACACGCATAAGACCTACTCCTACAGGAAAACTTCCTGCTGTCTTAGGTCCTCTTACTCTTCCATAGGCTTCAAAAGCCCTAGGAATCTGAGGATACTTTTTAACATTCTCCTTATTGTTAACCATCATTTCCATGATACCTGGAACCCAGGTCTCATACCAAAATGTATCTACTCCATCAATTTCATTTACAAAACAAACCCCTGCATCCGCTAATTCTAACAAAAGTTCTGTTGTTCTCTCTACAGATTTGCCACATAAAGGAGCAACATCTTTAGCAGTAACCTTTTTACGTATTTCCATACAAAGTACCACTTCAGCCATTTCTTCTGAAACAACAGGTTCAAGAATCATATACTCGGGATCTGTAGCTTTGATTTCATTTTTCGAGCCACGTTTCTTATTACTGATGTGATTTGCAAGATCAAGTACCTTTTCCTTGACCATATATTATCCCTCCCCAAAATAATTATATGTCATCATAAACAAAACTATAAACACCAGTGTTTACAATGAATTGCAAAGATGGCAAGACTCATTATTATTATTAACTATATTAAAATAATCAGCACTTTTAGGTTTTATTAAGTTATTAAAACAAAAGTAACCGAAAGAAGCTGATTATTATATATAGTCAAAATATTTTAAAGTAAGTTTATAATATTTTTAATGTTATGAATTATTGAAAGTTATTTATTTTTCCAATTATCTATTTGTCCACGTATCCAGTCAGCCCATTCTCCAATTCCTTCTCCAGTTTTAGCTGAAATTGGAATAACTTTAATATTTGGATTCAGTTTTTTTACCCTCTCTTTTACTGCCTCCATATCAAATTCAAAATAGTCCGCTGCATCTATTTTGTTTACTAATAAAACATCAACTATTGAAAACATTAAAGGATATTTTAAAGGCTTGTCATCTCCTTCTGGTATGCTTAAAATCATAGCATTTTTTGATGCACCAGTGTCAAATTCTGCAGGACACACTAAGTTCCCAACATTCTCTAATATTGCAAAATCAATGTTATCTGTTCCAAGACCTTTTAAACCTTGTCTAGTCATATCAGCATCAAGATGACACATTCCTCCTGTATGCAGTTGAATTACTTTAACTCCAGTCTGTGAAACCTTGTATGCATCCACGTCTGAATCAATATCAGCTTCTAAAATACCAATGTTCATTTCATTTTGCAGAGCTTCAATTGTTCTTAAAACAGTTGTTGTTTTCCCTGAACCAGGTGATGACATAAGATTTAATAAAAAGACCCCATCTTTTTTCAATTCTTCTCTAAGTAGCTCAGCCTGACGATCATTGTTGTCAAAAACACTTTGCTTAATTTCTAAAACTTTAAATGCCTCCATGTAAACTCTCCCCCATTTCATATTTAATTTAGGTTACTTTATTGAAGTAGGTTACAATATATTATTACCAACCGTTCCACAATATAACATAACAGTTGTTATGTTTATAATATAATACGCACCTATCTTTGTCAATGAATTAACATTCGAAATAATAAATATGTTATGAAAATGCAGACTATTATGTCTTTAATATAATAGTCCTATGATATGTGAACCATGATGTTGTAAAAATATGATATACTATTTTTAAATGGGGTGAATAAAATGAACACTAATGAACCTAATGAAAAAAAGCAACATATTTTAGATGCTGCAATTGGTGTATTTATAGAAAACGGCTTTGAAGAAACAAGTATGCGTCAAATAGCCTCAGCTGCTGGGCTTACTACTGGTGCAATATATCATCATTTTAAGAATAAGGACGAGCTATTCTACCACGCAGTAAAGGAAGCTATGTACTTTGCTCAAAAACTTTCTGAAAAAGATGAAAGTAGTAATCTTAAAAGCACTGAAAATATGTTAAATGAAATTAGTAATAAAGTTAGAGAACGTATGTCTAAGGTTAATGAGCAACGCCTTTTAGTTTTATTAATAGGCTACGTATTATCCAAAGGTGGCTCTCTTAGTGAAAGCCTTAAACAAGATTATAATGAAATAATAAATAAAGTAGCAGATATGTACTTTTACGCATTTGGTATCGAAAATAAAAATTGCAAAAAAAGTCTTGCTACTATTTTAATAGCAGCTCTAGATGGTGTTGCAATGCAATATTCCTTAGGGGTTTTAAAACAGGAAGATCAAGAATTTAAAGACACCTTTGTGAGATTTTTTGCAGAAAGTATTCCTGCATTTATGGAAAAAAATAAATCCTAAGCTAAGTTACATAAAACAAGGATACTTGTAATTTTTACATAGCATCCTTGTTTTTATATTGCTAAAATAAATAATATATGTGTGATTTTTATAATGAAAACTCTAATTGGTAATCTCTTGGGTCATTTTCATATAGTTCTTTATTTATTTCCACTGCTTCTTTACAGCCTAATGAAAAATAAAAAGCAATTGTTTCTTCAGCAGAACCTGCACAAATATAAATTTTATCTGCTTTCCACTCTCTTGCAACATTAGCAGAAAGTACGAATAAATTTTTTCCTATTCCTTTATTTCTACATTCTAAGGTTATGAAAAGTTGATCTAATAAAACATAATTAAATTTTTCACCAAAAAACTCACGATTAACTGTTGAAAACCCCAGTAATTTATTATTATCATCAAAAGCAGCAATGGCACTTCCACCACTTAAAATAGTTTTCTTCAAATTTCTTAGATGATATTCATAGCCGTTTGGCCAATCACAATCTTGGTAATTTATTTCTACTAATTTACGTTTGCCACCCACATCTCTCCATGCTTTTCCTATATATTGAGATGGATTCATTTTGTTTATATACTCACATTCCTCTAATTCTAATTGTCTATATATAACATCTCCCATACTTCTACCTCCAAATACTCATGCAAAATAATCCTATTCTATAACACTTTGAACGCCTTAGAAATTTTCTCTTACCACTAACTTTTTACAGTAACTTCACTTTTATATTTACTATTTAAATAATACACATATTCTAGTAAAAATCCACTAACTCTAACATCAGTAAATTCTGTATTCTCAATTAAATTTTTATTTTCAATGAATAATTTTAGAACTGTTATCTCAAAATAGTATAGAGATATGTGGTGGCATCTTTCCATAATGCTTGAAAAAATTTTTTTCTTGCAATTTAATAGATTTTATCAATATTAAAAATTATATTTATACAACCCATAAGTTAAGTGTTTATAGGACTTAAGATATATTTTCAAAACAAATTATATTTTCAAATTGTTTATTATATAGGTTATTTATGTAAAGGTGACCATTAATTAATTGAAAATTCATTATGCTTTTCCACTTCACATTAGTGAAGATTCATGATAAACTTATTTTTACCAAAGAATTTCCTAGTAACAAATTTAAAGCCACAGAAACTTATTTTTTTATTTAACGTTATAGGAGGAAAATATTATGAAGAATCTAATGAAGAAATGGAATGGATTAAGTTTAGTAAAACGTATAATCATAGGTTTAATCATAGGTATTATATTAGCCGTAACCATTCCTAATGTAGCAAAACCATTATCAATTTTTGGATCTTTATTTGTAGGTGCTTTAAAAGCCATTGCACCTATCCTAGTCTTATTTTTGGTAACCAGTGCTATTTCCCAACACAAAAGTGGTCATGAAACCAATATGAAAACCGTTATTATTCTTTATCTTTTAGGAACATTCTTAGCTGGACTTGTAGCTGTTATTGCAAGCTTTATGTTCCCGGTAAGCCTAACCCTTGTAGCTGGTGTAGAAAACATTACTCCTCCTGGCGGTGTAGTAGAAGTTCTTAAAGCATTACTATTAAACCTAGTTGATAATCCAGTAAAGGCTCTTTTTAATGCTAACTACATTGGTATATTAGCTTGGGCAGTAATTCTTGGTTTTGCCTTAAAAAATGCTGCAAGTTCTACAAAATTAATAATTTCCAATGTTTCTGATGCATTATCTCAAATGGTTGTATGGGTAATAAATTTTGCACCCTTAGGAATCATGGGACTTGTAGTTGATACTATCGTTACAAGTGGAATAGCTTCACTTCTTAGCTATGGAAAATTACTTTTACTTCTACTTGGAAGTATGATTTTTGTAGCTCTTGTTGTAAATCCAATAATGGTGTATGTAGCTATTCGTCAAAATCCATACCCACTTGTATTTAAATGCTTAAAAGAAAGTGGAATTACAGCATTCTTTACACGTAGTTCCGCTGCTAATATTCCTGTAAATATGAGTTTATGTGAAGAACTTGGATTAGATAAAGATACTTATTCAGTATCAATTCCTTTAGGTGCCACAATCAACATGGCTGGTGCAGCTATTACTATTTCTGTTTTAACTCTTGCAGCTGTTCATACTCTTGGTATCCAAGTAGATATTGGTACAGCAATAATTCTTAGTGTACTTTCTGCGGTAAGTGCTTGTGGAGCTTCTGGAGTGGCTGGAGGTTCACTATTGCTTGTCCCTCTAGCATGTAGCTTATTCGGAGTACCAAGTGACATTGCTATGCAGGTAGTTGGTGTAGGTTTTATCGTAGGTGTTATACAAGATTCTGCTGAAACTGCACTTAACTCATCCACAGATGCACTTTTCACAGCAACAGCTGAATATAGTAAGTGGCGTAAAGAAGGTAAAAAAATAAATATTTCTAAATAGAAATTAAATACTAGTGTAATTCTTATATAAATATATAAATATAAAAGCCCCCAAGGATAGCTTATAAACTATCCTTGGGGGCTTTAAACCTTTATAACCACTATAAAAATTAGAATCTAATTTTGTATATCACGGATATACAAAAGGTGATGAAAAAGTTCATCACCTAAATATTACTTCTTAAATATTCCAAAAGGTTTTCCAACAGGTAAGAATACTCTTCCAAAGTGAGTATTTAATACTGCTGCTGCTGAACCATAGAAAGATACTAAAGCTATTGCTAACTCAGAATAAGCAGCTAGCATATGTGTTCCATGCTCCATTATTCCAAAAGTTGTTAGTGTTAATCCTAAGAATAGGAAATCTATCAATAGGAATATTGTAAATAACACCTTATGAGTTTCCATTGCACCTATAGTCATAAATATTGTAAAAATTAAATACCCTAAATAAGCAACTCCTAATTGATTTATGTCAGCTTTAGCTGCTAGGGCTGGTCCAAATACTCCATTTTGAATTAACCAAGTAAAACCAACACCATACCAAAAGAATGCATAAGCACCAAAAGCAGTTGCTCCAAAAGTGTTGTTATGCTTAAAATCATTTAAACAAGCCAACAATTGTGCTGTTGCTCCTAAAAATATTGCCCATGGTAATACTAAAGATACTCCCTCTGTTAATCCTAACTTTTGAGATGATGCTACTAATGTTACCATTGCTAGTCCAAATAAACCTATTGCCGACGGATCAGCTACTACTACTTTAACCTTTGTTTCTTGCATAATATCCTCCTAATATAAGTTCACACAAATTTCATACTTTTAAACAATAACAAAAATATTATCCATTGTCAATAAAAATTATAATGTTTACATATTTATAAACCATTACTTTGAATTATATAAAGAACTATATATTGATATTAATATGCAAAATAAAAAAACCGCCACAATAAGTGACGGCTTACAACTAATAATTTTCTTTTCTAACTTCGAAATAACTTTGAGAATATTTACATACAGGACAAACTTTAGGAGCCTTTTTTCCCATTACAAGATGTCCACAAACACGACATTCCCACATAGCTTCTTCACCTTTTTCAAATACCTGCTGCATTTCAATATTTTTTAGTAATTTACGATAACGCTCTTCATGAGATTTTTCAATAGCAGCCACTCTACGAAATCTTTCAGCTAACTCCTTAAATCCTTCCGCTTCTGCATCCTTTGCAAAACCATCATACATGTCTGTCCACTCATAGTTTTCACCTTCAGCTGCATGTAAAAGATTTTCAGCAGTATTTCCCAAATTACCCAACTCTTCATACCATATACGAGCATGCTCTTGTTCATTTCTAGCTGTCATAAGAAAAATTTCAGCTAATTGATCATATCCTTCTCTTTGTGCAATATTGGCGAAGTATGTATATTTGTTTCTCGCCTGACTTTCACCTGAGAAAGCTTCCATCAAATTCTTTTCTGTCTTTGTTCCTGCATAAATATTTTTAGTTTCTTTTTCTTCTTCAATTTTAACAAATACTGAGGCTGGTTGTTTACATTTAGGACATCTAAAACCTTCTGGCAACTCCCCTTCATGAATATATCCACATACTGAACAACGATATCTTACCATTTTTTTATTCCCCCTAATTTTAAATTCTTTATTTGAAATTTTAATTATTTATTTTTTCACAATTCATTCCTACTATTTCTTATTATACCACATAATATTTAATTTCCCAATACTAATTAGGTTCTCGAAATTTTATAATAGAGGTATATCGTGCGTTTCTGTTACCAGTAAATT
>NZ_JPMD01000007.1 GCF_000732635.1 Clostridium sulfidigenes | reverse complement strand
ATTCTAATATAATATTCTAATTTTCAAAAATATAAAACTCTCTACGGAGCTAACATTTAAGTAATATAATATTTAAATTAAGTTTGCATCCTAAATTTAAAATTCAAGATGCAAACTACAATATTAATTATATACAATTTTCTAAACAATATTATAATTATATCAATACCAGATTTAAAAATATATAGATAACCATTATTTTCTTAAAAAATCATACTACTAATTAGTATAAATAAAGCTAGCTCAACAATTTCATTATTGGCACCCAAGGTATCTCCAGAATGCCCTCCTATTTTGCTATTACAAAACAGATTAAATATTATAGTAACTATAAGTCCACCAAGTAAAAGTATAATAATATATTTAATATTAAAGAATAAACTTCCAATAAGTAAAGTAAGAGTTAATGCTCCTGTAAAATATACACCATTAGTATTTCCAATGTAAAAATTCCCAGTACCTTCTTTCTTAGCTGACTTTCCTATTAAAGCAATAAATACAGTAAATAATCTACTTATCATTGGTACTACTATTATCATATAACCTATAGATTTTGTTCCTATATAATATATTCCTAAAGCCTTAACTGCTATATCTATAATCATGGCTAATACTCCAAAAGAACCTACTCTACTATCCTTCATTATCTCAATTATTCGCTCTCTACTTCTAAAAGAAAAGAATCCATCACAGGTATCTCCTAGTCCGTCCATGTGAAGTCCACCTGTAATAAATATTCCAACTATAACTGTAATTATAGCAACCATAGGTAATGGCAACCATATAGATGTAATATAAAAAATTAAGTATTCAATAGCCCCAAGAATAGCTCCTACTACGGGAAAATATAAAGTAGCTTTTTTAAAATTTTCTTTCTCACAAGCCAGAGATATATTTACTGGTATTCTAGTTATAAATTGGAATAACAAAAGAAAATTATTAAAGAAAATCTTTTCTTTTCCTATGGCTCCTAATACCATAATAGCTATTATAGCTAAAATTATCAAATTTTTAATCATAACACTGCTCCTCGTCTATCCCTTTATTTTTAGTCCTTGTCCACAACAAACTAAATATACCTCATCACAAATATTTGCTACATGTTGATTTATAAACCCTTGAATATCTCTAAAAATTCTAGATAATTTGTTTTCAGGCACTAATCCCCATCCAACTTCGTTGGTAATTAATACAACTTCCTTATCTAACTCTTTACACTTTTCTAAGAATAATGTAAATTCATTCTTTATGCTATCACATATTTTATCTGTTTCATCATCACTTATATTATCGTAATTTGTAGTGATTTCAAACATTAAATTGGTAGTCATTATAGTAACGCAATCTAAAAAAATATATCTTTCAGTAAATCTCTCTATTTTTTTATATAAGTCTTTATAGCTTTCCAAGGTTTGCCAATTTTTATTTCTGCTTTCCTTATGCTTTTCTATTCTGTGCTTCATTTCATCGTCTGTTACTATAGCTGTTGCTATATATAATACATCATCAGTATGTTTAAGTAGATTTTCTCCATATTTACTTTTCCCACTTCTACATCCACCAGTAACTAAAGTTAATTTACTCATTTTCTTTCTCCTCTTCTTTTATCCTCATAAACAAATTAATTAATATTAAAATTCTACTGGAATTATACTATCAATATAAAAGTACCCGTATTCTAATTTAATTATGGACAAATCTGCATTTTTAGAATTAAACCTCCAATAATTATCTAAACTACCTTCCAATATATAAGTATATATTGTTCTTATAATTCCTCCATGGGTACAAATAAGTATATTCTCAACTGATTCTTTTTTTAGTTCTTCCATAAAGCTTTTCACTCTATTATAAACCTCTATAAAGCTCTCTCCCTTCTCTATGGAATACTCCTTCCAATCATTTGTCCAAGTATCATATTCTAACTTAAATGAATCTTGTAACTGCTTATAGTTTTTTCCTTCAAAGATTCCAAAGTTTCTTTCATTCAATCTAGAATCTACTTTAACCCCTTCTCCTTCATATATTTTTTTAAGGGTTTCCTTTGCTCTTTTTTTTTCACTACAAAACACTTTATCAAAGTTTATATGCTTCAATTTTTCTCCTACCAATTCTGCTTGCTTAATTCCCTTTTCTGTTAGCTCACAGTCTATATCCCCGTAGTAAGTCTTTTTTATATTTTCTTCTGTTTCACCGTGTCTAACTATATATATTTTCAATTACTACACTCCTTTATAAAAATCTGTATATCAATAACCTATCTACACCGGTTCATATTCTATTGTTTTCTTATATCTATATAATCCTTTTTATCTATGCCAGCTTCATTAAAGGAATCCATATTATTCATAGTAAAAACAGCACTCTCTATTATTCCAAAGGCTATTGGACATCCACTACCTTCACCTAATCTCATTCCTAAACTAAACATAGGTTCAAGTCCTAAAGTTTTCATTGCATATTGTGCTCCTGGTTCTGCTGATAGGTGAGATGCAAACATATACCCTGAAGCCTTTGAGCTTAATTCCTTTGCACAAATAGCTGCAGCTGATGATATAAGCCCATCAATTACCACTGGCACTTTATATATAGCACCTCCTAAAAATACTCCACAAAGGCCAGCTATATCAAATCCACCTACCTTACTAAGCACATCTATTACATCATTTTTGTTAGGCTTATTTATTTCAATAGATTTTTTTACCATAGCCTTTTTATGGGACAATCCATCATCTGTTAGACCTGAGCCTTTACCAACTATTAAATCACTATCAATTCCAGAGAATACACTTATTATAGCTGCAGAAGTAGCTGTATTACCTACTCCCATCTCACCAGTTCCTATTAAATCATATCCTTGATTTTTTAACTCCTTAACAATATCAATTCCTATCTTTATAGCTTTGATAGCTTCTTCCCTAGTCATTGCAGGACCTTTAGTCATATTACTTGTACCATATCTAATCTTTCTGTTAATTATTCTAGGATCAGTAAATTCCTTATCCACTCCTATATCAACCACAGTAGTATCATTATTGTAGTATCTACTTAATATACACACTCCAGTAGTACCCTTTACAAAATTTTCTGTAACTGTAGCTGTTACCTCTCTTGGGCATGAAGAAACCCCTGATTCTTGAATTCCATTATCAGCACACATTATAACTATATTTTTCTTTTTTATTTCTTTTATATGCTCACCCTTAATACCACTAAGTTTTACAACAATCTCTTCTAATACTCCTAAACTTCCTATAGGTTTGCTTAAATGATCTATGTAATTCTTAGAATTATTCATTACTTCTCTATTTACCTCTTCAATACCACTTAATAACTTTTTTAATTCATCCACTCTTATCACTCCATCTAAATTTATTCTGTAAAATTTATTCTGTAAATAGTTTTATTATAACTAAAAACACCCTTATCCTCTAAGATAAGGGTGTTAATACACATAACTAAATTTATTAAACTAAAAAATAGTTTGATATACTCTTCCCTCCGAAGGTCTCAACTAACAAAGTTTTAGGCAGGTCTCCTGGCTCACGGCTTATCCTCATCATTCCCTTCCCAGTAAATTACCAGTGGTATCATGACTTGTATCCGTACACAGTAGCGGGGGCTGCAGTGGCTTTTAACCACTTTCCCTATTAAACTTAATGTACCTTAAACTATTATTCATTTAACTTAAATTATATACTACTAGCATAACTTATTCAACAATCTTTATGGACTCCATATTAAATAATACATATATAACTTTAGGTCATTAACTATAAATATAAATTAAATTTACATAACATTCGTAAATATCCCTATTCCCTTGAAAAATTTATGAAATAGTGGATAATTATAATTGATAAGTAATATCATTTG
Organism: Clostridium sulfidigenes; assembly: GCF_000732635.1. Taxonomy (GTDB): domain Bacteria; phylum Bacillota; class Clostridia; order Clostridiales; family Clostridiaceae; genus Clostridium_J; species Clostridium_J sulfidigenes. Next base: position 22,898 of record NZ_JPMD01000007.1, on the reverse strand, counting down.
AATTGCATTTATAACTTTACTATGATACATAAACTGTATTTTAAAATAGTTTATAAAAATTAACTTAAGATTGGAGACGTACTATGAGTAATAGAATTAAAGGAATAATATTAATTATTTTATCTGCCTTTGGCTTTGCAATGATGTCTGCCTTTGTAAAGCTATCTGGAGATTTACCCTCTATGCAAAAGGCTTTTTTTAGAAACATAGTTTCTTTTGTCATAGCCCTTGGTATGATTATATATCACAAAGAAAGTTTCTTTGGCAAAAAAGAAAACCAAAAGCTTCTTATTATGAGATCCACTTTAGGCACATTAGGAGTAATATTAAACTTTTATGCTATAGACCATCTTATTCTTTCAGATGCTAATATGCTTAATAAGCTAAGTCCTTTCTTTGTAATACTTTTCTCTGCTATCTTTTTAAAAGAAAGATTACAGCTAAGGCATATTACTATCATTGCTATTGGTTTCCTTGGATCACTACTTATTATAAAGCCTGCTTTTAGTTTAGACATAATTCCTTACCTCATAGGGCTTTCATCTGCCATATTTGCTGGCTCTGCCTATACCTGCGTTCGAGCCATTGGAAACCGTGAAAAGCATTATACTGTGGTGTTTTATTTTTCTTGCTTTTCTGTAATAACAATTTTTCCATTTATGATATTTTCTTATACACCTATGACTTTGATTCAATTTACCTACTTAATATTAGCCGGTATCTTTGCAACTATAGGACAATTTGGAATTACTCTAGCCTATAAGTATGCACCTGCAAAAGAAATATCAATTTTTGATTACTCTAATATAATCTTTTCAGCTATTATAAGCATGGTAATATTTAACCAATCCCCTGATATCATAAGTATTTTAGGATACATAGTTATATTTTCTGCTTCACTTTACATGTTTATGTACAATAAAAAACTAGATAACCTTAAATAATATTTTTAAAAGGGTTGTCTCAAAGTTAATTCTTTTGAGACAATCCTTTTTATTATATATATAAGGTCTTTATTTCTCTATTTCATATAGTAATTTATTATTAATTTATGTTTAGCTTAATAATTTCCTCCAAATCTTTAATAAATCTTAAGATTTATTAAAGGTATTTCTTAAGATTTACCATGTAAAATAAAACCATAGTAAAAATTATGTAGAATTAATGGGGGGTTAAAATATGAAAATATTAATTCTTACAGGAAAATTTGGTATGGGCCATTATTCAGTATCTAAATCTTTATGTGAACAAATTCAGTCTAATCATCCTAATGCATCAGTAGTTATAAAGGATGTTTTTGAATACTCATTACCAAATTATTCCAATGCAATTTATAAGGCTTTTAATGTTATGGTGAACAAAGGTAGTGTGTTTTATAATCAAGTTTATAAAATTACGGAAAATAGAAAATATAATATGAATCCTATGTTTTTAAAATACTTTCTTCCTAAGCTTGATAACCTAATTAAAGATGTAGAACCTAATATTATTATTTCTACTCTACCCTTTTGCTCTCAACTAATATCAAGATATAAGATGAAATATAATCCATCTCTTCCGCTTATAACTTGCATAACGGATATTAGTAGTCATTCAGAGTGGCTTAATGATAATACTAATTGTTATTTAGTTGGAAGTAACTCTTTAAAAAAGGATTTAATTTTAAAAGGTGTTCCTGAAAACAAAATATTTATTAATGGAATACCTGTAAAAGAGGAATTTAAAAAATCTATAACTAATAGTTCTTCTAATGAAAAACAGCTCCTTATTATGGGCGGTGGATTAGGGCTATTACCCAAGTCTAAGGAATTTTATAACCAGCTTAATTCTTTAGAAAATGTAAAGACTACAGTTATTACAGGAAATAATACTGAAATCTATAATATGCTTTATGGAAAATATGAAAATATTAATGTACTTGGATATACTGATGAGGTTTATAAATATATGCAAAAAGCAGATTTAATACTTTCTAAACCTGGTGGAATAACTTTATTTGAAAGTATTTTCTCAGAAACACCTTTAATTGCCTTTAAGCCTTTTCTTCAACAAGAAATTAATAATACTAACTTTATATTAAACAATGGTATTGGAAAGGTTCTTGAGACAAGTCCTGATAAATGTTTTGATAAAATAAAAAAAGTTATTTTTGATGATGCAATACTAGATAATCTTTCTAATAATATAAAAAATTTCAAAAAACAATTTGATTGTACATCAATTGAAAAAGTATTACTTACTTTAGAACCTAATATGGATGGAGCGTGTGCTTAATGTACTTTACTACTTTAATGGCTATTATTATAATTATTTTTCTAATTCATTCAATTATACCAACTTTATACAACAAATATATAAATTCAAATATTATTAAACTCACTAATAAAGATAATGAAATAATGCTAACCTTTGATGATGGCCCTGATGAAAGATATACTAATAATCTTTTAGATGTGCTTAAAGAAAATCAAATTAAAGCTACCTTCTTTGTTGTTGCAGAGAATGCTAAGAATAATCCTGAAATAATCTATCGTATGCATAAAGAAGGGCACACTATAGCACTACATTCTTTAGCTCATAAAAATGCTCTCTTTTATAGCTATAAATATACGAAAAAAGATTTTAAAAATAGTATAGAAATCATGAAAAACTTCAATTATCAAATCAACTATTATAGACCTCCTTGGGGACATAGTAATATCTTTACAAACTTTTTTGTTAAAAAGTATAGTTTAAAAATGATTTTATGGGATGTTATGGCAGAAGATTGGAGTAAATACGCTACAGTAGATTCTATATCTTCAAAGTTAATACTACGCACTGATAGAAATTCTATTATATGTCTACATGATGCAGGAGAGAATTCAGGGGGTGCCTTCAATGCTCCTCTTAAAACCATTGAAGCATTATCTACAGTTTTACCTAAGTTAAAATTAGTAGGTTATAAATTTATAACACCAGAAAGGTTAGGACATTAATTGTGCAAAAATCTATAAAAAAAGACAAGTTTAAAAACTACTATGGAAGTTTAATTTTTATGTTCTTACTCATTGCTATTACTTTTTACTTACTTTTTAAAGATACTTCGATAACTTCACTAATCCCTGTAATAAACACAATTAATCCTATTTACTTATTCATAGCATTTTCTATGATGTGTCTATTTATAATTTTTGAAGCTTATGTTATTTATATTATACTTAAAAATTTAAATATAAAAGTACCTTTTAAAAAATGTATTGGTTATTCCTTTATTGGATTTTACTTTAGTGCTATTACTCCTTCATCATCTGGTGGTCAGCCAGCACAAGTATACTATATGAAAAAGGATAATATAAATATATCCTATTCTTCTTTAACTTTGTTAATAATTGCCATAGTCTATCAATCAGTAATGCTTTTATATGGACTACTTATGTATCTTTTTAAATATACTTTTATAATAAATAATATACGTGGCATTAAATGGCTGTTAATTTACGGAGTTATGATAAATGTATTTATAATAGGTTTTATATTTGCAGCTATATTTTCTAAAAATTTAGTTGGTAAATTTATTAAATTTATTGTTGAACTCTTATCAAAATTTAAAATTATAAAAAATACAGAGTATACTCTATCTAAAATTGATGTTCACCTTGATGAATATGCTAATGGTGCTAATTATATCAAAAATAATCCTTTACTAATTGTTAAGGTTTTAATAGTTACAGTTTTACAAATCACAGCCATGTATTTAGTTCCATATTTCATATATAAATCTTTTGGATTAAATACTTATGGCATTATAGATGTACTTTCTATACAAGCCTTATTAACTATAGCAGTCTCTTCTTTGCCTTTGCCTGGTGCAGTAGGTGCCAGTGAAAGTAGCTTTATGATATTATTTAAAATATTCTTTTCAAAAGAATTATTGCTCTCTGCAATGCTATTAAGCCGTGTAATTAGCTTTTATGCCTTTCTATTATTGAGTAGCATAATAACAATAATTATTCATATTAAAGTTAATGGTAGACTTAAAATTCAACATAGTCATCTATATTAATAATAAGCTCTGATAGAAATTACAGTAATAGAATATTTAATATTCTATTAGTTTATATTTAAACTAAAAATACAGACTATATCTAAATAAAATTTGGATATAGTCTGTATTGGTATGTTAATTAATTTATTAGTTTTGAGTTGCCCAATCTGCTGGATATGTTACATATATGAATCTAGCATAGTTTGGAACTGAGAATTTAATTGTGCTTCCTTTTGGTATTAAAATTAATTCTCCAGCATCTGCTGATACAAGTCTTCCATCTATTACTATGTCTAGATGTCCTTCTATAACATAATCTATTTCATCATAGTTTAAAGTCCAATCGAAGGTTGTTTCTTTCATCTCCATTATTCCACAACCTAATCTTTTACTTTCCTCAAGAGTGAATAAATCTTTTGTATATACTATATCACTGCTATTTCCAGTATCAAGCCTATTTGACTCGTCTACTCTAACTGTTGGTAGTTTAACAGAGATAATTCCGCTTGCATCTTTATTTCTTACAAAATCTACAGAATCATTAGAAGCTCCTGTAAGTTTTTCTTCTATTATTTGTCTAACTAATTTTTCTAATAAGCTTTTATCGATATTTTCCATCATTATTTAGCCTCCTCCTTTTTAGCTGCATTGTTTGCAATAAATATAGCTACAAATACTGCTGTAATTCCTGCAACTAATTTACCAACTATCATTGGTAATATCATTTCTGAATTAAATCCTGCTGTAAATCCTAAGTGATCTCCAAATACAAAGGCTGCAGATACTGCAAAAGCAACGTTAATTATTTTACCTCTGTTATCCATATCCTTCATCATTCCGAACATTGGAATACTATTAGCAAGCGTTGCAACCATACCAGCTGCTGCTATATCATTCATTTTTAAAACTTTACCTAATCCCATTAATGGTTTTTGGAATACTTTCGTAATTACGTATACTAGTGGGAATGCTCCAGCAAGAACTATTGCTATTGCTCCAACAGTTTCAATACCATCAGAAATTGGTGCCATTCCTGGAATTACAACAATTCCTGTTAATGCTTCAATTACAGCCGCTGCTAATCCTAAAGTTATAACTATTACTACAAACTTCCCGAAAACTGTAAATCCTTTAATTATTGCATTTTCAAATTTCCAAAGTCCTAAAGCTATAAGTGCTGCAATTATTACTATTGGAATTAAGTTTTTTAGCACCATAATGATTGGGAATCCAGCTACAAGACCACCAACAAAAGCTCCTAATGGAATTGTAATAACCCCTGCTAATACTCCCATAGCTAAGAATTTATGATCTTCTTTTTCTATTATTCCAAGGGCAACTGGAATTGTAAATACTATAGTAACACCCATCATTGAACCAACTATTAATCCGCCAAACATTCCTGCTTGAGAATCTACTGCAAGAGCTTTAGAAAGCGAAGCTCCTCCCATATCGTTTGCAAGTAATGTACCTCCAAACATACCTGGGTCTGCTCCTAAGAAATTAAATACTGGTACTATTACTGGTTCTAATATATTTGCAAGTACTGGTGCAAGACAGATAACTCCTATCATTGCAATTGCAAGAGAACCCATAGCCATGAAACCTTCTTCGAACTTTTCTCCCAGTCCAAACTTATTTCCTAAACACTTATCTATGGCTCCAAGGGCCATAAATACAACCATGATATATACGATTATCTCGTTAATTCCCATTGTTTCATCTCCTTAATAAGTTAATTCTTTATTTATTCAATTTATTTATACTGTTAACTGTGTAAACTAAAGTTTAAGCTTTTATGTTAAATACTTAATGATAAGTTCATCTGGCGAAGGTATTACTGATGCATGAACAATTCGTTTTTCTTCTATAGCTTCTTTAGCTATATTTATTCCATGCTCTACATCACTAAGCCCACCAGAAATAATATAAACAAGTTTACCACTTATTCCAGATGCTACTTGTAGTTTTACTAAATTTAAATTGGCTCCCTTAAGAGCAATATCTAACGCTTTAAGACCACTACTTACGCTATTGGTCTCCATTACTCCTATGGCCCCATTAGCCTTAGTTACAAACCTACTTTTCAAAGCTTGTATAATATTATTATGGACACTATTTATAATACAACTATCTATTATATGCCCCTGACCAGAGAAAATCCCGTGGTCAAGGGTTGTTCTTATAGCACCTTCATCTCCTGTTAATATAACCAAAAACCTTCCAGGACATATAGTTTTAAGATATAGTACATCAACATCAGCTTTTTTCACCATTTCATCTGCAACTTCAATGCCTTTAGCTATACTTTTAAAATCAATTGCTCCAATACTTTTACTCATTTTCCACCTCTATTGAATCAATTATTCCTATTATAGTTGCATCCACAGGTACATCTCTTTCTCCTAGTGACACTCTAGCTGCACCACCTCTAGTTATAAGTACATTGTCTCCAGTACCTGCACCTACACTATCCGCTGCTACAAAAAAGCCTGTTTCTTCTACATCTATATCTTTAAGTAGCCTCACTATTAAAAACTTTTGACCATTTAGCTTTTCATCTTTTCTAGTTGCCCATAATCTACCAACAACTCTACCTATAACCATATTATCCTCCGCTAAACTCTTTTAACTTTCAGATTATGAATTCTTATAAAGTCGTTAGCCAATGGAGTGATTATGCTTTTTTTATCTATTACCACAGATTTCATTCCATTCATAAATGGCTTCCTAAGATCCATCTCACTAATAAGTTTCTTATTTCTAATTTCGAAGCTCATCTCTTCTGATATAAAATTTGAAGTTTCTAATATACTAATATCTTCAACTTTTTTATACTCTTCTTTTCTTGTGGTTTTATCTTCAACTTTTTCAATAAACTCAACTATATCAATTCCATAAACTTTAAGCTCTCTTTCAAAGCTTAAATACTTATTATATAGTGCTCTTGGAGCAGTATTTTTATACTTTCTATACTCTAGACCATTTTCAAGGACATATACCTTCTTACCTGCTAATAGCATATTAATGATAAAGTTTTCTTCTTCATTAATACCAGTTAGCGTAGCTATATTTGCCATGGACTTTATAGATAGTGTAGAAACTATGGCTATGTCAGCTTCTATTTGTTCTTCATTATATGAAGTCACAGTATATTCTTCATCTAAATTAGATTTAGTAATAGGATCCAACTCTACATCTCCAATTATTACAGCTATCTTATGTTTTACAATATTTTTATTTGTTTCTTCTAACTTTTTATAAACTTCTTTTACTATTAAGTCCACAAGTTTATCATAGTTCATTTATATACCTCCTTTTTGAGGCCTACTTAACTATTCTACAAAGAGTTCCCTTCGTAAATCCACAAGCATTAGCCTCATCATAGTCTATATGCATATATGTTCTAAAGTCTGGGCTTACTCTTATGACAACATCATCAAATATTAGGGGTCTATTACCATAAACCTTTACTTGAATGATTTCTTTATCTTTCACACCAAACTTCTCTGCATCTTCTGGAGTTATGTGTATGTGCCTTTTAGCAACAATTACTCCTTTATCTATTGTAAGAGTAGCTCGTTCTGTAGAAATTGTAATTCCAGGAGTACCTTCTATTTTACCACTCTCTTTAACAGGAGCCTTAATTCCAAGAACTGTTGCATCAGTTAATGAAATTTCTACTTGTGTAGATTTCCTTGCAGGTCCAAGAACAACAACATTCTTTAGTGAACCCTTAGGTCCTGTTATAGTAACTCTTTCTTTACATGCATATTGACCTGGTTGTGATAAGTCTTTAACCTTATTTAACTGATAATCACGTCCAAATAATATGTTTATATGTTCTTCACATAGGTGAACGTGTTTTCCTGAGGCTTCAACTTCTATAAAAGCTTCTTTTTTTACTCTCTTTATTACTTCATCTATGATATCTTCTACTAAAAGATTATTCATATTTCATCCTCCTGCTTTAACTGTATTCTCCAGTTCTATATTTAAATATCATTATCCAAAACAAGGATGATAATCTATTTAATGCCTTTATTATATCCGGCCTTTGAACATCACCATACTCCCCTTTAAATGCGGTATAAGCTAAAAGTTCAGTTTCTCTTATAGTTGTTCTACAAGAATTTAATGCCACAACAGCCTCACCCATAGAAAACGCTACTGGCTCATGACCAATCCCATAATATTTCTTTGGATAATGAGATTTTTCTCTCAATTCTTCTGGAGTCATACCAAGAAGTTTAAATTCTCCTACTGGTTCATTAACTACTTCACATCTAAGGAGACCTCTTACAAACTTTAATATCTCTTCAAGGTCTTCTGTTAGCTTTGAAGCTCCTAATTTATGAGTAATAACTTGAGTTTCCAATATCTTAGACTCAAGAGAATCTAACTTTCCTCTCAGCGCTATTATCTTATGATCTTTAAACACTAATAAGTTTCCATTTAAATGTGTCATATGCTCAGGTTTTTCCATTAATTCAGCACCAAATACAGTTATATATTTACTTTTTTCTTCTCTCGTTTGTAACTTTACAGGTACTTCTTCTTTTACCTTTTTTACTTCATGCACTACTTCCTCTAAAGAATCTACATACTTCAATTTAATATTATTTTCTGACAAAAATGATTTTGCAGATGGGGTTACTATTTGCCCTTTTAGAACTCTAAATTCGGTATATTCCTTAAAGTCTGTTCCCTTTAACTGTCTTCTAACTTCACTTTCAGTTAATACTGACATATCTTCACATCCCTCATTAGATGTAAGAGACGTATTGCTTATTTTAGCAATACATCTCTACACAAACCTAAATTAAACTGTTTCCTGTGTTTTTGGTAAAACAGCATCTACTTCAAAGTGTGGTCTTGGGATTACGTGAACTGATATTAATTCTCCAACTCTTTCAGCAGCTGCTGCTCCAGCATCTGTAGCAGCTTTAACAGCTCCAACATCTCCTCTTACAAGTACAGTTACAAGACCGCCACCAACTTGTTCTTTTCCTACTAGTTGTACGTTAGCAGCTTTAACCATTGCGTCTGCAGCTTCTATCGCTGCTACTAATCCTTTAGTTTCAATCATTCCTAATGCATTTGCGTTTGCCATTATAAATTCCTCCTTAAATTTAACCAATATACTTTGAAATTTTATTTTATTATCTTAATTCACTTATTATTTTCTTAACAAGTAAATTAACAAGCTCTTCTGTGTCTGCAGATGAAAGTGAACTATTATTTCCATTAACTGAATTGCTACTTCCACCTCTAAAATGTTCAATTTCTCTAACTCCATAAGCTACTTTTTTGATATTTACAAGGTGAAGTGGTCCTACATTATCAGATGTTGCACTTCCACCAATAGCTCCACAACCTAAGGTTAAAGCAGGTACTATATTTAGAGAAGCACCTATTCCTCCTAAAGTACTTGGAGTGTTTACTGGTATTCTTGATACCGGCATACTAAGAGCAAATCTTTTTACTAGTTCCTTGTCTTCACAGTGCATTGAGAATGTGTGACCAGCGCCTTCATTAATAAGTATTTCTCTACACTTAGCTTCTATATCATCTACACTCTTTTCAACATAGAATCCTAGAATTGGAGCTAGTTTTTCTCTTGAATATGGAACATTGTGTCCTACTTCTGTTTCTTCTGCAATAAGTACTCTTGCTGAAGAAGGTACGTTAGTTAAATTAGCAAGTTTTGCAATAGTTTCTACACTCTTACCAACTATTTGTGGATTCATACTTCCATTAGCTCTCATTATAAATTTACCAAGTTGTTTTGCTTCTTCTGGGCTTAAGAAATATGCTCCTTGATTTTTGAATTCAGTCACTACTCTATCTTTAATAGCTTCTTCTATAATCACTGATTGCTCAGAAGCACAGATTGTTCCATTATCAAAAGTTTTAGAATCCATTATTCTCTTAACCGCAACTTTAATATCAGCACTCTTATCGATAAATGCTGGACCATTTCCTGGTCCAACTCCAAGTGCTGGTGTACCTGAAGAGTATGCTGCTCTAACCATTGCTGAACCACCAGTTGCAAGTATCATAGCTGTATCTTTGTTTTTCATTAATTCATCTGTAGCTTGAAGGGTTGGAATTGTAATACATCCAATAACTCCTTCTGGGCATCCAGCCTTTACAGCTGCTTCATTAATAATTCTAACTGTTTCTAATATACTTTTTTTAGCATTTGGATGTGGTGAAAATACTATTGCGTTTCCACATTTTAATGATATAAGAGCTTTATACATAGTTGTTGATGTTGGATTAGTTGAAGGAATTAATCCTGCAATTACTCCCATAGGTACTGCAACATCCATAACTTTTTTCTCTTCATCTTCTGCAACTATACCAATAGTTTTTAGATCCTTGATATAATCATAGATATATGTAGACCCAAAAATATTTTTAATTACTTTGTCCTGCCATATCCCAAATCCAGTTTCTTCAACTGCCATTTTAGCTAGCTTCTCTGCATTTGCTGCAGCAGCCTCAGCCATAGCCTTAACTATTCTATCAATCTCTTCTTGAGATTTTTTAGCCAACTTTGCTTGAGCAGCTTTAGCTGTTTTAATTAGATTTCTAACCTCTTGTATAGACGCTAAATCTTTATCTGTAAGTTCCATTATTTTTCACCTGCTTTGTTATATTCTAGTATAGTTTTAATAAGCACATCCTTTTTGGCAAATTTAATTTGTTTATTTGTCATATTCGGAATTTTTAAAGTTCTAACTAATCTTCTTAACTCTTCTACTTTCATAGAGTTATAATCTATATTATCTTTGAAATCATTTTTTTTAATTTCTTCTATATTGTTTATTTGAGGCTCTACTTCCTTATTTTCCTCTTTAGCTTCTTCTTTAGCTTCTGATTTTTCTTCTGTAAATTTTTCTACAATTCCCACTTCAGAAGTTTCTACTTTTTTCTTGACTAAAGCCTCTTCTTTTTTCTTAACCGGAGTTTCTGTTTTTTCCTTATCTTTTGTATCCCTTTTTTCACTGGATGATTCTATAGATACCTCTTGTGATTTTTTATGTCCTTCAAAGAATAAATCTTCAACTTGGGAATCTACTCTTGGTATCACATGAGCAGTTCTAAAAGTACCTAAACTTTCTACAGAAGCCCTGGCTGCATCAACTGCAGCCTTTACCGCTCCTACATCTCCAATAATTTTAATAGTGGTTATTCCACCTTTTATTTTTTCTAGTCCAATCAAAGTAACATTTGCAGCCTTTAGAGCAGAATCTGCAGCTTCTACTGCTGCAACGTATCCTCTTACTTCTACTAGACCTAATGCTTTACTCACTTACTAAACCTTCGCCTAAAAGTTTACTGGTTGTTGAGCAACTGATTTGACAGCTTCTGCAAAAGCGTCACATGCTGCCTTACATGCTGATTGACTACCTGTAAGTAATCCACCACCATAGTTTGTTTCAGTTGGAGGTCCAAAGAATTCTTTCATCTCAACATCTGCTGCCTTAAGAGCTGCATCTAATCCATAGATAGCTTCAAGTGGTGGAGCTACAAGATAAGCTATTGCTTCTCCTTCTTTAACTCCTGCTACTTTTGAAAGATAAGTTCCAGTTCTTGAAACACAATGTGCATAGTAAGCTATAGAGTTATCGTCGTTAGCACTTACAAAGTGTGATCCATTTTCCATGAAGTCTATAGTAGCATTTAAACCACTTCTTACTTCTGCTGGACTTGGTCCAGCTATTATTCCAATAACTTCACCAGCAAGTTTTGTAGATGCATTAGCAGCACCTGCATACATTGATCTTGCATATACTACATCAACTTCAGCAGCTTTTGTAGCTTCATCAAGGGCAGTGTAAGTTACGTCATCACTATCAGCAGTAATGATACCTAAACTTTTGTGATGAGGTTGTAATTCTAATTTTTTAACTAGTTCTGGGCTTACATTTGAAATTATTTTAACGCTTAATACGGTTGGACGTAATGCTTCATTAATCACAATAAATTCCCCCTAAATTATATTTTTAAATTTATTCCTGATGCTTTTTTATCAAGCATTGTCTTTATAAGTTCAGCTATATGTGCTCCAGCTTCAACTGCTGTAGTACCACCTTTATGGATGTTTGATATAACTGTTCTGTTAGCCTCTGGCATATTAGCTGTTGGTCTATAAGCTATATAAGCACTCATTGATTCAGCAGTAACAAGACCTGGTCTTTCACCTACTAGCATACAAACAACTTCTGCTCCTGTTGCATCACCGATAGCATCCATAGCTCCAACTCTACAATGTTTAATAAATAATATATCTCCAATTTCAATTCCATACATTTTTAAACCTTGTTTAATTGAAGGAACTGAATCTTTTAAGTTAGCTTCAATAGCTGCTGAAGAAAGTCCATCTCCAACTACTACTAATACCTTTTGACCTGAAAACTTATCTTTTATAAACTTAGTAGTTTCTTCATCAAATTTTCTTCCAAGATCAGGACGAGTTATATATTGATCTTTATCAACACACATTGTATTTACTGGTATTAAATTATTTTCTTTTATAAAATCTTCAGATACATAAGAGAACACAGAGTCTTGTGCAGCAGCATGGTCAGCTCTAACTCTTAATTGAGTTATAGTTTTGTATCTTGGACCTGATCTTCCAATACCTATTCTTGCTGGAGTTCTTTCCTTCATTTTTAGGTATCCTTCTCTATCATGAGGGTTTTCAACTAAAAGTTGTTTTTTAAGGTCAATTTCTGTGATATCTGGAATACATCCATTTTCATCTACTGAACCTATTACAGCACTCATTTTATTTGCTACTTGATTTACTATGTCAGTACTACCTGATTTTTCTACCATTTCTCCTAATAACTTTTCAACCATTAATTTTAATTCTTGTTCGTTCATCAGTAGTCCCCCCTTATCCTAAAAATATTGAAGCGTCGCCAGCTCTTCTGGTTAACTTGCCATTTTCTATAATTCCCATTTTTCCCATCCACTCTTCAAAAGGTTTAATAGGTTTTACTCCTAATAACTCTCTTAATGTAGCTGTCTCTTGATATCCAGTTGTTTGATAGTTAAGCATTACGTCATCACCATGAGGAATTCCCATGAAGTATGTACATCCTGCTGTAGCAAGTAATACCGCTAAGTTTTCTATATCATTTTGATCAGCTTTCATATGGTTTGTGTAACAAGCGTCACATCCCATTGGAAGTCCTGAAAGTTTACCCATAAAGTGGTCTTCAAGACCAGCTCTTATAACTTGTTTTGCATCATATAGGTACTCAGGTCCTATGAATCCAACAACTGTATTTACTAAGAATGGTTGGAATCTCTTAGCAAATCCATAACATCTAGCTTCCATTGTTACTTGGTCAGCACCATGGTGTGCATCTGAAGAAAGTTCTGAACCTTGACCAGTTTCAAAATACATTACGTTTGGACCTGTAGCAGTTCCTTCTTTAAGTGCAAGTTGTCTTGCTTCTTCTATTGTTGCAGCAGTAAATCCAAATGCTTCATTTCCTTTTTCAGAACCAGCAATTGATTGGAATATAAGATCCGCTGGCGCACCTTTTCTAATTGCTTCCATTTGTGTAGTAACGTGTGCAAGTACACAAGTTTGAGTTGGTATTTGCCATTTTTCTTTAAATTCATTAAATCTCTTTAAGACTTTTGTTACGCTCTCTACAGAGTCATCAACTGGGTTTAATCCAAGCACTGCGTCTCCAATACCATAGCTTAATCCTTCCATTAAAGATGCAAGTATTCCATCTGGATCATCTGTTGGATGGTTTGGTTGTAATCTAACAGATAATGTACCTGGTTCTCCTATAGTTGTATTACAATGTGCTGTAACTTTTATTTTCTTAGCTGCGTATACTAAGTCCATATTAGACATTATTTTTGCAACAGCAGCCACTATTTCTGATGTTATTCCTCTTGAAACTCTTCTTATATCAGCTCCTGTAGTATTATCATCTAGTAGCCACTCTCTAAATTCTGCTACAGTCCAATTTTTAACTTCTGCATATATTTTTTCATTTACGTCATCTTGTATTATTCTAGTAACCTCATCTAATTCATAAGGTACTGCAGGATTATTTCTTAAATCAGACAATGTAAGGTTAGAAAGTACAACTTTTGCTGCAACCCTTTCCTCTGCTGACTGTGCAGCTATTCCTGCTAAGTTATCTCCTGATTTTTCTTCGTTTGCTTTTGCCATAACTTCCATTACTGAATTAAACTGGTATACTTTTCCGAATAATTTAGTTTTTAAAATCATGATAATCCTCCTCTCGGTTAATTAAATACTAATGTTTTTATAACTACAGGTAATACTTTACCTTCCGCTACGGGTTTTCCTATATCTATATAATCTCCATTTTCCACCTTGATACCATCTATACAAACTATGTCCTTATCAAGATGTAAAAGGGAGTAAATAGCCTGACCTAATACCTTTGCCATATCATTTTCAACAATTATAATAAGTGGAAGCTTTCTATCAATCAGTTCTTTCATCCCACCTACTAGTCCCTTTGCCATGTCTTGTATTTCTGCAAAAGAAGGATTCTTCTTTCCATGTAGGGCTATGGCAATACTCTGAAGTTCATTTTCATATTTAAACCAATTAATTTTTTCTGATATAGCTTTTTCTAAAATTTCAGAACCTCTATTCTCATCTTCTAAACTGAGCTTTAAAATTGGTAAATTTTTTATAGGGAAGTTGTCATGGGTATATGTAATTGTACTTCCACTAATATCCATAGTGTGAGAGCCAGCTCCCACTACCGTTGCTCTTATAGTTTCTATTGCTCTCGCCAATTTTAATTTTTTACATAAGTCTGAGTTTTTAATAGCTTCTCCAAGAAGTATTCCTATATCTCCATACTTAAAATAATCTTCTATAGGAGATTCATTATATACGTAGTCAGCTACTCCGCCTGAAAAAGATATACACTTAATCTCCTCATTTAAGGCAATAGACTTATTAGTAACTATCATTTCAAAGATAGATGTTTGAGTCCTAATTCCTACGCTTTCCTCTAAAAGCTTTACCATTTCATCAACAACTGGAATCAACATTTCTTTAGTTGCTTTATAGCCAACTTTTATATCAAAATTATTTTGATTTATAATATTTTGTATTTTAGGTGCAATATATACTATATTATTTGTGTCTTTATCGAGTTTTATAAGTCTTCCACCTATATCTAGACATCCAGTTTCCTTCAAATCTCCTCTAGTAAACACAGCTAAATTTGTAGTTCCTCCACCAATATCTAGATTAACTACACTTGTAGAATGTTCACTGGAGTAAATGTGAGCTCCTGCACCTTTAGCTGCTATAATACTTTCGAGATCTGGACCTGCTGTAGCAACTACAAAGTCTCCTGCAAATCCACTTAAAGTATGCAGTACTTCGTTGGCATTTTCTTTTCTAGCAGTTTCACCTGTTATAATTACAGCTCCTGTTTGTATTTCATCCTTATTGATACCAGATTTTTTATATTCTAAAGATACTATATCCTTAACTTTCTCAGCATCAATTTCTGTCATAGATTTAAGTGGCGTAAAATAAACATCACTTCTATAAACTACTTCTTTATCAACTATTGATATTCTAGGTACTGAAAAACTTGAAGCAGTGTTTTCTATGATTAGTTTCGAAAATACAAGTTGAGTTGTACTAGTTCCAATATCAATTCCAACACTTAAAAGTTCTTCTCTCATTAAATCACCTCCAAATACAAATATAAAAAAGCTTAAAGCTATCAAATTAATCTTTCAAATAACTATGAAAATTAATTTTTTTAACTTTAAGCCTCTTTGCTTAAATCAAACTACTTCAATGTAGTTCTATTTTATTCAAGTTTTATAGGAAATCTAAATTTAATTCTAGTTCCCTCATCATTAGAAAATATATCTATATCACCTTTTAATTTATCAGATACGTAGTTTTTTACTATAGACATTCCTAAGCTAGAAGATTTATCTATGGAAGTATCAAAACCAACTCCATCGTCAGCTACTGATATTTCTCTAAACTCTTCCTGCTCAGTAACAATAATTTTTATAGTGCCACATTCCCTATGATTAAAAGCATGATCATAACAATTTTGTATTAATTCATTAATTATAAGAGATATTGCAGTAATTCTATCTGTATCAATATAAAAATCATCACCTGATACTTCTATGTTAATTTCCTTTTGAATGTTTAAAAAACATCTTTTAGCATTATCTACTATAGCATTTATAACCTTCATAATCTTTACCTCATCACTTATATCCTTAGATAAAAGTTCATGAGTTGCTGCAATAGCTAGAATCCTATTCACACTTTCTTGAAGACTTACCTTTGCTTCCTCACTATCACATCTTCTCCCTTGAATACGTAAAAGTGAAGCTACAGTTT
This sequence comes from Clostridium sulfidigenes, assembly GCF_000732635.1. Classification (GTDB taxonomy): domain Bacteria; phylum Bacillota; class Clostridia; order Clostridiales; family Clostridiaceae; genus Clostridium_J; species Clostridium_J sulfidigenes. The sequence goes on along the minus strand of NZ_JPMD01000007.1, from coordinate 6,459 downwards.
GTAAGTTATTCTTTACTCTATGATGAATTTCTCTTATAGCAACAGATTTAGAGATTATTTCAGCTTCCTTATTCTTTATATCTGTTATATCTTGAACTATTTCAATAACTCTCAAGTCTTCTTCCTTAATCAGTATTCTTTTTATTCCATAATAAAAATTACCAACTTTTATTTCCTTTGTTATTACTTTATTATCTTCTGTAATCTCTAAGATTTTATTAATATTAGTAAATAGGGTATTATCTAAGGACAAGTCATCATAATGCATTCCTTCAAGCTCATTATATCCCCTACCTATGTAAATCATATCAGCTTTTCTATTTTTAATTCTTAATATTCCATTTTCATCATAAACTAAAATGGCAGATTCTAAGTTATCATTTATCAATCTATTGGAATTTATCAAGTTCATAAGCTGATGTGTCTTTTGTCTTTTGCTTTTGGAGCCATCATTAGGAATAGTAAAATCTTCTTTTATTTCATTACTTATATCATCCTCAACAATAATTACTCCTATTATTTTTTCCTTATTATAAATCGGGTATACCTTTTGCCTTACAAATCTATTTTCTTGTGTTAAAGCTCTTACTCCTTTAAAAACCTCACCGGTTTTTAGAGTTCTTATTACACCAGGCTCATTAATTCTTAAAGCTTTTTTCCCTACTACAGAATTAGTATAAATAGATTCTTTTTTTCTTCCTTCTGAAACCACTATAGCTTCTTCTGGATTTTTTGATGGCACATCTATAAAAGCATCACATTCCTCTAAATTAGCTATTAACTCAATAGAGCTAGAAACCTCTATGATTTTATTAACATCTTCATCAGTAAGATTAGTATAAATATTACATAATTCTTTTATCTTATTCATAAGCCACTATTAAGGTTTTTGCAATATCTATCATAGAGCATCTTCTATCCATACTTAATTTTCTAATGTATCTGTAAGCTTCTTCTTCATCGGAATTTAATTCTTTCATAAGTATACCTTTTGCTTTTTCTATTAATTTTCTTTCGTTTAACTTTGATGTAACTTTCTCCAGGTTATTTTCTAACTCTTCAAACTCTTCTACTTTAGCTAAGCACATTTCCACTGTTGGAATAAATGATTTTTCATCTAAAGGTTTCACCAGATATCCATATGCTCCTACACTTTTAGCCTTTTCTATAAATTCAGTATCATTAAAGGCTGTCAATAAAAGTATTCCACCTGCAAGATGCTCAAGTCTAATTCTTTTACTGGCTCCTATGCCATCAAGTATAGGCATCTGTATATCCATAATTACTAAATCAGGTTTATGCTCTTTACAAAGTTCTACAGCACTAAACCCATCTGAAGCCTCTGCTACTACATTGTAACCCTCCGCTTCTAAGATATCTCTGATATCCATTCTAATAATAGGCTCATCATCGACTATTATGATTTTTTTACTCATATTTAATTATTCTCCTCTATATTATGAACTTAAATATTTAATTAATTCCTCTATGCCAGTTCCATCTAAAGTATTTACTTCAAATATTCTAGATACTCCAGCCTCATTTAAGATTTCCTTAGCATATTTTATTCTATCTTTGTTTTGAGCAATGTCTATCTTTGTCACTATCCCAATACATTCTTTAGCAAACATACTACAAAAACCTGGTGCTATGTACGATTCTTCTGAAGTACAATCATATACTAGTGCAATTACATCTGCATCTGCTGATGTTACTATCAAAGCTTTGTAGTAAGATCTATTTTCTAGATATTCTCCTGGAGTATCTATAGACTCATCATAAATTTCTACCGATTGAGTCTTCTTATATTCTAAATCTAAATCGTGAATCTTTTGACACAAAGTAGTCTTTCCACTTCCAGTCTTTCCTATAAATATTACTTTTTTCATGTTACCTCCTAGGTTCTAGTAATTTTTGTAGAGGTAAATTGTAATAATCCTTCAAGTACAGAAGTAACTTCCTTTAATGCTGATTCTACAGAACTAATATCTCCTGTTATAACAAGTGAACCACTAAATCTGTCTACAAACCCAAGATTAACTCCAGCAGCTTTTGTAGCTACATCAGCAGCAATTATAGAACCTTCACTTGGAGTTATAGTTAAAATACCAATAGCATCTCTAGTGCTTGCTACAAGACCTAGCTTTTTATAAAGCTCTTCTGTAGGATTTGCTATTATATGTGCAAGGGTTACTTGTTTTCCTGGAACAAACTCCTGTATGATCCTTTGCTTATCGTCACTCATATACTCACCTTACCTTTGCATTTAGAGACAACACTAAAATAATATTTTCATATAAATTATTAGTCTTAGTATTACCTGTGTTTTAACAACTATTCTTAAATAAATCTATAATTTTATAAAAATAATAAAGGCTCCTCGAAAACATAATATTTTCAAGAAGCCCCTTTGCTTAAAACCATTACACTACTTTGTGTATATTTCGATTATATATTCAAAATTTTATACTGTCAACCCATTTTTTGATGTTATTCTTTAATTTTTCCGATAATTTCAATAACATTAAGAGGAGTAGGTATTTTAGGGTTAGTTGCAGTACATGCATCTAATAATGCACTGTTTGCAATTTCTTCTTTAAGCTTTTCTAATTCTTCCATAGATACACCACAAGCTTTTAAAGTGGTAGGCATATTCATTTCCTTTTGTAATTTTTTAATTTCATTTACAATACTTCTAACTCCTGCTCTAGCATTACTACAAGGTAATCCTAATAATTTTGCTATGTTAGCATATTTAATAGCAGCTCTAGAAAACTCATTATTCTCATATCCTACTATGTCAGCATTAAAATCAACTATATAAGGTAATAATAAAGCATTAGTTCTTCCATGAGGTACATGGAATTTGCCGCCTAGAACATGGGCTATCCCATGATTTAATCCAAGAGAAGCTGAATTAAATGCAATTCCAGCAAGACATGATGCATTATGCATTTTTTCTCTAGCTTCTATATCTTCACCATTATTATATGCTCTTAAAAGATATTTAAATGATAGTATAAGTGCTTTTTCAGCTAAAGCATCTGAAAAATCAGAAGCATTTGTAGATACATAAGCTTCAAGAGCATGGGTTATTACATCCATACCTGTATCTGCAGTAATTGATCCAGGTACACTTTTCACTAGTTCTGGATCTAATATAGCCACATCTGGTAATAGATCATCTGAAACTAATGGATACTTTGTTCCCTTAGTTTTATCTGTTATTACTGAGAAAGATGTAACCTCTGAACCTGTACCGCTTGTAGTTGGGATAGCTATAAATTCCATATCTGTGACAGATGTAATTTTCTTCGCAAAATCCATTATTGCTTTAGCTGCATCTATTGAAGAACCTCCTCCTAGAGCAATCAACACTTCTGGCTTAACTTTCTGAAGCTCTTCTATACCTTGAACTATAAGCTCTATAGGTGGATCTGGAACTATATCACTAAATATAGTTATGTTAGCACTTTTTAATTTTTCTGTTATGTTATTAATCATTCCTGATTTCACCATGAAAGGATCTGTAACTACAAAAACTTTTTTATTTCCTACTTCCTCTAACCGTTCTAAAGCTCCTTGACCAAAATAAATCTGAGTTTTAATTTTAAAATTGTTCATCTTAAACTCCTTTCAAGACTATCTTATTTACAATATAGTCTTTAAAATTAATTAACTATTTATGCAGTAAGTTTATTAAAAGAAAATTCATTATTAAATTTACCCTAAAAACAACCACAAAAAGCTCCATAGGAATAATCCTATGGAGCTTCACTGCTCTTTAAGTACTTCATTGTACATATTTTCAATATACTATTTTAAAAAATAAAAGTCAATAAATATTCAATTAATTAAAATGTAAACTTATTAATTAATTGAATATTATATTTATACTATAATATTTATCTCTTAAACTACTATTTTCTACAGTATTTTTATTTATATTAATAAATATTAAAAAATTTTTCTGTTTTAAATATTTTTTATTATAAAATCCTCTAAATTTGCCGTTAAATATTACATTTTCTCGAGTCTATTATACGTTTACATATGACTATTTTTAAAATATAATATTTGTATAACATTATAACCCTTAATACTAGGAGGACGGAATGAAAAACTTTTTTTATAAAACTAATGTAAAAAATAATATTATTACTTTATATCCTAAAGAATCTAAATGTAATGTTTGGTATATTATTTCTATAAGTTTTCTCATTGTTTTTATGATATTTAATATATTCTTTTCAAATCTATTAGTCCTAGATGGTAAATTTCCTTTGCCATGGATTGTATTATTATGTATAACTGTAATTATAACCATCACTAATTTTAATGAATTTCACTCTTCTAATTTTATTATTATCAGTTATATTATAACCATTCCCATGATTTTAAATTATTTATTGTTTAAATTATACATATACATACCTAGTCATATAATTCTTATATTATCTTTAGGTATATCTATAATCTACAGAGTTACAAAAGAATTCCATAGTAAAAAATATCTAAAAATTATTATGGTGATTTTATCTATATGTACTTTCTTTTCAATTAATTATTACATATATTCTAAGAGAATTATAAAAGATTCTAACCTTAATACTACTGTAAAAAAAGCCATAGGTATGAATTCATATTCTTTAAATTCTTTGAATAAAACTGAACTTTCAAATGTAAATATACTTAAAATAAAAAATGTATCTAATCTAAAAGGCTTAGAATACATTGAAAATTTAAACACCTTGGATATTAATGATGATGGATTAATTTTAGATTATTTACCTATTACTAAGTTGTATAATTTAAAGACTTTAAGTATACACAGATGCAACTTAAATGTCTTAAGTGAAGTAGCCTTATTTGATAAAATAGATACTTTTAAACTTATATATCCTAAAACTGATTCTATAAATAGTCTGCCATTATTCCCAAAGGTAAAAAACTTAACCATCAGCTTTAGCAGTGATTTTCAGCTTTCAACTTTGAAAAATTTTCCTAATGTAGAGGAATTCTCTCTATGTTTAGAAGGTCCTTTAATTGTAGATGGAATAGAAGTTATAAATAATCTAAAAACCTTGAATCTATCCTACGCTTACATATCAGATTATTCTAAACTTTTTGATATACCTACACTGAAAACTATTAGTTTAAAAAATTGTTATATTGTAAATTTAGAGGATTTCATAAAACAGGCTGAATCTAAAGGTATTAAAGTCATTATGTAGTTTTACATAATGACTTTAATCAAACTGATCATCTCTTTAAAATACATACATATATTATCTATATAACTATTTTTACACTTTCTCCTTCATTGGTTTTTATATCTACAAGAACTAAGCCTTTATATTTTTTATTAAGATACTTAATTGCTTTTTTTAAGTTCTTCATTTCTTTATTGTTAATTGCTACCTTGGTTTTACTATTATTTTTTTTCCTATACATGGATTTTAATGCTAAAGGTAGTACAAATATTCCTAGCGAAATACAAACCCTTGGTATACATATATTTCTACTCTTATTTTCCCCTGATTCTTTTATATTGATAATCATCTACTCAAATCCCCTTAATATATGATTTTAAGCTATTTCTATCAATATTTTATCTCCCTCATCTGTATCTACTTGTACAATTGGTCCTACAACACCTTTATCAATAGCTTCTAATATCATATCAATTTTGATATCATATTTGTCCATACTTTCAATTACATTACTACCAGCAGAAGCCATTATTTTTATAACCTCTAGTGGTATTGTAACTTTAACATTTTCTCCATCGTGAGATTTAATCCTTATATAAAGCATTCTAGTCCCGTTAGTTGATTTTGGTATTTTAAAGAATTCATCATCATCTTCGCCTTTTACTTTATCTCCATCGTTCTTTTCTAAGGTTTCTAGAAGTTTACTTGCTTGCTCCCCTGTAAGCTTTCCTTCCTCTACCATTTTTAAAATTCTTAACTTATCTTCCATGATTACTCCCCCTAATTTATATTTTATTTAAAAGTTCGATAGCTTCATCTGAAGTTATCTCACCATTTTCTAACTTTGTAATTACATGTTTTCTATCAATTTCATGCTGTTTTTTACTAGATAGCCCTAATACTTCATTTATTTCATCTAACTTACCCCTTACTGTTGGATAAGAAATTCCTAATGCCTTCTCTACATCTTTTATATTTCCTCTATATTGTAAAAAGGTTTCTACAAACCTTAATTGATCATGATTTAACTTCTCAAACTTTGAAAAAGTAAAATTATTTTCAATTACAGTATTACATTCATCACATTGTAGCCTTTTTATATTCAATTTTCCTGAACAAACAGGACATCTTGTTAATGCCTTATACATTCTTGCCACCTCCTAAATAAAATTATACGGCATATTCTTTTAATTGTAAATATATACATTGAAAATAATTAATATTATTATTCAAAAAATTAATTTTT
>NZ_JPMD01000006.1 GCF_000732635.1 Clostridium sulfidigenes | reverse complement strand
AAGTAAAATTCAAAATCTACAAAAAACTTATATTAATTTAAAAATTTTTTTAAAAAAAACCATTGCATTTCTAAAATATTAGATTTATAATGGGTACATGATAAATAATATATTGAATTGTTTAAAAATTTAATATTGAATCATAAGTAGAGGCGCTTATAAATTGGTAACTGATAAATGTTAAGGAGAATACCCTCTGATGTTACAGTGAATTGTTTATAGGCCGAAAGGATGCAAAGGTATTTTGTATTACTTGGGGATAAGACACAAGGTTTTATCACTGCCATGTTATATGGAGAGCTATTTATGGAATGAAAAATATTCATTGCATTGATAGTTCTAACTAACTTAGTTATCTAATGGTGTTGAATATTTTCAACGCCATTTTTTATTTACTATATATTTATACTAAAAAGTTATACATAAATAAAAAGTAAACGATTATTTTATAGGGGGAAAAGAAAATGAAATCAGTAATCAGATTAAGAATGAGCGCACATGATGCACACTACGGTGGAAATCTTGTTGATGGAGCAAGAATGCTACAATTATTTGGAGATGTAGCTACAGAATTATTAATACAAAATGATGGAGACGAAGGTCTATTCAAAGCTTATGAAAACGTAGAATTCATGGCACCTGTATTTGCTGGAGATTATATCGAAGCTGTAGGTGAAATCGTACACGTTGGAAACACATCAAGAAAAATGACTTTTGAAGCTAGAAAAGTAATAGTTCCAAGACCTGAAATCAACGATTCAGCTTGTGACGTTTTAGAAGAGCCAATAGTTGTTTGTAAAGCAACTGGAATATGCGTAGTACCAAAAGATAAGAAGAGAAAGTAATTAAGTAATCACATGCAAGATTTCTTGCAAAAGTATTGTTAAAAATTTAACTAAATAAGGGGGATTTAAAATGGAAAAGTTAATAATTGCTGCAGCTATTTGTGGTGCAGAGGTTACTAAAGAACAAAATCCAAATGTTCCTTACACAGTGGAAGAAATTGGTCAAGAGGCTGAAAGATGTTATAAGGCTGGAGCTAGTATAATTCATCTTCACGTTAGAGAAGACGATGGTACTCCAACTCAAGACAAAGATAGATTTGCGGCTTGTATAGCTGAAATTAAAAGAAGATGTCCAGACGTTATCGTTCAACCATCTACTGGTGGTGCTGTAGGAATGAGCAACGCAGAAAGACTTCAACCAGTTGACTTAAAACCAGAAATGGCAACATTAGACTGTGGAACTTGTAACTTTGGTGGAGACGAAATATTTGTCAATACAGAGAATACAATCAAAGAATTTGGAAGCAAAATGATTGAGTTAAACGTTAAGCCAGAAATCGAAGTATTCGATAAAGGTATGATTGACATGGCGATCAGACTTCATAAAAAAGGATTTATAAAAGCACCAATGCACTTCAACTTCGTTATGGGAGTTAATGGTGGAATAAGTGCTGGAATGAGAGACTTTGTATTTATGAAAGAAAGTATTCCAGCAGGAAGCACTTACACAGTATCAGGAATAGGCAGAAATGAATTCCCATTAGCTGCAATGTCTATGATAGAAGGTGGACATGTAAGAGTTGGATTTGAAGATAACGTATACCTATCAAAAGGTGTTATGGCAGAAAGCAATGCTGACCTAGTTGAAAAAGCTGTAAGAATAGCTAAAGAATTAGGAAGAGAAATTGCAACTCCAGCAGAAGCAAGAGAAATATTAGGACTTAAAGCTTTATAATTTGAAGCATAATATAAGAAGTTATTTTTAACGTATAAGATTAAAAATATAATAAACAATAATTAAGTAGAAAAAAATTTATTGAGACTAAAGTAAAAAGGAGTGTTTTTAATGAAAAAAGGATGTAAATATGGAACTCACAGAGTAATAACACCAGCAGGAGTATTACCACAACCAGCTTTAAAAATAGACAATACAATGGAAATATATGATAATGAAATACTTATCGACGTTCAAGCTTTAAACGTTGACTCAGCAAGCTTTACACAAATAGAAGAAGAAGCTGGACATGACGTAGAAAAAATAAAAGCAAAAATCCTTGAAATCGTTGGAGAAAGAGGAAAAATGCAAAACCCTGTAACTGGTTCAGGCGGAATGCTTATCGGTAAAATTGCTAAAATAGGAGCTGCATTAGAAGGAAAAACTGATCTTAAAGTTGGAGACAAAATCTCTACATTAGTATCTCTTTCATTAACTCCACTTAAAATAGAAGAAATCATCGATATTAAACCAGACATCGATAGAGTAGAAATTAAAGGTCAAGCAATATTATTCGAAAGCGGATTATATGCTAAACTTCCAGAAGATATGGAAGAAACTTTAGCACTAGCTGCACTAGACGTAGCAGGAGCTCCAGCTCAAGTTGCTAAATTAGTTAGACCAGGACAATCAGTTCTTTTATTAGGAGCAGCAGGAAAATCAGGAATGTTATGTTGCTACGAAGCAGTTAAAAGAGTTGGACCAACAGGAAACGTTATTGGTTTAGTTAGAAACGAAGAAGAAGCTGCAAGATTAAGAAGATTAAACTTAAACATGAAAATAGTTATCGGAGATGCTACTAAAGCTATCGACGTAATGAACTTAGCTTTAGCTAACAACAACGGCGAAGAAGTTGATGTATCTATCAACATAGTTAACGTTCAAAACACAGAAATGTCAACTATATTACCAGTTAAAGATGACGGTATAGTTTACTTCTTCTCAATGGCTACAGCATTCACTAAAGCTGCTTTAGGAGCTGAGGGTGTAGGTAAAGACGTAACTATGATAGTAGGAAACGGATATACTAAAGGACATGCTGAAATAACATTACAAGAGTTAAGAGAAAACGAAACTCTAAGAGCTATATTCCAAGAATTATACGTTTAATCCGTAGATTATAATTGATTAATTAATAAAATTAATATATATAAATGTGAAATTATAGGGGGTAACAATTAATGAATACAACTCGTAGAAAAGAATTATTTCCAAACGTTACAGATGAACAATGGTTTGACTGGAAATGGCAAACAAAAAACAGAATAGAAACTTTAGATGAATTAAAGAAGTATATTCCATTAACTCCAGAAGAAGAAGAAGGAGCTAAAAAATGTCTTGAAACTTTAAGAATGGCTATAACTCCTTACTACTTATCATTAATCGATCCAAACAATGCTAATGACCCAGTAAGATTACAAGCTATCCCAACAGGATTAGAAGCTCATAAATCTGCTGCAGATTTAGAAGACCCACTACACGAAGATACAGATTCTCCAGTACCTGGATTAACTCATAGATATCCAGATAGAGTATTACTTCTTATAACTGACCAATGCTCTATGTACTGCAGACACTGCACAAGAAGAAGATTTGCAGGACAAAGCGATGACTGCATGCCAATGGAAAGAATAGATAAAGCTATAGATTATATCAGCAAAACACCAGTAATCAGAGACGTTCTATTATCAGGTGGAGATGCTTTACTAGTTGACGATTCAGTACTTGAGTACATCATCAGCAAATTAAGAGCAATACCACACGTAGAAATAATCAGAATTGGTTCAAGAACACCAGTAGTTATGCCACAAAGAATTACTGATGGACTTGTAAATATGTTAAAGAAATACCACCCAATCTGGTTAAATACTCACTTTAACCATCCAAACGAAATCACAGAAGAGTCTAAAGCTGCATGTGAGAGAATGGCTAATGCTGGTATACCACTAGGAAACCAATCAGTACTTCTAAGAGGAGTAAATGACTGTGTTCACACAATGAAACAATTAGTTAACGATTTAGTTAAAATCAGAGTTAGACCTTACTACATCTATCAATGTGACTTATCATTAGGACTAGAGCACTTCAGAACTCCAGTTTCTAAAGGTATCGAAATAATTGAAGGATTAAGAGGACATACTTCTGGATACTGCGTACCAACATTCGTTGTTGACGCTCCAGGCGGCGGTGGAAAAACTCCAGTTATGCCAAACTATGTAATTTCTCAAAGCCATGATAAAGTAATACTTAGAAACTTTGAAGGAGTTATAACTACTTACTCTGAGCCAACAAACTACACTCCAGGATGTACTTGTGATGTTTGTACAGGTAAGAAATCAGTTCATAAAGTTGGAGTTGCTGGATTATTAAACGGTGAAAAACTTGCTTTAGAACCAACAGGATTAGAAAGAAACGAAAGACACGCTCACTAGAATATAGTTAGAAGTGATCTTAATGAATGAAATTTTAAAGTTATTGAAACCATATAAAAGTGTATCTATTATAGGTATGAATAAAAATGTGGGAAAAACTACGACTTTAAACCATATCTTGAAGGAGGCTAGGGGCTCTGTGTCCCTTGGCCTAACTTCTATAGGGAGAGATGGTGAAGAGTTAGACAGGGTTACGGCTACAGAGAAACCTAAGATATATATTGAAAAGGGGACTGTGATTGCTACAGCCAAACAATGTCTTTTAAATAGTGATTTCACAAGAGAAATTGTAAGAACTACAGGAATAAATACTCCTATGGGAGAAGTTGTTATTTGTAAAGCCTTAAGTGATGGTTATGTGGATTTAGGAGGACCTTCCGTGAATTCATATATGACCAATATAAAAGATCAATTATTAAGTCTTCAGTGTGATCTTGTAATAGTAGATGGAGCTTTAAGTAGAAAGACCTTTGCTTCACCCGCCATAACAGAAGCTACAGTGTTATCTACAGGAGCCGCTCTATCAAGAAGTATGAAGACCGTCATAAGTGAGACAAAACATACTATGGATCTATTAAGTTTACCCCATGAGCAAGATAGGTCTATTTTAAATGTCGCAACAAAAATATGTGATTCAGGAATTGTAGGCATCATTTATAAGGATGGTACCTATAAAGTACTAGAGGTTTTAACTGCCCTAGAAGCTTCAAAAGAAATTGTAGAAGCTTTGAGTGAACAAGTATCCCATGTAGTTATTAAAGGTGCAGTTTCTGACAAACTTATTAAAAATATCATGACTTCTACTAACCTATATAAAGATATAACTTTTCTTGTGGAAGATGGTACTAAGCTATTTATTAGTAGTGAAAGCCTTTATAGATTCCATAGGCAAGGTGGGGTCATAAAGGTCCTAAATAAGATAACTGTGGTTTGCATAACTTCAAATCCAAAATCACCTTATGGATATGAATTTCCAAAGGATGAATTCTTAAAAGGTCTTAGAGAAGCTGTCAATGTTCCAGTATTTGATGTATTAGGGGGGAAATAATATGAAGTTTTTAGATAATGAACAAAGGGCTCAAATAGGGTTTTCCTTTATCATGGATGAGCTTGGTATAATAACTCCTTATGGTACTGAGGAAAAGAAGCTGATAAAGCCTTTTAGAATTAATGAGTATGATAAATTGGTAGAAGAGCTTACTAACGTTGAGCTGATGATAGGTCATATGAATGAATATCATGATGAGTTTAACGATATAGTAAGACTTCTACACAAGATTAAAGATATAAGAAATACATTAAGAAGAGCAGAGAAGGTAGAAATATTAGATGAAGTTGAACTTTATGAGGTTAAATATGTATCTATGCTTTTGGAAGAGCTTAAATTAGTCTTAGATAATATTAATTTATCTGTAGGTAAAATTAAGCTTCATTCCCTAGAAGAAGTAATAGATATATTAGACCCAAGTAAAAAACGTTTATCTACATTCTATATTTATGAAGAATATAGTGAAAAACTTTCTCAGATAAGAAAACTAAAAGGTGAAAAGGAAAAAGCAATTTTTTCTTGCAATGATGAAGGTCTTATTGAAAAGTTAAAACAAGAGCGATTAGATATTGTTATTCAAGAGGAAGAAGAAGAGTTACATATTAGAAAAGAACTTACTTCTAAATTGTCCTCCTTTAGTAGATATATATCAGAAAATTTAAAAGTGGTAGGTATTTTAGATTTATTAATGGCAAAGGCAAGCATTGCTATTAAATACAATTGTGTTAAACCTAACATAGTTAAAGAGATGAATATTGATATAGAGGATGGAATAAATCCTGAAATTGAAGCGATCCTTAAGAAAAAAGGAAAAGCATTCTCTCCTGTTAATATACAGCTTCATGGGGGAACTACGGTGATAACTGGAGCTAATATGGGAGGAAAGAGTGTAGCATTAAAGACTATTGTTTTAAACCTATTTCTTGGACAATTGGGCTTCTTTGTATTTGCAAAAAAAGCAACTTATCCAGTATTAGATTTTATTCATTTTGTATCAGACGATATGCAATCTATATCTAAGGGATTAAGCACTTTTGGAGCTGAGATAATTAAATTAAAAGAAGTGGTAGAGTGTGTAAAACGTGGAGATGGATTTGTGGCTCTTGATGAGTTCGCTAGGGGAACAAACCCTAAAGAAGGATATTACCTTGTAAAATCTCTTGCAAATTATCTACAAAAATTTAACACTGCTAGCATAATATCTACCCATTATGATGGTGTGGTAGAAGAACCTATGGTTCATTATCAAGTTGTAGGACTAAAAAATATAGACTTTGAGAAACTAAAATATAAGATTGATCTTAATAAGACTCATTCAGTTGAAATTATCCAAGAGCATATGGAATATAAACTTGAAAGAGTATCTAAGACAAATCAAGTACCTAAGGATGCGCTAAATATAGCGATGCTATTAGGATTAGAAAAAGACATAGTGAATATAGCGAAAACATATTATGAGGAGGAGTACAATGGAAAGTAAATTAAATTTAGATTTAAATCTAGTTGCTAAAGCTAGAGAATCATCAAAGAATATAGCTCAAGACACTCAAAAGTTCATAGACAGACATACTACAGTAGCTGTAGAAAGAACTGTATGTAGATTATTAGGTATAGATGGCGTAGATGAATTTGGAGTACCACTACCAAACGTAGTTGTAGAAAACATTAAAGCTGGAAACGGATTATCTGTTGGAGTTGCTGTATTAGTAGGTAATGCTATGGTTAACACTGGATTAACTCCACAAGAAATAGCAGAAAAAGTAGCTAAAAATGAATTAGATTTAACTAAACTACCTATGAAAGATATGTTTGAAATAAAAATGGCAGTTGAAAAAGTTGCTAAAAACATGGTAGCTACAATCAAAGCTAACAGAGGCGAGAGAGAAGCTTACCTTGAAAAATTCGGCGATAAAACAGGTCCATACCTTTATGTTATCGTTGCTACAGGAAATATCTATGAAGATATAATTCAAGCTAAAGCTGCTGCAAAACAAGGTGCAGACGTTATAGCTGTTATTAGAACAACAGGACAAAGCTTACTTGACTACGTTCCATACGGAGTAACAACTGAAGGATTCGGAGGAACTTTTGCAACTCAAGAAAACTTCAGACTTATGAGATCAGCTTTAGATGAAGTTGGAGAAGAATTAGGAAGATACATCAGATTATGTAACTACTGTTCAGGATTATGTATGCCAGAAATAGCTGCTATGGGAGCTATGGAAAGACTTGACGTAATGCTTAACGATGCATTATACGGAATACTTTTCAGAGATATCAATATGCAAAGAACTATAGTTGACCAATACTTCTCAAGAGTAATCAATGGTTTTGCAGGAGTTATAATCAACACTGGTGAAGATAACTACTTAACAACTGCTGATGCTGTTGAAGAAGCTCACACAGTGCTTGCTTCTCAATTCATCAATGAGCAATTTGCTTTAGTTGCAGGACTTCCAGAAGAGCAAATGGGTCTAGGACACGCATTTGAAATAAACCCAAATGTTGAAAATGGATTCCTATATGAGCTTGCTCAAGCACAAATGGCTAGAGAAATATTCCCTAAAGCACCACTTAAATACATGCCTCCAACTAAGTTCATGACTGGAGATATATTCAAGGGTCAAGTACAAGATGCATTATTTAACATGGTTACAATAATGACTAGCCAAAAATTACACTTATTAGGAATGTTAACAGAAGCTATACACACTCCATTTATGAGTGATAGAGCACTATCTATTGATAATGCGCAATATATATTCCATACAATGAAAGACCTTGGTTCTGAAATCACTTTCAAAAAAGGTGGAATAATGGAAACAAGAGTTGATGAAGTTCTAGGAAAAGCTGCTGATCTATTATCTGTAATAGAAAAAGAAGGTTTATTCAGTACTTTAGAGCAAGGTAAATTTGCAGGTATTAAGAGACCTCTAAACGGAGGAAAAGGATTAGATGGAGTTGTTGAGAAGGAAGCTAATTACTTCAACCCATTTATAGATTTAATGTTAGGAGGAGACAGATAATGAGTGGTGGATTATATTCAACAGAAGTTAGAGATTACGATACTAATTTAGATCTAACTAAGCTTAAACCTTACGGAGATACTATGAATGATGGAAAGGTTCAAGTGAGTCTTACTTTACCAGTTAAAGATGATGAAAGAGGAATAGAAGCTGCTATTCAACTTGCAAAATCAATGGGACTTAAAGATCCGAACGTTGCTCATCACGGAGCACTAGATAAAGAGTTTACATTCTATGTAGTATATGGTTCATTAACTCATACTGTTAATTATGAAGAAATTCATGTTCAAACTGTAGAAGTAGATACTATGTCTATGTCAGAAGTTGGAGAATACATTGAAGAGCACATCGGAAGAGATGTAGTTATCATAGGAGCTTCAACAGGAACAGACGCTCACACAGTTGGAATCGATGCTATCATGAACATGAAAGGTTTCGCTGGTCACTATGGTCTTGAAAGATACAAAGGTATCGAAGCTTACAACCTAGGAAGCCAAGTAGAAAACGAAGAGTTCGTTAAGAAAGCTATCGAGCTAAAAGCTGACGTTCTTCTAGTATCTCAAACAGTTACACAAAAGGATGTACACATCCAAAACCTTACTAACCTTGTAGAGTTATTAGAGGCAGAAGGTTTAAGAGATAAAGTTGTATTAATCTGTGGTGGTCCAAGAATAACTCACGAACTTGCTAAAGAATTAGGATACGATGCAGGATTCGGACCAGGAAAATATGCAGATGACGTTGCTAGCTTTGCAGTAACTGAAATAGTTGAAAGAAAGTTAGTTTAATTTAAAAAAGTTTAATGTTTAAAAGTCTAGTTTAATGTTTATATATATATTTAGTTTATAGGGATAAAAAACTAAAAGGGTTACGTGAAATAAAATTATAGGGTATATAAGTAGAATGAAGAAATTCATTCTACTTTTTTATATTGTATCCATACAAATAACATAAAATAACTAAAATTAAGAAATTGTATTGATTTAATATGACATTTATGGAATAATTGTATTGTAAAGATTAAATTAATAGATACAAAATGTACATACAATTTTGTGCTATACTGTAGGGGGAATATAAATGAATACAAGATCAGAGTTAAACAAAAACCTAGCAGAAATGCTAAAGGGTGGAGTAATAATGGATGTAGTTAATGCTGAGGAAGCTATAATTGCAGAGAAAGCAGGAGCGGTTGCTGTAATGGCTTTGGAACGTGTGCCTTCTGATATTAGAAAGCAAGGTGGCGTTGCTAGAATGTCAGATCCTAAGATGATAAAAGAAATTCAAGAGGCTGTATCTATTCCAGTAATGGCAAAGGTAAGAATAGGTCATTTTGTAGAAGCGCAAATATTAGAAGCCATTAAGATTGATTATATAGATGAAAGTGAAGTATTAACTCCAGCGGATGATTTATTTCACATAGATAAAAAAGGATTTAATGTACCTTTTGTATGTGGAGCTAGAAACCTAGGAGAAGCACTAAGAAGAATAGGTGAGGGAGCTTCCATGATAAGAACTAAAGGAGAAGCTGGTACTGGAGATGTTGTAGAAGCTGTAAGACATATGAGAACTATGATGAGTGAAATAAGGAAAGTGCAAAACACACCGAAGGAAGAGCTTATGACTATAGCTAAAGAAATGGGTGCACCATATGATTTAATAGTTTATGTTCACAACCATGGAAGACTACCAGTAGTTAACTTTGCTGCCGGTGGAGTAGCTACGCCAGCTGATGCAGCTTTAATGATGCAACTTGGAAGTGATGGAGTTTTCGTTGGATCTGGTATATTTAAATCAGCAGATCCAGAAAAAAGAGCTAAAGCTATAGTTCATGCTGTAGCAAACTATAATAATCCTGAAATCTTATCACAAGTTTCTGAGGACTTAGGAGAACCTATGGACAGTATAAATACTAAGGATATACCAGATGGCAAATTATATGCATCAAGAGGATGGTAGTACTATGATAACTATAGGCGTACTAGATTTACAAGGAGCTGTAATAGAACATGTAGATAAGATTAATAATATAAGTGGAGCCACAGCCTTAAGAGTGAAGAATGTGAAGGACCTAGAGGATATAGATGGCCTTATAATTCCAGGAGGAGAAAGCACTACCATAGGAAAACTATTAAGGGATTTTAACATGCTATCTCCACTAAAAAGCAAAATTGAAAGTGGGATGCCGGTATGGGGAACCTGTGCAGGTATGATAATTCTCGCTAAATCCATCCTAGGAAGTGATTACAACCATTTAGGTGTTATGGGTATAGAGGTAAGAAGAAATGCCTATGGCTCTCAATTAGACAGCTTTATAACAGATGAAATAGTGGAAGGTGTCAGTGAAGAAAAAATACCTCTAGTATTTATAAGAGCTCCTTACGTTGAAAAAGCGCATGAAGGGGTAAAGGTGCTATGTAGCTTAGATGAAAAAATAATAGCATGCAGAGAAAACAATATGCTAGCAACATCATTTCATCCAGAGTTAACAAAGGACTTATCAATGCATAAGTATTTTTACAACATGTGCAAAGATAGATTAAAATAAATAATGAGCTTTTGCAAAATAAATCATTAATCTTATATAAAATGCTGAGGATGTACTTTAATAATATAAGTGCATCCTCAGCATTTATTTAGTTTAATTTATTTTGAAGAAGTTCCTAAGCTAGTTCTTCCCATTGATCATATAGGTTTTGAAGTTCTTCTTCAGTTTTTTGTATTTCTTTATTTATTTCTATGCTTTTTTCAGGGTTTGAATAGACTTCTTCAAGGCATAACTGCCCTTGAAGCCCTTCAAGAGATTCCTCAGTAGCTGCTATTTTATTTTCAATGTTTTTAAGAATATTAGCTTTTTCTTTTTTCAGCTTTTTCAGCTTCACGTTTTTTCTTTTTATCTAGCTTTAACTGAGTCTTAGTAATCCCTGAACCTTCCTCTATATCCTCAAACCTTAACGGGTTTTTCTTTTTCTCTACGTAATAGGAATAGTTGCCTAAGTATTCCTTCACTCCATCTTCATTAAGTTCAAAGATTTTGTTTATAATTTTATTTAAGAAGTATCTATCGTGGGATATGAGAATTATTGTGCCATCATAGTTTAAGATTGCATCTTCTAAGGCCTCACGAGAGACAATATCTAAGTGGTTTGTAGGTTCATCTAGAAGAAGAAAATTAGCTTTAGAAAGCATTAGTTTTAGTAAATTAATTCTACATTTCTCTCCACCACTAAGGGTAGATATGGACTTAAATACGTCATCCCCTGTAAATAAGAAGGCTGCAAGAGCCGATCGTATCTCAGTGGTAGTCATATGAGGAAAATCATCCCATACCTCATCTAAAATAGTTTTATTAAAGTTTAAATTAGATTGCTCTTGATCGTAATATCCAACAAATACGTTTTTACCTAATACCTTAATCCCATTATCTGAAGGTATTTTATCCATGATTATTCTAAATAAAGTAGTTTTACCACGACCGTTTTCACCTATAAGAGCAATTTTTTCTTCACGTTTAATATCCATATTTAAACCTTCAAATAGAAGTTTTTCACCAAAACTTTTACTTAAATTTTCTACATAAAGAACATCATTACCACTTTTTATTTGTGTTTCAAACTTTATTTTTGAAGCCTTTGCATCTTTAATAGGTGCTTCTATTCTTTCTATCTTATCTAAGGCTTTTTGACGACTTTCAGCAGCTCTTATACTTTTCTCACGATTAAAGGACTTATACTTAGTTATGATTTCTTCTTGTCTTTTAATCTCTGCTTGTTGAAGATCGTAAGCCTTCTGCATCACTTCTTTATTTTTCTCTTTAAGGTCGATAAAGGCTGTATAATTTCCGTTATAGCACTGTGCAGTTCCACCTATGAGTTCTATGGTCTTATTGGTGATAGCATCTAAGAAGAATCTATCGTGGGAAATTACTATAATTGTGCCTTTAATTTCTTTAAGGTAGTTCTCTAACCATTCTATTGCATCAAGGTCAAGATGGTTTGTAGGTTCGTCTAGAAGCAAAATTTCAGGTTTTCTAAGAAGGAGCTTACATAAAGCAACTCTAGTCTTTTGACCACCGCTTAATATAGATATGGATTTATCAAAATCAACTTCTGTAAAGCCTAGGCCTTTAAGTACACGACTAATTTCACCTTTATAAGTGTATCCACCACGATTTTCGTAAACCTCTGTTAAAGTAGTATAATCACGTATAATCTTATTGTGATAATCTTCTTTAGCAGCATCATAAGGTTCCTTCATCTTCTCTTCTAAATTGTGTAATCTTTCCTCCATATCTATCAGTGACTTAAACACGGAAAGAAGTTCAGTATATATGGTATTATCTGAATCTAGAGAAAGGTTTTGAGAAAGATATCCAAGTTCCTTTGATTTATCTATATATAGCTCACCACTATCATATTCCATTTGGTTGGTTAAAATTTTAAATAGGGTTGATTTACCTGCACCATTAGCACCTATTAATCCTATTTTTTCACCTTCATTTATGTTGAAGGTAATATCTTTTAAAATCATATCTATTCCGAAGTATTTACTTATGTTTTTACAACTTAAAACTATCATTTATTTCACCGTCCTACTAGCATTTTAACATGAAAGTTAGAAATTTAAAATAATTTGTATAGTACAGTGGAGTAATGGGTATTGTGAGTAATAGGAAACATTGTTATATATAATACAAAGAAAAGTAAAATTGGTATAAAAATTAAGTTTGTGAGATTTTATATATTATTTATAATAAAAAGTTAAAAAAATTTATAATTTATATATACAATAAAGTATTTTAAATGTACAATATAGCATTATAGTTTATTTATTAAAAAATATATAACAAATCAATGGTAATATAGTATAATATCTATATGAATAAAACCTCCGTTGAATATGAGATTAGAATAGTTATTTTAGATAATATTTAATAGAGAATTATAGTATGAAAAAGCATGAAAATAAAAGACAAAAAGAATAAATAAGAAATATATAAAGAATATATATAAGGAGTTGATAAGAGGTGGAGAAGAAAAGAAGCATTTCTATGGCTGTAATAAAAAGGCTACCTAAGTACTACAGATATTTGCGCGAATTAGATAAAAATGAAGTTGATAGAATATCCTCTAAAGAACTAAGTGAAAGAATTGGGTTTACAGCTTCACAAATAAGACAGGATTTAAATTGTTTTGGAGATTTTGGTCAACAAGGCTATGGATATAATGTTAAGGAATTATTATATCAAATCTCTGTTATATTAGGCCTTAACAAAGAGTATAACACTGTAATAATTGGAGCTGGAAATATAGGTCAAGCAATTGCCAATTATACAACCTTTGATAAGATGGCATTTAATCTTAAAGGTATTTTTGATGTAAATGTAAAACTTATTGGGCTTAAAATAAGAGATATTGAAATTAGAGATATGGATGAGTTAGATGGTTTCTTACAGAGAGAAAAGATTAACATAGCTATAATTTGTGTTCCTAAAAATAGAGCTCAAGGGGTAGCAGATGTGGTAACAAAGAATGGCGTAAAGGGAATATGGAATTTTGCACCTATAGATCTAAAGGTTAGCGAAGATGTCATTGTAGAGAATGTACATCTTAATGAAAGTTTAATGACTTTAAGTTACTTATTAAATGAGCGTGAAAAAGAAGAAGAATTCCTATAATACTAAAAAAAGACAATACGAATTTCTTAAAATTTGTATTGTCAGGAATTTTTTGAATTTAATTATATGAATTAAGTAAAAAGATTCATTAAAAAACATAAATAAAATATAAATTAGGTTGAAAAAGAATTATAAACAGTCTATAATAGTGATTAAGGTATTAGAACCTTAATCACTATTTTTGTTAAATTAATAACGATTTATGGCGGCTAACACCTGAAAAATTGCATGGGGGATTTTGAACATGGATTATAAGAACATAGTCTTGGAAAAAGAAGGAAATGTGGCTTTAGTTAAACTAAACAGACCTAAAGCATTAAATGCTTTAAACACAGAAACTTTAAAAGAAATTGATTGTGTTATCCAAGAAATTTCTGGGGATAAAGAAATTTATGCAGTTATTCTTACAGGAGAAGGTAAAGCTTTCGTTGCTGGAGCTGATATTTCAGAAATGAAAGAAATGAATGCTATAGAAGGTAAAGAATTTGGTATTCTTGGGAATGGGGTTTTTAGAAAAATTGAAAAACTTGAAAAACCTGTTATAGCTGCAGTTAATGGTTTTGCATTAGGTGGTGGATGTGAACTTGCAATGGCTTGTGATATTAGAATTGCATCAGTTAAAGCTAAGTTTGCACAACCAGAAGCAGGGCTTGGAATAACTCCTGGGTTTGGCGGAACTCAAAGGTTATCAAGACTTGTAGGTGAAGGAATTGCAAAAGAATTAATTTACACTTGTGACATGATCAATGCTGAAGAAGCTTTAAGAATTGGATTAGTAAACAAGGTAGTAGAACCAGAGACACTTTTAGATGAAGCAAAAGCTATGGCTAATAAAATAGCTAAGAATGCTCCTATAGCTATAAGCCAATGTAAAGCGGCTATCAATAGAGGCTTGCAAATGGATATTGATAGTGCAGTATTATATGAAGCTGAAGCATTTGGAATGTGTTTTGCTACTGAAGACCAAAAAGAAGGTATGACAGCTTTTGTTGAAAAGAGAGACAAGAATTTTAAGAATAGATAATCGAAATAGATAATCGTATAAGTAGGAGGTATTATAATGAATTTTTCATTAACTAAGGAACAAGAACTTGTAAAGCAAATGGTAAGGGAGTTTGCTATTAATGAAGTAAAACCTATAGCAGCTGAAATAGATGTTACAGAAAGATTCCCAATGGAAAACGTAGAGCAAATGGCTAGATACAACATGTTAGGAATTCCATTCCCAACTGAATTCGGTGGAGCAGGTGGAAACAACGTATCTTATGCTATGACTGTAGAAGAACTTTCTAAAGTTTGCGGAACTACAGGAGTTATAGTTTCTGCACACACTTCTTTATGTGGAGCACCAATATATCAATTTGGTACTCAAGAGCAAAAAGAAAAATATTTAACACCACTTGCAAAGGGTGAAAAACTAGGTGCATTTGGTCTTACTGAGCCAAACGCAGGTACTGATGCTGCTGGACAACAAACAACAGCTGTACTTGAAGGAGATCACTACGTATTAAACGGTTCAAAAATATTCATAACTAACGGTGGAGTTGCGGATATCTTCGTAGTATTTGCAATGACTGATAAATCAAAAGGAACTAGAGGAATATCTGCTTTCATAGTTGAAAAGGATTTCCCAGGATTCTCAATAGGAAAAGTTGAAGAGAAGTTAGGAATAAGAGCATCATCTACTACTGAATTAGTATTTGAAAACTGCATAGTTCCAAAAGAAAACTTACTTGGAAAAGAAGGAAAAGGATTTGCTGTTGCAATGCAAACTCTTGACGGAGGAAGAATTGGTATAGCAGCTCAAGCTTTAGGACTAGCTCAAGGAGCTTTAGATGAAGCTGTTGCTTACATGAAAGAAAGAAAACAATTCGGAAGATCAATAGCAGCATTCCAAGGACTTCAATGGATGGTTGCTGATATGGATGTTCAAATAGAAGCTGCTAGACTTTTAGTATACAAAGCTGCATACAAAAAAGATATGGGTATGCCATACTCAGTAGATGCTGCTAGAGCTAAATTATATGCTTCAGAAGTAGCTATGGATGTTACAACTAAGGCTGTTCAATTATTTGGTGGATATGGATACACTAAAGAATATCCAGTTGAAAGAATGATGAGAGATGCTAAGATAACTGAAATCTACGAAGGAACTTCTCAAGTTCAAAGAATGGTTATCGCAGGAAGCATATTGAAATAGGAGGTAGTGAAAGATGAAAATAGTTGTTTGTGTAAAACAAGTACCAGATACAAATGAAGTTAAAATAGATCCAAAAACAGGAACTCTTATAAGAGATGGTGTTCCTTCAATAATAAACCCAGATGACAAAAACGCTTTAGAAGGAGCTTTACAATTAAAAGATACTTATGGTGGACACGTAACTGTTATAACAATGGGACCTCCACAAGCAAAAGTAGCTTTAGAAGAAGCATTAGCAATGGGAGCAGACGAAGCTATACTAGTTACAGATAGAGCTTTCGCTGGAGCTGATACATTAGCTACATCTCACGCTTTAGCTGCAGCTATTAAAAACTTAGATTATGATATAATATTCGCTGGAAGACAAGCGATTGATGGAGATACTGCACAAGTTGGACCAGAAATTGCTGAACACTTAGGAATGCCTCAAATAACTTATGTTGAAGCAGTTAGCCAAGAAAAAGAAGGCGTATTAAACGTAAGAAGAGCTTGGGAAGATGGATATGAAAATATCAGAGTTAACACTCCAGTTCTATTAACTGCAATCGAAACTTTAAACGTGCCAAGATATATGAACATTAAAAACATATTCGCAATGGCTAAAGAAAAAGAAGTTAAAGTATGGACTGTAGCAGACATTAACGTTGATGTTAACCTACTTGGTCTTAAAGGATCACCTACAAAGGTTAAAAAATCAATGACTAAAGAAGCTAAAGGACAAGGTGAAATATTTGAAGTATCACCAAAAGAAGCAGCTTCAATTGCGCTTTCAAAACTAAAAGAAAAACACTTCATCTAAGATATAGTTAAGGAGGAAATTACCATGAATATAGCAGATTATAAAGGTGTATGGGTCTTTGCAGAGCAAAGAGACGGAGAATTACAAAAGGTTGCTTTAGAATTATTAGGAAAAGGAAGAGAAATAGCTGACAAGTTAGGAGTAGAACTTACAGCATTATTACTTGGACATAAAAATATAGAAGAAATGACTAAAGAATTAGGAGCTTTTGGAGCAGATAAAGTATTAGTATGCGACAATGAGTTACTAACTCACTATTCAACTGATGGATATACAAAAGTTATAAACGAAGTTGTAAACGCTAAAAAACCAGAAATCCTATTCATTGGAGCTAGCTTCATTGGAAGAGATTTAGGACCAAGAGTTGCAGGAAGACTTTCAACAGGTCTTACAGCTGACTGTACATCTCTAGATGTAGATCCAGAAAACAACAACTTATTAATGACAAGACCAGCTTTCGGTGGAAACTTAATGGCTACAATCGTTTGTGGAGATCATAGACCACAAATGTCTACAGTAAGACCTGGAGTTTTCGAAAAGTTAGCTAAAGATGAAAACAGAGCTTTCCAAGTTGAAAAATTTGACGTTCAATTATCAGCTTCTGATATAAGAACAGAAACTATGGAAGTTGTTAAATCAGTAAAAGAAATGGTAGACATTACTGAAGCTGATATCGTAGTTTCAGGAGGAAGAGGAGTTGGCTGTAAAGAAAACTTCGCTTTACTTCAAGAACTTGCAGACGTAATGGGAGGAACTTTAGCTGGATCAAGAGCAGCTGTTGATAATGGCTGGGTAGAAAAAGCAGTTCAAGTAGGACAAACAGGAAAAACTGTAAGACCTACTATATATATAGCTTGCGGAATTTCTGGAGCAATCCAACACTTAGCTGGAATGCAAGATTCTAACTACATCATAGCTATTAACAAAGATTCAGATGCTCCAATCATGAAAGCTGCTGACGTAGCTTTAGTAGGAGACTTTGCTAAAGTTATTCCAGAAATGATAGCTCAATATAAAGAGATGAACAAATAGTAAATTTATAAGACTTTAGATTAATTGAATTTTATAGTACACTAATTAACATAAGATGAGGGGATATACGGAGATGTATATACCCCTCATTTGTTAAATATTGAATAAAAGTCTAATTTCGTTGAAAATTGTATACATATATTTATATTTATTGAGTTATTTTTGATAAATATAAATATAAATATATAAAAATGTGGTAATATAGATTTGTAATAGTCTATAATCCATAATACAAAATTATGTTAGGAGTGTTTAATATGAAAAAGATATGTGTTTTAGGCGCAGGTACAATGGGATCAGGAATAGCTCAAGCTTTTGCCGCTAAAGGATATGAGGTAATAGTTAGAGATATAAAGGATGAATTCGTACAAAAAAGGTCTTGGAATGATAGAAAAAAATATTTAAAAAACTTGCTACAAAAGGTAAAATAACAGAAGAACAAGCAGAAGAAATTTTATCAAGAGTTAGTGGAACTACAGAATTAAGCTTATTAGATGATGTAGATTTAATAATAGAAGCTGCAGTAGAAAACATGGAAATCAAAAAACAAATTTTTAAAGAATTAGATGAAATCTGTAAACCAGAAGCAATCCTGGCTACAAATACATCTTCACTTTCTATAACTGAAATTGCTACTGCTACAAAGAGAGTTGATAAAGTTATAGGACTACACTTCTTTAACCCAGCTCCAGTTATGAAACTTGTAGAAATCATAAAAGGAATGGGAACATCACAAGAAACATATGATGCAATGCATGAATTAGTTATTAACATATCTAAGGAGCCAGTTCAAGTAGAAGAAGCTCCAGGATTTGTAGTAAACAGAATTTTAGTACCTATGATAAATGAAGCTGTTTGCATCTATGCAGAAGGTATTGCAAGTGCTGCAGATATAGATAAAGCTATGATGCTTGGAGCAAATCATCCAATGGGACCTCTTGCTTTAGGTGACTTAATTGGACTAGATGTTTGCTTAGCAATCATGGATGTATTATATAAAGAAACTGGAGATTCAAAATACAGAGCACACAGCCTACTTAGAAAATTCGTTAGAGCTGGACAATTAGGAAGAAAAACTGGAAAAGGATTCTTCGATTATAGTAAATAATAATATCATAAAAATATTACAGCAAAAGAGTAAAGAGTAATTTATCTTTACTCTTTTCTTTATGTGAAAATAAATTAAATATAATTAAAAAAATAAAAGATAGATAAAATTATAACAATGCATTTTATAATTTATTGTAGATTTTTAAAAATAAAAGGAGTATAGTTTAAATGGAATCACCAGAAGTTTGAAAGAATAACTGGAATTCAAGAGGATGTTTATAAAAAATGGATTTATTTGCTTGAAAATTTATAATATTTAATTTACTATATGGTTGACTATAATTAAATAAAATTATAAAATATAAGTGTAACCGACACAATGTATATTCATGTAAAGGATTTAAGTCGTATTATTTAAGGATATATGGAGATTTAAGTTAGTTTATTGGACAAGTGTAATGTGGTAAAGAATCCTATCATTATTGCGCTGTTTATTTTTGCGTTTGTAGCCACTATGTTAAATAAATATCTAATGTTCATATATAAATTTCAATGAAAATAGTATAATATTATATTTGGCAAAGGATATGAATTAAAATGGTGAAATATTAAATTCATATAAAAACAAAATATGTTTAAAATACGGAGGAAAGTACTATGTATAAAATTGTTGAAAAGAAAATTTTGGCACCTTCAATATTTATGATGAAGATTTTAGCTCCAAGAGTAGCTAAATCAGCTCGTCCAGGTCAATTCATTATAATAAGAATGGATGAAAAGGGTGAGAGAGTACCTTTAACAGTATGTGACACAGATGTAGAAAATGGAACAGTATCAATAGTTGTACAAACAATTGGATGTACTACAAAAGCTATGGAACAATATGAAGAAGGGGATTCTTTCTTTGACTTTGTTGGACCTTTAGGGATGCCTTCTGAGCTTTTAGAAGAAGACAAAGATAAGCTAAAAAATGAAAAAATAATGTTTATATCAGGTGGAGTTGGAGCTGCA
This sequence comes from Clostridium sulfidigenes, assembly GCF_000732635.1. Taxonomy (GTDB): domain Bacteria; phylum Bacillota; class Clostridia; order Clostridiales; family Clostridiaceae; genus Clostridium_J; species Clostridium_J sulfidigenes. The sequence continues at coordinate 42,405 of NZ_JPMD01000006.1, read as the reverse complement.
CCAGTATATCCTCAAGTAAAATGGTTACATGAAAACGGAATTAAAGCTGACGTAATCATGGGATTTAAAAATAAAGAAATGGTTATTTTAGAAGAAGATATGAAAAATGTTGCAGACAATGTTTATGTAGCAACTGATGATGGTAGCTATGGATTTAAAGGAATGGTTACTAATAGATTAAAATCTTTGGTTGAAGAAGGCAATAAATACGATACAGTAATTGCTATAGGACCAATGATAATGATGAAATTTGTATGTAAATTAACAGAAGAATTAGGTATAAAAACAATAGTTAGTATGAACCCAATCATGGTTGATGGAACAGGTATGTGTGGTGCTTGTAGAATAACTGTTGATGGAGAAACTAAATTTGCTTGTGTTGATGGACCAGAATTTGATGGACATAAAGTAAACTTCGATGAAGCATTAAAAAGAACAACTATGTATAAGACAGAAGAAATACAAAAGGATTCTATACAAAAAGGATGCAAAGTAGGAGGAAATAACTAATGGATAGAATGAAAAGAACTCCAATACAAGAACAAGATCCAAAGGTAAGAGCAACTAACTTTCAAGAAGTTTGTCTTGGTTACACTGAAGAAGAAGCAGTTCAAGAAGCTTCTAGATGTTTAAATTGTAAAAACAAACCATGTGTATCTAAATGTCCAGTTGCAATAGATATACCAGAGTTTATTCATCATGTAAAAGAAAGAGAGTTTGAAAAGGCTGCAAAAGCTTTAGATAAATATACAGCACTTCCAGCAGTATGTGGAAGAGTTTGTCCTCAAGAATTACAATGTGAAAGCAAATGTGTTCTTGGAATAAAAGGTGAGGCAGTAGCTATAGGTAAATTAGAAAGATTTGTAGCTGACTGGTCAAGAAATAACAACGTAGATTTAACACAAGAAATTCAAAAGAAAGATAAGAGAGTTGCTGTAATTGGATCAGGTCCATCAGGAATAACTTGTGCTGGAGACTTAGCTAAAATGGGTTATGACGTAACTGTATTTGAAGCTTTACATGAGCCAGGTGGAGTTTTACTTTATGGAATTCCTGAGTTCAGATTGCCAAAGGATACCGTTGTTAAACATGAAGTAAACAACCTAAGAAAATTAGGAGTTAAAATAGAAACAAATGTAGTTGTTGGTAGAACAGTTACAATAGATGAATTAATGAATGATGAAAAATTTGATGCTGTATTTATAGGATCAGGAGCAGGACTTCCTAAGTTTATGGGAATTCCAGGAGAAAACTTAAATGGAGTATTCTCAGCAAATGAATTCTTAACTAGAAATAACTTAATGAAAGCATTTAAAGATGAGTATGCTACTCCAATTAAATCTGGTAAATGCGTTGCAGTAGTTGGTGGCGGTAACGTTGCTATGGATGCTGCTAGAACAGCTTTAAGACTAGGTTCAGAAACACATATAGTTTATAGAAGAAGTGAAGCTGAACTTCCAGCTAGAGTAGAAGAAGTACATCACGCTAAAGAAGAAGGAGTTATCCTTGATTTATTAGTTAATCCTACAGAAATCCTTGGGGATGAAAATGGTTGGGTTAAAGGAATGAAATGTGTAAGAATGGAACTTGGAGAGCCAGATGCATCTGGAAGAAGAAGACCACAAGTAATAGAAGGTTCTGAGTTTACATTAGACTGTGACACTGTTATCATGTCACTAGGAACTTCACCAAACCCATTAATTCCAGCTACAACTAAAGGCTTAGAAACTAATAAATATAAATGCATAGTTGCAGAGGAAGAAACAGGACTTACTTCAAAAGAAAAAGTATATGCTGGTGGAGATGCTGTAACAGGTGCAGCTACAGTTATACTTGCTATGGAAGCTGGTAAAAAAGCTGCTAAAGCTATTGATGAGCAATTAAGTAAGTAATTTTAAAAGCAGAATTAATAAAATCAAGCCATATTTTAAAGTTATGTGAAATTCTTTAAAATATGGCTTTTTTATATGATAAATATAGTATAATGAAACTGAAAACTAGTAGATTTCTAATACATTTAAAGAAATTTTTGGAGTCATAGATTTATGACTAAAACTATAATAAACAGAGTTCTTAGCTTCTCTGAAGTTTAGGACTAATTAATAGGAAAGTAGGGTGCATAAATATGTTATTAGATGTAGTAAAAAAATATTATGGAGAAGAATATGATTTAAACTGTGCAGAGACTATGCTATATGCTGCTAATGAAGAATATGGTTTAAACTTAAGTAAAGAAACTTTTAAAACCATGGCTGCTTTCGGTGGGGGAATGGGTGTAGAATCCACTTGTGGAGTTATCACAGGAGCAATATCTGTTCTTGGTATCTTATTTACAAAGGAAAGAGCCCATGAAAGCGATTATGTAAAAACCCTTACTCAAGAATTCATTGAAAACTTTAATAAAGAATGTAATTCATTAAATTGTGATAAATTAAAGGAATTATATAGAAATGATGAAGTAAGATGTCTTAATATAGTAGAAAAAGGTGCAGTTATATTAGACAACATAGTAACAAGAGAGAGAAATAAACAGTAATTGAGAATAATTTTAAAACTTAGTGCTGAGAATATCCTTAGCACTATTTTTAAACTAGCATCCCATAAGTGTTATTTAAAGGAGGTTGATATGGATGGACTTTAAAGAAGCTATTGAAGAAAGTGGAAAAGTTATATTAAAGGATGTAAAGAATTTTGAACTTCCCCATATTTTTGATTGCGGACAATGTTTTAGATGGAACAGACAAGATAATAATAATTATATAGGTGTAGCCTTTGGAAAAGTTATTGAAATTGAAAAAAGGAATAATGATGTAGTTATATATAATACGGATTTAAAGGATTTTAATGACATATGGCTAAATTACTTTGACCTAGAAAGGGACTATTCAGCTATAAAAGAAGAATTTGAGAAGGATGAACTTTTAAAAAAAGCAGTAGAATTTGGTGTAGGAATTAGAATACTACAACAAGATCCCTTTGAAATGCTAATATCTTTTATTATATCTGCAAATAATAGAATTCCTATGATAAAAAGAGCTATAGAGAATATAAGCAAATCATTTGGCAAATCTATAAAGTACAAGGGAAATACATATTATGCCTTTCCAACCTTAGAGGAGTTTAGAAGAGCTACAGTAGAAGATATAGAAGCTTTAGGGGTTGGATTTAGGGCTAAGTATATATATAAGGCACTAGAAGATTTGAGTAGCGGTACCTATGATTTAAACGCAATAAAACAAAGTGATGATGATGGATGTCATGAGGGTCTTAAAAATTTTAATGGAGTAGGGCCTAAGGTAGCTGATTGCATAATGCTATTTTCTATGGGGAAATACTCAGCATTTCCAGTGGATGTTTGGGTGAAAAGAGCAATGCAGTTCTTTTATGTGGCACCAGATGTATCATTGCCTAAAATAAGGGAGTTTGCAAGAGAGAAGTTTGGTAGCTTATCTGGATTTGCACAACAATACTTATTTTATTATGCAAGAGAAAACAATATAAAAATAGATTAAGTTAGAAATAGTTGATATATAGAACATAAACTAAGGGTATACAAGGTGGGAAAGGTATGGAGAATAAAAATAAGATAAAAAAGTATGTAACAAATGGAATAATATGGACTATAGTTATAGTAGTGTTATTAATAGCCTATTGGGAATTTTCCAAGAAATTCACTGTATTTAGAGATCCAGAAGAATTAAAAAAATTAATACTATCCTTTGGTAGTTATAGTATAATTGCCTTTGTAGTGCTACAAATGATACAAGTAATAATATTCTTTATACCAGGAGAAGTTGTTCAAGTAGCAGGGGGATATATATTCGGACCTTTAGTAGGAGGAATTGCCTCTGCTGTAGGGATAATTCTTGGAAGTGTAGTTGCTTATTTTATAGCTAAATTATTTGGGAAAAAGTATATAAATAAGCTTATTGAAAAAAATAATTTAACTAAGATGAAGAGGATATTAGATGCTGGAAGTAATAATATAGTTATCTTTGTAATATACTTTATACCTGGAATACCTAAAGATATATTAGTTTATGTAGCTGGTATATCCAATGTAACTTTAAGGGATTTTATATTATATTCTTCTGCTGGTAGATTACCATGGATAATCACATCTGCCATGTTTGGCCACGGTATACATAGAGGGGACTATGTATCTATGATAATTATAGGGGTAGTATCAGGAGTCTTATTTTTAGTCGGAATACTTAAAGGACATAGTATTATAGACTTTTTCCATAGAGCGTTAAAGCATAAAGGTAAAAATAAGAGAAAATAAGAGAAAATATTACCATGAGTGAGATATTTTAATATATTCGCTTATTTTACCAGGTTCTATTAAAATAAAAGATTTGCTTATAAAATAATAATTATATATTATTATATTGTAGTTAGCACTCAATAGTCGTGAGTGCTAATAAATAAAGATAAATAAAAAAATTATATAAATAATTAACAATAGGAGGGTTTTTTATGAATATCAGACCATTAGGCGACAGAGTTGTAATCAAAAGATTAGAATCTGAGGAAATAACTAAAGGAGGAATAGTTCTAGCAGGTACTGCAAAAGAAAAACCACAAGAGGCAGAAGTCGTTGCAGTAGGTCCAGGAACTTATTCTCATGGAAGAGAAATTAAGATGGAAGTGAAAATAGGAGATAAGATATTATTTTCTAAATTTGCAGGCACAGAAGTTAAGTTACAAGGACAAGAATATATTATATTAAAGCAAGAAGATATATTAGCAATACTAGAATAAGTAATATAATTTAATGATAAGCTAAGAAATTCACATATCATAGGAGGTAAATGAATATGGCTAAAAGTATTTTATTCGGAGAAGAATCAAGAAGAGCTATGCAAAGAGGTGTAGACGTACTTGCAGATACAGTTAAGGTAACTTTAGGACCAAAGGGTAGAAACGTTATATTAGATAAAAAATTCGGTTCACCACTTATAACAAATGATGGTGTTACAATAGCTAGAGAAATAGAACTTGAAGATGCATATGAGAATATGGGAGCACAACTTGTAAAAGAAGTTGCAAACAAAACAAACGATGTAGCTGGAGACGGAACTACAACTGCTACAGTACTTGCTCAAGCTATCATAAGAGAAGGACTTAAGAATGTAACAGCTGGTTCAAACCCAATGTTACTTAGAAATGGTATAAGAATGGCTGTAGATACAGCAGTTGAAGAAATAAAAAAATACTCTAGACAAGTAGATGGAAAAGAAGACATAGCAAGAGTTGCAGCTATATCAGCAGCAGACGAGGAAGTTGGAGCTCTAATAGCTACAGCAATGGATAAAGTAGGTAACGAAGGTGTTATAGCTGTAGAAGAGTCTAAGACAATGGGAACTGAACTTGATGTTGTTGAAGGTATGCAATTTGATAGAGGATATTTAAGTGCATATATGGTAACTGACACAGATAAGATGGAATCTGTACTTGATAATCCATACATTTTAATAACTGATAAGAAAATATCTAACATCCAAGAATTACTTCCAATTCTTGAGCAAATAGTACAACAAGGTAAAAAACTTTTAATAATTGCTGAAGATGTTGAAGGTGAAGCAATAGCTACTTTAGTAGTTAATAAATTAAGAGGAACATTTACATGTGTTGCTGTTAAAGCTCCAGGCTTTGGTGATAGAAGAAAAGAAATGCTTGAAGATATAGCAATACTTACAGGTGGTACAGTAATTTCAGAAGAATTAGGACACGACATTAAAGATGCAACTATTGAAATGTTAGGAAGAGCTGATAGTGTTAAAGTTACTAAAGAAAACACTGTTATCGTAAATGGAAAAGGTGCAAAAGAAAATATAACTTCTAGAGTAAATCAAATTAAGAAACAAATGGAAGATACAACTTCTGAATTTGATAAAGAAAAATTAAATGAAAGACTTGCAAAACTTGCTGGTGGAGTTGCAGTAATCAAAGTTGGTGCTGCTACTGAAACTGAATTAAAAGAAAAGAAATTAAGAATTGAAGATGCTCTTGCTGCTACAAAAGCTGCAGTTGAAGAAGGTATCGTTGCAGGTGGTGGAACTGTTTATATCAATGCAATAGAAGCAGTTGCTAAACTAACTTCAGAGGTTTCAGAAATCCAAGTAGGTATTAACATTGTAAGAAGAGCTCTTGAAGAGCCATTAAGACAAATAGCTACAAATGCTGGTGCAGAAGCTTCAGTAGTAGTTGAAAGAGTTAGAAGTTCAGCTACAGAAATTGGCTATGATGCATTAAATGCTGAATATGTAGATATGATTAAAGCTGGAATAGTTGACCCAACTAAGGTTACAAGAAGCGCACTTCAAAATGCTGCATCTGTAGCATCAACATTCTTAACAACAGAAGCTGCTGTTGTTGATATTCCAGAAAAGAACCCAGTTCCAATGCCAGGTGCACCAGGAATGGGAATGGACGGAATGTACTAAAATTAAGTATTAAGTAAAATTAAGACTTTCATGAAGTTTTCATGGAAGTCTTTTTTTACATCCATAATTAATGATCACATAAATTCTCTCCAAATTTTATCAATTTAATTATCTACAAAGTCTATAAAAACCTTTAAAATAGTAGGTTTTAAGGAGAGATGTAATAAAATAACACATAACAAGGAAAGTATATAGAAATATAATACATAATATAGTATAATATGTTTAACATTTATAAATTTATACAGCAATAAAACAAATTTATATAAATGTAAAATAAATTTGTATAAAATGAAAGTAAGTTTATATAAAAAGAAAGTAAGTTTAGATACAATGATACAACTTTTTTATTTGGGTACCTTGAAAGTTGTTGAGTTAATGGTACAACCGGCTAAATTATAAATTTAGTCGGTTTTTTTGCGTGTATTTTATATACACATATGTAAAAATATAGTATAATGATTTCTAAATAGAAATAAATGTAAAAAGGATAATAAATTATGGGTTTTATAGTGTTTTTATATGGGATAGTAATAGGAAGTTTTTTAAATGTATGTATTTATAGAATACCTAACAATCAGTCATTAATTAGTCCACCGTCCCATTGTGGAAATTGTGATACAAGATTGAAATGGAAGGATTTAATACCCATAGTAAGTTATCTATGGCTTAAGGGTAAATGTAGATATTGTGAGTCTAAGATTTCTATGAGATACCCATTAGTAGAAGGACTTACAGGGATTTTATTAGTAGGAATATATCTAAGATATGGCATAGGGGTAAGCTTTTTTAAGTACTCCCTTTTAACTCTATTTTTAATAGTCATAGCCCTTATTGATTATGATACTACAGATGTGTATTCTTGTGTAGTTTATAGTGGAATGGCAGTGGGTATAATCTTTATTCTTATAGAAACTGTAGCATATTCCATAGTATAACTAACTATATTATTGGGGGATTAATAGGTCTAGGGGTTATTGGTTTAATATATGTTTTAACTGGTGGCATGGGTGTTGGAGATATTGAAATAGCAGTATTATGTGGATTATTTCTAGGGTGGAAATTAGAGATATACTTTTTACTCATATCCTTCATTATTGGAGGAACAATTGCAGTTATGTTAATTGCATCAAAAAAGAAGTCAAAGGATGAGTATATTCCTTTAGGACCTAGCTTGGCTATGGGAGCATATATAGTTTTAATCATTGGAGAACAATATATTTTAAATTTCATTTAATATGAGGAGTTTTAAGAAATAAAAAGAAGTATAAAACTTTTAGATAAGTACAAATAAATTAATTGTAGAGGTGAGGTGGAGAGAAATGGCAAGGAATACTGTCAGATTAGGTGACTTGCTAGTAAAGGCAAATAAAATTACCAGGTCACAATTATCAGAAGCCTTAGAGATTCAAAAGGTAAAGAGAAAAAAGCTGGGAGAATTATTAATTGATGAAGGTATAGTAACAGAGGATATTATTATAGAGGTACTTCAAGAACAGTTAGGTATTGAAAGAGTAACCTTAAGTAATATAGATGTAGATTCTAAGGCTGTTAAATTAGTTAACGAAGGTTTATGTAGAAAATATGAATTATTCCCTTTTTATACTGCTGATGGAGTAATAAAGGTAGCTGTATCAGATCCTTTAAATATATTTGCCATGGATGATGTAGCTATAACTACGGGACTAAGGGTGGAGCCTTATATATCCACAAAGGATGACATCCATAAGGCTACGGAAAAGTATTATTCAGATAGAAATGTGGAAAGTGCTGTAGAAGAGATAACCAGGTCTAGGATAGTGTTTCATAATAAGACGGAAGACATAGAAAAGATTGATGAAGTTAAAAATGCTCCCACGGTAAAGCTAGTAGATTCTCTACTTAAAAATGCAGTGGAACAAAGAGCTTCAGATATTCATATAGAGCCCTATGAAAAACATATAAGAGTCAGATATAGAATAGATGGTCAGCTAGAAGAAATATCATCTTTAAATATTGATGTACTTCCAGGTATAGTTACTAGGATAAAAATTCTAGCAAATCTTAACATAGCTGAAAAAAGAATTCCTCAGGATGGAAGAATAGTTACTGTAATCAATAATAAAAATATAGACATGCGTGTGTCTATAATACCTCTTATCACAGGAGAAAAGGTTGTAATAAGAATACTAGATAGAAGTAACTATAAAATTGGAAAAGATAATCTGGGCATGAGTAGTGAAAATATAAAAAATCTTGAAAATATCATATCTGCACCCCATGGAATAATTTTAGTAACAGGACCGACAGGAAGCGGAAAATCTACCACTTTATATACTATTTTAGGGGAGCTTAATGATATTAATAAGAACATAGTTACTGTAGAAGACCCCGTGGAATACTCCATGGATGGAATAAATCAAGTAAATGTAAATAGTAAGGTAGGACTTACCTTTGCTGCAGGCTTAAGGTCTATATTAAGACAAGACCCTGATGTAGTAATGGTGGGAGAGATAAGAGATAGTGAGACTGCTGAAATTGGTATAAGAGCTGCCATAACAGGTCACCTGGTTCTTAGTACACTACACACAAATGATGCACCATCCTCAGTAATAAGACTTATAGATATGGGAGTTGAACCTTTCTTAGTGGCCACTGCCATAAAAGGAGTAATAGCTCAAAGACTGGTGAGAAGAATATGTCCAAGCTGTAAGGAAGCCTATGAGGGTGATGAAGCTGAAAGGAAACTTCTTAACTTAAATAGTGATGATAAAGTAACTCTTCATAGAGGCAAGGGTTGTGCTAGCTGTAATTATACTGGTTATAGTGGCAGACTTGGAGTCTATGAAATAATGAATGTAGATAGAGATATAAAAGATTTGATTATAAAATCTAATAACCCAGAAGAATTAAAGGATGAAGCTGTTAAAAAAGGTATGAAGACTTTATCAGATAGTTGTAGAGAGTTAGTTCTTAAAGGCGAAACCACCATGGAAGAAATGATGAAGATAATATTTATGGATAACTTGTAGAGGAAGGAGAACTAAATTATGTCTAAATATAAATATAAGGCTATTAGCTCTAAGGGTGAAGTTATTCAAGGAGTACATGAATGTAGGAGTAGGGAAGAGGTACTTAACCTTATGGTATCTAGTGGATATTCACCTCTATCAATTGAGGAAGCTATAGGCGGTAAGGAGATTATTCTAGGAAAGAGAAATAAGGTTAATAACAAGGATATTTCTATATTTTGTAGACAACTAGCTACCATGATAGAAGCTGGTGTTTCCATAACTAATGCCATAAGTCTTTTAGCAGAACAAATACCTAACAAGAAGCTGAGGGAGGTCCTCGTAAAAGTAGATGAAGATATAAGAAAAGGTGAAGAATTATCTGTAGCCATGGGTAAATACTCTAATGAATTTCCAACCTTACTTATAAGCATGATTCAAGTTGGTGAACAAAGTGGTACCCTAGATTCCATCATGAATAGGATGGCCACTTACTATGAAAAACAAACCAAGATGAATGGTAAATTAAAAAATGCCTTAATCTATCCAGGCATATTAGCCACAGTAACAGTGTTTGTAGTGGTATTTATTCTAACCTATATAATGCCAATGTTTATGGATATGTTTGAATCAGCAGGTTCAGACCTTCCAACCATGACAAAGATAGTACTATCTCTAGGAGATGGTATAAGGCACTACGGTATATTGATAGGCCTTGTTATTGTAGGTATAATAGTAGGCTTTAAATATTACACCAAGAGAGTTGATGTTGGAATTTATATGTACAGTAAATATAAACTGAAAAAGTCTCTCTTTAAAGACTTAAATCAAAAGATTGTAGTATCAAGATTTGCAAGGGGCTTATCTACAGTTTTAGGAGCAGGACTATCCATAGCCAGTTCCATAGATGTAGTATCTGCAGTACTAGAAAATAAATATGCAGATGTAAAATTAAAAACGGTAAAAGAAAGAATGTTGGCTGGAGATACACTATCCGATGCCATAAAGGAGTCACAGTTATTTCCACCAATGCTAGGGTCCATGATAAAAATTGGAGAAGAAGCTGGAGAACTAGACGACATCCTAAGCAAAACAGCAGACTTCTACGATGAAGAGCTAGAAAGAGCAATAGAAGCCTTCACCACAATCTTAGACCCAATAATGCTAGTAATAATGGGAGTAGTAGTAGGATTTCTAATAATCTCCATCCTAACTCCGATGTTTGAAATGTACAACGTAATGTAAAAAGGACAATCCTATCTTTTAACTAATGTGAATAAGTACTTCATATTATCTGCGTTCAACCCTTTCGGAACCTTGATTTACTAAAGGCTCTGATAATATTGAAGTCAAGTATTCACAATTATTTAAAGCATAGTCAAAACAAAATAACAGATCTAACTAGGGGAAACCCTTTAGAAATAAATAGAAATAATTAGGAGGTCATTTAAAATGATAAAAAAGGGTAATAACAAAAAGAAAAAAGGTTTTACACTAATAGAATTAGTTATAGTTCTAGCAGTAATGGCAATCATAGCATTAATAGCTATACCAAACTTCTCGGCAGTAAGACAAAATTCTAAGGTTAAAGCAGATAAACAAAGCTGTGAAACTGTAAAAAGGACTGTATTAATGTTAACTGCTGATGAACAAATTACTGTTACAACAGATACAAAGGTTAAGTATAATGCTGTTAGTGGAACAGTTACTGAACCAGTTGATAAAAAAGAATTAGATGATGATGAAATTAAAATAATTCAAACTCAACTTAAAGATATTGGAAAACCACAGCAAAAAATCGATGATAATGTTGCTAATACTTATGTATTTACAATTGATCCAGATGGAAAAATAAGTGAAGTCAGTGTAGAGTATAATAAATAAAACCTATTAATTGCCTACTCAACATAAGTGTAAAGCCACTCTTTACACTTATGTTTCTAAAAATAAATAAAAATATTTCTCTACAAGCTTAAACGCCACTTATATCAACACTTTCACCATGGAAGAACATAAAAACATAAAAAGCTAAAAACATATAAATTTTAGAGATTATACATAACTACTAAGATAGCAAAACACTACAAATCATTGATACCACAACAAATAGTTAACTATTTATATAGGTAAATATAGAAAAGTTTAAATAGCTATATATTTAAATAGTTTTATAGGTTTATAGAATCATAGTCAAATAGTTATATAGACCTATAGTTTTATATTTTAATAGGTATATAGATAAATATTCAATTTAAGGAGTATTAAAGAAAATTTTAAATTGTGCAATGTAATTTAATGATGAAAAAATAATATTATTCATAGTATTTCTCGGGGAATAAAGAAGATATATGAAAATTAATAGAAGTTATGAAAGAATAATAATGAATTTGAAAGTTATCTAGGGTGCTAAGTTATTAGAGCCTTAGTGTATATAAAATAGATATAAATATTGTTAATTGAACATAAAGGATTTGAAGAAGAAGGGAGTGCTAATTTTGAGTTTGTTTAGTAAATCTAAGGTCAGTGAAGAATTAAAGAATAAGGAAATTCAAGTAAATATAGATAATGGTACCTTACTAAATAAGGAAGGTGATCATAAAGGCATTGATGTTGAAAATTCTAAGAAGGAATCCATATGGAACAGAGATATAAAGTTACAGGATTTAAAATTTAAAAGAATAAAAAAAGTTGATGATAGTAAACCGGCTAAGCCTAAGAGTATAAGACTTGTAAGTCTTGATATAGGCTCTAGTGATATAAAAATTGTAGAGGGACAAGTTAAGGGTGGAAAATTAAAGGTTTATAATATGAGGAAAATAAAATCTCCAGAGGATATTATTCAAGATGGAGAGCTTTTTAACGAAGAATCCATCTTAATTAAGTTGAAGGAAGAAATGAAAACCTCAAGGGTGAGAACTAAAAATATAGCTTTAGTTTCCTCTTCATCTACAATCATAAGTAGAGAGATTATAGTTCCTTATGTGGAGAATAATGAAGAATTAAAAACCTTAGTTAATTATGAAATAGAGCAATTTCTAGCTATAAATTTAAATAACTATGTAATTCAATTTATGAGGTTAGAGGAAGTTATGGTGGATGAAGTAAGAAAGCAAAAGATATTTACTATTATATATCCTAAAAATCTCATTGAATCCTATAGAAACTTAGCTGAAAATCTACTTTTAAATCCCTATGCTCTGGATATAAGTAACAACTCCATAAGAAAACTAAGTAGCATTGCAGATATATATAATGTAGATTTAATAAATAAAGAGGAGTCCATTTTGTATTTAGACTTGGGTTATAAAAGTGTAGATTTATCTATAGTTAATAGTAACAATTTAGAATTTATAAGGGTTATGCCCATTGGTGGAATAGAGATAGATAGGTTTATAGCAGATTTAAATGGAATTTCTATGGAGGAAGCAGAGGAAATAAAGAAGACTCAGGTTGAAGTAGGAAAGCATAGGAAAGAAAATCAGCTTAATGATGGAGTAGTAGAAGTCATAGAGGGCTGGCTAGAGGATTTAAATAGAATTATTCAGTTCTATACTAATAAAAGTAATGGTAAAAAGATCAATCATATATATTTATACGGGGGCACTTCTAAGTTAAGAGGAATAGATGAGTATATAGCCTTAAAGACTGGCATAGATACTACAAAAATAATTACAGCTAACAATATAGAGTTTAGTAAAAATGTAAGTACAACAACTATTGAAGAGTATGTTAATGCATTAGGTGCATTAGTAAGATTGTAGGTGAGATTATGAATGATTTGAATTTTTTCTATGTGGATACAAATAAAGAAAGCGATGCAGGAGTAAAAAAAGCAATTTTTAGTGCAGCAGCTATAGTTGGGGCAGGTATTATAGTAACCTTGTCATTTAATACTTTTGGAATTTATAGAGCTGAAAAATCAATAAATGATCTTAATAATAAAATTAATGAAGAAGCTTTTGTAGAAAGTTATAAGGAAAGTTTAGAGGTAGCTACAGAGAAAAAAAACTTTTCTACTTATAATAGTAAGTTAAATGAAATTTTCCATGGCATAATCGATAGAAATAAATTAAGTCCAGACTTCATTGAAGAGATAAATTATACCCTTCCAAAAGAGGTGTATTTTAAATCTATGAATTTTGCAGCAGGTTCTATAGAAATAAATGCCTCAGCTACAAATAGAGAGGCTATTGCTGAGTTTCAACATAATATGAATAATATTGAATTCATAGAAGAATCTCATATAGTTGGAATAGTGTCAGACTTAGGTGAAGGTGAAAAAGAGGTATTTACCTTTACTATAACCTGTAAACTAAAGGAGGCGTACTATAATGAAAGTAAGTAAAAGAGAAAAATTTTTATTAGGAGTATTAGTCCTTATAATTATATGTACAGCATATTATAAGTTGGTTTATCAAAAGCAATATGCTAAATTGCAAGAAGTTAAACAGGAAGAAACAGAGTTAAATGAGAAATATAATGAGATGCTTTCAAATATAAATACTATTACAAATAATAAAAGTGATTTAAAAATATTAAAGGATAGTATAGGTTCAAAATCTATACTTTTATATCCTAAGATCTATCAAGATAGAATAATAATAGAGCTAAATAAACTATTAAATGATGCTGGAATTAAGGGAAGTTTAACTTTTTCAGAGGTTACTGTTTCTCCAATAGAAGCTTATTTTTCAGAAGTAGCAGACCCTAAGGAACAACCATCCCTAGAGCAAGTAGTAGAGGAGTCTAGTAAAGAAAAGACCAAGGAAGATGTGGAAGAAAAACTAGAGGAAACTAAAGAACTTGGAGAAGATCAAGCTACTAAAAGAGATGAAGGAGAGTCAACTGGAAATAAGGTAGAGCAAATGAAGGTATCTGTATCCTTTAATGGTACTTATAAAAATGTTGCTAAGTTTGTAAAGCTAATATCAGAATATGAAAGAATTTTAGCTATGCCAAATATAAACATAACAGCATCAGGAAATGATGAAGTCTCTGGAACTTTAGATTTAGAATTTTACTCCATACCAAAAATTAATCCTTATGAAGATTCAAAGTACTTAAAATGGACTTTTGACGAGGAGTATGGAAAGGAAAATCCTTTTTTAGAAGGAAGTCAAAGCTCCATGGCATCAAGAACTAGTGAAGGAAATAATTATGTTCTAATTATGGCTTTAAAGGGTGTGAATTCGGATTTACCAAGTTTAACTTTAGGTAAGGAAAATGATTTAACTAGAGAAAGTTATATATATAACGATGAAAATAAAAAGGTAGATGTGGAAATTGAAGTAAATAAGGAAGGTGGTAAGTACTATATTAAGTACAAAACAGAGAAATCTAGCTATCCATCAGATTATAGTAAAAATGGTATAGAGCTTAGGAATGTGGATGAGGAAAATATAAATATTGCAATATACTCATCTAAACGTATAGGCATTGATGATAAGGTAGGAGCAAATATAAAGGTAATAAATAATGCTAATGATAAGAAAGTTTCACTTACTATAATTGATGATGATAAAACTAGTCCAAGGGTGCAAATAACACCAGAAGGAAAGGTGGAGTATGTTAATAAATAAAGTTACTAAATCTAGAAAAAGTAAGAAAGGTTTTACTCTTCTAGAGGTAATAATTAGCTTTGCTCTAATTTCAATTATTCTTATTCCTATAGCTAATTTAGTACTAACTTCTGTAAAAATAAATAAATCTACAGAAAATAAACAACAAGCTAAGGCAGTACTTCAGGAAACCATAGAAAATATTAAAGCTATAGATAATTTTTCAAGTGCTTTATCAAAGCCTTTGAATAATGGCATTACTTTAAGTGAAGCTACAGGGGAAGATAATAAATTAATATATTCCCTAAGTGGTGAAATAAATGGATTTTCTATAGAGGGGTCTATAAAAGAAAAGTCACAGGTCATTAATAATAAGGTTAGTGAAATGGAAGTTGATAGAACTATATATTATCATCATGGATCTTTATCTATATCAAATGGTAAGGAGGTTATAGGAGAAGCTATAAAAAAACTATCAGATAATTTAGCTACACCATCAGAGGAAGTCTTTATTGAAATGAAAGAAGCAGGGGAGATAAATGTTACTTATGGGGGAAGTATCATTGCTATTCCTAAACCAGAAGCTAAGTCATTACTTATATGCTTAAATGAAGACAGTGAAAAGAAGTTAAATTTAAGTGTAGAAAATAAGAGCCATACAGAAAACTTTAAAATATATCTATTTAATGGGGAAAAAGTATCTGAAAGGCAAGATGTAATAATATCTAAATTTAATGGACAAATAGAATTAATCGAAGGGGTTCAACATAGTGAGGATATTATCAATGAAAAATTGTACTTTGTAGAATTAAGAGCTAATAAAAATGGGGAAGTAGTAGAAAATATGAATTTAGAACTACTTAAATAGAATAATTAATTAAAAGGGATTTTAATAGAGTTATTAAATTAAGAGGAGGGAGAAGATGAGAAAAAGAAAGACTAAAGGTTCATCTATGTTACTTGTAATAGCTGTGTTTGGTATATTAGCTACCTTAGCACTGGCTATGCTAGGAGCCACCTATGCAAACTATAGGCTAAGAGTAGAAGAGAACAATAGGGTTAAAAATCTCTATTCTGCTGAATCTGGAATTGATAAGGCCTACGCTAGAATCACTAAAGTAGTAGAGATAGCTATAGAGGAAGGCATAGCGGCAGGTAATAAGGAGACTACAATAAAGAAGCAAAATGAAATTTTCAAAGGGGTTTATAAGGATTATATAGATGATAATCTTATAGATTACGTATCTGGAGAATATGTTGTAAATAGTAATAAGGCAGAAGTTAAGTGTGAGTTAAAAGCTCCAACAATAAAAAAAGGGGATTTAGATTATAAAATTGTTAAGTTAACTTCTACCTATAAAGATGATAAAGGCAAAGAGAGAGTGGTGAGTGTAGCTTATAATTTAGTTACACCAGAAGCTTATAGAATCCTTGATAAAGCCGATGGAAACACATCTAAATTAATAAACTATACTCTAGCTGCTGATGGAAACTTAACTATTGCTACTGATTCATCCCATGTTAAGGAAGGTAAGGTAGAAGTGGACGGAAACCTTTGGATTCAGGGTTTACGAAGTGAAAATATGGTTAATAATCCAACGGTAGATAAGTATAAGGGTGGAATTGAGATAAATAATACTGATATAGAATTTAAAGGACAAGTTAACACCGCTGCTAATATTGCCGTAGACAAAAGTAAGGTAATCCTTAAGCCTATAACTTTAGGTCTTACAGAAGTTAATAATAGAATTTATGCTGAGAATATATTCTTAGGTAATTTAGCAGAAGGTGATGTGGATAGTGGTATAGATGTAGATTGCAGTAAGGCAGAGCTATATCTAGCTAACGATTTAGTTATAGGAGCTAGTGATGCAAAAATTAATATAAAAAACCTTTATGGTTTTAATGATTTAAATATTGCTTTGCCTACAGACAATGGACAGGTTGTTAGGGGTTCTAGTTCTATAATAATTAATTCCATGAAGTGGCCTAATAATAAGGGTAATTTAACAGTTAGTGATAATGCCTACCTAATGGGTTCTGCTTATATAAAGACTCATAGAGAGCCCTATCAGACAGGAGAGTCTGTAGCCTTAAAGGGGAATTATAAGGCCTATGCCAAGGATTCTAATGGGAATTATAAGGATAGCCAATATGAGTATTTAGATCCCTTAGTCCTTATAACTAGAAATGCACAAGGACAACCTTTAAATGTGGTAGATAAAGCAGAGCACTTTGTAGATTATAGTAATTCAAGTGATGCAAGTATAAGAGCAAAGGGAATATCCCTTCCACAGAAAACCTATACTGCTGGAGCCTATATTTCAGGAGGAAAAGCCCATGGAAATTCAGCAAGCCTAAATACCGAAGAACTTGACAAAATAGAAAATATGAAGAAAAGATTTGTACAAGCTGTTTATTATATGGGAAATGAAGACTTTGATGTGAATAAATTTCAACAGGGTAAGGCTATTTATACTGTAGAAAATCAAATAAACTGGGATGGTGTATCTTCATTAATTGCTAATAGGGGTAACATTATTCAGTTGGAAAACATGGTAATCCTATTAAATGATGATGAAGATAGGGACATTGAAATTAATGATGATAAGCTTATCTTAAGACATGAAAATAAGGAGGTAACCTATAACACAGAATTTAATAGGGAAGAATCTAAGGACATAAGTTATATAGTGGTGACAAAGGGTGATGTAAATTACAATGGAACTAAGGATTATAAAGGTACCATTATATCCTTAAAAGATATAAATATAAAGAATTCTAAGGGTTTAATAGGAACTGCTAAATTATCAGAAGATGAGATAAAGGATAAGAAGAATAAGGGTGTATTAGATTTTATCTTTACTCAAGGTAAAAACTTAGTAACAGAGAGAACTATACTAGCTACAGATTTGATTACAAAGGAAAAATGGACACTAGAAAAATAAGTTATAAGGTAGTGGGATTATGATTTTAAATAGAAAGAAAAAAGGAGTAACCTTAATAGAATTAGTGATAGCATTAGGAGTTTTAGCTATAGTTACTTCATTCATATTCTCCTTTTTCTTTTCTAATGAAAGAAAGCTAGAGGAGATAAACACTAGATCAGACCTTCAATATGAAGCTAAGGTTATTTTAGATAGTATATCTAAACATGCCATGGCAGCTACTAAATGTAAAGTGTACAAAGAACTTGATGGTACTGTAAAAACTATAACCTTTTCAAAGGTTGAAGATGATGGCACAGTAACTGATGAAGGAGCTGAATTTATCATTGAAGAAAATAATGTTTATCTATCTACAAAAGAGGATGGTAAAAGGCTTATTGGTTCACATTTACATCATATAGAGACTTCAGATGATGTGAAAAAGAGTATAGAAGTTAGATTGTCATTAAAAGAAGAGGATATAGATTATTCAGTAAAAGAGAGTTTTTTATTTAGAAATAGGCATAAGAATTAATGAATTAAGCTTCATTGGGAATAAAGTTCCCTATAAGGCAAATAAGTCTGTTAACAACCTACTAATGGTGATGGAGGTGGATAAAATGAAAAAAAGAATCGGTTATAAAGCCATATTATGCATAGGTATTATTCTCTGCATGACAGCTACCTTAGTTATGACTTCTGCATCAAATGCCAGCGCTGAAGTAGCAACAAAGCCTGCCTTTGAGGTAAAGATAAATTCAGTATCCCCTGAATTCCCTAAGGTAGGAGAAGATATTACTGTCAGTGGAGAAATAATTCCTAAACCCTTTGAAGCTGAAGTTCCAGCTAAAGAAATAGTATTGGTACTAGATGTATCTGGGAGTATGGCGGACAATGTATATGTAAATGGTAAATCCTCTACAAAGATAGCAGAACTAAAAAAAGCAGCTAAGAACTTTGTAGATAAGATGAAGGATGTGCCTAACTTAAAGATTGGGATAGTAGCCTATTCAAGTGAAGCTACTATAAATCCTAATGGTAAAGATGGTTATAAAAGTGTAACCAATGTTGACAACAACATTAAACATAGTATACCTAGGTATATTTCTATTGGTGATAGTTTTATAAATATATATGATAAAAAACTTCCGTCTATGATAGATAAGCTAGAAGCTTTGGGAGGAACTAATACTGGGGAAGGATTGAGAAAAGCTGAATATATGCTTGAATATGGAAACACTGATGCTAATAAAACTGTAGTTTTAATGTCCGATGGATTACCAACATTTTATTCAGTGAAATCAAAAAATAAAGAACATTATACTGCGACAGATAATACGAATCCTAGGTTCGCTGGGGATGGAAGCAAAGTAACAGATGAGACTATTTCCTATGCAACCACCATTGGTGGAATTATAAGAGAAACAGCAAATAATATATTTTCCATAGGATATGGTTTAGGAAATGAAAAAAGTGAAGCCAACAAAACACTAAAGCAAATCCATGAATCCATGGGTGGAGGGGATAGCAATTTTTTTGCATCCAGTGACGGTGCCATTGATAATGTATTTAAGCATATAGCTACAGAAATCTTAGCTACCTATGCCATTAATAATGTAAAAATGAATATGAACCTTAAATCAGGATTTTCTCTAAACATAGGAGGAAATAAAGTAGATATTGATAATGTACTATATAAAACTGATGGTAAAGTTAAAAATGGTAAGGTTACCTATGAAGCAGAGCCTGTGCCATTCAAATTTGTAATTAAAAGTGCAGTAACAGGACAGCATGAACTCTTTACTGGGTCTACAGTGAGTTTCCCTTGGAAAGATAATGAGATTATAACTGCTCCAGTACCTAGTATAAGCGTTAATATAGATAAAAATGAATTACCTAATATTAGGGCTAAGTTAACAAGCCCAAGTGAAGTAGAGGCATATCCAGGAGATGAAATAAAGGTAACCTATGATGTAATAGGAGAAGATTTTACTTTTGAAGATAGTAGCAATATGAGGAAAAAGGATATAGCCATAGTGTTGGATATATCAAAGTCTATGCTTAAAAGTGGTAAATTAGATGAGATAAAAACTGCTTTAGTAAATTCATTGATAAATAATAGTGGTTTAGCAAGGGATAATGTAAATTTTAGTTTAATAACTTTTAATAATAAATATAAAGTACACTCTGAGCTAACTAATAATCGAAATGAAATAATAAATATGATCGAAGCTATAGATATTGAAGATAAAGGGCCAGAAGATAATAATGCAAGGCAGATAGACAATGCCATGGTAGAGGCAAAGACAATACTTGATGGTAAAAATCCTGATGCAGATAAATATATGGTATTAATTGCATCGGATCATTTGAACTACAATGATAGGCATCTTCCTAATTTAAATGATGAAAAGTATAACATAATGAGCTTAAACTTAAAGGAAGGAAATAAATGTTTAGATGAGTTGCATAAAAAAATGGGAGAAACTTTAGAAAACTATTTTATAAGTGAAGATAAAAGCGGTGAGGACATAAAGGACGACTTAATGGATGAGTTGGCAGATAGAATAATTTCTCAAGGACGATATATGACTTATGAAATTCCAACAGAATTAAAGTTGAACTTAGGTGATAATTTTACCATGGTTTCTAGTGTTAAATCTTATAAAGATGGAATAGCTACCATTGAAGGACCAACTGTTGTCTATGAAAATAAAGGTAACTTTAAATATGTAGCTAAGGAACAAAAATATAAAGTAGAATTTATAATAAAACCGAATGAAGGTAAAAGTGGAACTTTATCCTTCGGAGATAATAATGTTATAGCCTATAAAAATTTGCGTAAAGAAGAAGTTATGAAGGGGATACAAACTCCTAAAGTGAATTTAATATCTCCAGTAATAGACTTAATACATGGTTTAGATAATGGAATTACAAGCAGTGGGTATAGTGTCATTGAAGGAGAAGTGCGTATAGCTAATGATATGATGGTTAATATAGCCTCTGTAGCTACTATATTATCTAGTAATGTAAATGTGGAGCTTAGAATAAATAAGGATATAGATTTACAGGATTTAAGCAAGATAAAGGTATATACTCTTAAAGGCGGTAATTTAGTGCCTATGGAGTGTACTATAACTAGTATTGGAACGAATTTAGGTCAGAACTGCTATAATATTAAGCTACCTCCAGATATAAAGGTAGAAACTCACATTGTGATAAAATATCAGTGTAAGATGCCAGATGATGCTTCCAGTGAAGAGAGTGGTTCTTATGAGAATAATATTTTATTTAATAAGGAAGAAAAAATTTTTAGGCTTAAAGGAGAAGCTTTACCTGATTTATTTTAAAATTTTAAGTATAAATATACATTATCTCACTATAATTTTTGGATTAATTATAGTGAGATAATGGAAAAATTCTCATTAGTAATGTATAATTATTATATAAGTCGATAAATTTCTACAAAATTTAGAAAATAGGTTAAAAGTTTTCCTTGACAAACATACTTATTTTAAATAAAATAGGTGTAATCAATTAATAAATTATGAATAAATAACTCATATATCCCTTGAATATGGCAAGGAGTTTCTACCGGAAACCGATAAATTTCTGACTATGAGTAAAAGTAATCATGTTATAGATTTCATTGAATTTATGGACATGCTTAATTTTACTTGTATGTACATAGTATGAACTCTAAAGGAGTTATATTATGGGTGGAAAGTGAATTAAGCATGTTTTTGTTTATGTTTTAATTAAATTTAAAATATAAACAAAAACTATGTTAGAGAATTTAATACGATAATTTTAATTGATTTCAGATTATAAGTATAACTAAAGTTAATTATAAAGAAAATAATATAGAAGGAGAGGATTTAAATTATGGCAAAGATATTAAAACAAGGATACACTTTTGATGACGTATTATTAGTTCCAAATAAATCTGAAGTTTTACCAAAGGATGTTAGCTTTAAAACAAACTTAACTAAAACTATAGCTCTTAATTTACCACTAATAAGTGCTGGAATGGATACAGTAACTGAAAGTAAGATGGCAATAGCTATGGCCCGTGAAGGTGGAATTGGAATTATCCATAAGAATATGTCTATAGAAGCTCAAGCAAGCGAAGTAGATACAGTTAAAAGACAAGAAAATGGAGTAATTGTAAATCCATTCTCCATAGGAAAAGATAATGTTATACAAGATGCATTAAACATAATGTCAAGATATAGAATATCTGGAGTGCCGGTAACTGAAAATGGAAAATTAGTTGGTATAATTACTAATAGAGATATAGTGTTTGAAACTGATTATAGTAAAAAAGTAAGTGAAGTGATGACTAGTGAGAATCTAGTTACTGCAAAAGAGGGAACAAGTATTGAAGAAGCTAAGACAATACTTGCAAAACATAAAATTGAGAAATTACCTTTAGTAGATAAAGATTTTAATCTTAAAGGATTAATTACTATAAAGGATATAGAAAAGGCTGTGAAATTCCCTAATGCTGCAAAGGATGCTTCAGGAAGATTACTTTGTGGAGCTGCAGTAGGAGTTACAAAGGATATGATGATAAGAGTTGATGCTTTAGTTAAAGCTCACGTAGATGTCATTACTATAGATACAGCACATGGACACTCTAAAGGTGTTATAGATGCAGTAAGAGAAGTTAAAGAAAAATATCCAGAGCTTCAAGTTATAGCAGGTAATATTGCAACAGCAGAAGGTACAAGAGCTTTAATAGAAGCTGGAGCAGATTGTGTTAAAGTTGGTATAGGACCTGGATCTATCTGTACTACAAGAGTAGTTGCAGGAGTCGGAGTTCCTCAACTTACAGCAGTTATGGACTGTGTTGAAGAAGCAGAAAAATCAGGAGTTCCAGTTATAGCTGATGGAGGAATAAAATATTCAGGAGATATCGTTAAGGCATTAGCTGCTGGAGCAAAAGTTTGTATGATGGGTTCAATGTTTGCTGGTTGCGCCGAAGCACCTGGTGAAATAGAAATATATCAAGGTAGAAGTTACAAGGTATATAGAGGAATGGGTTCTTTAGGAGCTATGGCAAACGGAAGTAAGGATAGATATTTCCAAGAAGATAACAAGAAATTAGTACCAGAAGGTGTTGAAGGAAGACTTCCATTTAAGGGTAGCGTAGTAGATACTATATACCAATTAATTGGTGGTATTCGCTCAGGAATGGGATATTTAGGAGCACCTACACTAAAAGATTTATATGAAACTGCAAACTTCGTAGTTCAAACTTCAGCTGGATTTAGAGAAAGTCATCCACATGATATAGTAATTACAAAGGAAGCTCCAAATTATAGTGTAAATCAATAATCTAAGAAGGAGAGCTTAATTTATGGATAGAGAATTAGTATTAGTTGTTGACTTTGGTGGTCAATATAATCAATTAATAGCAAGAAGAGTAAGAGAGCATGGAGTATATTGTGAGATAATTCCATATAGTACTTCTGTTGAAAAAATAAAAGAATTAGATCCTGTGGGAATAATATTTACTGGTGGCCCTAACAGTGTTTACGGAGAGGGTGCACCAAGAGTAGATAAGGAATTATTTGAATTAAACATTCCTATCCTAGGAATTTGCTATGGTGCTCAGCTTATGTCCCATGTTTTAGGTGGAGTTGTTAAGACTGCTACTGTTAGAGAATATGGAAAAACTGATGTTAACTTAAACACAAATAATAAATTATTTAATGGAATAAAAGAAAAACAATGCTGGATGAGTCACACTGACTTTATAGAAAGTGCACCACAAGGCTTTGAAATTATAGGTCATACAGATGAGTGTCCTATAGCTGCAATGGCAAATGAAGAAAGAAAACTTTATGGGGTTCAATTCCACCCAGAAGTTCAACACACTTTATTTGGAACAGAGATGCTTAAAAACTTCTTATACAATGTATGTGAAGTTAAGGGAGACTGGTCTATGTCTGCCTTTGCAGAAGAAAAAATTGCACAAATTAAAGAATTAGTAGGAGATAGAAAAGTGCTTTGCGCTCTATCAGGTGGAGTTGATTCATCTGTTGCAGCAGTACTTGTTCATAAAGCAATAGGTAAAAACCTAACTTGCGTATTTGTAGATCATGGTCTACTTAGAAAAGATGAGGGAGATCAAGTTGAGAAAATCTTTAGAGAAGGCTTTGATATGAACCTTATCAGAGTAAATGCTCAAGAGAGATTCCTTGGAAAACTTAAAGGTGTTTCTGATCCTGAGAGAAAAAGAAAAATCATTGGAGAAGAATTCATCAGAGTTTTTGAAGAAGAGTCAAATAAACTTGGTAAAATGGATTTCTTAGTTCAAGGAACTATTTATGCTGACGTTGTAGAAAGTGGAACTAATTCATCAGCTACAATTAAGAGTCACCACAACGTAGGAGGACTTCCAGAGGACATAGAATTTGAACTAATAGAGCCATTAAGAGAGTTATTTAAAGATGAAGTAAGAGCTGTAGGAGAGGAAATTGGAATTCCACACCACTTAGTATGGAGACAGCCATTCCCAGGACCAGGACTTGCAATAAGAGTACTTGGTGAAATTACAGAAGAGAAGCTACACATAGTAAGAGAAGCAGATGCTATATTTAGAGAAGAGGTTGCAAATGCTGGCCTTGAAAGTGAAATCTGGCAGTACTTCGCTTGCTTACCTAATATAAGATCAGTAGGAGTTATGGGGGATGAAAGAACCTATAGCCATACAGTAGCATTAAGAGGAGTTACATCTTCTGATGGAATGACATCAGACTGGGCAAGAATCCCTTATGATGTACTAGATAAGGTATCTAGAAGAATTGTCAATGAAGTTAATGGAGTAAATAGAATTGTATATGATATAACTTCAAAACCACCTTCAACTATAGAGTGGGAGTAATATAAATATTCTAATAGATTAGATATTACTCTATCAACTCCTTGGCAGAGTAATATCTTTTCTTAAACCCTAATGTATTTATACATGTTATCATGTTTAAATAAATCACACCCAAAGAAAGTAGTTATAAGTTTCTATATAATATAGAAATTTCATAGCTGCTTTTTTATTTATAAATAATATACAATGTAAGTATTAATTTATAACTTATAGTGTTAAAAATTGAAATAGTAGAATTATTTATTGAATTTACAGCAATATTTATCAATTATAATGGCACAATTTACCTTATACAATAATACCATAATATTGTAAAGGAGATGATTAAAAAAATGGCTTTAGAAATACATGATTATAACAGAGATGACAAGTCTTTGCATGATGAATGTAAAAGGCATATGTACTATCACGTTATTTTAACAATGGCAGATGGAAGTATAGTGGATGGAATTATTGAAAATGTGGATGGAGATCGTGTTACCATGTTAGTTGGCGAGGACGTAATGGAGCAAGATGATGAAAATCAATATGCTCAACAACGACAATATAACCCTTATGGACGTCCTAGAAGAAGACACAGACGTTTTAGACGTAGAAACTTCCCACTTATAGATTTAGCTAAATTATTAATAGTACCATATCCTCCGTATATTTCTCCATATCCATATTACACCCAATATCCAGGTCAGTATATTAATCCATATTATCCTTTTTAATGAGGAATACTTAAACATCAGTATTTTTGATGCTTTATAATTAAATAAAGACAATATTCAAGAGTATTGATGGAATAAAATTATCCCCAATAAGCCCTAAGTATGAAATTACTTAGGCTTATTGATATTTTTATGGTTAGCTAAATTAAAATGTAATAGTATAATTGATATAGATAGTCAAAATTTAAATTTTGACTATCTTAAATTAAATAAAAGAATAGAAGAAGGAAGTAACGTAGAAATATATGATTCTGATATAATGTTTATAGGATTATGTAGTAAATGCAGGGAGGATTTAAAGTGCCAAGACCAACAAAATTTAGAAGAGTAGAGTTTTTCCCAGAGGATACTTATTTTGTTCCATGGGGAAATCCTAAATGTGAAATTAAAGAAACAGTTTTAAAGGTAGAAGAACTTGAAGCTATGAGACTTAAGGATATTGAAAAATTAAATCAAGAACAATGTGCTGAAAGAATGCAAGTATCAAGACAAACCTTCCAAAACATTATTGACAGTGCAAGGAAAAAGATGGCTATTGCATTAACAGAAGGAAATGCCATAAGAATAAGTGGTGGTAACTACAGAGCTACTTTCTGTAAATTTAAATGTCTTCATTGTGGAGATGTGTATGATATAAATTATGAGCAAGACAAGGATAATTGTCCTACTTGTGGTTCAGAGGAAGTTGTTTGTAGCAAGAAGGCAGAGCTTTGTAAAAGATGGTGTAGAGGAAATAGTGTAGAGGATAAATAAGAGGTGGATTTCCACCTCTTATTTATTATAAAAAATTAATAAACAATAATTTTAAGAATTTAAAATCCATTCTCTAGGAATAATAAATTTAAAGTCATAGGAATGGAGAGTGCTGATGTGAAGAATTTTAAGGTGATTGTTTTAGTAATATTTATCACTTCTTTTATAGTTAACTCACCTATAGAGGTTTTAGCATTACAAAGTAATAAGAGAAAAGATGATGATAAGAGGATAATTGAAATATGTGATGAAGTGAGAACTACTCCTGTGGATGAGGAAGAATTATTAAAGCTAACAAGGGAAGGATTAGACAAAGAAGATGCTGAGTTTTATATAAGACTTGATGAAATAGTAGAAAGACTAGAACAGTGTGATTTAGAAGTAATATTAGATAATTCCATAGAAGATATAACGGATAAAGACTTTAGAAATAATAAGGAATACTATAGAAATCAAATACTAAAAGGAGATAAGGTTGCTTTAAAGAAAGCCTTTAAATCTCTAAAAAATATCTTTAGTGGAGAAGAATACACAGAAAAGGTAATTAATACTTTTGCTAATAAATCTGCCTACGAAATAATTTATCCTGATGGTTCAAAGATTACTTATAACACAAAAAACTCTCAAAGAGAAAATTTAAATAGAGAAAAGAATATTAAAAAACCAGTTATGTCTAATAAGGGTTATGAAGAAATCCTCATGGAAGAGGGAGTTTCATATGCCTATGGAAAGGCTGAAGCTAAAGAAGCAGAGTGGTCTTTTGAATCAGAATTATCCTATTCTAAGATACATCTATATACTGAGTTTTTACTAGGTACTGATAAAATATCAAAAATTAACTACGCTAGAGGTGGGCAATCTTCCTATGGAGTAGTTAATATTGCAAATAGTACTGGAGCCACTATCTCTAGAACCTATAGTGAAGGTAAAGAAATACCTGCAGAAGCAAGAAATGAAGTCATATTTACTGTGACAGGTTCCTTTGGAGCTTCCTTTTTAATCTTATCTATAGGAGCAAATCCAGGATATAACTGGACTCAATATATAATATTTAGACTTTATGAAGTAGAAAAAATAGATGATAAATATGGAGCACACTACAAATGGTACGCCGCTGAATTTAAGTAATCCTCCAAATCTATGATTTGGTTAAGGATTACTTACTCATTCGAATGAACATGAGAAGGAGTGTCCCCTCGAGCAAAGCGAGAAAAAGAAATTTTATATTTGGTTAGTCGAAGTTAAGTGACCATTTAAATCTATGATTTAATTATGAGAACTTACTCATTTGAGCATAGCGAAAAGGAGTTTCATTTCAAAGATGAATATGATAAGGAGTGTCCTCTCGAGGAAAGGGAGAAAATATTAAAGAGGAATGTTATATGAGTAAACTTAAGAAGAGATATAAAAACAAGAAGAGATACAAAATCAAAAATGAAAAAACAATTAAGAAAAATAGAAGAATTTTTATGATTTCAGTTATAGGATTATTCTTATTAATTACAGCTATTCTAATTAAGAATGATTTATTTAAAGAAACCATGGAGATAAAAAGTGGTAACTTGCCTATAAAAGATGAAGAACCCTTTGAAGTAAAGTTAACAGACAAGATAACCTATCTTCTATCTAAGAACCTTAACATAGGTGAAGATAGAATATCTATTCTAAATGTATCAGATATACAAAAGGATAAATTAGTCATGTTTTTATATGAAGACAGTGGTAAAAACTATGAGGGGTTATGCCAATTAAGTAAAGTAGAAAATTCTTATAACATCATAGCAACTTCTACAAAAGAGGTAGATAAACATGCTCCTTTTACAGTGAATGTAATGGAAATAAAGGTAAGTGCTACTGAGAATTACAAAGTTCTTGGAGGAGTAATAAATGATGAAAATATAAAAAGTATAAATATTAACTTTACTAATAATACTATGACAAATATATTAATTGGAGAAGATAGATCATTCTTTTATGTAATAGAAGAAAATGAGATAGATATTTTAACTATAGAAGTATTAGACAATTCTCTTAAAATATTTTATAAATGGTACAGCAAAGAAAAAGGAATATAAGATGAAAAGAAACTTAGTATAAAAGCAATATACTGAGTTTCTTTTATATTTAATAATATAAAAGTCCTATTATTAATTCTAATAATTCAATACATATAAGTAGAAAACTTTATACATGATCAAGGGTTAATGGTATAAAATGGATAATAAATGATGTAAAGGTTCTAAGCGAAACTTGACTTATAGCAATAAACTAATCATATTTATGAATTTTAAACATATGGATAAAAAAGAACATATAATATGTTTGCTTAAATGGTAAACTAATGTACAATATAAGTATGTATAAGTAAAAAAATACATATTAGTAAAATTATAAAAGGTATATATCCTTAAGATTCTAAGATTCTAAGTTAGGGAGGTGAATCAATTTGGATTTATTTAAATATGAGTTTAAGAGAGCATTAAAGAAACCAATAACATTTTTATTCATTGCATTGATTATTTTTCTTGGTGTAAATGTGTATACAGAAATGAGTTTTTTTAACTCCAAAATAAAATATAATAGAGAAATTCCCGGATCGTATGATGTAGTTGGTGGTAGTACTAGAAGTCACATAGAAGGGAATAGAAAATTTGCTTTAAAGGAACAAAAGCATGATGTAGTAAATATGTTAGATAATTTAGTTAAATATGCAGAAAAGGCAGTAGACAGCTATGAGAAAGGCAATTATAAAGAAGCTTATAAAAATGATTTGATACTTGATATGATACACACGAGATTATTTTGTCCCATAGATGAAAGTGAACTTTTAAAGACCAATATTATCGACATATGGAATGAGCTATTACCTGAAATTGAATATGATACCTTTAAAAGTTCAAATTCAGAAGTTATCCTTACAGCTGATGAAATTAAAGGTAATTGTGTACAAATGAAATATAGATATGAGATTTACAATAAGGGTATTAGATATATTGACAATTACTCCTTAAACAATGTGACTTTTATTTATAATATGATAGATAAAATTTTACCTATTATAATATGTTTAGCTGTTGTTTTAATTAGTTTCAATTGTATTAGTGATGAGTATAGATTAGGAATAACTAAAAATATTTTAGCTCAGCCGTTTAAGAGAAATAAATATTATATAACCATGGCACTAGCTAACTTCTTAGCTGTTTTCCTTATTGTAGTAGGAACAACTTTAATATTGAGTTTATTTGTAGGAGTCATTTCGGACTTTCATTCCTTTGATACACCAATTTTAACACATATCAATCAATGGAATACTTTGAATATAAAAGGCATGGATTTAAAAGAAGCATATAATGTTACCTTACAAAAGGCATATTTGGGGCCTGTGGAGATTAGCTATAATGATTTAGGAAAGAACCTATTTAATAGTGTAGCTTTTATAAGTTTTAGAAAATTTTTAATGCAAGCTTTATCATTGTTTTTTGTGTATACTTTCTTACTTACAACTATTTCTGTATTTGTATCTTCAATATTCAAGGATAAAATAAAATCATTAATAGTATTAATAGTTATTAATGCCATAGGCTATATAAGCTCATATTTTTATACAAGCATCTTTAATATATTTAGTATGGGTAATGCAACAAAAATAATAACGGGAAGTATTAATTTCACATTACTAGGAAGTTTCATTGTGTTATTCATAGGTATATTTATTTCTATATTAATCAGTACAAGTTATCTTAAAAGAAAAGATATAACTGGCTAGGGAGGTGAATCAATTTGGATTTATTTAAATATGAATTTAAGAGAGCATTAAAAAAACCAATAACATTTTTATTCATTGCATTGATTATTTTTCTTGGCATAAATGTGTATACTGAAATGAGTTTTTTTAACTCAAAAATAAAATACAATAGAGAAATTCCTGAATCATATATTGCACTTGTTAGTAGTAAAACCCACATAGAATCACTTAGAGAACGGGCTTCAAAGGAAAAAAGATATAATGAAGTAGATATGTGGGATGATTTACTTCATTATGCAGAAAATGCAGTAGACAGCTATGAGAAAGGCAATTATAAAGAAGCTTATAAAAATGATTTGATAGTTAATATGATATCCACTAGATTATTTTGTTCCATAGATGAAAGTGAACTTTTAAGGGACAATATTATTGACATATGGAATGCGCTATTACCTGAAATTGAATATGATACCTATAAAAGTTCATATTTATATATTAATTTTACAGCTGATGATATTAAAAGTTTTTGTGTACAAATGAAATATAGATATGATCTTTATAATAAAGATATTAGATATATTGACAATTACTCCTTAAACAATGTGACTTTTATTTATAATATGATAGATAAAATTTTGCCTATTATAATATGTTTAGCTGTTGTTTTAATTAGTTTCAATTGTATTAGTGATGAATATAGATTAGGAATAACTAAAAATATTTTAGCTCAGCCGTTTAAGAGAAGTAAATATTATATAACCATGGTACTAGCTAACTTCTTAGCTGTTTTCCTTATTGTAGTAGTAACAACTTTAATATTGAGTTTATTTGTAGGAGCTATATCAGACTTTCATTCCCTTGATACACCAATTTTAACACATAACAATCAATGGAATACTTTGAATATAAAATGCATGGATTTAAAAGAAGCGTATAATGTTACCTTACAAAAGGCCTATTTAGGACCTGTGGAGATTAGCCATAATGATTTAGGAAAGAACCTATTTAATAGTGTAGCTTTTATAAGTTTTAGAAAATTTTTAATGCAAGCTTTATCATTGTTTTTTGTGTATACTTTCTTACTTACAACTATTTCTGTATTTGTATCTTCAATATTCAAGGATAAAATAAAATCATTAATAGTATTAATAGTTATTAATGCCATAGGCTATATAAGCTCATATTTTTACCCAAGCATCTTTAATATATTTAGCATGGGTAATGCAACAAAAATAATAACGGGAAGTATTAACTTCACATTACTAGGAAGTTTCATTGTGTTATTCATAGGTATATTTATTTCTATATTAATCAGTACAAGTTATCTTAAAAGAAAAGATATAACTGGTTAGGGAGGCGATTAAATGATTAAAGCAATAAAATTTGAGTTGAGGAAAAACATTAAATCAAAAAAAAATAAACTATTATGCCTAGGGTTTATAATATATGTAATAGTTTTCAGCATATCTTTAGTTTATAAGGAGAAGGAGTATGATAAAAATCAACATACTGTATGCGAATATAATTTGATAGAATATGGAAGTATTATAGGCTATAATACAATGCTGCTAAAAGATGTAGATGATTCTAGTGAATTATATAAAAAAATACAGAAAGAGAGTAATTTTTATCAATCTCAACATAGCAGTGATATGATTATAAATCATGTCTTTTCTAAAAAAATAAAAGGACATAAGAGTTTATTAGAAGATGAAGTTAATTTCACTAAAGCCCTTAAAATTAAATATGCTAGTATGAAAGAAGCATATGAAAATGGAGTTATTGATGCTGAATACTTAGAAGAGAGGGGTTTATCTATTAATCAAGTAGAGCGTGACATAGAATATATAGATAATTTACTTCAGTCTAAAACTTCAATTATCATTAACCCATATACACTTAATGGAGCTAATTTTTTAAAGAATTTTTTTACTGGATCTAATCTAATCATAATTTTAATATTCATCTTACTATTTACCATAGATTCCTATGCTCTTGAATTAAGAGAAGACAGCTATAAAACCCTTTATACATCTCCAATAAAGAGAAAATCAATATTGCTATCTAAAATATTAGCATCATATACCTTAGTTTGTTTTATCCTTCTAATGGTACTAGCAATTGCATTTGTGGTAGTTTCTCTTATATTTGGCTGGGGTAAATTATTATATCCATTATCAGTAAATGAAGGGGTAACTAATTTAAATCCTATAATTACAAATATGAATCAAGGATTTATTCAATTATATAAATTGATAATAGTTGATTTTGTTAATTTTATGGTTTTAGTATTATTTGTTATTGTATTTAGTACTTCATTATCAGTAAGAACTAACAGTGAAATGCTAAGTTTTGGCGTACTCCTTACTATTATAATGTTATCATATATAACACACTCAATAGACGCCTTTATGAATGCAAATAGATTATTTAATCCTATATACTATATTTTCTATGAAGACCTAATGTCATCACAGTTAAAGGTAAATCATTCATATGGGATATTACTACAACTTTTACTTTCAACTTTAATAATAGTGATAACCACATTTAAGTTTAAAAATAAAGATTTAGTTGGAATTAGAGGGGAGTAAGATAATGAATAAAAAAGTGTTAGCTGTATTTACTATTATAGTATTTGTTCTTTGTCTAGTAGGCTGTGATAAAGTAAAAAAAGGTGAAGATCAAGTTGATAAAACAGATGATAATAATCATTATGTTTCCTATGAAAATATAGAACTTGACCAACTAAAAAGGCCTGAAATAGGAGAAACAATAGCTATTATAAAAACTAATTATGGAGAAATAAGATTACGACTATTTGAAGATATTGCTCCTAAGGCTGTAGAAAATTTTAAGACCCTAGCAAAAGAGGGGTTTTATTCAGGGCATGCTTTTACTGCAATGGGGGTAGTATCTGCTGGTATAGGTAAGATAGGAGAACCAGATTATGAAGGTAAAAGTATATATGAAGGTGGATTTGATATTGAAATAGATAATGATTATGCTATGCTCTATGGAAGTGTAGTTATCCCAAGGAGGATAAAGGTTGATGGAAAGAATTTCAGTAATTTCTGTATAATTGATAAAAATTTCTTAACCGATGAGGAAAAGAGTAATCTAAGTGGTTATGGATTTCCAGAAAAAATAACAGAGGCATTTGAAAAAATCGGGGGGAATGTAGTTAACAAGGATGAAATTACTGTATTTGGACAGGTGTTTTATGGAATGGATACTATTGAAAAAATGCGTGAAGTTAAAGTAGGAGCTATGGGTGAGCCCCTTGATATAATAGAAATTGAAAGTATAGAATTAAAAGAATATGAAGGGGATATATAATATAGGAGGTGCCCTATGAGTAATCATTTAGTTGAAGTTAATAATATAAATAAGACCTTTGGAAGAAAAAAAGTCTTAGATAATGTATCTTTTTTTATTGATAATAATGAAATAGTCGGCTTTATAGGCCTAATGGGGCTGGTAAGTCTACAACTATGAAATGTATAGCAAGTCTTATTTTCCCGGATCAGGGTTCAGTAACGGTATCTGGATATGATGTAAAAAGACAAAGAGAATTAGCTCTTAGTCAAATGGCTTCTTTAATAGAATCACCAGGTTTGTATTTAGATATAAGTGGCAGAGAAAATATTAAATTATTTGCAAGTCTAAGAAATATAAAAGAAGAAAGAATAAAAGAAATATATGATTTTACAGGATTAAAAGAGGATTTGGATAGAAATGTTAATGGATATTCAATGGGAATGAAACAAAGACTAGCCCTAGGCATTGCACTCTTAAGTAAACCTAAATTTTTAATTCTAGATGAACCAACAAATGGCTTAGATCCAACGGGAGTTATTCAATTGAGAAATACCTTATTAGAATTAGTTAAAAATGAAGATATCTCTATTTTGTTTTCATCTCATCAATTAGGTGAAGTTGAAAAGTTAGCTGATAGACTTATTTGTATCAATCAAGGAAAAATAATAGAAACTCCTATGAACATTTTAGAAAAACAAAAATACTTAATTAAAGTAGATGATATGGACAAAGTGGTTGAAGTATTAAATAATGAATTAAAAGAATTGAGTTTCGAAAAACTTGGAAAAGATACACTTATTTTTGACCTAGTTGAAGAAGAATTAATATCTAAAATTCTAAAAGTTATTTTAGGCTATGGTATAAATATTATAGATATTACAAAGGAAAAACAGGATATAGAAGTTGTTTATAAAGAAATTTATAAATCATAATAGAAATACATGATACTTTGGGAGGAAATTGTGATAAAGTCATTTAAGGCTATAATTTAATAATAATATATGAATTTATATCTCCCTTAGACTCAAAATTAGAAGAAAGTATAAGATAAAGATAAACTCGGTGAATATGTTAAAATTCATTGAGTTTATTTGTTTTAGCCATTATTATAAGTATATAGGGCAGTTTGAAATAATTTACATAATATTGTATACTGGCATAAGAGGGTGGAGGATATAATGGAGATGTTTTTACCTATAGTAATGTTTATTATAGGAATTATAGTAATAATAAAGGGCGGAGATATATTTGTAGACTCAGCTATGTGGATTGCTGAGATAACAGGAATACCAAAAATAATTATAGGAGCAACCATTGTAAGTTTAGCAACTACTCTTCCAGAGTTTTTTATAGCTTCAATGGCAACTATTATGGGATCACCAGAGATTGCAGTAGGTAATGCTATAGGAGCAATAATTTGTAATACAGGGCTTGTTCTTGCTATTTCAATGATCGCAATGCCTGTGGAGGTAGAAAAGAAGAGGTTTATGCCAAGAGCTTTTATGATGGTAGTATCTATGGTTTTACTATTACTTTTTTCTACAGATGGAAATATTAATAGAATAGAAGGGGTAGTCCTTTTAGGGTTATTTGTGTACTATATAAGAAAAAATATAAAGGGTGCTAAAAAGTCCCTTGAAATTCCTGATGAGACTGCTATGACTATAGATGAAATTAGTGTTAGAAGAAGAGTAAAAAAGAGAGAATTTGCAAAACATATAGTTGTATTTATAATAGGAGCAATACTTATAGGATGTGGAGCTAGGTTATTAGTTGTAAATGCGCAGATTATTGCCAGGTATTATGGAGTCACAGAAGGAGTGATTAGTTTAACTATTATGGCCTTAGGAACATCGTTACCAGAGTTAACTACTGTTTTAACTTCTATATATAAGAAGGAAAGTGGAGTAGCGGTTGGTAATGTTATTGGTGCAAACATACTAAATATAACAATGACTATAGCTGCTAGTAGTATTTTAGCTAGGGGTGGATTGGTACTAAACTCTAGAAATATTCATATATTTAACGCATCTTTTATAAGCTTTAATCAGACTATACTTTTAGATATTCCAGTGGCTCTATTATTGATGCTACTTATAATCTTACCTATATCAACTAATGGAAGATATTCTAAGAGAAATGGAATAATGCTTCTTAGCGTTTATATAATATACATAAGTTTTTTGATATTAATAATATAAGGCATCTTCAAAAAATAAATAAGTCAGAATGCTCGTCTATTTTGTGTTATACTGCGTCAACAGAACCCTTAGATAGTGCTACTATCTGCAGAACCTGTTTCCTTGTCTAACTCAAAATATACTTTCCATCTTTGACTTGTTATTTATTTTCAGATACCTAATAAATCGTTTTATAGGAGGCGATAAGAAATGACCAGTTCTATAAGTTTAAATATAAAGAACCTTCAAGAAGCAGTTACGGAGTCACATATAGATAATTTAAAACCTATGATAACAGCAGCTCATAACACTCTGCATAACAGATGTGGTGCTGGTAATGAATTTTTAGGGTGGCTTGACCTACCAACTAATTATGATAAAGCTGAGCTTGAAAGAGTAAAGGTAGCAGCTAAAAGGATACAGGAAAATTCTAAGGTTCTTATAGTAATAGGCATTGGAGGTTCATACCTTGGAGCTAGAGCTGTCATAGAAGCAATGACGGGCCCCTTCTTTAATAGTATGGATGAGGATAAAAGAAAGGTTCCAGCAGTATACTTTGCAGGAAACAATATAAGTTCTACTTATCTGTCTCAACTTATACAGCTTATAGATGGGAAGGATTTTGCCATAAATGTTATTTCAAAATCAGGAACTACTACAGAGCCTGCCATAGCCTTTAGGATATTTAAAGAAATCATTGAGAAAAAGTATGGCAAAGAAGAAGCTAAAAAGAGAATTTTTATAACAACGGATAAGGCAAAGGGAGCTCTTAAGAAATTAGCAGATACAGAAAGGTATGAAACCTTTATAATTCCTGATGATATCGGTGGAAGATTTTCCGTTTTAACACCAGTAGGATTACTTCCCATTGCAGTGGCAGGAATAAATATAGATGAGCTATTACAAGGTGCTAGAAATGGAAGAGAAAACTTTAGTAATGAAGATGTACATAGAAATATTTGTTATAAATATGCAGCGGTAAGACATCTTTTATATGAAAGAGGAAAAACTACAGAAATTCTTGTAAACTATGAACCTTGTCTACAATATTTTGGAGAGTGGTTTAAGCAGCTTTATGGAGAGAGTCAAGGTAAGGATGGAAAGGGTATATTCCCTGCATCCGTTAACTTTTCAACAGACCTTCACTCCATGGGTCAATATATTCAAGATGGAATGAGAAATATATTTGAAACTATAATAAATGTAGAAGAGCCACAAATAAATTTATCCATAAAAGAAGATGAAGAAAATGTAGATGGGCTTAATTTCTTAGTAGGAAAAACTATAGACTTTGTAAATAAAAGAGCTATGGAAGGAACAGCCCTTGCCCATGTAGAGGGTGGAGTACCTAATATAGTTATAAATATGAAAGCTTTAAATCCTAAGGCCCTAGGAGAGCTTATATACTTCTTTGAAAAATCCTGTGCCATTGGAGGATATTTATTAGGAATAAATCCTTTTGATCAAGAAGGGGTAGAAGCCTATAAGAAAAACATGTTTGCTCTACTTGGTAAACCAGGTTATGAAGAACTTCAAAGGTCTCTAACAGAGAGGTTAGGTGATTAATTATGACTATTATAGTTGATGGTGATGGATGTGCAGGAAGAGGTATTATAGAAGAAGTAGCTAAGACTTATAAGGTTCCACTAAAAATTTATTGTGATATACATCATGTGATAAATTTAGAATATGGTGAAGTTATAATTATGGATAGTGGCTTTCAAGCAGTGGATATGAAGGTTGCCAACGAAGCTAAAAGAGGAGATATAGTAGTAACTCAAGATTATGGAGTAGCAGCTATGGTTCTTGGTAAAAAATCCTATGCCATAAGTCCAAGGGGATATATATTTTCAGAGAACAATATAGACAAATTACTCTTTGAAAGACATATAAGTGCCAAGGTAAGACGTGGTGGAGGAAAGACAGGAAAACATAAAAAAAGAAATGAAGACGATAATATAAGCCTTAGAGATAATTTAATAAAGCTTGTAGAAAGAAGTCTAAGAGAAGAATAGAAAAACATAAATTAAGAAAACACTTGTAGAAATATAATTTACAAGTGTTTTTTTACAAGGATTTTGTCTAATGAATTATCGCATATAAATATCTTCATAGGTTGTTACATAATATGTAAGTGTAGTATAATATAGCTATGATTATGTAAGAATATTATAACAATTTAATCAATTAGGGATGTATATGTACATTCTAGGGGGAATATGTATGAATGAAATGATTATTGGTACAAGCCTATCAAGTCCACAGGAGAAGGGGACTGAAATTAAGATATATATAGAAAATAAAATGTCAGATGATTTATTATATAAATTTATAATAAACTGTGATGGAGGTTGGGAAACCATTAGAGATTTCCATGAGGAGGATTTTACCTATTGGACACCTAAGGAAGATGGCAAATACATGATAATGGTACAATCTAAAAAAAGACATGGAAAAAAACCTATTGAATTTACATCTAGAATGGACTTTATCATAGGCTCTGTAGAAGAAAAACTAATAAAAGATATTATAATTAGTAATAATGAAATAAAGTTAGGGGAAAAGATAGAAATTGATGTCGTACCTAACAAATTACCTATCCTGTGTAAGTATTGGATAAAAGAAGATTGTAAATGGAATTTAATAAGAGATTATTCCATGGATACTAGTTTAAGTTTCACTCCAAATCGTGAAGGGGATATTGAGATTCTTATAGAGAGTAAAGAAGAAGGTTCAGACCATCAATTTGATGACTTTAAAAATGCGACCTTTAAGGTATTACCCATGGATGAAATAAGAATTAACAATATACAGTGCTTAACAGAAGAGCTGATAGTAGGTAATGAATTAACCTTTGAAATTGATGCACGCTTTGATGAAAATAGGGTTGTATTATACAAATTTATGAAGATTGATGAATATGGAAATATGCATGTAATGCAAGACTTTTCAAGTAAGAGACTAGTCAGCTTCACAGAAATACTACCAGGTAAGTATAAGCTTTTATGTTTAGTGAAGGACATGTATTCCCATGAGAATTTTGATGATAGGGGGATAATACATTATACTGTAGATAAATATAAACCTATAAAAATTCTTAATTTCACTTCTGATTTAAGCTCACCACAGCTTGAAAAAACACCTATAGAGTTTAAGGCAATATGCTCTGGTGGAGATAAATTGCTCTATAAGTTTGTAGTAGATGGAAATTATCATAGTAGTTCAAATTTTACTACTAACAACAGTTATAAATGGATTCCAGAAAAAAGTGGCTTATATAGAGTTGAAGTTCTTGTAAAGGATAGTACCTATAAGGACGATTATGAAGAGAAGGCAATTATGGACTTTGTTATAGATGAAGATTGCGCACAAAATGTATATATAAAAGAAATCAAGCTAAATAAGGATAAGCAAGTTCTTATAAATGAACCAGTTAAGGTAAATGTAGAAGCCACTGGCTCAAGAAATTTATTATATGAATTTATTGTGAAAAAAGAAGGTAAGGAAGTCCAATTCATAGAATATAACGAAGAAGATAATTTTAAGTTCACTCCTACTAGTGTAGGAAAATATGAAATAGAAGTTAAGGTAAAACATCTAAAATCTAAGAGAGACTACGATGTACATTCAGTGATATATATAGATTGTAAAGAATATATACCAGCTAAGATAGATTATATTCTTACAGAAAAGAAGTATATGTATCTTATAGGTGATGAAATAGTCTTAGAGGTAATAACAGAAAACACTAGCAATACTTTAACTAAATATAAGGTTGAAATCAATGGCAGAGAAGTTGAAACTACGGAATTTAGTAATGATAAGAAGTTTAAGCTAATTCCAAAATGTGCAGGAGTATATACGGTAAAAATATATTGTAAAAATGTATTTAGTACTAAAGAGTATGATTGCAAAAAGGATTTGATTTTAGACGTATTACAAGGAGTTCCAGTAACTAACTGCAAAATAACCTTAGATAAAGAAGTAATAAAGTGCAATGAAGATGTTAACTTCTATGTGGAATGTGACGGTGGAAAAGATAATTTATATGAATTTTATTTAATGGAAAAGGGAGAATGGAAGCTAATACAAAAGTATAGTAAGAAAAATTATTATACCTTCATGCCTTTCTATAAAGGGTTTTATAAGATATTGGCATTATGTAAAAGCTGTTACTCTAAGAGTGCCTATGATGACTACTCCATTTATGAAATTCAGTGTAAGGAATAAGGCATCTTAAATAAATAAATAAGTGAAAGATGCCAAATAAGGTATAAAGAAACAAGGGAGATGAAGTAATGAGTTACGATGTGGGTAGTGTTTATGGAGGAATAAATAACTATATAAACAGCATAGCTACAAATGGAAATACTAATAGTAGTATAGGTTCAGTAAACAATGGAATTACTCAAAATCAATATGTTAACGGACAGGGTATTCTCAACGATACCTTAAGTTCTGGTACTGGCAGTGATGCCCTTACTGGACTAATGAGCCTAGGTTTAATGTCAGGAAGCTTTGGTGGAGGTTCAGACAGCAATACTTCTTCAAGCACTAGTGGATTTAGTTTAATCATGGCATCTTTACTAAAGGCCATGGGTGAAAAAGAGAGACAAACTCAGCAGGGCATAGATCAAAATAATAGAGCTTATAATAGTACTTCTAATGGTATAAATGATATAAGCAATGTTATTGTAAGAGCTATAGGAGGAGTGACACCTTCCACAGTGGTAAGTGCTACAGGTACTGACTCTGAAAGAATTGAAAAAGCCATAGCTGATGCTTCAACTAAATATGGAGTAAATGCGAATTTAATAAGAGCTATAATTAAAACAGAATCAAACTTTAATCCTAATGCAGTATCTCCTGCAGGGGCTAAAGGATTAATGCAATTAATGCCTTGCAACATAGAGCACTATGGAGTTAATGATCCTTTTAACATAGAGCAAAATATTGATGCAGGTACAAGACACATAAAGGATTATCTTAAAACCTATAATTATGACTTAAACATGGCACTAGCAGCATATAACTTTGGACCAGGAAATATGGCATCCAGAGGAATAAGTAACTCCAGTGATTTTTACAAACTACCATCAGAAACAAAAAATTATTTAGCGAAGATAAATAATTTAATATAATAAACTAAATCTTAAGCTAATGTTGAGCCTGTACTTATATTATTGACGCTCAGCCGTTTCGAAGCATTGATTTACTGGAGGATTTATTCAAGGTAAAATCTACAACACAACAACTCGTATGCACTCAAACAAGTTGTGTTGCTTAACGATTTTACCATTCATAAATCCTAAGTAAAGAAATGTTTTAGGAGGTTCTTCTAATAAATTAGAAGAACTAAGTTCGAATATCTAAATCAAAGATTTAGATTCTTACTTATCCAAATGGCATTCGCTAACAATAATATTAAAGTACAGGCTCAACATTTTATAAAGATTGGCAAATTATTTCGAAACAGCTTTTATAATATATACTAAATTAATTTTTCTTAACTCTTTCAAGAATAATAGTTGCTTCATTTTCATTAACAGCACCATATATAAAGCTTCCACTTCCTTTTAGGTTAGGTATTATGTTAAATACCCTCCAGCCAGTTGATGCATATCCATTAAGTTCTTGTTCTAAATCTTCTGCACTGTTTAAATCAAATCGCCATTTCAAAACCTTATATTCATACATAGAAATATATCCTCCTTGTGGTAATTGTGTTCTTGATATTTTATAATGTACATTTAAATAATACACATATACAAATTATAACATTAATTACAACTAATAAATATATTAATAAAATTCACATAATTATTTTGAAAAATACATAGCGATTATCATGAATTTAGTAATGAGAGTAGGTAAAGACATATATAATAAAATTATGTTAAAATATTAGATATATTTTAAAAGTAATGTTAAAATGAATTTTGACTAATAATAATTAAAGTTAAATAATGAGTTAATATATAAATAAACTATTAATAAAGGATGGTATGATATGGAACGTTTAGATAAAATTTTAGGAAATTTAGGCTATGGAAGTCGTAAGGAAGTTAAGGTTAGTTGTAAAAATGGAGAGGTTGTTGTTGATGGAGAGGTTATAAAGGACAGTTCAACTAAGGTTGATCCAGAGACAGCAGTTATTGAAGTAAATGGAGAAAGGGTAATGTATAGAAAGTATGTTTACCTACTTTTAAATAAGCCAGCAGGAGTTGTAAGTGCAACGTTTGATAATTATGATGAGACTGTTATAGATTTATTAGATCCAGAATATCAAGTTTTTGAGCCATTTCCAGTAGGAAGATTAGATAAGGACACTGTAGGATTCTTATTGCTTACTAATGATGGAGCTTTAAATCATAAGTTAATCGCTCCTAAAAACCATGTAGATAAGGTTTATTATGCAGAAATAGATAAGCCAGTAAATGAAAAGGATATTGAAAGTTTTAGAAAAGGTATTGTCATAGATGATGGTTATAAGTGTATGCCAGGAAAGTTAGAAATTATTTCTTCTACAGAAGATGGTTCTGAAGTTTTAGTTACAATACAGGAAGGTAAGTTCCATCAAGTTAAAAGGATGTTTGAAGCTTTAGATAAGTCTGTTGTATATCTAAAAAGAGTTAAATTTGGTCCTATGGAACTGGATGAAACACTAGAAGAAGGCGAATATAGGGAGCTTACTAAAGAAGAAATTGAAGCATTAAACAACTTATAGGGATTTATTAACTGTATATACATTAAATTGAATATAAAAGGTAATTTGGTGTATTGTGTAGAAAATATACAAAAAATATAGATAAGGTATAAATATTAACAATTAGTTATATTTTTTTATTATAAATTTACTTGAAAATTTATAAAA
>NZ_JPMD01000005.1 GCF_000732635.1 Clostridium sulfidigenes | reverse complement strand
TTTTTTAATAAATTTAGTTTCTATATTTATTATGACATTTAAAATATTTTTTATGCTTTATTTTAATATTTTTATTTTTAATTTTGAAGAGGTGTAATATGAATGATGAATTAATAAAACATAAATTAGAAGTACATGAGAAAAGAATTAATAATCATAGTGAGCGCATCGATGAACTTGAAAAAGGAAGAGCAGCTACAGATGTTAAGATGGATAATCTCTGCGAGAAACTGGCAGCTCAAACAAAAAGTATGAACTGGCTTATTGGACTAATGGCAACAAGTTTGTTAGGGTTCTTTCTTTATGCAATTCAAAACAATATTTTTAAATAAGAAGGAGAGATAATTATGGATTTAATGACTTTTGTACCAGAACATTTACTTATTTTAATTGTAGCTACTTATGTAGTAGGAGTGTTCTTAAAGAAAATTGAGAATTTCCAAGACAGGTATATAACTATAGCTTTAATGGTATTTTGTATTACATTTGCTATACTGCTAACTTTAGTAAATGCAGAATACAAAAGAATGTTTGATGCTATAG
Source organism: Clostridium sulfidigenes (assembly GCF_000732635.1). Lineage (GTDB taxonomy): Bacteria > Bacillota > Clostridia > Clostridiales > Clostridiaceae > Clostridium_J > Clostridium_J sulfidigenes. The sequence continues at coordinate 58,182 of NZ_JPMD01000005.1, read as the reverse complement.
TAAATGCTATTTTACAAGGTATCCTATGTTGGGGTGTTAGTGTAGGTATTAATCAAACTTATAAACAAATTAGTAAGCAAGAATAGTTTAAAGAGTGGGAGCAATCTCACTCTTTTATATTTAAGGAGGAATGGTTCATGAAATCAATAACAAAAAAGATATCTAAGTATAACTTTTCAAGTAGAAGTGGTCAAAAAATAAAATATATTGTAATGCACTTTACAGGAAATAAAACCGATACTGCTTTAAATAATGCTAATTATTTTGGTGGAGGTAATAGAGATGCTTCAGCACATTATTTTGTTGACAATGATAACATAGTGCAAGTAGTAGAAGAAACTAACGCTAGTTGGCATTGTGGAGATGGTAATGGTAAGTATAGTATAACTAATCAAAACTCTATAGGAATTGAGATGTGTGGAACTAATGGAGAAATAGCAAAGGATACAGGGTCTAATACAATAGATTTAGTTAAGCAGTTAATGAAAAAATATGATATTCCTAATGATAGAGTAGTAAGGCATTATGATGCTAGTAGAAAGAATTGTCCTTCTCCATGGAGCAAGAATAATTGGAGTAGGTGGAATGATTTTAAAAAGAAACTAACTGATAATAAGCCTAACAAACCTATTTCTAAAGAACTGTATAGGGTTAGAAAGTCGTGGAAAGATGTTTCAAGTCAAAAGGGCGCATATTCAATTAAAGAAAATGCTATAGATGAATGTAAAAAATATAGTGGTTATGATGTATATGATAGCCATGGTAATTCTGTATATTCAAGTGGACGTACACAATCAATACCAGGGCCTACACCTTCACAAAATCCTTCTAAAGAAAAAATTGATTTATTTAGTAGAGTAGCTGTAAAAGGGAGAGGTTTAAATTATTATGATTGGGTTAAGAATTTAGAGGACTATACTGGAGATATGAAAAATCCTTGTTGTATATTTATGGCTTACCCAAGTAAAGGAGAGGTTCGCTTTAGGGTATCTCCTATAAGCGAGGGAAGATATTATTCAGAGATACAAAACTATTATTTTTCAAAAGGAAACTATGATGAAGCAGGACTTCCAAACGTACCATTTGATAAAATTCAAATGAGATTTGATTTACCAGGTTACAAAATCAGATATCGTGCAATGTGCAATGGTCACTGGCTAGATTGGGTTGAGAATGGTAATTCATATATGGAAGGTCATAATGGATACGCAGGATTAGGAGATGGAACACCTATAACTGCAATAGAATGTGAGATTGTGCTAGATAATTAATAGGCTAGAGAGAAATCATTAGCCTTATTTTATATTAAAAACTAATTTAGTCCCATTAATATATCTTTTTGTCCCAGTATATGATATAATTAATTTAGAGAGAAATGGAGGTGTATTTTTGTGAAAAAGCAAAATGTATTGAATTTAATAAAATATCATGTTGAGAAAAATGAAAATTCGTTTAGAAATGAAGCAATAAGTATAGCCAGATACTTTGATAGTATAGGAGACTATCAGTTGGCAGAATACATTATGGGATTAATTGCGGAATCGAATTTATACACACCTCAAGCAAGTGACTTTGAAAGTGAATTTTTGAAACAACTTGATACAAGGGGCATGGATCCACTTAATTTGCCAATCGAAATTTCAGATGATATTAAAGGGATTATAAATGCTGTTAATCATAATATAGGAATAAATAAGTTTTTATTTGAAGGGTTGCCAGGGAGTGGGAAAACGGAGGCAGCTAAACATGTAGCTCGATTACTCAAACGAACACTATATTATGTAGATTTTGATAATATTATTGATAGCAAATTAGGTCAAACAAATAAAAATATCGCAAATGTATTCTCGGAGATAACTATGATTCCACATCAGAATAAAATTGTGATTCTATTTGATGAAATTGATGTTATAGCTATGGATAGAGTTAATAGTAATGATGTGCGTGAAATGGGAAGAGTTACTTCTACTATTTTAAGGGAGTTGGATAGATTAGTAGATTTAAATAAGGAAATAGTTATTATTGCAACTACAAACTTATATTCAAACTTTGATAAGGCATTAATAAGAAGATTTGATGCAGTGATTAATTTTAATCGTTACAGTAAAGATGATTTAATAGAAGTTGCAGAATATTACTTTTCATCTTTTGTAAAAAACTTTAAGGGAATTTCAAAGGATACTAGACTGTTCAAAAAGATATTAAAAACTGCACTTGAATTGCCTTATCCTGGAGAATTGAAAAATATTATCAAAACAGCATTAGCTTTTAGTGATGTAAATGCTGAATATGATTATTTAAGAAGATTATACAATAGTCTGATTGGTAATATTGAGCAAACTAATATAGATAATCTGCATTTGCAGGGGTTTACTGTAAGAGAAATAGAAAAATTAAAAGGTGAATCAAAGAGTGCTGTATCTAGAAAATTGAATAAGGAGGAAAGTGATAATGAATAATATACTAGAATTAAAAGGCAAACGTTTTGTTCAGGCTCCGAAGCAAGGGAATGGCGGTGGTGCTGCAATGAATAGTAAGAAAATAGTCACTGACACTCACTTAGATAAATTGCAATCTCAAATAGATCAAATAAAGCAGTTTTGGAAGACAGAAAAAAAGCCTTTTCCGGGCATTTTGATTAGTGTACATTACAATAAAATAGTTGCAAAAAGCAACAGGATTTCAGGGCTATTTAAAGGTGACAAGTCTAATTTGGCGATTGTAGGTGCAAAATTTAATGCAGATATGAATAAACACATTATCACTTATTTTCTAGATATTTCTGATTTAGATAATAGTATTAATCTTATTTCTAAAGTGAAAAAAGTGTTGAATACTCATTTTAGTGGAAGTATTGATAAAACTGTTTTTGATGATAATAATGTATTGGGGAAAATTCCATTTAATAGTTTTTCAATCAGTAAATCGAGTTTTAAACAAGTGATTGCGGATACTTCATACATTGATGATTTTGAAATAGAACAAGCAAATCAGCAATTAAAGCAAAGCATTATCACTTTATATGATACTCGTATTGATGCAAAAACATTGCTCAAAAATATAGGCATAGATGTTTTGAGTAGTCGAATATTAGACAATCAAACAGTATTTCTAGATGAAAATCAATCAAAATATTTATTTGAAAAAGCCCCATATCTTGTTGCAATGGCAACAGAAGATTTAGCAGAGTTAACACCAGATGACTTTATTAAAGAATATCAACAAAATACAATGGGCATACCATCTCCAACTATTGAGCCAACAATAGGAGTAATAGATACATTGTTTGATAATCGAGTTTATTTCAATGAATGGGTAGAATATCATGATATGGTGGATGAAAACTTACCAAAAGATTCAGATGATTATCGCCATGGTACAGCAGTATCTTCTATTATTGTTGATGGTTCAAAATTAAATCCATGGTTGGATGATGGATGTGGTAGATTCAAGGTGAGACATTTCGGTGTTGCAATTGGTTCACGTTTCTCTTCATTTACCATAGCCAAGCAGATTAAAGAAATTGTGGCATCAAATAGGGACATTAAAGTGTGGAACATTTCTCTTGGTAGCAATCAAGAGATTAATGATAATTTCATATCTGCTGAAGCTTCAATACTGGATCAAATCCAATATGAAAATGATGTGATTTTTGTTGTTGCAGGAACTAATAAACCTAGTATAGATGTTTCAAAAATAGGATCACCAGCAGATTCGATAAATAGTATGGTAGTAAATGCTGTTACCCAAAGTGGATTATCACCTAAATATGCAAGAAAGGGATTGGCTCTATCATTTTTTGCTAAGCCAGATATAAGTTATTATGGTGGAAGTGAAGAACAGTATATTAGAGTCTGTGAACCATTAGGTGTAGCATATGTTGCAGGAACTTCTTTTGCAGCACCATGGATTGCTCGAAAACTATCCTATTTAATAGATGTCTTAGGATTAAATAGAGAAATAGCAAAAGCACTGATTATAGATGCAGCTAGAGATTGGAATGAAAAGCCTGATCCAGAAGAGGTGGCATTATATGGTCATGGTATTGTTCCTATTAAAATAACTGATATTATACAAACGAGAGAGGATGAAATCAAGTTTTTAGTATCTGATGTAAGTGAAAAATGGAATACTTATAATTATAATTTTCCTATTCCATTAAAAGATGATAAATACCCTTATATCGCAAAGGCTACAATGTGTTATTTCCCAATATGTGATAGAACACAGGGTGTTGACTATACCAATACAGAACTTAATCTTCATTTTGGCAGAATAAAAGATGATGGAAAAATGAATGAAATAAACAATGATAAACAAAATCAAGAAGAAATCATGAATACTGAGAAAAACTACTTGTTAGAAGGTGAAGCAAGAGATAGGTTTAGAAAGTGGGATAACGTAAAATATGTTGCAGAGAAACCTAAAGATAGAATGAAACCCAAAAAATCATATACTAACAAAAATTGGGGGATGGAGATAAAAACAAATAACCGACTAGATCCTAAGGACGGTGTTGGAATTCGCTTTGGTGTTATAGTTACAATAAGAGAAATTAATGGCATCAATCGAATTGATGAATTTATTAAAAATTGTACTTTAAATGGATGGCTAGTGAATACTGTAGATATTAAAACTAGAATTGATATTAATCAGAAAATCAACGAAGATATTGAATTTGAGTAATATCATTTTTAAATTTGGATAAAGTAGATTTTTGAAAATATCAAATTTTTATAGATGATATATAATAAAATTGCAAGTATTTCAAAATTGCAACTGAGAGAATAACGATTTAGACTGGTACCATTGCTTAGGTAGCATTAATGCTACCTTTTTTCTTTTCATAAGCACATATTTAGGATGAACCACAATAAATTATAAATCTTTAAAGTAAGTTGTATATGCATAATATAATAAAGGTAGAAATATAATATATACTTTACATACGAAAATATGTTCGCTATAATAAGAGTATATTTAATGTAAAGGTAGTGATAATATGTTAAAACCACCAATATGTAGGGTTGGAGGAAAGTCTAGATTGCGAAAAACAATAATAGAAATGATGCCAGATCATAAATGTTATATAGAGTTATTCTTTGGAGCCGGATGGGTTTATTTTGGAAAACAACCTAGTAAAACAGAAATAATAAATGATATAGATAAGGAGCTTATAAATCTATATAAGATGATTAAATATCATGCACCTGAAATAGAAAGACAGCTCGAATTTGAGTTTTCAGGAAGAGATATATTTGAAGAGTACAAGCATTTAAATTTAGAATATCTTACAGAAATAAATAGAGCAGTCAGATTTTTATATACTATAACTCAAAGTTTTGCAGGAAAAGGTTGTGTTTATGGATATTCTACAGTTGGAAAGCCATCTCAACACATATTTTATAAAAATGTATTAGATGAGCTATCAGAAAGATTAAAAAATACATATGCGGAAAACTTGGACTTTACAAGGATAATAGATAAATATGATAGAGAGTATAGTTTTTTCTTTTGTGATCCTCCTTACTTTGAGACTTGTGGATATGGAAATAAGTTTGAGGAAGAGGAACATATAATATTAAGAGATAAACTAAAAAATATTAAAGGCAAATTTTTATTAACCATTAATGATCATGTAAAGGTACGTGAATGGTATAATGGATTTAATATAAAAGAAGTACAGGTAAATTACTCTGTGGGTAAAGAGAAAAAATCTAGAGGTAAATATAAAGAATTAATAATAACAAACTATGATTAGAGGAGAGAGGATTATTTTATATAAGCACTAGTCATAGCTTTTATAATGTTTGTTTATGTAGAATAACAGACTAAGGAAGTTAAAACTTAGTCTGTTTGTTGGCTACATTGTTGCCAATTTGTTGCCCATACACAAATTACATTAAATAATTATAAAATATTATAAGTTTCAATAAAGGATTGAATTTCCTTAAATAGTACTGTTTATAATGTATGATAAGTGATTTAGGATTATTCTAAATTATAATATGAGATATTATTTTAAGATACTCCGCATGTGGAGTGCTGTGCGTTGATAAAAAAAGCTGAAAAATAAATGGATGACTCCGAGAATCTATAAAAGATTTTCGGAGTTCCATCTGCTTTAACTTCTATACGTTCCACAAATCTATTTAAGATTTCTGGAGTAAGTTCTTTTAAGTCAATAATTTTTTCTTTTAGTCCATCTAATTCATTTAAAAGGTTTGTGTCAAATTTTTCAGCAATAAGTGTTTTATATTCTTGTTCTTTTTTTGTAAGTTCCTTAATTTTAAAATCTATTGAAGATTTGAAGGTATCATAATCTTCTTTTGATATTTCATCATTTATGAACTTACTTAATGCTTTATTCTTTTTAATCGTTAAGCTCTCTATTTCTTTAGTATAATTTTTAAGCTCTTTTTCTAACTTCTTCTTTTGAGAAGTAACCTTCTTTTCTATTTCAGCAATAACTTTCTCATTCTTAATATTAGATAGCATGAATTTAATATCAGCTAATATTGCATTAGCAAGTTCAGTTTCTCTAATAATATGGTCGGTACAAGCCTTTTTACCATGTTTGTTGAAGCTCCCACATACATATCCCTTTCTATTTTTCTTAAAGTGCATACCATGTCCACAATCTGCACAAAATAGAATGTTAGTAAACAGGTGAATATTTTGCTTTGGTCTAATTTTTTTTCGAGAGTCGATTAGTTGTTGAACAGCTTTAAAATCGGTTCTTGTTATTATAGCTTCATGTGTATCTCTAACTATAATATACTCTTCTTTATCCTTTTGATTACGTCTGTTAGTAGTAACGCTTACTGTTTCACTTCTACCTTGAATTAAATCACCTGTATAGTGAGGGTTCTCTAAGATGGACCTCACAGATGAACCATGCCATTTACCAGTAGCGTCTGATTTCCCTGCTACTTGTCCAGGAGTTGGAATATCTTCCTCGTAAAGCTCTCTTGCTATTCTGTCAAAGCCTTTTCCAGATAAATAATCTTTAAATATTCTTTTTACTATACTTGGCGTGTTATCTTCACTGACATAGAGCTTTTTATCCTTTATATAGTAGCCATAAGGAGCAAAAGAGCCTTTGAAGCACCCATTTTGAGCTTTGGTTTTAAATGCAGACTTCATTCTAATGCTAATTCGTTGAGATTCTTGTTCATATAACCACGCATACATACCAAACATATTTGTATTACCATCAAGGGTATTTATTGCATTATCCAAGGTGATTATATGAACTTTATTGTTCTCTGCAATATTTTTAATTTGATATGAAAGTTCACCGTTACGGGCTAAACGTGAAAGTTCCTTTGCAAGAATAACATCAAATTTTTTAGACTTAGCGTCTTCAATTAATCTTTGAAGGTTTTCTCTTTTAGCTTTAGTTCCAGATTCTACGTCTACATAGAAGTCGTATATATCCCAACCTTTTTCTTGGACATACTTTTCAAATAAGTCTCTTTGATTAGTTAAGGAAGTTTTCTGTTCCTCTCTGTTAGTGGATACTCTTATATATATTGCACATCTCATAATTAAATATCTCCTTTTTCATTATGAGATGTAGTGAAGTTTACCTGTTTAGAATTGTAGTATTCTTCTATACAATTGTCAATATTTTCAGCAATTAAAGAATTAATTATATCTATAAGATTTACATTACTATTTTCATTAAATACTCTTTCTATGGTCATTAAATTATTTCCTTTCAACTTCTGTTTATTCAAATTGCAATTTGTGATTTTATATTATAAGTTTTAGGGATTTAAGTAAACAGATTAACTGTCGAACAGTGCTTTACCCCAGTAGAAGCATTGAAAATACTGGGTTTTATAATAAACGTTAGATATTGACATTAAGAATTGATATAGCTCTAAGATATATATTGATAATATAAAATAAGTAATTATAGAAATGGTTTTATATTGTTCGAGTATTTGAGGAATTGTTTAATGCTATTTAATTAAAGAGGCTTTTACAGTAAATTACGGTATTAGACTTAATAAGACTATTTAAAGTGAATATGTAAGATATTAACCATCTATCATGTAAGGTTAACTCGAAATGTGGAATTAAAAAACACATTTAATAATGAGAAACAGAAAGAAGATAGATTTGGTTAAATGTCCATATTGTAATGAAGAACAAAAGAAAATTACTGCAAATCATTTAAAGAAGCATAATGTTGCTTACATTGATTATTTGAAGGAATATAAAAAGGATAAATACTATGTGCAGGTTGTTACGGAGTTTATTTGGAACTTCTATAGACCATGTAGTAATAAATATATTGAACAGGTGCTACTAACTAATAGCAGGGAATACGGATGGATTACTAAATATGCTATGGGTAAGAATTGTTTAGATACTGAAATAGAAAAAGCTGAGAAACAAGCTATGCAGTGGAATAAGCTTATAAAACTTAACAATACAAGACCATTTCCTTTTTGTAAATCTGATATAATGAAACATTTAAGTCAGGAAACAACGGTAGGAATATATAGCCCAAGTGAAAAATCTTCTTTTCTAACATTTGATATTGATGAAGATAATTTGGATTATGTAGAGAGCATATATAATAATCTTAGGTGCCATGAAATTGAAGATAATGAAATATTGTTAAGTTACAGTGGTAATAAAGGCTACCATATAACTATATTTTTTAATTATCCAATATCAAAACAGAGATTAAAGAAATTATTTAACATAATACTTAGAGAATCTAATTTATTGAATATAAAAAGAGAAAATGGAGCAGATGTTATTGAAGCAAGAGGAATATCAGACCAAGGAGTTAAACTTCCTTTTTCTATAAATAGAAAGAATACAGTTGAATATAAAAAAATAAATACCTGGGAAGACTGGGAGAATAGACAAGAGAAAGGTAAAGGCAATTATTGTTTCTTAATAAACCAGTACGGGTGTGAAATTGACACCTTGGAAAAAATTCTAAGTATGCAGAAGATTGATAATAAAAAGGTATTAGAAATAATAAACGACTTTGAAGAAGATATAACTTTTAAACATGATATAGACAATAATACCTTTGAAGAATTTAAGGAATTAACACAAGAAATTAATGTACAGGCTTTTGCAAATAATATAGATGAAATAAATGCTTCTATTAAGACAAAGTTAGATAAACCTATTGAAGCTAAACAGAGGAATAAAACTTTGCTTCAAATAGCTGTACTGAATAAATCCGAGGGAATGACAGCAGAAGAAAATGAAAGGTTTTTAATAAATTTTTCATCCGACAAAAAACATAAATTTACCACAAGTATTGATGAAAATATAAAAGAAATAAAATCATTGATAAAAACAATTTATTATTCTGATACAGCCAATAAGTATAGAATTGCAACAGGACTCAAAGATTTAACATTTACAAAGGATGAAATTCTTGAAATCCTCACCGTAAAAGAAAAACCTCTTAGAAAGTTATATTTTGTTATGTTTGCTCATTTTAAGTTGTATGGGGACAAGAACACTAATCAATTCTTCATGAAATATGAAAGGATAAGAGGGCTATTAAATATTGATGGGAAGACGATAAATAAGGGATTACAAGAATTAGAAAAGTTAAATAAGATTATTTTTGTTAGAAAAGGTGAAAGAGATGAAGAGTCAATGGAATGTAGAAATTTACCTAATATTTACACCTTAGTTTATAAACTAAAGGTTAGTAAAGGTGATAAAAGTTATAAACTCTTATGTGGAAAAGATGAAAATAAAAATTGTAAAGTAACTTATGTCAATTTTGAAATGATGTGTGCCAAAGTTCTCAGTAAAGAAGAAATAAAGAAGTATTTTGTTAATCACAGCCAGGTATTAAAGTTCAAATACCAAAAATTACAAGAAATATCTTAGAAAAATCAAGGTTTTATGTATCGTAAAGCCTTGATTTTTCTACGTTATACGGTCTTTAGATTTGTAAATTATGCCTGAAGAAAATAATATATATTGTTACAGCCATTAGACGATTAGAATTTCTACAATTCAATATAGTGTTAAGCTTTTGCTTTATATAGAAACCAACGTGTCATAAATAATCATACTTGTCTTAATTTTAAATAATAGAACATTAAATATAGACCTTCCTATATAATAAGCACCTGAGTTAATTGTATAAGGACTTTTATTCAATAAAATCATTGTGATGTACCAATTTTGTAAGAAATAATAACATAAATTTATTGATGGCTAAGGTGATTTATTTAAAATCATTATACAGTCTATGGATGTTATATATTTTTTACTTTAATCTATAATATATTATTCTCTATAAACAATTAGGATTCTGTAATGAAGTATTAATCCTATATCAGCAATATTACAAAAGCCAGTTTATGTATTGCAGAACAATCGTAAATAGTACAGCTAAAACCTAAATGTTTATAGGGGGGAAGACCTTTAATCAATTGCACGAAAAATAAGATTGAAAATTCACAAGTTCATTTTCAACTATTTTTCTAAACATTGTTTTACAACAATGTTAGTAATTGAACGCTAAAAACTTAATTAAAAATTGCCCATTAGGGCAACCACAGAACATTTTCTCTAAGGAGAAAATAACCTGTTTTTTTAATTTAGTTTTCTTAACGCTATAAAGCTCTTCCCCCTGCTGATACCTACTGCAAAATAAAAACAAAGGAGAAAGTTAAATGAGAGGAAGAAAATCTGGAAACCCTATAAAAGCTATAACAAATAATGATAAGGAATTGTTAAAAGCTCTAAGTAGAACAGGATATGTTTCAAAGGAACAAGCTCAAAACCTTATTAATCTAAATGAAAGAAGATTAAAGAACTTAGAAAAAGACGGTTATATTAAAAGTACATCTGCAATAATAAAGGACAAGCAAATTAATGTTTATCAACTTAATGGTAAGGGAAAGCAGTATGTAGAAAATAATATTACATCTATTAACAACTTCTATAAGGCTACTTCACCACAGCATGATTTAGTATTAGCAGACAGGTATTTGAAATTGGATACTGAAAGCAGAGATTGTTGGAAAACGGAAGGAGATATAAGAGAAATATTTTCTTCACAAATAACTGAAAGTATGAGTATGCCAGACGCAATTATATTAAAACATTCCATTGAAATAGACACTGAAATTAATATTAGAGCTATAGAAGTTATAGAAGTAGTTACTAACAATTATGGAGCTGAGGAAATAGAAGCTAAAATAGAATTTATAACAGAAGTATTACAAATACCAAAGGAGGAAATAAGTTTTGAAAGAGCAAACTAATATTATAAAAAAATATGTACCTGAAAAACTAAAAAATAGTTCAATAGTTGTTCCATTAAGCCCACTTGACCCTGTTATTTTTGTATATGCAGACCTATACTATAAAGATTATTTAAATTTAATGTACTACTTGGGTAGAGGATATATGTTCGTGCAACATATAATTTACTATTCAAATAAGGAAAAGACTGCTGTAATGAAAGATTTAAGGGAAATGGAGAAACTTGACTTAATTATTATTACTAAAATAAATAAAAACTTATATGTTAGGTTAACTCGTAATGGGGTAATGTATATAACGCAAAATGAGAACGCACAAGCATATAAACCTGCTACTGATACAGTTCTAAGGAAATCAGCTTTCATATGTGAAGTACAAAAGGATATAATAGCTGACGAACTAATACTAAAGAAGGAATTAAATTATAAATACTTTTTATGGTTTTTATACGGAACTATAAAGAAGAGTGAAATTAAAAATAATATCTTTAATGAATTAAATAGAGTTGAAGACGGGGAATTTTATAATGGTCCTAAAGACTATAAAGATTTAATAGACCTTGAACAACACCTTAATACTTATTTAATATGCTATAAAGTTGAGAAAAAGAAGATAGTTCTTGATTTTGTTATACTTGATATATATTCCTCACTGAATGAAAAAGGCATATTAAGAGTAATTAAAGAAATAAATGATTTCTTAGGTGTAATAACAGGTATGGGAATACTCGCTAATAGAGCATTTGAAATTAATATACAAGTCTGTGTACCGAATAAGGATAGGGAAGGTGTGCTAAACAAGATATTAGAGTCATTAGAAAATATCGTTGTTAATATTGATAATTTAGGCTATCGCATATCAGACTTTCTCAATATAGGACAGTTAAAAGTGAAAAATCTAAATATTGATAGATTTTTTAGTTAATGGTTTGACATAGGTTATATTGCCTATAATATCAGAAAAGATAGGAGCTTACTGACGTGTAAGCTCTTGTTTTATAGTTAAATCGTATTATGATATGAATTAAGAATACAAGATTAACTATTTTTCAACATTTTGAGAATTGTTTTGAATTGCATATAACTAAGCAGTATAATTTATTTTAGGTGATAAGTCACGATTGTAAATAAATGCGTCAGAAACACTGTATTTCTTCTTATTGCATTTAGAATTAAGTTGTGATAATATAAACATATCAATAAATGTTGAAATGTTTATATGAAATAGGAGAATAGAGTATGAATGAAAAAATATTAGGTGTAGGTTCAATTATCGTATCTTTTCTTGCGTCCATATGTTGTGTAGGTATTCCACTACTTTCAGTTTTAGGCTTGAGTGGTTTAGGTCTTGCTTTTGTACCAATTATTTCTCGATATAAAAACATTTTTATGATACTAACAGCATTAATGCTTGGAATGGCTCACTACTTAATGGCAAAAAATAAGAATACATCAAAAAGTACAAGAATTATTCTATGGACTTCAACGATAATATCTGTTGGATTTATTACATATTCATACTTGTTAGAGAGGTAATTATGCAAATTAAAAACGAACAAATTGAAGCATATACAAAGTTTTTTCATGGATTGTCTAATCCTACAAGATACCAAATTATTATTTCATTATTAAACGGTAAAAAAAATGTAGGTGAACTGGCGGAAGATTTAGGGTACTCTCAAAGTTTAATATCAATGCAGTTAAAATGTTTGAAATGGTGTAATTTTGTAAACTTCATTAAGGATGGAAAGAATATCTACTATTATATTTCTGACGAAAGAATAAGAGAACTTATTCAACTTGGTCAATCAATAGCCGAAGGAAGTATAAATAATATTTGTACTTGCGAGGTTTTAGAGAATGAAAAAAATGAATTAAGGGAGGAAAAATAGATTATGGAAAAAGAAACTTTGAATAAATGTTGCTGTGGAAATTCAGAAAAATCTTCGTGTGACGCAGGAAAAAACAATTTGTGTCCTGTGTGTGAAAAACGAGGTGTTCTTGTGAAAAACATTACAGTAAAGCATATGGTACTTGACGAACTAACAGAACAGGTTGGCGACAACGATTATTTTTTATGTATGAGTGAGGAATGTGATATTACATATTACAATTCAGAATCAACCGTCAAATTTAATAAGCAACAAGTAAAAGAACCAATATGGTTTAAGAAAGACGCTAATCCTAAATATGCCTGTTATTGTAGTAAAGTAACAGAAGAACAAATTATAAATGCAGTAGTAAAAGATGGTGCTACTAATATGAAAGAAGTTTTAAAGATTACTGGAGCAATGAGTAACTCACAATGTCAGAAGAATAACCCATTAGGTAAGTGTTGTCATCAAATAATTCAGGACGCAATAGATAAGGGACTATCCATGAAATAACCAGAATTATATTATGTCACATTTTTCATATTTAGTGTTATAATTATTTAATGGAAAAATGGCTTACTTTTAATGGTAAGCCTAATTTTATGAATAACATTATTTTCTAAGGTAAATTTCACTACATCTTTTATATTTTAGATTGTCTACAGTCAGCACTCTACACATGTGGAGACGGTAGTTAAACTAAGTAGATAAATGTATAAGCACCCGCTAAATCACACCGATTCACACTAAACCTTGACGGAATCCCCGTAGGGAGCGGAATCATAGCTATTGTATTTTATCCGTTCTTTGGTTGTGTTGTTGTCTGCCATAGGAGTAATCCTTTCAAAAATTACATTTGGTTATTTTATTATTTTTGGTGACATGGTAAAATTATAAAAAATAATTTCATTCATTTGTTAGAGGGGAGGATGTTGAATGATAGAATATGCACTTCGTCAAAGTTACGAGGAAATGAAAACTACGCTGACCGATGCAAAATATGATCTCAATAATGATGAACTCAAAAAAGCGGTCAATTATAGAGTAGGTACATTTCTACATTGGCTTATTGATAGTTACGAGAGAGTGGAAAAATTTGCAGTTGTCAGCCAGGATGATAAGTCCTTTTTTAGCGGCTTGCGTTATGCTAACAATAAATTGAAACACGATACAAATACGATAAAAATTTATCAGCGGACTGGTGGTTTTAGTTTCCCCATAAGTTTTCCTCTGTCCATTCCTGCTATTGAGTTTAAATGGTGTGGGTATGAGAATGAAGCTAATGCAAAGTATAAAAATCAATTTGATAACTATGTTAGTTTTATCCAAGACACCGATATTATGGAAACATCTGAAAAAGCGCTTTTGATAATAGATGCACTTAGTACTAATGGAATGTAAACATTTTTATTAGCACAGCCACATCATAAAATGTTTATTTATTAGAAGAAGAATCAAAAAAATGTGTGAAAATACTATTTTGCAATATAAACTATCTGGGTTTGAGAATTTACGTTTGACTAAAAACCATCCTCAAGAAATTAACTCTGTCTTGATAAAGACAATCTTAATAAATGATGATTTGACAGCATTAACTGTAGTTCTTAATGATGGAGTTCATTACTCATCAAATAAAACAGATATTGAATTATATTTAGACCATATATGTTTTAATTTTATTGCAAGAAGTGATGCGGATTTGTTTTTTCCCATACGCGTATTAGAAGTGGTAAAAGAAAATAATACTATTAATGCTAGTGAACATGTAGAAATTAGAGAGTCTGTAACAATAACTCGAAGTATTCCAGCATCAACGATATATGATACAGTACTTAATTCGCAAACACTTATGAAAAAGAACGCAGTGCTTTATGAGCGCATTTTCAAGACCTTGCATAATCCTAATTTAATTGTGCAATTTATGAGCTTATATCAGTTGTTAATGGAATTGCTTTCAAAAGGCAGAGCTAAAATTGAACAAAAGAACGTTATGGAGTATTTAAGAAGCCATAAAACACAATACCCGTTTGTATCTTTTAAACCTACTCGACGAAAAAATGCAAATTTTGAAGAAGACAGCTTTACGTTTTTTCGCAATGAAATAGGACATAGTGAAGAAACAAATGATATGAATTTGTACAAAACTCTCGGTTCACAAATATCCTCGCAATATATTAAATCGTTAAATCAATAGTTACGAATTATGAGTGTGAAGATTGCAATGCCTGTCTACATAAGCCCAAATGTACAAAAGCTAAGGGAAATAAGAGGGTGTAGATTTCTAAAAACTTTAACACTAACAGGGAAATTTCCTATAAAAATATCCTATCGGATGAAGGTACCCTTTTAGAATGAATAGATCAATTCAAGTTGAAGGTGCCTTTGGAGTGTTAAAAAGTGATTATAATTTCACTCGTTTTTTTACACGAGATAAAAATAACATTATAACTGAATTTATCATGCTATGTTTTGGATATAACATAAATAAATTACACACAAAATACAATCTGAAAAATGCACTAGAAGACGTGAAAGGTGTAGCGGATGAAATATGCGCAAGTAATGAAGAAGATGGAACTGATAGGTGGCTAGACCAGAACTTTTTTAGATCAACATCATTAAAATTATATAAATTTATAAACAAAAGCCTGATACAGGTGATGATCATCACCACCTGTATCAGGCTTGCGCTAACCCCATTATATAAAATAATATAAGCACCACAAAATATAGACACACCCACAATTAATTATTAACTATAAACTCCACTGCCTTCAAAGTTTTTTCATCTAAATCTTCTGGGTACCAGTGACCAATTCCTTTATTAATATGGTATTTATGGGCAAGTCCAACTTCCTTAAATATCTTTAAGAGATACTGAACAACTGGGTCAGTGTCCTGGTCCCCTTCAAGAATAACTATTTTTGTTTTTCTTTCTGATAATTTCTTTGTATCTTCAAGTCCGATGATATCTAAGTAATCACCAGGGCATAATGCAATAACTCCTTTTATTGGAATAGTATTATGAAAAGCCATATCAATAGACGTAGTTGCACCACCAGAGAAACCTCCAAATAATACACAAGTTTCATCAATGGAATAGTCTAATAATAATTGTTCATAGCAATCTTTCAGTTCTTTTCTTGACATAGTGGGATCAGTAAGCCAGCCAAAGCTGTTATGGAAATACATTTGTGATGATTGAGGATATACAACTATGTATCCTTTTTCTAAAAGTGCATCAGGCTTCCAATACCAGCTAGTATTTTTTATATTGCAATGAAATCCATCACCATGTAAACAAAAGAATAATGGATATTTTTTTGTTGGATCATAAGATTTTGGAAGGTGAACTTCATATTCTAGTTTAGAATTTTCTTTAGCTTGGTGAAGTAGCTTTGTATTTAAATTATTAAGAGACTCATATTCAGGGTGGTTTCTTAATAAATCAAAGTTTGGCCAGTGTAAGGGAAGTGGATAACCTTTTTCAAGTGATTTTTTTATAAGATTAATACAACTCTCACTATTATTGGTTTCAGTATATATCCTAGATTCATCAATCATAAGTTCAAATAGATTATCTTCATATTCATCCTTTGGTAAAAGTTCATTTGCATGAAGGAGTATATTTAAAACTTCATCATACTTTTTTTCAGAGAAGAGTATTGAAAAGTATTCTTCAAATTCATAAAAATTTCTATATTTCATAGAGATCTCCTTTAATTAATATATATTTAAATTATTACCAATAGGTTAATTATAACAGATAAGGGATTACAGGTATATGGAAAGGTTGGTTATAAGTGTATCTTATTCATAAGTTATGCAGTTTGTGTAGATAAATAGAAATAACCTTAACATAAAAAACTAATGTAAGTAGCTTTATCCATGCCTGGATGGTAAAATAATAGAGAACTGAAGATGATTAGGGGGAATTTTTAAGAAATGAAGAAATTTTTGTCAAGCTTAATTGGAATACTATTTGCTGTTTTAATTTTTGGCATGACCATGATGCCAAAAGATACAAAAAATCAACAAAATATTGCAAGTAATAAAATTGAAGCTAAAGAAGAGAAGAAAATTGAAGAGACTTCAATAGATGAATCAACTGAAGCAGATAAGGAAACCGCAAGTAATTCAAAGAAAGAAACTTCAGCTGTTATCACGGAAGATATATTTTCAGGATATAAGCTGATAGTAGTGGATGGTGGAAATCTATCTGGACACAGAGAACCTAATGTTGTAGTTGACATAGGGTTTGGAGATAGAGAATATTATGCTTTTACCAATGAATACGGTCAGCTTGTTAAGGTAGTAGCAAAGGAGATAATCTTGCAAGATGATTCAACAGAGCCTGTTAATTCAAGTGGAAGATATTATCAAGATGAAGCGAAAGTGCCAGGAGTTGAAAGTAGGACCTTGGATGAGGGACATGTTATAGCAGATTCACTTGGTGGAGTTTCTAATGCATACAATATAACTCCTCAGAATAGTATCCTTAATAGGCATGGTGACCAAGCTTATATGGAAAAGGTTATTCGAGATGCTGGAGGTTGTACAGAGTTTGTTGCAATAATAACTTATCCAGATACAATTACGCAGATACCAAGTCACTATAGCTACACTTATACAATTAATGGCAATGTAATTAATGATGAATTTGATAATGTGAATCCTGATGAATATAATGCAAGTTTAGAAACGAATACTTCAACTAACAACTCAAATTCTAGTAATAATACAAATACTACTATCAATAATTCAGGTAGTACAAGCAGTCCAGGGAAAGTATATTGGACACCTAATGGAAATAGCTATCATACTACAAAGGGTTGTTCTACTTTATCTAGAAGTAAAACTATTTTAGAGGGAACAATACAAGAAAGTGGAAAGAATGACCCATGTGATAGATGTCATTAGTTTTATGTTATCAACTTATGTTATCAATTTATGTAAGCAGAGTTTGAAAATTTAAATAATAACCAAATAACAAACAAACCATAACTAGTCCGTATGTTCTACGGGGTAGCTATGGTTCTTTTTATGGAAGTAAATCTATTTATTTGGTACAATAACTATAGTAAATAGGAATTTGTAAGTAAGATGATTTATATTTTTCATTGGAGGTGTTAGAATGCCAGAACTTTGGGATATATTAGATGAAAGTGGTAATAATACAGGAAGGGTATGTCAGCGTGGTACTCCTATGTGTAAGGGTGAATACCATCTTGTTATTCAAGTTTGGATAAAAAATAGCAAAAATGAGTTTCTTATTTCACGCCGAACAAACAATGGAGGCTGGTGGAGTGGATTATGGCAAACAACAGGAGGAGCTGCCGTTACCGGTGACAATAGCCTTGAAACTGCACTAAAGGAAACAAGAGAAGAAATTGGAATAATCCTTGAACCGAAGAATGGACAACTCTTTAAGCATTACAGTGAACCACACAAAAATGATGACGGAAGTGTATTTATAGATGTTTGGATGTTTCAACAGGACTTTGATATTGAAGCGGTTGTCCTTCAGCCAGAGGAGACTTGTGATGCTATGTGGGCAAGTAAAGAAAAAATCAAGCAAATGATTGATGATGGACATTTTATTCCACCTCAAGAAGCATATCCCTACATAGACGAACTTTTTGAAATTTATAAATCTATTTTTTAGGGTATATTATAAGTATTAGCAACATTAAAGGATGGGGTTAAATATCAAATTACAGTAAATGCTATTAATGACTTTATTCATATATGTCCTAATTGTTATTTAGTAATACATATTAAAGAACCTGAATAATGGTATTAATTAAATTTATTATGTCTTGGTTAATACGTGGAAATAATTATAATTAAATGATAAACTATATATGATAAATAGTAGAGAATAATAGCAATATACCAGAATATCAGGAGGTGCTATATGAATTATGAAAGAATCCTAGATAAAAAGAATAGATATGAGGCGGGAAAAAATAAGATCGATGAAGTAACATTAACTTCTTATGATAAGGATTTTGAGCTAACTTTTACACATAACTCTACTGCAATTGAGGGCAATACTTTAACCCTTATGGAAACAAAGGTGTTATTAGAAGATGGAATCTCAATTGGTGGCAAGGAGCTTAGAGAAATTTATGAAGTTGTTAATCATAAAAAGGCATATGGCTATGTGAAAAAGTGTATTGAGGAGATAAAGCTATTAGATGAAACTATTGTGAAAGATATTCATGAAATATTAACTGCTGGTATAATTCAAGGTGGAATTTATCGAAATCAAGAGGTCAGAATTAGTGGAGCAGGTCATGTTCCTCCAGCAGGAAATGATATGTATTTTCAAATTAAGAATTTCTTTACAGATCTTCAATATAAACAAGATATGAATCCAATTGAGCTAGCAGCATGGACACATGCAGAATTTGTAAGAATTCACCCTTTTATTGATGGTAATGGAAGAACATCACGTCTAATAATGAATTATCAGCTAATGATACATGGATTTTTACCTATTTCAATTGCAAAGGAAGATCGTCTTAATTACTATAATGCTCTTGAGGAATATGCAGTAAATGGAAACTTAGATTTGTTTGTAGATTTAATTGCAGATTTAGAAGAAAACCAGCTCGATACGTACATTAAATTAATAAGAGAGTAAGTGTTTAAAAGAGGATCTAATGTAAGTTTGATTGAGTGGACTGAGATAGAAGTTGTAATTGAATAGATATTAAGGTTTGACCGCTAACTGAGTAATTTAATATTCTTAGTTAGCGGTCTTTTTAGCTTTTTAAGATCCAGTGGTTTCACAGCTTACTCTATAATGTCTATAGAATCATCTATTCTTACATATAATTCTTTAGGCATTCTTATATAAAAATCAGATGGCAGGTTATTCTCGTTTTGAGTATTGAGTGCATCATAAGGTCTAATTAATGGAGATGATCTAAGGTTTTCGAAAGAGCCTTGAAGATTTAATATGCCATAGCCCCATTGTGGATTAGGATATATATCACCAGACCTTTTACTAGTACCCCTTGTGAAATAAGAAATAGCTGTAGGGCCATATATGTTAGGGTCATTTCCAAGGATTATTCCCCATTCTAGCAGAAGAAGTGTGGCACCACATAGTACGGCACCAGCTACAGAGCCACCAGAAAGTAAGGTATTTTCATTATTCAGTCCTGTAGTTAAAGCCATAACTCCACCTGTAGTTAAGTTAGGTTTCACTCTATTATCAGCAGTAAATCCACGACCGGATTCTACAGCTATAGTATTATTATTTTGATTGTAAAAAGAGGTAGTTATAGACTTTTGGGCATTAGCTGGTGCTTGAAGTGTGATGTATGGGTTAGGATTTATTACTCTGGTAGTTAATTGTATAAGTGGCCTTTGAGGCAGCCACAGATTATATACTCCATTAACTATATAATCTCCTTTAAGTCTTAATTGCCAAAGTCCAGCTTTGGGATTTTTAATAGTTATATATATAGATTCATTTCCACTAGCAAATTCAGGGCTTAAAAAAGCGATGTTAATTATACTATTTTCAAGAATTAAATTAACTTGCTCAAACTTACTAGATACAAGGCCAGATTGTATAGGCTTTGCAATCTCACCACTAGGAGAAATTATTTCAATAGATATTACATCAGGTCTTTGAACCCAGAGCATGAGAACTAAATTATTTTCATTAGAACCTACAATAATTTCTAAATTTTGAATTGTATTACTTTTTAGAAATCTACCATAACCATGTGTTAAGCTAGCTCCTTGATTACCAGTATTAGTTACGAAGATAAGTCCCTTTCTTGTTGAAAAGAAGTTAATATCTTCTTCTATGGAGGTAATACCTTCATGTCCACCCCAATTTGTTCCTGCAGAGATCAGAATACTCATAGGTTTTGTCGAAGGTGATGGATTGTAATTTATTACAAACCTCATTGCAATATAAATATCAATACCTTCAAAAATCGGTGTGCTTCTTCTATCATTGATTCCCGCTAATTTAAGATTACTAGTTTTAAATTCCTTAAGTTTTACAATTAAAAATTCACATTCAGGAGCACTGCCTATAACATTATTTAATCCTCTTGCACCAACTAAACCAGCTATATTTGTACCATGTCCTAACTCATCTCTTGAAGGAACTATATCATAAGGATTCCCACCTTGATTTGATACTTGAATAGCTCTATTAATTTCATCCCGGCTATAAACAGTGCCAAAAAATGCTACAGGATCATCATTGTTATTACTTTCAATAGTTTGATCCCATATACCTATAATTCTTGTAGTTCCATCAGGGTTTTGAAATTGAGGATTTAAATAATCTATACCTGTATCTATAATTGCAGCTACTGTACCTTTCCCTGTAAGATTTAAAAAGGTTTCTCCGTGAAATTGGGTTATATTAGCAGCTTCTACTGGTTCTATAGCTGACAAGGTGTAAGGAAAACTAATATCTATGTTAAATATATTGTTAAATCTATTTATAAAGTCAGTATAATTAGCAGTTCTCACAGAAGCAATGTAGGCACCCTCAGATACTTTAACAGCACATACATAGTCTATTTCTTTAATCAGGCTATTAAAATCTCCTGTATATTTAATGAATACAGTTACATATTCTTCGCTAATGTAGGCCTCTCTACACAGATCAATTTCTCTGGATGTACTTAGAGTATTCATTTATAAAATTACAACTCCCCCAAATATCTATCTATTTATATTATTCAATGAGACTTAAAGTAGTTACAAATTAAATAGATATAGAGTTAATCACGTCAAACAGGTAATCTTTAATTCAGTTCGCCAATTATTCACCTTCTCTCATTGAAATAGGCATAATAAAAGAGTCGATTACCCGACTCTTTTATTATGAATATCACTTTAAATAAATTGCAGATGCTCTAATATTAGATTTAACCTTCAATAATATAAGCATTAACTATCTCACCACAATAGGCCATATGGGAATCGTTGCTTTACTCTTCAGCAGCGTCTGAATCAGCTTTAGTTATATGAACTGTATCACGAGGATGCTGAGGAGGAGCATAAATAGAGTACAATTTAATTGGTGTATTACCTGTATTGATTAGATTATGCCATTTACCAGCTGGTATGATGAAGGCAAAATCATCATAGACCTCTTTTTGAAAATCTAAGTTATCTCTTCTGTCGCCCATTTTAACAAGTCCTTCACCGTCTTCAATACGTATGAATTGATCAAGGTTAGGGTGACTCTCTAAACCTATTTCTCCTCCAACAGGGATACTCATCAAGGTAAGTTGCAAATGAGTTCCAGTCCATAAAGCAGTACGAAAAGTATCATTTTGCTTAGTAGCCTCATCAATATTTACTACAAAGGGTTCTGGTCCATAATCCTTCAATTCAATAAAACTATTAGCATATTCAGATCTTAAATAATTAAATCTTGATTCATAATCAATCTCATCAGTATAAGGGATATATTCATTAGGATACATATTTCTCTTCCTTTCATAGAACTATAACATTATAGTATTCTTTAAGTTTGGAAAATGTGCTTGATTCACAGGAATACTATATAATGAGGTCATATGTAGAATTTATTGATGAAGATCTGAACCTGTTTAAAGTAGATAGATTTGAACATTAAAATTTGTGCAACCCTATTGATGCAGAACTTGTAATAGATGTTGCACAAATTATTTGTATGAAAGAGAAGAATGTGTTATTGCTTGTTTGTATTATCCCAACTGTTGTAATAAATATGTTGTGAGATATCCTTTGGTGGATAATGTTCATCATCTTCATTGGTTTCACCAATTGGAGTCATTGCAACTACTTTGAACTTTTCAGGAATATTTAAAATCTTACGCACTGATTCTTCCTCAAAAGAACCTATCCAGCAAGTTCCATAACCTTCATTTGTTGCTGCCAATACCAGATGTTCCATAGCAATACCGCAATCCAACATAAAATATGATTTATTATCAACATCACCACTTTCCGATGGGTCTGCCACTATAACAGCAATGATTGGCGCTTGTTTAAGTGCATTTGATGTTTTGTCAGTTTTGTTTATAATTGTATTGGAGATTTGCTCTCTTAAATTTTGTTCATTGATAAAAATAAATCGATAACAAGTTTTATTTTTCCATGAAGGTGCCATTAAAGCAGCATTGATAATTTTATCTAATTTTTCTGTGGGTATAGGAGTTGACTTGTAGGTCTTATTACTTGTTCTGTTTTCAATTACCTTATAAAAGTCCATTATTATCCACCTTCCTTATCACAATAATTCTTAAATTTATAAAATGATAATTTAAAGCTCAAATTTATGAAAAGAGCCGTCCTTATGTATTTTAGTATGTGTGAATATGTGCTTTTTATACTTTCCGGCTATGGAATAAGTTTTTATGTCGTTTTTATTAATGAAAAAATTAAGTTAAAGTAACTTTATACCCAATTAGCACCTTGTCATGGGCATAAATCACAGCTTACTGTTAGTTTAAAATATTTACTAAATATTACCTTTATATAAAAATTGTATTGACATTGGAAAAATAATGAATTAATATTTTACTATAGCTTAATTTAATATGAAGTCGAAGGGAGTGTTATTATGACAGCAGTATTTGAGGTGGTTTTGAACTAATTAAATATAGAGCAAAAGGTTTTTAAAAATGGATGAAGATGCCATTTATTTGTGTTGCCTTTTGCTAATGTTATGAGTATAACCGTTCGGCCTAAATAATTTTGGTTGTTAACACGATGCAGGTTATCGTGTTTTTTTATGCCTATAAATTTATTATCCCGCAGGAGGTCTATTCTCTTTGCGGGATTTTTGTATCCTTTTTTAGAAGACGGATTAAACTAATTTGTTCTAACCCTTATAATAATGTTTTATATTATGGAATTAAAATAAATGAAGGTTCAATAAAGCCGTGATATTGCAATAATTTACGAATTAGGCTTAGTGATATAAGTTATTGTGATGAAAGGAAGGTTTTATGAATTTAGAAAAATTAGGTTGGAATAATTATTTTGAAGAAGAATTTAGAGTGTATTTTAATAAAGGTCTTATTGCTGGAAGAATAGTTTCACAGCAGAAAAATAACTATTTACTACATTATGAAAAAGGTGTAATAGCTGCAAAGCTTGCAGGTAAATTTAGATATAATGTAGCATACAGTAAAGACTTGCCAGCAATTGGTGATTGGGTAGCTGTTCAGTTAATAGAAGGTAGCACACAAGGAATAATTCAAGGTGTTTTGCCTAGAAAGAATTGTTTTGCAAGAAAACAGCCTATATCTGGTGGAAGAAAGATTAGAAATGGAATAATAGTAGGAGGGCACATTGAGGAGCAGGTTGTAGCTTCAAATATAGATACAGCTTTCATTGTAAGTGGGCTTGATGGAAACTTTAATATCACAAGAATAGAAAGATATATTACATTAGCATATAACAGTGGAGTAAATCCAGTAATCATTCTAAATAAAGCAGATGCATGTAATAACATTGATGAATATAAAACAAAAGTAAATGATATTGCAATAGGAATACCTATTTTCTGCATTAGTGCTATAAGTAATATAGGCATGGAGGTTTTTAAGGAGTACCTATCATATGGTAAAACAGTAGTATTCTTTGGTTCTTCAGGAGTAGGAAAATCAACTATTATTAATTATTTGCTTGGAGAAGAAATGCAGAAAACAGGCTCTGTTAGTTCAGCTAATGGAAAAGGTAGACATACAACAACTAGTAAGGAACTATTTTATCATGATTCTGGTGCAATGATAATTGATACTCCGGGGCTTAGAGAGCTTCAGCTTTGGGGTGATGAAAATGGAGTTGAAGAAAGTTTTAAGGATGTAGCTAGTTTAGCAGAAAATTGCAAGTTTAAGGATTGCAACCATGATAAAGAGCCAGGCTGTGCAATAAAACAAGCTATAGAAGATGGTATCATAGGTCAAGAAAGATTTGAAAGTTATATGAAGCAGTTAGGTGAGATAAAAAGGTTAAGTAAAGAAAAAAGGCAATATGAAATATTTAAAAGTAGGAAAAGTAAGAGGGGATGTATGTAGTATGGTAGTAGAACTTAATAGAGCTGATTTTAATAAGGTTACGGATTTATTTATAGATTTAGAATATAATTTATCAATTTTCAGTGTTATAAATAAAATCAATCCAGGAAGGATTTTTGTTAACAATGTGGACAATCCAACAACAGCATTAATAATAAGTCCCGAAGGTATGTATTTCGCAGGAAATGCAAAAGATGATGACTTTAATTGTGAGTTAAATAATATATTAAAAGATGATGTTTTTAAAAAAGCATTAGAAAAAAGTAAGGTAGATTATATAGTTTTTTATTCTTCAAAGGAGTGGGAAAAATCATTTAAAGATATATTTAATTCATTATATCCAATGGAAGATGATAGAAGATATCTAGAACTAGAAATAGATAAATTTAATAATGTGGAAGTATCGGAAAAGGTAAAAAAAATAGATAGAGAAATGTTGCTAGATAGTAATTTGAAAGAAATTGATGATGTAAGAGAAAGTATAATTGAAAACTGGTCTTCCATTGATAATTTTTTAGAAAAGGGATTTGGGTATGTATATATAATTGATGGTGGTGTTGTAAGCAGATGTATAGCTGACTGTGTAGTTGAAGATAGATGTGAACTAGGAGTAGAAACAGAAGAGGATTATAGAAAAAAAGGATATTGCACACAAGTGGTTATTGCTGCTTTAAATCATTGTAAAAATAACAATATAAAAAATGTAGGTTGGCACTGTTGGGATAATAATATTCCATCCTATAAATTAGCTGAAAAAGTTGGATTTGAGCAAAAAAAGAATATTAAAGTGTATTTTGGGTGGTATGATTTGTACGATAATTATTTAATAAATGGTAATTATTATCTCAAGAAAAATGTAAATTACAAGCTTTCAGCTGAATTTTATACTAGAGCCTTTGAAAATAACCATGGGTTTGTATGGCAATTTTATAACGCAGCATGTGCTTACTTTAAAATCAATAAGAGGGAAGAAGCTAAAAGATATTATCAAATTGCCTTGGAAAATGGATGGAAAGGTATTGAGCCATTAAAAGCAAGTCCACTATGTGAATATCTCTATGATTTAGAGGATAGCACAAGGATTGAAGCTGAATTAAAAATGTAGGAGGCTATTTTGAGTATTGCATTTGCTCTTTATATGATTTAGAATGATGTGGAAAATTAAGAAGTTAATTGAGCAATAAAGTTTGTTGTATGTCCCTTCACTCTCATAGTTTAATGTGAGCTTTGTTAAGAATATTAACATATTTTATAAATATTTCAGGTATAATTTTATTAAAAGGAAATTAAGTGGGGGTATGATTTATGAAATCGCTGATAATATATTGTTCTGATTATAAAAAAAACACTGAAGTAATTGCACAGATATTGGCTGACAAAATGGATTCGGAGTTAATTAATATAAGAGATGTTAGTGATTTAGACATAGAAAGTTATGATCTGATTGGATTTGGTTCTGGAGTATACAAGGAGAGTTTCTCACCAAAGCTTTTTAAGTTGGTTGATAAGTTGAATTTAGCAGGTAAAAATGTTTTTGTATTTTCAACCAGTGGAGTTGGGATGAAGTTCTATAATAGTAGGTTAATTAAAATTTTAGAGTCAAAAGGAGCAATAAACAAGGGTAGCTTTGCCTGTAAGGGTAGCTTTATAGCAAAGGATTTTACCAACAAAAAGCTTTTTAATATTATGGGCAGATTATCACAAGGGCATCCCAATCAAAGAGATTTTAAAGAAGCAGAAGGATTTATTATAAGGGTACTGGATTCACTTTAAACTTAGGTTATTAACTCAGGGTATTAATCTTCTTACTTAAGAACAAAAAAATATTTATTTATATTATAGTTGAGTAAAATCAGAAGATATTTATTATAGAAGGGAGAAACATCAATGAATATTAATTTTTCAATAGAAGAATCAGTAAAAAAACGATACAGCGTAAGAAATTATAAAGAACAAGAGGTTGAACTAGATAAAAGAAAGGCAATTGAATCCTTTGTTAATTCCTTGGATAATCCTTTTGGGAATAAAGTTAACTTTCACTATCTTGACAATAGGGAAATGATGAATGAAGAAAAGCTTGGAACTTATGGTGTTATTAAGGGGGCAATGCAATATATTGGAACAACTATTAAATTAGAACCAATGGCATTAGAAGCGCTAGGATATGAACTAGAAGCAGTTATTCTTTATTTAGCTCATCTTGAACTTGGGACCTGTTGGTTAGGGGGAACCTTTAATCGTAAAGGATTTGCAAAGGCTATGAAGATAGAAGAAGATGAAATATTTCCAATCATAACTCCCTATGGTTATGCTGCTACAAAGAAGCATATGAAAGAAATTGTAATGAGAAAAATGATAAAAGCAGATCAGCGTAAAGAATGGAATCAATTGTTTTATATAAATGATTTTCAGACAACTCTTACAAAAGAAAAAGCAGGAGATTTAGAGGTTCCTTTGGAAATGGTTCGCTTAGGCCCATCAGCATCAAATAAGCAGCCTTGGAGAATTCTAATAAAGGATAATGCATGCCACTTTTATGAGTATAAACAGCCGGGATATAGTGACAGTTTTCCATATGATATTCAAAGGGTGGATATGGGAATTGCTGCAGCTCACTTTGATTTTTCAGTTAAAGAAAAGGGGCTCAAAGGCTATTTTGATACAGAATGTGAACCAGAATTAGAATTGCCAGACCATATGGAATATGTGTTTTCTTGGATTAGAGAATAGGATAAGATATTATGTAATTTATTTATGCTTAAACTCCCCTTGGACTAAGGTCTGAGGGGAGTTTTTTATAGGGTATACCAAAATGCAAACTTAGTAAGTAGTGCTAAGAAACCTATAAATAACAATCCCAAAATGAACATTGAACTTCATTGTAAGATACTAACTTATATTATATAATATAGTAATAGTTGATAAATTTTGGTCTAAATATATAATACTAGGGGGGATTAAATGTCAAAATATAATTTGTTCTCGAAAAAGAAACTTGGGATCCTTGATATCATTGGAATTCCAGTTCATTACTGCCCCTTTTATACTATTTCAATTGCGGTTGTTAGTTTTTTTAGTGGTATAGTTCCAACACTTTCACTTTTAGCCACTTCACATTTCATCAATTCTTCAATATTATTTTTCACAGAAGGCTTGGGTGGAACTCATATCAAAATGTCAGTATTGGCAATTATTTTATGTACAGTGTATTTGAGTTTTTCACCTTTATTGATGGAGTATCTTAATAGGAAGCTTGAAAATAGTTTAATGGAGAATTTTTCTGTTTCTTTAATAGGTAGGATTGCATCACTAAAATATGAATATCTTGAGGATGACTCAAGCTTAGATTTAATATCTAGAGTTTCTAGACAACCTGAGACCCAATGTGTTAAGTCTTATGGACAAGCATTGGGAGCATTTAGTTTAATACTAAAAATCATAGGGATTATGAGCGTTCTTCTCTTTAACGTTGCCTGGGCTGCATTAGCAATTGCATTAATAGCAATACCAACATTTCGTATTGCTATAAGGGGTGGTAAAGAAAATTATGAAGCAAATAGAGAGTGTGAAAAACATATAAGAAAAGCGGGGTACCTATCAGAAATTCTAACTGGAAGAAATGCTGCTAAAGAAAGAACTCTTTTTAACTTCTCAAAGAAGGTTAATGATTGGTGGCATAAGCAATACGAAATTGCAAGAAATATTAAGTTTAAAGCCAGTTTAAAATGGTTAAAGGAGTCTGAAATTGGTGGAACTTTAACCTCCTTACTGATAGCAGTTATTATTTTAATTCTTGTATTTCCATTAAAAACAGATTTATTGTCTATAGGACTCTTTATTTCAATTGTTAATAGTATTCTGTCATTAATTCCAGATTTGGCTTGGCAATTACCAGAGTATACTGAAGCTATAGCTGAATCAAAAGAGTATTTGGAAGATTTTACGAAGCTATTGTCATTAAAGTATAAGAATGAGTACTTGTGTGTTCCATCAGAGAATCCAACTACATTGTATCGAATAGAATTTAGGAATGTAACATTTAGATATCCAGGAACTCAACGGGATGTATTGAAAAACCTTAACCTTATCATTGAAAGAGGTATGCACTATGCTCTTGTTGGTGCTAATGGTTCCGGAAAGACAACAATCACTAAACTACTAACGGGATTGTATGAGGAGTTTGAAGGAGATATTCTTATCAATGGCATTTCAATTAAGACGTACAGCCAACAAGAATTAAAATCCATGTTTGCTATAGTATATCAGGACTTTGCTAAATATGAGATTTCATTGAAGGATAATATAGCATTAGGAGATGTAAACAGTTATAGCACTCAACGCCTTGAAGAAGCAATTGAAGAAAGTGGATTAAAGGAGTTAGTACAAGAATTACCTAGAGGTATAGAGAGCTCTATTGGTAGAATTGTTAAAGAAAGTATTGATTTATCAGGTGGACAATGGCAGCGAGTTGCCATTGCAAGAACACTAGTAAGTAATGCTTCCTTAAGAATTTTAGATGAACCAACGGCAGCACTAGATCCAGTGAAAGAGAGTCAACTTTATGAGAACTTTGAAAAAATTAATCATGGGAAGACCACACTTCTCATTAGCCATCGCTTAGCTTCAACGAAACTTGCAGATGTTATATATGTAATTGAAGAGGGAACTGTAAGTGAACAAGGTAATTTTGATGAACTAATGAAAATCAATGGTTCTTATGCTGAAATGTTCCATAGTCAGAGGAGGTGGTATGAGAATGAAAACTAATAGAAAATCTGACTGCAGTATAATTGTTCAAGCATTTCAAAAGGTAATTGGTGCCTGTCCAATGTATTTTCTATTTATTTGTATCATTGACTTACTATTGGGTTTAACACTTGCTCTTAATACCTTGGCCCTTGACAACTTTTTTAGCCTTGTTGGTCAATATGTTGCTGGAAAAACAGTATTAAGTGGAGTATTGAGTTCTCTTATATTACTTATCCTTTGTATTTTGGCAAACCCAGTATTAAATGGGTTAAGTACAGTTTTTTGTTTAGACTATGAACGTAAGGTGATAGGAAAACTTGAAAAGATGTTCAATGATAAATGTGCCATGCAGCAAACAGCTAGTTTTGAGGAAACTTCTTTTTTAGATGGTATTAATAAGGCACAGAAAGGTGTAAAAAATAGTGTATCACTTATAACAGGAATTGTGGATGCTACACTAATCTATATCCCTTATTTTTTAATTATCGGTGTATACCTTTATAGCTTAAAACCAAACTTAATTATAATCATTTTTTTATTTTCCATTCCTATTATGTTCTCTCAAATGTTTAAAAGTAAATTATATGCTTCACTGGAAGATAAGGCTGCACCCTTGCGTAGAGAATGTGAGCATTATGGGGAATGCATCATTGGCAAAGAAAAATTTAAGGAAACAAGATTACTTGGAGCATACAATTTCTTTATTAAAAGATATAAGAACAGATTACAAACTCTAAATAATGTTACAATGAAGACTCAAGTTAAATCAATAAGGATTGAGTTGTTATTTAAAATTCCCGTGGTATTGGGACATGTAATTACCCTGCTATTGCTTGGTAGGTATCTTCTTGACGGTTCCATTTCAGTAGGAAACTTTGGTGCTGTTTTAGCTTCAACAGCAATGATTATGAATATGTTAGAACAGATGATTTGCTATATAATAGGAAACTCAATGAAGCAGATTGGGACTGTGGATAACTATCTTAAATTTATGAATATAAAAGAATCAGTAGGAAAGCAAACTAACTATGAAAAAGCTCCAGCCATTGAGCTTAAGGATGTTTCCTTTAGTTATCCAGAGAGTAAGAAAGATGTTATTTCAAAGGTATCTATAAAATTTCATAGTGAGGAAGTCATAGCTATTGTAGGAGAAAATGGTGCTGGGAAAAGTACATTAGTAAAGCTGATTTCTGGGATTTATTTACCTAATAAAGGTAGTGTATATTTTAACGGTGAAGATACTAGAGGATTAGATCCTAAAACCTTGATGAGTAATATTTCTAGTGTCTTTCAGGACTTCCAACGCTACAAGATGACACTGCAGGATAATATCATTATAAGTGATACATCAACAACTTTGATAAACCAATGTGCTCAGAACTCATTAAAAGAAGCTGATTTAAATGTGAATTCCAAGGTATTTCCACAGGGTATGAATACAATGCTTTCACGAGATTTTGATGGGGTGGATCTTTCAGGAGGACTTTGGCAAAGAGTAGCCATTGCAAGAGGATTTTATAAAAAACATAATATGATTCTTCTTGATGAGCCTACAGCTGCCATTGATCCAGTAGAAGAATCTAAATTATATATGAAATTTATTGAGTTATCAAAAGGAAAAACATCTTTTATTGTTACCCATCGCTTATCTCTAACTAAAATGGCAGATAGGGTAGTTGTAATGGATCAAGGTAAAGTTGTTCAAATAGGAACTCACAAAGAATTAATTAGTGTAAAAGGAAAGTATCAAGAACTGTATAGTTCTCAAAGTAAGTGGTATGTAGAAAACTAATATGATGAAAATAAAGATATTCAAAAGAGTTTGTTTAAAAGGAAACACATTTAGAACCTTGAGAAATCAGGGTTCTTTTTAAGTGCAAAAAGTTATATGTTTCCAAAGACATAGTAAGGAAACAATGAAAGTGATATAATAAAGCGAATGAGTATGACTTTTGAAGAAGAATACGTGAAAAAGCATAACAAGAAGAATTTAGATTGAATCTTTAAGAAGATAAATTAGAGGAGGATACATAATGAAAATTTCAAAAGAAGATGCGTTGATGTGGTTTGAGTTTTTTGCCATGCTGCCAGAGGATGAGGAGCTTATGACAAAACAGCAGGAAATCATATACGCTACCTTTGCACAAATAGAGGAGTCAATTGATCATAGAAATAATGCCTTAATGTCGGAAATTAAAGACTTAAAAACTCTAGGGAATAGAACTTATTTTGTGGGAAATGAAAGAAAGTTTGCAATGGGATGCCGTTCTTGTCTTATGGGAACTGGCTTAAGTGCAATTAGAAAAACCAACAAATGTAACATAGAGTGTAAGTTCTGCTATAACTATGGAGAATTAGAGGATCAGCCTCCTATAGGTGAAGGTATGTGGGAAATTGGAGGTACAAAGTTTTATGAGAAGGATATAGATTTACTTCTTTCAATCCATAAGAAGCCTACTGGGGTATGCTATGTTTATTTAGAGCCTTTTATGGAAATTGAAAAGTACTATCCTGTTATAAAGAAGTTTAGTGAGGCAGGTGTTCATCAACATTTATACACCAATGGTACTTTAGCTACGGAAGAAACTTTGAAGGCATTAGCAGAAGCTGGCCTTGACGAGATAAGATTCAACCTAGGGGCAACTAATTGTGCAGATAAAGTTATAAAAAATATTGGACTTGCTAAAAAATATATTAAAAATGTAGGTATTGAAACTCCAATGACTCCTGAGTTTTTTGAAGGATTTTTTGAGAAAAAAGAAGCAATTTTAGACACAAATCTGGATTTTATAAATTGTGCAGAGCTACATTTAAATGAGAATAACATACACAATTATGAAGGCGAAAATATGTATATTTCCAGACATGGCTATATTTCTCCAACTTGGAGCAGAGAATTAACTCTTAAATTCATGAAAATAGCTGAGGAGGAAAACTGGGATTTAGCAGTTCATGATTGCTCAAATCATACAAAATTTGCGAGAAATTTAAACTTGAGTAGCAAAGAAGGTAAGTGGTTCGGAGCTAGCAGCTATGGCTGTGAGTTTTCAAGGATACCATACGAAGTATTTTTACCAATACTGAAGGATGATAACTTCAAATTTTTATGTGAAGAAGAACTGCCTGAGGGCTATAAAGTAGGAGAGCTGTTTTTTTAATTAGATAAATGGAGTTTCTTTATATCTTCATCTGAAGTGACAATTATCATATCAGTATTCCTAGGAGCGATAAATATAAAAACTACAATTTCTTCTACATCTATAGAGAGGTAAAAACTAATGGAACTATTAATAAAAAATGTATTAAAACACTGGGGATTAGAAAATGCAACTATTGATAGTCGTTTCCATGAGGATTCGTCTAGACAAATATATTTGATTATAGCAAATGATAAACCTATGTTATTGAAAGGAATTCCTGATGCAAAATCAGAAGAAGTAATAAAAGGAAATGTTTTTGCCCATGAATATCTAGGAAATAAGAAGCATATAGCACCAGAACTTATATATACACAAGATGGAGAGAGATATGTTCATAAAGAAGGATATTTCTTCTATTTAATGGAGTTTATCCAGTGGCGAGGTTTAGAAGAAACTCCAGAAGATGAATATGCCCTTGGTAAGCTGGTGAAGACATTACATTCATATGATAACTATAAATATCCTTCTGGTTTAAATGAAGATAAAAATAGGTTTTATGAATGGTTTAAAGAGAAGCCTTTCAAGAAAGAGTTTGATAACATTTTGGATGAAATACCCAAATTCAGTAACTATAATCAGTGCTTTATTCATACTGATATAGGTCCACATAATGCTATGATGAAAACTACAGGAGAAGTTGTGCTTATTGATTTGGATGATGCTGGTATTGGTTGCAGATATCTAGATATGGGATGGCCGTTTATTATGCAGTTTGTAGATTATAATCACACAACTGAGGAAATGAAATATCGCTTTGACTTAGCTGAAGCTTTTCTGAAAGGTTATTACGGAGATGAAGATATATTAAGAGAAGAGTACGACTTGATATGGCAAGGAGCTATCTATATGCATATATCATATATGAAAACTTGGGGACCATATGCAGTAGACTCTCTTTGGGATATTTTAAAATTTGGAATGGATCATAAAGAAATTCTTTGGAATCATATAATACAAGCTTAGAAAAGTGAGAATCTAAATCTTTGATTTAGGCTTTTGAACTTACTGGTTAGAAGTATGTGAGAATGAGTTATATTAAAAAACTGATATCAATGGGTTTCGTGATTTAAAAGTGAATAATTGGATGTGTTTTTTCTCCTCTTGGACTACAGTCTGAGGGGATTTTTTTATGGTGGTATATAAATATACAAAAGTAGTAAGTATTTTCGATGGAAAATAATACAACCTTCGGAGCTTGTAGAGATTGTTAGGGGCAAGCTCTTGTTTTATAG
Source organism: Clostridium sulfidigenes (assembly GCF_000732635.1). Classification (GTDB taxonomy): domain Bacteria; phylum Bacillota; class Clostridia; order Clostridiales; family Clostridiaceae; genus Clostridium_J; species Clostridium_J sulfidigenes. The sequence goes on along the minus strand of NZ_JPMD01000005.1, from coordinate 23,795 downwards.
TTAAGTTGCATAATTTATTTTAGGTAATAAGTACTAATTGTAAGATGTTGTTACTTGCTAAATTCATATTTTAAAGAGGCAATTTATATTATCTTAAAAACTTCACGTAGTCAATAGATATTTGGGAAAAGTGTGAAATTTAACCGATATTGAAGTTAATATATTCATGCGGTAGTTCAACGTACTTTTATCATTTGAAATTAAAATCCTTAATCTATATACTCGTTCTTATAATGAATTAAGTAAAATACAGGGGGTATAAAACAATTATGAAAAATGATTTTACAAGAGTGTTATTAGAAAATTGTTTAGATGTAGAGGATTTAGATATTAATCTTAATAAACTAAACTTTCAGTTTTCATCAAAGCCTTTATTGATAGGTGGAAAAGCTAAGGAATATTATCAGATAAGAGAATCAGGTAAAGATATTGATTTTGTCATAACACAAGAAGATTATGAATTACTATCATATAAGTATCCTAATAATGTAAAGGAAATATACGATGACTTCGGAGTATGTAAGTATGAATTTGAAATGTGGAAAAGCATTTGCTTGTTTGATTATAAGTTTCTTTCAGAGGAAGCAATTGAAAAAGATGAGTTCTTAATAATATCATTTGAAAAACTAATGTTTTTGAAAGTTTTAGGAATGAGACAACCTAAATACTTAAAGGATTTGGAACTAATGAGAGATAGGATGGCTGAAATGAATACTTTATTGCATGACTTCTATTGATATTAAAAACATATTTTATTAGGACATATTTTTCATAATTAACGTCCATAGTTATTTAATAGTAAAAAGGCTTACTTTTAATGGTGTACTTTGATGGTAAGGTAATAGTGATAGGGTAGGAAATTCGTAAGAGAAATGTGCCGGCTAGAAAATACTGGTCGGCTTTTTTGTCATTGTGTGGTATAATTTTTTTTTTGAAGTCAGAAATAAACGGGGAAAGATACTTTTTAAAGATATGATGTATATGGGGGATGATCATTTGAAAATTGAAGAACCAATAATGGGATTTGCAGAATATAAATCAATATATTATCCATTTATATATGAAAATGGAATTTTGCAATTAATGCCACCTTCATTAGAAGCCTGGTCTATAGAAAAAAGAAATTTGCTTATTAGTATGACAGATTTGAGAAAAGCAATCCATTCAAATGAGTGGATAGGATATTCCAACATTAGTGCAAAAGCACACAATGGAAATAATGTAATTTTTTACATTTCTAATGATTCTTCAAATAATAATGGGTTTTTGAGTTTTTCTGTTTTATATTTCTACGAGTATAGGCAGGATGAAATAAATGAAAAGAACATTGATGGTTTTAGTGTTACTGGAAGGGAAATAAACTATTTTTACAATCCAGCTAATGTATTTGAAACAGAAATACTTTTTGAGGATGAAAAAATATCTTCAACAAATGTTAAAATAGAACGAGAAAAAGAAATTGTACTAGGAAGTTATAAATATCAAGGAGTAGAAGTTACATTAATTATCAGTGCTGTTCCAACACTTCATTCTAATTCTGATATTCCATTATCAGCACAGAGTATAATAAAATTTATATTTTCCGAATCACGAGACATAGAGTTTACGGTTAATATTTTTGAACAGTGCAGAAAATTTTTCTTTTATATTTGTGGACGAACCAACATTCAATTTGATGATATTCAGGTATATAATATGAAAGATTCTATGCGTAGTAATGATGGAGTCATTAGGATGGTTTCGGAGCATGATGAAGAAGAGTTGGACTTAAAACGCACGAAAAAAGTGATTAAATATGAGTATATAAAAGAAAAAGCATGTTTACTATTTTCTGCAATAGCAGATGATAAAATATATTTTGAAAATTTATGTTCATCTATTAAAGCTACTCATTCATTTGGCATAGATAGAATAATTTTAAATTTTGTTGCCTTTGAAAGAGAGTTTAGAAATTTATACAGTGATGATATTGTTCGATCAGATGAGTATAATGAGATAAAAAATGAAATATTACATTATTTAGAAACGATGAAACAGGCTACTACTGGGAAAAAGAAAAAATATGTAAAATCATTTATGACTTCATTTGGAAAAACGGAAAATAAATATGCAGATAGAATGAGTAAGGCATTATCAGACTGTGAAGAAATACTGTTGCCGTTTTTACACTATAATTATGAAGGCTATAAAAATGAGATGATTGAAGAAATAAGTGACCGGATGAATAAGCTGAGGAATGATTCTGCACATGGGAATATTGATTTGCAAATTGAACCTATTAACATATCAGATTTTGCCACATTAGAAAATTTATTATATGCGATGCGCCTAAAAAATATCGGGGTTAACTTAATGGATATTAGAAAATCAATTAAAGATTTAAAGCATTATAATGTGATGATTAGTAAAACAGAATAACTTCTGCGAATTAGTATAAAATACTTCACAGTGTGGTAAATTCCGCTATATAGTATAAGTGGACATGTCAACCAGATGAATATACTTAGACTAAAATAGATGAGTAAGCAATATGAGATTACGTTATAAAGAGTAAGCAATTTATAGTGCAATCTCATATTTCATATAGCTATATAAAATAAATGATCTTAAAATTAAGAAAGTAATATTTGAGTAAGCACAATATAGGAAAGATTCGCTTATAGAAATGTTTTATACGTGAAGAGCGTAAATGACTTAATAAATAATAATTTAGAAAGTAAGTATTTTATATGCCAACATCTTCACTTATGCAAATTCCTAAAAGTAGATCAGCAGAAGAATTTGAGAGTGTATGTACAGATATTCTTACAAATATATATACTACTACATTTACACTTTATGGCAGAAGTGGTCAAAAGCAAAAGGGAATAAATATTTATGCTGAAATTGAAAAAGGTAAGTATATTGTAGAACAATGTAAAAATTACTTTTTATCAAATTCAGCTGATAACCTTTTTAAGCAAATAGAAAAAGATGTTAAAGCTGCAGAACAATCAAAGTTTAGAATATTCAAATTTATAGCAATGACATCAATGGATAGAGATAAAAATGTTCAAGATGCTATAATTAATATTGACAGTATCTTTGATATTGAAGTTTGGTTTTGCAAGGATATTCAAAAAAATATTTGCAATGACACTTCATTACTGTATAAATATTATCCTCAATTTTCTACTAATTCACAACTGACTATTAGCACATTAAACGATATTATTTTAAATCTAAATGCCTTGAAAAGTATAGCCCCAAAATTTAATTATGATTATAAGGATTATAGAGTGGCTTGTAATCAAAACAATGATACTGAAGTATATAATCAATGTGTATCAATGTTCAATGCTGCTTTTCAGATAAGTACTTTGAAAAATCAGTGGTACTTGCAAATTCAAAAACTTGGTATCCTTGACATTATAGAAGATGTTTTAAAGTCTATACCTAATTTTTATGATGCAAGTATAGACTGGACAGGGCAACTATGTGCTACACTTTAACTAATTATATTAATTATTTTTATTCTGATGGGGAGACTACAAAATTTATAAACAACTGTGAGTCGGTAGTTAAGCAACTCAAAGAATACAAATTTTAAGTAAAAATACAGATTGTTTACAAAACCCTTGATTTAAGTTTTTATATTTTTATAACTTAAGATTAGAGTTAGAAGGTTTATGTAGATAATTTAGGAACTACTTAAAGGAAAGGTATACTCAATGATATATATGTATAATCTTCCAGACAAAACATAACAAAAAAAGTCGGGAATAACTGCTTGAAAAGCAATATGATATAAATGTAGACAGGAGTGATGAATATGGGATGGATTGAATGTATTGGTGAAGCTATTAGTTACATTGAGGAAAATATTACCGAAGAACTTACAATAGAGGAAATTGCAACACAGGCTTTGGTGTCACCTTTTTATTTCCAAAAAGGATTTGCAATGCTTTGTGGTTTTACGGTTGGAGAGTATATTAGACAACGTAGGCTTACTCTTGCCGGCAGTGAGCTTGTATCTACTGATGAGAAAATTATTGATATTGCAGTGAAATATGGCTATAACTCACCAGATAGTTTCACAAAAGCCTTCACTCGTTTCCATGGTGTCACACCTACTGCAGTTCGAAAAGACGGAGCAATGATTAAATCTTTTGGGACCTTAAAAATCAAATTTTCATTGGAAGGCGGTTATATTATGGATTACAAAATTGTTGAAAAAGATTCATTTACGGTTATGGGAGTATCAAAGGTATTTAAATATGATAGTGCAACTAGAGAAATTCCACAGTTTTGGACAGAGCATTATCAAACAGGAAAGGGTAAAGTTGTGTGTGGAATGTACGGGGTATGCATTGATGAGAGTATGGGTTCAGATGAATTTGAATATTTGATTGCCGATAATTATATTCCATCCACAGTAACTCCAGATGGTTTTATTACAAAGATTATTCCTAAACACACTTGGGCTGTTTTTGCCTGCAAGGGTGCAATGCCAAAATCATTGCAAGATGTAAACCAAAAAATCTTCTCAGAATGGCTACCTAACTGTAAGGATTATGAAATTGCAGCTGGTTATAACATTGAAATGTATACAAATATAGCTGATTATCCAAAGGGTAATCAGGATGAAAATTATTACAGTGAAATTTGGATTCCTGTTAAGAAAAAATAATTAAAAGGTAAAAACCAATGCTTAGTGTTATTAAGTATTGGTTTTTTTATGTAATTAGCAAATATTCATGTGATATACTAAAAGAACACATATAATATAAATATTAAGCATATCTTTAAAGAAATATTTTTTCAAGAATATTGACAAACTTATGGCCAAATTAAAAGATGATATAATATAAAGGAGAAGATAAGAAATGTTTAGTTATAAAATATTAGGTAAAACAAGTATTGAAACACTTCATAAAACGTTTTTAGATGCATTTTCTGATTATCAGGTTAAGATGGATTTACCTATCTGGAAGTTTAAGCAAATGCTTCAAAGAAGGGGTTATGTCTCCGAAATGTCCATAGGTGCATTTAAAAGTGAAATGTTAGTAGGATTCGTTTTAAATGGATTTAGAAATTGGAATGGAAAATCAACAGTATATGATCTTGGGACAGGCGTTACAGTTGAATATAGAAGACAAGGTATCACAAGCAATATGCTTTTAAATATCAAAAAAGAGCTTAAAGAAAAGCAAGTAGAGCAATATTTGCTTGAAGTAATTAAATCTAATACATCTGCGGTTGAACTATATAAAAAACAAGGCTTCGAGATTCAAAGAGAGTTCCAATGTTTTCATCTAGATAAAAATAAATATAATCCAATAACAACCTATATGGTTGAACATGTTGACAAAATTAACTTAAGACAATTAACAGGATTTTGGGATTTTGAGCCATCTTGGCAGAATTCTATTGATTCTATAAGTGCTATACCAGAAGCATTTCAATATTCTATTGTGCGTTTTGATAACAACATTGTTGGCTATGGCATTATTGATAAAAAAACAGGAGATATTCCACAAATAGCAGTTAATAAGGATTATAGGGGTAAAGGAATTGCAAGAAGTATAATTACAGATATGATAAAAAATACAGAATCACATAAAATCAGCGTTCTTAACGTAGATGAACAATCTGAATCTACTAAAAACTTTTTACTCCAATTAGGGTTTGAATATAGTGTTAGTCAGTATGAAATGCTTTTGAAGATATGATTTAAATGATTAAGAAACAATTTTATAGATGAAGGGATAATAAGATAGGGATATTTTTGGAAGGATAGAGGGATTGTAGATTTGGTGTTATATTCTATTTTAAAAGCTGAATATATGGATGGATAGTATATCATGAGTATGATTTCCAAAACTAACATATAATGTTTACAAATATTTCAATTAGGTGTATAATTTTCATATGTAACAGTGTAATTTTGAAAGGTGGAGTGCCATTCGGTCAAATTAGTACTATGTAATCAAAAAGTATAATTTGGCACGGAGAAGTAAGATAGAATCATTTATTAAAATAGAGTGGTAAAACTGTTTGATGTGACAGTTTATTTGGTGAACCATTTTATTAGTATATGATTTTATTTTACTCTCTAGGCAATTGAACTATCTTTTTATGATAGAAGTCGTAGAGTAAAATCTACGGCTTTTTATTTTATTTAAATTATACTGTTACATCTATATTTTATATGAAAAAATTAATTTAAGAAGGAGATATTATTATGAAAAGACCATATGTGAACTTAAAAAGTGAAAATAAAATTAATGATTTTATGTTAGAATTAAAAAATAGTATAAAAAAGCTTAAATCTTTAGAAGGAGTAATTGGAATAACCCTAAATGGAGGGATGTCGCGAGGTTATGTAGATTATCTATCTGAAATTGACATAGTTATTTATTTAGATAAAGAAAATTATGAACTATGGAATAATGGAAAATCACCTATACCAATTGGGATTACAATGGCTCAAAAATATCTTTACGATATAAAGATATTAAATTTGGAGGAAGAAAAACAGAAATCGTGGGATAGTATTGCTTTATGGGATTTATCTTATGCAAAAATTTTATATGATCCCAATGGAGAAATAAAAAAATTTGTAAGAGATAAACTTATAAATAAACCAGAACCATTACAAGCTGAAGGATTACTTTTTGATTGTTGGTGGTATTTTAGATTAGCAGGTGATATATGGATTCATAGGGGGGATACAGTGCAAGGTCATTATATGATGAATAATGCTGTCACTAAGTTAATAGAAGCTCTATTTATAGTAAATGGTGAATACATTCCACATGAAAAATGGATTATTCATTTTAGTAGAACTCTTTCTTGGACACCAACACAATGGGAAACAAGAATTCTTGAAGTAATGAGTACAGGAGATTTGTCATTAGAAAGTTTAATTAATAGGCAAAGTGTTATTGAAAAGTTATGGGAAGAAATAGATTTATATATTGTTGAAAAAGAGTGTCCACATTTTAAGCTTAGAGTTATGCAAAAAAGCTTTTATGACTTACTTAAATTACTATTTGAAAATGATTTTGTAACAGTTGAAGAATGGAGTGAAAATGCCAGTTTATCCTTTTTATCAGGAGATCCTTTTTTTAGTTTTGTAACTATTGATGATGGAAAAATAATTGTTGATAAAGAAAAAGCTTTTTCAATAAAACCCAAGGATTTATATTATTGGCATTATGAAATTTTAGAAAAAGTATTATTAGAAATATAAGGTTTATTAATAAGTGGTATATTAGTAGAGTGATTAAGAGAAGAAAAATGCTCTTTTTTATTCGCAATGCAGGTCAAGAAATAGAGTTCTTTATGATATATACTTTAGATATTGGAGGTGGAAGAATGAGTGAGGCTGAAACTATTATGGCGGTACAACGTATGCAAGAGTACATTGATGTTAATATTTTAAGAAAGATTACGTTAAAAGAACTAGCTGTTGTGGCAGGATATTCACCATGGCATGCTGCAAAACTATTCAAAGAAGTTACTGGTAAGGCACCATTTGACTATATTCGTGCATTAAGGCTTACTAAAGCTGCGTTAATACTACGTGACAGTAATGAAAAGATTATAGATGTAGCGATGGATTTTGTCTTTGACTCACACGAGGGATTTACAAGAGCATTTTCAAAGGAATTTGGGATGCCGCCAAGAAAATATAGTCAATGTACACCACCAATAAAACTATTTATGCCTCAGAAAGTTTTCGATACCTACCGAGCATTTCATAAAGGAGGAAAAAAGATGAGTGATAACTTTAATACCAAATCTGTATTTGTACAGGTTATTCAGCGTCCTTCACGAAAAGTTTTGTTAAGGCGAGGGAAAAAAGCAACGGGTTATTTTGAATATTGTGAAGAGGTAGGGTGTGATGTATGGTCAGTACTTACAAGTGTAAAAGAAGCCATATATGAGCCAATTGGAATGTGGCTTCCAAAACATCTTATTAAAGAAGGAACATCACAATATGTGCAAGGTGTAGAAGTTCCCATTGACTACACAAATGATATTCCTAATGGGTATGAACTTATAGAATTGCCACCTTGCAAATTAATGATTTTTCAAGGTGAATCCTATAATGATGATGATTTTATGGATGCAATCTATGAAGTGTGGAATCATATTGAAAAATTTGACCCTACTGTTTACGGATATCAGTGGGCACCAGAAACTGCCCCAAGATTTCAGCTTGCACCAATGGGATACAGAGGATATATTGAAGCACGCCCTATTAAATCAATAAATTAAATACTGGATACAAAAACTTTTTTAAAGGCACTAAGGTAATAAAATCTTAGTGCTTTCTTTGTATGCATATTTGTTTATGGATATGGAAAAACAATCTACAGACATTCAGAAAATATGTGATGTGATATAATAGAATAAAGTTTAAAAGTTACTATATATGGAATATATAGTATGAGAAATATTATACTGCGAAAAATATTTAGATATTGATCAAAGGAGAATTAAGTATGAAATATAACAAGTATTGGGAATTCGAAGGTGAAATTACAACTCTTTATAACCAGAAAAAATACAGAGAAGCCTTAAATTTATTAGAATATGCATCAGAATATCTTCCTAAACAGGAATTTGATAAGTATTTATTTGAAATAATGATTTTAAAAGCTGAATTTTATTCTCATGAGGAAATGTATGAAGAGTCTATTAATGTGATATCATATCTTCTTAATGAAGGATGGGCATGTGATAAGGATATTTTTGATGAAGTTCATTTAAAAGCAGATATCAGGTATGTTGATCTTAAGAATAAAAATGATTCATTATTAACAAAGGCTAGAGAAAAGGCTAGATTTAAATATGCTGTCCATCTACCGATTAATTACATTGAAGGAAAGAGGTATCCATTATTTATTGCATTACATGGTGATCCTGGAAACATAGGTGAATTTAGTGAATACTGGAAGCCTGATGAATTTTTAAAGAAAGGTTTTATTGTTGTATATGTTCAATCTTCACAATTATATCGTCATAATGGTTTCAGTTGGACAATGAATCCACTTATTTCAAGGAATGATATCAAAGAATGTTATAATTTAATATTACAAGAATATTCCATTGATGAGGAGTGGGTAATAATTGGAGGATTCTCAGGGGGAGCAATAACAGCCTTAGACATTACATTTGCTAATGTGATTCCTATAAAAGGGTTTATTGCAATAGGTCCAGATTTTACAAAATCATTTACCAAGGTGAATGTTAAGCTTGCAGCTGAAAGAGGGGTTAGGGGCATATTTATGGAAGGAGAAATTATAATGCCATTGGAAGAGCAAGAAGAAATGATTAAAGTATTTGAAGAAGTTGATCTTCCCTATGAATTCTATGTAAATAAAGGTATAGGACATGCTATTCCACAAGATTTATCCGATAAATTAAATAAGGCATTAAGTTTTATATGTAATTGTTAATATTAAGTGTGCTACTTATTGTACTATAATCCTTTTGGTATTAGCACTATATACAAGCAATATTGTTAACCTTATAAAAATTATTTTAACTATACCACTTCTGTAATAAAAAACAATTTAAAAATCTAACTTTCATTAGGATGAAATCATAGTGATAGTAGTGCATAGCTGATAATAAAATATTATAATAAAGTAAAAGATAAATATGACTATTTCTCTATATAAATATTTACATAGGGAAATAGGTTTATAGAAAACTATTTTTATAGTTAACTAGGGATATATTTAACTATAAAACTATATAACTAGTTAACTAGTTGTTCTGTTCATGCGGGTTTGAGGGCTTTTGTTAATTTTATGGATATAATAAATAGGCAGGGGTATAGTGTAAAATTAAATGGTTATAAAGGTTATGATAGACAAAATAAAAAATACAAATATTATAGTGTTATGATAAGGGTGATTATGATGGTTTATTTAAGTGTTTTTACATTTCCAAATGATGATATAGAATTTGATTTTTTACTAGAGGAAAAAAGAACGTGCTACGACTCCTTTTATCCATTTAAGATATTATCAAAACATAGTTTTGAAAGAATTGATTTTGAACCAGTTACGATTTTATATGGTGGAAATGGTTCGGGAAAATCAACGGCATTAAATGTGATAGCAGAAAAAACAGGGATCAATCGAGATTCTATCTATAATAAATCTAATTTCTATCCTGACTATGTCAATATGTGTGAGATGCAACTTGAAGATGACATCCCTAAAAATAGCAGAATTATAACAAGTGATGATGTATTTGATTATATGTTGAATATCCGAAACCTTAACGAAGGAATTGATCAAAAACGGGAAAAACTTTTTGAAGAATACTTAGATGCAAAATATTCTCATTTCCAAATGAAGTCTATAGAAGAATATGAGCAACTAAAAAAAGTAAATACTGCTAGAAGTAAAACCCAGTCAAAGTTTGTGAGAAATGAAGTTATGGATAATGTAAGGGAGTATTCAAATGGGGAAAGTGCATTTCGATATTTTATTGAAAAAATTGGAGAAAATGGATTATACATATTGGATGAGCCTGAAAACAGCCTTTCTCCAAAACGTCAGATGGAATTAATGAAATTTATCGAGGACTCTGCACGGTTTTTAGGATGTCAATTTATCATATCAACACATTCCCCTTTTCTGCTTGCTATGGGTGGAGCAAAAATATATGATCTTGATGAAAATCCAGTTGATGTGAAAAAGTGGACAGAATTAGAGAATGTGCGTACATATTATGAATTTTTTAAGAGATATGAAAATGAGTTTAGATGATGTTGAGTATTCTATTTGCTCTATTTATGATATTTTCCTGTACACTCTACTATATCAAGCTCAATCACAGCTGTACCCTTAATCATTTTATCAGGAAACTCTTTTCCAGCAAACTGCGGAGTGTACTTTTCAACTAGCTTATTTAACACTTCATGTTTATAATCCAAGTCCTCAAGTAGCGAAGCGTTTCCAACAATTACGACGCTATTGTACTCTGCTTCGGTGTCACAGGCATTCTCGATATTGTCAGTCAAGAGACCAAACAATTCATCAACCTCAAAGCATACTTTGGGGTTTCTATTTATATTATCGATTTTTTGTCCCTTTGGTAGACCATGCATATAAATTTTGTTATTGTAATAAACAAAGTGCATGGCAACCACATATGGATAACCATCCTCATTGATAGTAGCGAATCGTCCGGTATCCGCACGGTGAAGGAGCTCATCAATCTGCTCCAACGTTAATTGAAACTTCTTCATTCTATATTGCATAACTTAATTATCCTCCTAATCATATAAATTTGATTTCTATTCAAGATATATATGTACTTGATATAGAATTAAACATATTGTAGCATAGAAGTGAACCTATTAAAAGTTACACTTATATGATATAATATAGGATACACTTTGGTATAAGGATGGTTATAATTATATGATTTATATTCAAGAGAATTCAAATGATCCAATGTATCTTCAAATTTATAATCAGGTGAAAAAAGATATTGAACAAGGAAATATTGCACATGGAGAACGGCTTCCAGGTATTCGTACACTAGCCCAAACATTAGGTATTGCACGCAATACTGTCAGTCAGGCTTATACCCAGCTTGCAGTGGAGGGATATATTCAAGCAAGACATGGGTCAGGATTTTTTGTTATGGATACTTCAAGTGAATTTACGGAGAAAAATTATGTTCCGCAGGATATAAAAGCCTTATCTACCCAAAAATCAGAGCTGAAGAAACCTGTGATTCTATATGATTTTCAGTACGGTACACTTCCTTATGAGCAATTTCCTTTCAAGTTATGGCGAAAATACACATCTCAAATTCTCCTATCATCGCAAAAGGAAGTAGTTAATCATTATCCAGATAAACAGGGTGATCTGTTTTTAAGAGAAGAAATCGTAAGACACCTGTACAAATCAAGAGGTATGGTTTGTAGTAAGGAACAAATTATCATCGGTTGTGGGCTACAATATTCCTTAAATATTTTGTGCACTCTTCTGCGTAAAGAAAATAACATCATTGCAATGGAGGAACCAGGATATAATGGAGCAAGGGATGTATTTATAAACAACAATTATAATGTGCATGCAATCCCAGCTAGTAAAGATGGACTTATCCTTTCATCAATTCACTGCTCTAACGCATGTGCTGCTTATGTAACACCTTCCCATCAATTCCCTTATGGAACTGTAATGTCAATTGTGCAGCGTAAGGAGCTCCTTAATTGGGCAAATGTTAACGATGCTTACATCATTGAGGATGATTATGACAGTGAACTCAGATATGATGCCAATCCAGTGCCAGCACTCCACTCTTTAGATGCCGAAGATCGTACTATTTATATCGGAACTTTTTCAAAGTCTCTTTCACCTTCTCTGAGGGTGAACTATATGGTGTTGCCAGTACGCTTACTAAAGAGGTATCATAGTTTATTCTGTTCTCATAGTTCTCCTGTATCATGGTTAACGCAACGTGTTTTAGCTGCATATATGAGAGAGGGAAATTATGAGCGTCATATTCGAAAAATGTGCATTACCTACAAAAGGTGTCACGATATATTTATACAGGAAGCGACGAAAATGTTTGACAAAAAAGTAATATTACATGGTCGCGGAGCAGGGGTGCATTTCGTTTTGGAGTTTCCGGGTGGTGAAGAACAAGATTGGCTTATTAAACAGGCAGAAAAAGTCGGAGTCAAAGTATATTCTATGATTCCATTTTGGAATGACAGGAATGAATGTCCCCGAAACATTATATTTATAGGATACAGTTTACTGAATGAACAACAGGTACGAGAAGGTATCGCATTGCTACACTCTGCATGGTTCAATGCATTAACATAATGAAAATTCAATGGTGAAACTTCGGAAGACATGGTAGGTAAAATAAAGGTACACTAAATATATAATATGGCAAGGCTGTTATTCATAAATAAATAGAAAAAGAAACTGAGGATTTATTTGATAAAAGATGGATAAAAATGCTTTTGATAAATTATATTGAATTATATTGACATAATAATAAACCAATGCTATTCTTATAAAGAATTTAAAAATATAATATAGTATCTTATCAAGAGAGGCAGAGGGACTGGCCCTATGAAGCCCGGCAACCAAAGGTAGTTATTTTAAACTTTATGGTGCTAAATCCAGCAGGATTAACCTGGAAGATAAGAATTGGAAGAACATAACTTCTTGCATTATCTTTTAGGTAAGGCAAGAAGTTTTTTATTTTCAGATGCCTAAGATCACTAAATCTTATACAAAAAATTAAAACATTAATTAACTAAGGAGGAAAAAATGAAAGATAACTTGAAAAAGGGCAGTGCTATTGCTTTGTTACCATTATTTATTTTTATAGCAGTTTTTATGGGGATATCATTAGTTACAAAGGACTTTTATGCTATGCCTGTAACTGTACCATTTTTATTAGCAGCATTAGTAGCATTATTTATGAATAGAAAAGTATCACTAGATAAAAAGTTAGATGTATTTTGCAAGGGAGCAGGAGAACCAAACATCATTTTAATGTGTCTGATATTTATATTGGCAGGGGCTTTTGCAGAGGTTGCTAAAACTATGGGAGCTGTAGAATCTACTGTTAATTTAGGGCTAACATTTTTACCAAGTAACATACTAGTAGCTGGAGTTTTTATAATTGCATGTTTTATAGCAATATCTATAGGTACATCCATGGGAACAATAGTAGCCTTAGTTCCTATAGCTACTGGAATTGCGGCTAAGACAGGTATACCTATAGCTTTAGTGGTTGGAGCTGTTGTTGGTGGAGCAATGTTTGGGGACAACCTTTCTATGATTTCTGATACAACTATAGCAGCTACCAGGACTCAAGGCTGTGAGATGAGAGATAAATTTAGAATGAATTTTACAGTTGTATTGCCAGCAGCAATAATAACAACTTTAATATTTACTTTTATAACATTGGGGCAAGATTCTAAGGTAGTAGGGGATTATTCATATAGTTTAGTTAAAGTTTTACCTTATGTAGGAGTATTACTTGCGGCACTTTTAGGGGTTAATGTGCTATTGGTACTAGTTGGTGGAATCTTATTTGCAGGGAGTATAGGAATATTTACGGGAGCCTTTGATATAATAGGTCTATTGCAGGCCATAGGCAAAGGAATTGGTGGAATGTCTGAGCTTGTAATAATTTCAATGATAATTGGTGGAATGGTTGAAATTATAAAATTCAATGGAGGAATTGAGTTTATACTAGGATTTATTACAAAAAGAGTTAACAGTAAAATAGGAGCTGAATTTGGAATTGCCACATTAGTTAGTTTAGTTGATATATGTACAGCTAACAACACTATAGCTATAGTTACTGTAGGACCTATAGCTAAAGATATATCCAATCAATATGATATTGAACCTAAAAGAGTAGCGGGTATATTAGATATGTTTTCTTGTGTGTCTCAAGGAATTATTCCTTATGGTGCACAACTTTTATCAGCATCAGCATTAGCTAAATTGTCACCATTTATCATAATGAAATATCTCTATTATCCATATTTAATGGGGATAAGTGCCCTTATAGCAATTGTACTTGTACCTTATTTAAAACTAAAAATCAAAGAGAAACTATAAAAATATTCACTTAAAATCATATTTTATTATAAATACTTAGCAAAACAGGAACAGTTTTCTTTTAAGGTTGTTGTTATAATAAAATTAACTTGTTAGAACGGGGCAGTTAGAGGTGACATTGAATTATAGGAAAGAATCGAAAATATTATTAGTACAATGGCATTGTATAGTATGTCCCGAAATAAGTAATTATGATAAATCAAGGAAGAAAGGTGATAAATGATGTTAAGTTATTATGGTAGATTATCTTCAGAAGTATATGATATGGATAAGCCTATAGGGCATTCTTTTGGAGATGTAGAATTTTACATGAATAGATTAGAGTCTTGCAAAGGACCTATTCTTGAACCTGCAACAGGAACGGGGCGTATATTAATTCCGCTTTTAGAAAAAGGATTGAATGTGGATGCATTTGATATTTCAAAAGATATGTTAAATATATGTGAGCATAATTGTAAAGAAAGAGGTTTGAATCCTAAACTTTTTGAAGGTAAGATGGAGTCTTTTTCACAAGATACAAAATATGATGCTATTATAGTGCCAACGGGAACCTTCCTTCTACTACATAATAGAGAAGATTCAATAAAAGCATTACAAAACTTTTATAGGCATTTGTCTGATGGTGGTAGATTAATTGTTGATATATTTTTGCAAACAGATATTTCAACAGGTACAGTTTCCACAAAAACTTGGGACTGCTCTAATGGAGATATAATCACATTAGAAAATAAAATTGTAGAGGTTGACTATATAAATCAATATACCATTTCACATGGGAGATATGAAAAGTGGCGTGAAGGGGTACTTTTACAAACTGAATTGGAACGGTTCCCATTGAGATGGTATGGTGTAGAAGAGTTCAGACTAATACTTGAAAGTATAGGATTTAAAAATATTGTGATTTCTTCAGATTATAAATTTGGTCAGTATCCATCAAATTCTGAGCAAGTTGTTACCTTTGAAGCTGTTGCTATTAAATAGAAATATATTAATAATCCCTCAGACTACGGTTTGAGGGATTTTTCCTTTAGGGAGTGATCAAATACGAAAAAGTAATAGCTTTGTGTAGTAGATATAAAAAATTATATTTAAATTTTTGATTAATTATAAATGTTAACGTAGATAAAAAATTACAAATAATATAATATTAATATATAATATTCTCGTATGAAGGTGAAATTTATGAAATGGTTACTAGAAAAATATAATGTGAAAACTATAAAACCATATTTATGGATATTTTCCATAGGAATAAGTAGTATATGCTATTTTTTTATAAATAATTATCAAAATCCCAAATTACATTCCTTATATACAGATATAGATGATTTAATTCCTTTTGTAAGTGTATTCATTCTTCCATATATGATGTATATGCCAAATTTAATAATCTCACTTATAATAATGTGTTATTGTGATGAGGAAAGATATTTCATTTCACTTTTGACTTTAAATATAGTTAATTGTATTTGTCTTATAATTTATCTAAATTTTCAAACCTATGTTCCAAGGCCAATAATAATCCATGATGATTTTCTATGCAATTTTGTAAAGTTTATTTATGGTAGGGACAACCCCTATAATTGTTTTCCTAGTATTCATGTAGCAGCAACTTTTTCAGCTTTAAAGGGAATAAATAAGCTTAAAAATATGCCAACAAAATATAAGATTGGATTTAATATAGTTGGATGGTTAATTATAATCTCAACTCAATTTGTAAAACAACATGTAATTATAGATATGTTAGCTGGGTTAGTTTTAGTGGAGGCAGTTTATAAGTTTATAGAATACTTATTTTACAATAAAAATTACTTAAAGGGATTTATTAAAAATAAAAAGAAAGATGATGAAAAGGGTATGGCGCAATAACTATGAAGTTGTGATATTGTCCCCTCTCAGGCTTATGTTTGAGAGGGGGCTTTTTATGGTGTAATTTTTCTTGTTCTTTTGTAAACATATTTTTAATTTTGTACTGGGTAACTACAAAATATCAAAGAAATCCATGTAATTAATTATCATGTTAAAGTTGCAACTGAAGATATAATGAAATTTAATGTATAGGTAAATTCAATTAAATGGCAACTTTCTATTTAATATTCAAATTAGACTGCCTTAAGTGTAAAAGCTATAATTAAGAGTATTGATGTATGGAGGGGAATTATGGGTACTAACATAAATATTGTTTCGGGATTTTTAGGGTGTGGAAAGACAACATTTTTAAATAAAGTAATTCCAAATATACAAGGAAGCAATGCTTTAATTGAAAATGAATTTGGCAATATTGGCATTGATGGGGATTTAATACAGCATAGCCTTCCAATTAAAGAGATTTATTCTGGGTGTATTTGTTGTACAGTTAAAGAAAATTTTAATAAAGCCTTAGAGGAGTTAGTCTTAGAGTATAAACCAGATAATATATTTATTGAGCCTTCTGGTGTAGGTAGTTTATCAGATATACTAAAGGTTTGTAATAGGGTTTCATCAAATTCAACCCTAAATATAAAGATTAAGGATGTTATCACCATTGTAGATGTAGATTCCTTCAATGATTACAGTGAGAACTTTGGAAGTTTTTATTTAGATCAAATAGAAAATGCTCAGATGATTTTTTTAAGCCATTTTGAGAATCTAGTGGATAGTGAAATTGAAGAGATTATTGGAAAAATAAATTTAATTAATCCTAAGGCTACAATTTTTAAAGAGCCATGGATTTCTTTATCAGGGGAAGAAATTGTTGAAACAATAAACAGTATGGAATCCTATGAGATTGAGTTAAAGGATAGACCTGCCTTTCTGGCAGCTAATAAGATGTTCCAAACTTTTTCTATAGATAAGCTAAGGGCTTTTTCAGAGGAAGAAATAGATAAAATATTATTTTCTTTAAATCAACAGGAGTATGGTTTTATTGTAAGAGCTAAGGGAATTGTTCAGCTTTCTACAAAGAAACTGGTTTACTTTGATTATACCCCACACCATTATCATTGGGAGTATTTAGAAACGGTAAAAACTACAAAGGTAACTGTAATTGGCAGTAACTTAGATAAGAAAAAAATAGTAGGAATTTTTTATTAATAAATTAGGGGGGTACCATGGGAAAAATAATTGATTATAAATGTACATATGGTAATGAACAGGGAATCAGTAAAGAAATTATTGAAAAAACCAATTTGAAATTTCCTGATGCTTATAAAAATTGGGATAGTATGGTGACACTTGCCAAGGAGCTTAAGAAATACTATAAGGACAATGTTTGTACACTACCCTTCTGTCATACTGTGGAAGGGGAGGCACTAGGGGGAAAAGTTAATCTTGGGGATGAGAATATAGGACCAAGAGCCAAGGAGTATATTTGCACAACTACGGAAGAACTGTTGGATTTACCTAAAATTGATTTTTCAAAGGGAAGAATTTCTGAAGTTTTAAAAGCTTGTAAGTCTTTGAGAGAACAAGGAGAAAATGTGGTTTTAAATGTTTCGGGACCATTTACAATAATGAATGTTTTAATTGAACCAAGGGTTGTTTTCAAAACCTTTAGAAAGAATCCAGAGTTAATTAGGGAAATTTTTAATAAACTTCAATATGAAATAATTGAATTTATAGAAGAAGCACAAAAAGTAGGGGTAAACATCATTAGCTATGCAGACTCTTCTGGGGGAGTTAATATTCTTGGACCTAAGTTTGCAGAACAAGTAGTGGAAATGTTTACTTATCCTTTATTAAAAAAAATGGATAAAATCATAAATGAAGAAATTATAATAGTACTTTGTCCGAAAACTACTTTTTCATTACTAGGAACAGATAAAGCAGTGTGGAAGGATGTTTCCTTAGGAGGACCTTTAAACTATGAAGAAGGCTTCATAAAGGCAATTGGACTAGCAAAGTTTGTTGGACAAACATGCATGAAAAATAAAGATTTTCAGTTAAAAGATGGGGTTATTAAAACCCTTGAATTACTATAAATAAATAACACCTTAAAAAAGGAGATGGTTGTATATGCACAAGGATGATAAAATGACCCCAATTGAAAGGTTAAATGCCTTCATGACAGGAAAACCTATGGACAGAATACTTGCAATGCCTGTAGCTTGTTCTATGTCTGGACTAGCATTAGGAATGACCCACAAAGAGAAAAGAAGTAGTGCGTTAAATGAAGCTAAAGCACAGATAGCTTGTTATGAAAGGTTTGGAAACGATTTATTAGTGGTTGAATATGGGTTACATGGGATAGGTATTGCATTAGGGAGTAAGATGAATGATCCAGAGGAATCTGTACCAGCAATTATGAGTTATGTTTTAGAGGATTTAAATGATATAGATAAACTTGATATGTCAAAGTTAGAACTAAAAAATGATAAACTTTTCCAATTACATATTGAGGCTGCAGAAATATTAATTGATAAGTTAGGAAAAGAGGTTCCAACAGGAGTTTTAATATCTGGACCTTTTACTGCAGCAGCAAGTATTTATAAAACAGAAAATTTTTTAAGAGCAACTAGAAAAAATCCGGAAAAAGTACATGAGTTAGTTAAGTTTTGCACAGAAGCATTAAAGATGATATGTAGAGAATTTATAAAACGAGGTGTTCTTATATTGCTATGTGACCCAATTGCATCAGGAACAATTCTTAATAGAAAACAATATTTAGAATTTGTATTACCTTATACTATAGACTTAATGCAGGATATTCATGAGGGAAAGGGCTTAGTTTGTTACCATATTTGTGGAGACACAACATCAATAGTAGGGGACATGGTAAAGTCGGGTTGCGATATGTTAAGTATAGATAATAGAGTTGATTTAGCTTACACAAAACAAGTAGCAGGGGATAAAGTTCCAATTCTAGGTAATGTAGACCCAGTAGAAGTTCTAATATTAGGAAGTACACAGGAGGTAGATTCTGCAGTAAAAACTTGCATGCAAAAGGCTTATGATAGTCCTTGTGGCTATATTTTAGCATCAGGTTGTGACCTTTCAGGAAATGTTCCTTTAGAGAATATTGATCAATTTATGGCCTCTGCAAGAAAATATGGAAAGTGGCCAATAGATCCGAAAAATTTCATGTAAAAATATATGTTTAGAAAATTTTGTAATTAAAATGGAGGAATAATAATGACAGCATCTAAAGAACAATTATTAAAAAGATTATCCGATGGCGTATTAGAGATGGAAGAAGAAGAGGTAATAGAAGCCTGTGAGGAATATGTAGAGGCAAAGTATAAAGCCTTTGATGGTATTATGGAAGGGCTTGTAGATGGTATGAATCGTGCAAGTCAATTATATGAAGAGGAAGAATATTTCGTAACAGATGTATTACTATGCTCAGATGCAATGTATGAAGGGCTATCAATATTAAGACCTCATCTTCCTATAGAAGAAGAAGGAAACAGCAAACCAAAGGGAGTTATTGGAGTTGTGGAGGGAGATACCCATGACATAGGAAAGAATCTAGTAAAAATTATGATGGAAACTGCTGGTTTTGAAATGATTGATTTAGGAAGGGATGTTTCACTTAAAAGTTTTGTAGACAAAGCTAAAGAAGTTAACGCTTCTTTTGTATGCATGTCAACCTTAATGACGACAACTATGTCAGGAATGGGAAAAGTTATTGAATTATTAAAAGAAGCAGGAATTAGAGATCAAGTTAAAGTTCTTATAGGTGGAGGACCAATTTCTCAAAAATTTGCAGATACCATTGGTGCAGATGGGTACAGTTCCAATGCTGTGGAGGCAGTAAAATTAGCAAAAAAAATGCTTAATATAGCTTAGAAAGAAGGATGTAATATGATATCTCCAAGAGAACGATTAAATATGGTTTTCAACAGAGAACAGGTTGATAGAGTTCCATGTATTTGTCCTGGTGGCATGATGAACATGGTTACAACAGAAGTAATTGAAGACCTTGGAATAGATTTTTCAAAGGCTCATAGTAATGCGCAAACTATGGCTGATTTAGCTACTTCAGTATATGAAAAGGGCTGTTTTGAAAATTATGGAGTTCCTTTTTGTATGACCATTGAATCTGAGGAGTTTGGAGCAACGGTGAATATGGGGTCAAACATATATGAACCTCATGTTGTGGAGTATGCAATAGATTCAGTAAAGGAATGGACGAAACTCCATGAAATTAACTTTAATCAGGGAAGAGCTAAAGTAGTTATTGATGCAATTAAGTTATTAAAAGCAAAGGGAAGTAATGTTCCTATAATAGGGAATTTAACAGGGCCAATAAGCACTGCTAGTTCTGTTATGGAACCTGTAGTATTTTATAAACAGCTGAGAAAAAACAATGAAGAAGCTCACAAATATGTTGATTATGTTACTAATCAATTAATTTTATTTGCAAAGAAGCAAATAGAAGCAGGGGCAGATATAATTGCTATTTCTGACCCTAGTGGAACTGGTGAAATTTTAGGACCAAAGTTATTTGAAGAATTTGCTGTGAAATATATTAATAAGCTAGTGGATGCTATTCAAGAAGTACAGGGAAAAACTATTGTGCACATATGTGGCCAAATGAAAAATGTATATAAAGAGGTAAATAAAATAAAAAGTGATGTTCTAAGCTTTGACTCTATTGTTAGTATGAGTGAGGCACGAAAGAATTTAGGAGATAGATTACTTATGGGTAATGTGAGTACCTATACAATTGAATTTGGAGAGCCTAAGAAAGTTTCAGATTTGACTAAGAAATGTGTTAAAGATGGAGTGAACATAATTTCACCTGCCTGTGGACTTGGAATGAAATCTCCTCTTACAAATGTTAAAGCAATCCTTGAGACTTTAAAAAAGGAGATGCTATAAGAAATGCCTAAGATTTTTATTAAACAGTTAGGTAAGGACTTTGAGTATGTTCCAAAGAAAAACTTACTACAGCTATTATTAGAAAATGATATTTTTGTAGATAATCCTTGTAATGGAAATGGTTCTTGTGGGAAATGTAAGGTCAGGGTGTTGGAAGGAAATCTTCCGCCACTTTCGCCAACGGAAAGAAAGCTATTGAAAGAAGATGAAATAAACGCAGACATAAGACTTTCCTGCTTGGTAGTACCAAAAGAAGATATTACAATTGAAATTCTGCAAAAGGAAAGAAAGCATAAAATACTTACTACTGGGTATGTACCTGAATTTGAGTTTAATCCTACAATTTCTAAAAAAATCTTTGAAATAAAAATGCCTACTTTAGAAACCCAAAGTCCTTTTGAAGATTCTTTATGTGAGGCCCTTGGATCTAAAAAGGTCAACTGGAAGCTACTAAGGGACTATGAAAGCAGCTATGGAACTGTAACTGGAGTATTTAATGACAGCGAGTTAATTGCCCTTGAAGCAGGGGATACTACTGAGTTTCTTTATGGTGTTGCCATTGATATCGGAACTACAACGGTGGTTGCAGCATTAATTGATATGAACAATGGTGAGGATTTGGCTACAGCTTCAAGAATTAATCCCCAAAAGAAGTTTGGGCTAGATGTTTTAACTAGAATAACCTATGAATTAGAACATCCAGAGGGTTCAAAAGAAGAGTTACAGAAAACTATTGTAGAGGCTATTAATGAAATGGTTGAAGAGTTATGTAGTGAGGGAAAAGTAAAGAAAGAAAATATTTATGAAATTTCTATTGCTGCAAACTGTACCATGATGCATTTTCTTTTAGGTGTTGATGCAACATCAATTGGAAAATCTCCCTACGCTCCTGTATTTACAAAGGCAAAAAACATATCAGCAAGTGACCTTGGTATAAAGGCTGCTAAGTGTGCAAGAGTATATTGCCTTCCTTCTGTATCCTCTTACATTGGAGCTGATATAGTGGCAGGTGCCTATGTTTGTGAATTACATAAAGCTGAGGAAAATATACTATTTATAGATATTGGAACCAATGGAGAGATAGTTTTATCTAAGGGTGGAAGATTACTTTCCTGTTCCTGTGCAGCAGGGCCAGCATTAGAAGGAATGAATATAAGTTCAGGGATGAGAGCAGCAGAGGGCGCTGTTGAAGATGTGGAAATCACTGAAAAAGGAGTAGATCTTAAGGTTATAGGAGAGGAAGACCCTATAGGGATATGTGGAAGTGGGATACTAGCAGCAGTGAAAGAGCTTCTAAGAACAGGAATTGTAAAAAACAATGGAGCATTTATAAAAAAAGAACAACTAGAGGGATCTGATTATCGATATAAGATGATACAATTAAATGGGAATAAAAGAGAATTTATTTTAAAAAGTACTCCAGAACAGCTACTAATAACTCAAGGGGATGTTCGTCAGGTACAATTAGCAAAAGGAGCTCTGCTTTCAGGATTTTATGCCTTGTTAAAACAGGCTAAGATTGATATGGGCGAATTAGATAAGGTGATGATAGCTGGACAATTTGGCGCTCACCTACCAGCAGATAGCCTTGTAGGTACAGGGATTTTGCCAAAAGAGGTAAAGGATAAACTAGTATATATAGGGAATTCTTCTAAAACTGGAGCATATATGGCACTTATGTCTGTTAAAGTT
Source organism: Clostridium sulfidigenes (assembly GCF_000732635.1). Taxonomy (GTDB): domain Bacteria; phylum Bacillota; class Clostridia; order Clostridiales; family Clostridiaceae; genus Clostridium_J; species Clostridium_J sulfidigenes. The sequence continues at coordinate 687 of NZ_JPMD01000005.1, read as the reverse complement.
AAGAAAGAAATTGAAGATTTAGCAGGTGAAATGGAGTACATGGAACTTGGAGCCTCAGAGGGATATGAAAAATTATTTTCACAGTGTCTTATATTTGGAGATAAATAATAGATTTTATAAAACATATAAATAAAAGGCATATGGCATAGAACATAGGTCATAAAATAAAAATATATGAATTACCTTTGGAAAAGCATAGGTAATTCATATATTTTTTATTCTCATTTAAGTAGAGAACCCAAATCTATGATTTGGTGTGAATCACTTACTCAGCGAACGCAGTGAGTCGAGTTTCAATTATTAAGTTGCTAGCCCTCTATTTGCTGTGAAATAAATTGCTTAATTTTAGATAAGCCTCCATGTTTAAATTTTAAAGTATAGTAATCCTTTGAAATATTAATAAGTTCAATATCAATAATATCTAAATTTAACAGTGCTTCCTCTATTTTTTCTAAAGTTGCATCTTGGGAATTTTCAATAAATGCTTGCTTTGTTTTTAATCTTATCCATTCCATAAGCAGAGTATTATAGTTGTTTTTTATAAAATCCATATCCAGGCCTCCTTAAAGTAAAATTATAAAATATAAGAATGATCTATATTACTCCTTATATTTTATAAATCTGTGTTTTATACCTTTGGGAATAAATTTAATTGTATTTGGGTATAAATATAATTAAATATAATCA
>NZ_JPMD01000004.1 GCF_000732635.1 Clostridium sulfidigenes | reverse complement strand
ACTCGTTTATTGATAATATATAAAAATCTTATTATAAAATATTCATTACAAACCTTAGAATAAATATACAAAGATCTAATAACATAAATCTTTTTAAATTGGTAATCATAATTATTGATAAATTTAATATATTTATTAATGTATAATCAATAAATATTGTATACAAACTATAAATAATTTAAATATTCAGTAAATTGATTGAATAATCTTCAAAATAATGGTACAATAATAATTAAAATATATGAGAGTTAAAATTGAGAGGGAGTGAATTTTTATGATGGTAAAACTTACTGTAAGAAGCATTATGAATTTAGGACTATGGGGTAGACTTTGTGAATATAAAGGGTGGGATAAACTTATAGTTAGAGAAGGTTTAATCTCTCTTGATAGTGAAGTTGAATTTGATGATGAATTTTTAAAAAAAGATGTTGTACCAATAGAAAAATTAAATGTATTCTTATTTAATGTGGATACTGAAGATGCTAGATACTGTGGAACATTATTAGCAAGAGACTTAGAAGATGCAAAAATTAGAGTTGGTATGATCCACAATGTAACTAAGATTACAACTATTCAAGAAATCACTAAGGAACAGTTATATAATATGAAAAATAAACATATGGTTCTTGCAAGAATACCACTTTAGTCTATAAATGATACTAAAACAAGAAAAATCCCCAGTTAAATTGAGAATTATCAATTTAACTGGGGATTTTTCAAACTATAATTTAAATTTCTTTAAACTGCACATTATGTGCATAATGAAGTAGTAGATCTCTTTGTACTTCTATTATGGATGAATTAATATTTTCTCCATCAACCCTTAAAGTTACATCACTATGGTCTCCATATCTTTTTAGAAATTTATCCATATCTGAACGTTTAATACTAATTGGCAAAGTATCTCCATTACTTCTAAGTATCATTCCCACAGTTCTTCCTTCATTTCTAAATTTTCTTCCCTTAATTTTTAAATCTCTTAAACTAGCATCTATTATCATAGTAACCCCTCCATATTTACTTAAGTATAATTTTATATATTATATTTAAGTTTATGGAATAATATTACTTTAAATGTTAAATATTAATTTCAAGTTCTACTGGACAATGGTCTGAACCTAATATCTCTGTATGTATCTTAGCTGAAATTAAATTTTCCTTTAATCTTTCTGAGGTACAGAAATAATCAATTCTCCATCCTGCATTTTTCTCTCTAGCTTTAAATCTATAGGACCACCAAGAATATGTTCCTTCTAAATCAGGATAAAAATTTCTAAAGGTATCTATAAATCCAGAATCTAATAATTTTGTGAATTTATTTCTCTCTTCATCAGTAAACCCTGCATTTCTTCTATTATTTTTAGGATTTTTAAGATCTATCTCCTTATGAGCTACATTTAAATCTCCACATACTATCACTGGTTTATTTTCATCTAATTTTTTAAGATGTTTTCTAAATTCATCTTCCCAAACCATTCTATAATCAAGTCTCTCTAACTCCGACTTAGAGTTCGGAGTATATACTGTTACAAGATAAAACTTTTCAAACTCTAAAGTAATTACTCTACCTTCTTTATCATGTTCTTCTATTCCAATACCATAGGATACATTCATAGGTTCTATCTTTGTAAATATAGCAGTTCCTGAATATCCTTTTTTTTCAGCATAATTCCAGTATTGATGATATCCTTCTAAAGCAAGTTCTATCTGCCCTCCTTGAACTTTACTTTCTTGAATACAAAACATATCTGCATCTACTTCTTTAAAGAAATCTAAAAATCCTTTTTGAACGCAAGCTCTAATGCCATTAACATTCCACGAAATCAACTTCATATATACTACCTCTTTTCAAAAATAAACTATATTCTTTCTACACTTTCTCTTACAACTAATTCAGATGTATACCTATACTCTGATTGTTCTCTTGGTTGTCGTAAAATTATAGATATCAACTCTTCAGTGGCTTTTCTAGCCATTTCTTTTATAGGTTGTTTAAAGGTTGTAAGTGCTGGCGTTATAATTTCAGAGAAAACCAAATCATCAATACCTATAACAGATAAATCATATGGTATAGATATCTTAACCTTATTAGCAACTTTATAAACTCCATAAGCAATAACATCAGAACAAGCTACTATAGCTGTAACCTTCTTATTACAACTTAAAAGTTTTTCCGCTCCCTTAATACCAGTTTCTACATCATGCATAGAAGAGTATGTCCACTGCTCATCTATTTCTAAGCTATGATCTTTCATAGCTTGTCTATACCCTTCCATGCCATCTCCACAATTTGCTAACCAAGGTGTTCCATTAATACATCCTATATTTTTATGTCCTAATTCAATAAGATATTTAGTTGCTTCATAACCATCCCTATAACTATCTAGATATACATTGCAAACGTCTTCACTACTACTAATGCTACGATGAATAGCCACCATAGGATACTTAATTCTTAATAAATCTTCAAATTGCCAACTCTCTTTTATTAAACTAGGAGCAATTATAATACCATCTACACAGTGCTCTCTCATTAGGTTAATATACTTATGTTCATTTTCTGCATCATTATATGTACTACAAACTAATATGCTGTATCCATGCTCCTCCGCTGTTTCCTCAATCCCCTTAATTATTCGTGAAAAATAAAAACTAGAAATATCCGGCAAAATAACCCCAATAAGCTTAGTTTCTCCATTAACCAAACTCCTAGCCATGGCATTCGGTTTATAGTCAAGCTCCTTAATTAAGTTTAGTATTCTCTGTTTTGTCTCCTCTGTAGTTTTTGCTGTCTTTCCATTAATAACATTAGAAACCGTAGTTGCCGACACTTGGGCAATCTTCGCAATGTCCTTTATTGTAACCCCCATACAGATTCCTCCTACTTTATGTCATTTATTAAGCTATAAATATATTATATATGATACTCTATTAAACTACAATAGACCATATGCTCCCCAATATTTATCAAGTAAACACATGGTCTATGTTAATTATTTTATCAATTTCTACTATTTCTTATATTCAATATGTCTAGCCTTAAAATTACAGGAACAAGATCTATTTATTGTAGTACTTGTCATATATATTCTAACCTTAAGATAGAAAAATATAGTAGCACAAATAAGTATAATAAAACCGTATAAATAATTATATCTATATCCCAAGTTATTCAAAATAGTTCCACCAAGAAAATTCCCTATAGCTAATGAGAATCCATTAGCTAGCATCTTTAATGATGCAAATATATCTCGATGCTCTATGGCTATATTACTCATCATCAGACTGTCTAAAGAGTAAATTATAAGACCAACAGATATACCTCTAATAACTAAGAAAAGTATAAACAATTCACTGCTAGAAACCACTGCTAACATAAAACAACTTATAATTGCAATTATAAATACAGTCAGGTTAAATTTCTTTACACCCATCCGTTCTATAATCCCTGGCATTAAAATAAGCCCAAACATACTTAAAATAGTTAATGAAAAAGTTATATAAGATATTATATTATTTCCTAAACCAAAATAATTCTTTAATATTAAATTATTATAAGGTGCTACACCACTAAATCCTATGGCATTAATAAATAGAAGCATAGAAAAAAGTCTAATTTGCTTATCAGACTTTAAGCATTCTATTGTTTCTCTCATACTTTTCTTTACTTCTTCATTTTCTGCTACATTAGTTATATCCTTAGGTAGCAATAAGCATCTAATAGTTGAAGTCACTATTAGAATTATGGCTGCTAGTATAAACAACTTTTTATACCCTATTCTCGCAAAATATTCTATGCCTGTTATATTTCCAGCTATTAGTGCTCCTACAGCTCCGGCTATTAAATTTACAGAATACTTATAGCTATAGGCACAACATTCCTTTTTGCCTATAGTATATGAATACAACAATTGTAACTCTGTAACATTTATAAGACACGTACCTATATTTATAAGAATTTGACCAAACATAAGAATTATCATTGCTCTAAACCCCATATGAAACCCAACTCCTATGGCACAAATTAATAATCCTATACATAAAATTCTCTTTCTTCCAAGTATTTTAATAAATGGTCCTACAAAAAAGCCTGTCAAAGTAAATAGGGAGCCTATAGAAAATATTGTTCCTATAGCTTCAGCTGATAAGCCTATAGAATCATAATATAAGATTTGCAAGAAGAAAAACATTCCCATGGCCAGAGCACATAGAGCTTCACTTGCCACCATTATATGTATATTTCTAGGAAATGTCTTTATTATTTGTAACGTCTTTAATTTACCCATTTTATGTCCACCTTAAATAATCATTCTCTATTTAGGGTAAACAAAATTTCAATACTTATACAAAAAGAGAGCATTATTGCTCTCTTAAAATTAATTATATTCAACTTCTTTTAAGCATAATCCTTTAGCCTGAGCCATTGGTCCAGCTTGTGCTCTCTCTTTTGCCTCTAAAATTTTAGCAACATCACTTGGCTTTAACTGATTTTTCCCAACTTCTAAAAGAGTTCCAACTATTATTCTAACCATATTTAAAAGGAATCCATCTCCATTGACTTCTATTTTAATAATCTCATCATCCTTTGTTATATCAATATAATTTATAGTTCTAACAGTGGATTTATTATCTGATTTTAAGCTTGTAAAACTCTTAAAATCATGGGTACCAACCAAAACATCTGCAGCTGCCATCATAGCATTTAAATTTATTTCTTCTTCAATGTGGTATGTAAATTTTCTATTAAATACATTTCTATATTTTCCATTGTTTATAGTATACTCATAGGTTTTTGCCTTTGCATTATATCTAGAGTGAAATCTTTCGTGAACATCAGTTACTGACTTTACAACTATATCCTCTGGTAAAAATTCATAAAGATAGTTCAAAATATCTTCATTGGTAAGGGTAGATTTAGTATGAAAATTAGCTATATAGTTTTTAGCATGTACTCCTGTGTCTGTTCTCCCACAACCTATAACTTGAATATCTTCATTAGTCATCTTACTTAATACATTTTCAATTTTATCTTGTATAGTAGCAACATTATCCTTTTGCTTTTGCCAGCCTTTATATCTAGTTCCATCATATTCTATTACCATTTTTAAATTTCTCATAAAATCTCCTTTATTATCTCTGCTAGTTAAATTCTCTATAGAATAAACAGAGTTCTAACTCTTAGCTCATTCCAATTAAGTATATACTCTTTACTAAAATAAAGCTATAAAATTATGTAGTTATATTATTTAACTGTCTTGCAATTTTTAATTATCCCTTGGTAGAGGTATTCTAAATACTCTACATCCACATTTTCAGCCTTTAAACTATCAATTCTTTCTCTAGCCTTTTCTATAGCCTCTTTTGCTTCTGCATAATCCCTTTGTTTTATAGCATTACTGGTATATTGAAGCAAATAATCTACTTTTAATACAATTTTGGCTAAGTCTTCTCTATCATCATTTACTAAATCCAATAAAAGAGAATATATCTTAGGGGATGAGCTATTTCTATGAGTATTTAAAAAGTCATTATTTTTACTATTTTTCTTTGCCATAATATAATTTCTCCCTTCTTAATCCTTAAAATTTTTATCTATTTTCAAACACAACTTTTCCTTTACATAGAGTCTTTACAATATTATACTTATTATCTAATATTACTATATCACAGTCCTTGCCTTTATCTAAACTACCCTTCCTATGAAGTATATTTAAATTTCTAGCTGGATTTGTACTTGCCATAGTGACAGCGTCTTCTAAGGTACATCCAGTGAATTTTATTATATTCTTTACAGCATCTATCATAGTTAAACAACTTCCAGCTAAGGTTGTATCTTCAAGTCTAGCTTCATTTCCAATTTTAATAACCTTTTGTCCACCAAGTTTGTACTCACCATCTTTTAACCCTTTAGCTTCCATAGAATCTGTTATTAATATTATTTTTTCCCTTCCCTTTATTTTATAAACAGCTTTTATAGTGTCTTTGTGTAGATGTATTCCATCACATATTATTTCTACACCTAATTCATCAAAAGTAAAACCAGCAGTAACTACTCCAGGTTCTCTGTGATGATGAGGGCTTTGTCCATTGTGAAAATGTGTAACACTGGAAAGACCCTTTTCTACTGCTATTTCTATTTGAGAAAAAGTTCCATCACTATGCCCTACTGATGGAATAATGTTATTATTTGTAAGACATTTTATGAATTCGAACTTATTGTCTAATTCAGGAGCATAAGTAACCTTTTTAATGTTATTGTGAGAATGTTTTATAAGCTCCTTCATTATCTCACTATCTGGGGTTAAAATATAATTCTCAGCCTGAGCTCCCTTATACTTTTTATTTATAAAGGGACCTTCCAAATGAAGTCCAATTATTTCTGCTCCATCTGATTCATTATTATCATTATGGTTTTTAACCTTTAAAGTATTATCAATAGCTTCTCTTATTTTTTTCAAACTTGCAGTCATGGTGGTTGGAAGAAAAGCTGTAACTCCTTCTCCTGGCAATTTATTAGTTAGATTTCTTAAACCTTCATAATCAGTGTCCATGACATCTATTCCGTATCCACCATGGGTATGTTCATCTATAAAGCCAGGTACTGCGTAACATCCTTTTTCTATAACTAAAGACTCTCCATGGTCTGCAATTTTTCCATCTTTAATATATATTGTTGTATCTGTTAATACCTTTATCATTACCATTGCCCCTTAAATCTTTATTTTTCACTAACAAAGCAATTATTAATATTCATATTAAATATATTTCCAATCTTACTATTTAAATGAAAAAACCTTGAAACCCGCATGAATAGAACAAATAGTTAAATAGTTTCCTATATAGCTATTTGGCTATTTAACTATTTACCTATTTAAATAGTGAACTATGGAAATAGTACGATATTCTACATTTCATTATAAGATAATCTTACTAAAGGTTAAACATATTTTTATTACTATAGTAGAAAAACTTTTTGTATTTTTTATTAACTATAAACACATGCTATTCGTATATTAATTACTAAAGTCACTAATGATATTTTAAAAAGGAGGATTAAAATGAGTAAAAAATTTATACGTAATTTAAGTTTAGTCCTTGTAATTATAAGTTCTTTTATGTTTGTTGGATGTACTTCTAACACAGGGTCTACCTCAAACTCAACTACAGACAAGGATGAAAATAAAAGTGTATTTAATGCTGTGAAAGAAATTGATGATGAAATAATTAAGGGAGCTTCTCAAAATAATCAGAGAAATCCTTCATCCTCAAAAGATGATTTAGCAGTTAAGCCATCAGAGGGAGATGAAAATATATCCAATGATAGCTCTAATAGCCCATCTAATGAAGATCCTGCTCCAATGGCTTCAAAAATAGATACTACTAATCTTAGCAATGAAAAAATAGCATGGTGGTTTAAACCAAATAAACAACATGTAACACCAGAAGTAAATTTAAAATTAAATTTTGATTTAAATAAATATGATGCTCATTACGTAGGAGATACTAGTAAAAAGGTACTTTATTTAACCTTTGATGAAGGTTATGAAAATGGATATACCCCTAAAATTTTAGATATACTAAAAGCAAATGATGTTAAGGCTATATTCTTTGTAACTTCACCTTATGTAAAAGATAATCCAGATATTATAAAAAGAATGGTAGAAGAAGGACATATTGTTGGTAATCACACAAATCATCATCCTTCTATGCCAGATGTTACTAGATCAGAGGAGAAATTTAACAATGAATTTTCAGATGTAGAATCAAAGTTTAAAGAAATTACTGGTGAAAATATGCCACTTTATTTCAGACCACCAATGGGTGAATATTCCGAGAAGTCTTTAGCTATGACAAAAAATTTAGGTTATAAAACATTATTCTGGAGTTTTGCATATCATGATTGGGATATAAACAAACAACCTGATCCAGTTAAAGCAAAAGATACTATAATGAACGGCTTACACAATGGCGCAATTCTTCTTGTTCATGCAGTTTCTAAGACCAACACAGAAATCCTTGATTCTGTACTAAAAGAAGCCAAATCACAAGGCTATGAATTTCAACTATTCCAGTAGATTATAAAATACATTACTTTAAAGATGCTCTTAAAATATTCTTAAAATGCATTCTTCCTAAAATATAATAAGCAAGAAAAGGAGTATTAATACATTTATAAGCAGTATTAATGCTCTTTTCTTATAATTATCTTCAATCTTTTCTTTACAATGTCATTACTTAAATATATAATTATTGTAACGATACAATAATTATATTTAGAATTATGAAAGGAGTATTAATAATGAACTCTATTTCAATAGAATTAGATAAATCTTCAACAATCCCTATGTACCTTCAAGTAGCTAATAAAATTGAAGCATTAATAAAATCTAACACTTTAAAAATTGCTGATAAGCTTCCCCCTATTCGTAAATTAGCTAATGAATTAGAAGTTAATAATGTAACTATAGTTAATGCCTATAAACAACTTGAGATAAACGGATACGTTAACGCTATAAAGGGAAGTGGATATTATGTAGCAGAGCAAGATAATATCTATATGAGTTATGATATTTCATCCTCCCCATCCAATAGTAGATGTATAAATTCTGAAAATCTAGATTCACATAATACCTATGTAGCTTCTCCTAACTACCAGGAAGACTTTAAGCTTATGTCTAATGGTCAAATTGCTATGTCTTCAACTACTATTAACTTTGCTAGTGCTACTCCTGATCCAGGTATCTTTCCTTTTGAAGCCTTTAAATCTGCTTTAAATGAAGTCCTAGATAGAGATAAAGGTTACGCATTTGGATACCAAGAAAGCAATGGTTATGAACCTCTTAGGTCTTCTTTATGTGATTATTTTCTTCAAGAGTATGGAATAAATGCTACTCCAGATAGCATTCAAATAGTTTCTGGTGCTCAACAGGGTATTGATATAATTGGTAAAGCTCTACTAAGTCCTGGTGATTATGTTATTACAGAAAATCCTACTTATACAGGAGCTGTTGCAGTATTTAAATCTAGAGGAGCTAATATCATCGGTGTACCCATGGAAGCTGATGGCATAAACTTAAAGTTGTTAGAAGCAAATATTAAAATATATAAACCTAAATTAATATATGTAATGACTCAATTTCAAAATCCTACTACAACCTCTTATTCTGAAGAAAAACTTAATCAGCTATTAGCTTTAGCCGATAAATACGATTTATATTTGGTGGAGGATGATTCTTTATCTGGACTGTCCTATGATAGTTCTTTTAAGAGCAAAACCCTTAAATCTATGGATAGTAAAAATAGGGTTATCTATATCAAAAGCTTCTCAAAGCTTTTAATGCCTGGACTTAGAATAGGATTTATAATTTCTCCTGATGCCATAAAAGATGAACTTTTAGCAGCAAAACATACTACTGATATTTCCTCTTCTGGGTTAATTCAAAGAGCACTGCAACTTTATTTTAAAAATGGTTACTGGGAAAAACATCTAAAATATATGATAGAGATGTATAAAATAAAATATGATGCCATGAAATCAGAACTAAAAAAGCTTAAAATATATGGCATAGATTTTATAGATCCTAAAGGTGGTCTTAACTTTTGGGTAACACTTCCTAAGGGTGTTTCTGCTAGTGAGCTATATGTTCAATGTTCAAAAAAAGATGTATTAATTGTTCCTTGCAATGTATTCTATGTAAATAAAGATAAAAATATAGATAACACTTTAAGACTTAGTTATGCTGCCACTAATTTAGAAGAAATTCAAGTTGGCATGAGTATAATCGCTGACTGCCTATCAATGCTTATAAATAAAGGTAAAAGAACCTCTTATATAAGTCCTCTTATATAATAAAAATAGGTTCTGTATGCAAATAGTAAACTATTTATACAGAACCTTTAATTTTATCCCAAAAGCTTTTCTTCTATATTTATATACTCATGTGCAGCCTTTAATCCTTCTTCTCTCGTATTAAACACCGCTTCTTCACCTAAGGATTTTACAAACTCCATTTTAGTAAGTGCTTTTTTAGGTTGTAGTTGTAGATTGGATATTATCAGTTTTATATTGTGCTTATTACAATGATTGTGTAACCTTTCTAGCGCTGAAATTGCACTGGCATCTAATGCTTGAGTATGCCTCATGTCTAATAATAATACTTCTGCTGCAGTCTCAATTTTACTTATCATCTTAATAAAATCTTGAACTACTCCAAAGAAGAAAGGTCCGTTTACTTCATATATTAAAATTTTATTATTATCAATCTGTATTACTTCTCCATCTTTATTTCTTTTGCTTTTTATTCCTTGAACTTTTTTAATATCTGTAGTTTCAGCTAATCTTCTTATCCATAAGAACATAGCTAGAATCATTCCTATCTCTATAGCTACTACTAAATCAAATACTATAGTAAATATAAAAGTTAAAAGTAAAATTATAATATCACTTTTTGGTGCTTTAAGAAGGGATTTAAAGGTTGACCACTCACCCATATTATAAGAAACTACAATTAATACTGCTGCCAAAGTTGTCATAGGTATCATTTTAGCTAAAGGCATAAATAATAGCATTATTAATAATAAGGTTATAGCATGTACCATTCCTGAAATTGGACTTCTACCACCATTTTTAACATTAGCTGCTGTTCTTGCAATGGCTCCTGTAGCTGGAATTCCTCCAAATAAAGCTGAACCTATATTTCCAATACCTTGAGCAATGAGCTCCATATTGGAATCATGACTATCATCTATCATTCCATCTGCTACAACTGCTGATAATAGGGATTCTATAGCTGCTAATATGGCAATAGTCATAGCTGGCTTAAATAAAACTTTTATTGTTTCTATTTCAAACATGGGAATTGAAGGCACTGGTATACTAGATGATATTTGTGCATATCTACTACCTATTGTTTCTACTGGTAAATTAAATAACTGAACTGCTAGAGTAGATACAATAAGTGCTATAACGGAACCCGGAATAGTTTTATTTACCTTTGGCCAAAACACCATTATCAGTATACATACAACTCCAACTAAAAGTGCAGTAATATTTAAAGTACCCATATTAGAAAAGTAGCTTTGCCACTTAGGTATAAACTCTGCTGGTACATTTTTAATATTAAGTCCTAAAAAATCTTTAACTTGTGTAGATAATAAAGTTATGGCTATCCCACTAGTAAAACCTACAGTTATAGTATGTGGCACATACTTTATAAGATCTCCTAATTTTAATACTCCCATTATAACAAGCATAATTCCAGCCATAAGGGTTGCTATTATAAGACCATTAATACCATACATTTGTACTATAGTATAAACTATAACTACAAAAGCTCCGGTGGGTCCTCCTATTTGCACTCTACTTCCACCTAAAAAAGAAATTATAAATCCAGCAACTATAGCAGTGATAAGGCCTTTTTCCGGAGATACTCCAGAAGATATACCTAGTGCAATGGAAAGTGGTAATGCTATTATAGCTACTATAATTCCAGCCATAACATCCTTCATTACTTGCTCTTTAGTAATTTTTTTCTCGTTAATAAGAGTAAAAATCTTTGGTGACATCTTTTATCCATCCTTTACTTTAGCTTTAGTCACTCAACAATATTCTATTTTAATACTTATTTCTACTAATAAGTACTAAAGTAGGGTATCGTGGCAACGAACATAGCCTCAGTGGAAGATTATCGTCCTCTGAAGCTTAATGCTTATGCTATTATTTATGGGTGCAAAATAAGCTTTACACCCATAGATATTTTATACCTTGCTATTTGAATTGTCAAATTTATATTCTATATGGAATAATTTACATTTTATAAATTGATAAGGTTCTATCTAAAATACCTGTTAAATACGCAAGTATAACTCCATAGTTAGTTATAGAAACCTTCTTATCTTTGCACTGATTTATTCTGTTAATAACAGTTTTTCTGTTTATCATACATGCTCCACAATGAATTATCAAATCATATTTTTCAATATCCTCTGGGAAATCATGACCAACTCTATATTCATAATTAAGATCAAATCCTACATGTTTATTTAAAAGCTTTGGAATCTTAACTTTTCCTATATCTTCATGAGACACATTATGAGAGCAGCTTTCTGATATAAGTATTCGTGAATTTTCATTAAGTTCTTTGATTTTATTAGCCCCCTCTACAAATACAGATAGGTCTCCTTTATGTCTTGCAAAGAGCATAGAGAAACTAGTTAATTTAATATTAGATGGAACTATTTTATCTACCTTCTTAAAAGCTTGGGAATCTGTTATTACTAAGTCTATATCCTTAATATCTACCAGAGCAGATTCTAATTCTGTATCTCTTACTACATAACTTTTTATTCCATAATCTAAACAATCTCTTATGCATTGAACCTGAGGTAATATTAACCTTCCTTTCGGTGCTTCTGAATCTATAGGTACCACAAGAACAACCTTACTATTATAAGGCAATAAATCACCTATTATGGGAAGTTCCTCTTGATTCTCTTGTACCATAGCTATAATTTTTCCCTTTAGAGTTTCAATCCCTTCACCAGTTATGGAAGATACAAATACACCTTCAGAAAACTCATTTTTTAATTCTTTTATTTTATTATTATTTATAACATCTATCTTATTAATGACAAGGATATGTGGCACATTATACTTTTTAAAATTTAACTTTACTTCTTCGTAAGCTTTTATGTCTATATCATCAGAATCCATAACATATAGAGCTAAATCTGTCCTCTTAACTATTTCAAGAGTTTTCTCACTCCTTACAGCTCCAAGCTTTGTATCATCCCAAAGTCCTGCTGTATCAATAAATAGAACTGGACCAATTGGCATTAACTCCATTGCCTTTGAAACTGGGTCTGTAGTAGTTCCCCTTACATCTGAAACTATAGAAATTTCTTGTTTAAGAATTTTATTTAATAATGATGATTTCCCTACATTAGTTTTACCATATATAGCTATATGAGTTCTATTAGAATTAGGTGTAGTATTCATTCTCTCTCTCCTTCTAATCTATTGCTTACGTATCCAGTCTAAATTATCTCCTCTAGTAATATCTAACTGGAATCCTGCACTTTTTATTCTATTTTCAATACAATATCTACATTCTGCTGCTTCATCTCCAGTGCATATCTTTCCATCATAAAGAGAATATTTCTCTCTCACACTTCTTGGTGATAGGTTAGGCATAACAACATTTGCTCCAGCTTTAATTCCCATCTCCCTTCCCAAAGGATTAATACTACCTAGTGCTGTAGTAGCAGGTAATAAAATATTTGGTACTAAAAGTCTTACTAAAGCTAGCATAGTAATAGTTTTTTCTAAAGTTCCTGATTTACAATTCTTTAATACTGTGTCCTTATGGGGTATAAAAGGACCCAATCCACACATATGAGGAGATAGTTCTTTTATAAATCTTAAGTCATTAACTAAATCCTTATTTTCTTGTCCAGGTAACCCCACCATAAATCCTGCCCCTATTTGATATCCTATTTCCTTTAGGTTGTATAGGCATTGTCTTCTATTCTCAAAGGTAGCACCTGGATGAAATCTATCATAAAGTTCTTTTGTAGCAGTTTCGTGTCTTAATAAGTATCTATCTGCACCTGCATCATAAAGTTTCTTATAGGATTCATAACTTCTCTCTCCTAAAGAAATTGTTATAGCATTTTCAGGATATCTTTGTTTTATAGCTTTAATAACCTGTACTAATCTTTCATCTGTATAATATGGATCTTCTCCACCTTGTAATACAAAAGTTTTATATCCTAGTTCATCTCCTAGGTCTGCACATTCTAATATCTCTTCTAGAGTAAGTCTATATCTATCAGCATTTTTATTTTCTGCTCTAATTCCACAATAAACACAATTCATGCTACAGTAATTAGTGAATTCAATGAGACCTCTTATATATACTTTATCTCCATATACTTTCATCCTAGTTTCATGAGCTTTTTCTATTAAATATTTTTTACTTTCTTCATCCAAATTATCTAATATGTACAATAACTCCTCTGAAGATAAATCATTAGTTAAAGCTAACTTATCTATTAAATCTCTTATCATAATTTTCCCCTTTACAATATAATTTTATAATATACTTAACCTAAAATAAAAGTCTAGCCATCTTAATATAGAAAGAAAGCTAGACCCATAATATATAACAATAACTATGGTTCTGGTTTTATAGTTTTCTTTCAGATTAGATTGTTTTATCTTTTCCGTTAGATTTTTAAACCTTTACATTTATTTTTATGAAAATTTAAATTTAGTATTCCATCTTTAGAATAATACTTTATTATAATAAATTCAAGCCATTTATTGCAGTGACTTGAATAAACCAATTATTTATTGATTATTATATAATCTATTATAATAAGTTTCGTCTATAGAAGGATTCTTTATAATAATTACTCCTTGAAAATAATCAGTAGTTACCCCTGGTTTTTTCCCTATAATTCCTCCAACTTCTTCCCCAGCTACATCTTCTTGTGAATATAAGATATCATCTGGAAATGGAAAATATATAGGAGTAAATTTTCTTTTATATGGACTTCTTGAGTTGTTTAAATCTATTACCATATCCTCTTTATCTAACTTTATTTCTTCGAGGAGCGTATTTAAATCTTCTCTTGCTGTATTTATTTGTATTTGTGTATTATCAAAATTAAATTTACCTTTTTGGTATATAACATTAATCCCTAAAACCTTCTCCTTAAATTTCTTATCCTTTGCAATTTTTGCTCCTAAAAAATCTACATCTAAAATTTTATGTTGATAGCTATATATCTGGTATACATGGATATAACATCTTTTCATATTCATATCTTTATAGAAACTATTCAAATTATCATATAAATATTGAGAATACTTTTCATTTCCATTTGTATTATTTGAATCATCTTGATGATATGTTTTCATAATTTCTTGCAAATTTTTTATATTATCTAAAACAATTTTTATGTTATTTAAATCATTATTTAAAGCTTCTTTATATTCTTCCTCATTGGCATTAATATCACTATAAAAATTATCTATATGCTTTAAAATTATTTTATTTCTTTTTTCTAATTCCTCATCATTACTTATATTTGTTATAATCTCTTCACTTTTTAAGTTTTCCAAAATATTATTTATATTTTCTATTTGCTTATCTGTTAAATCTGGATTTCTACTAATTATCCTTTTAAAATATAATTCAACAGATTGAAAGGACTCATTTATTCCTATTCCCATTATATTTAATTTTTTATTATCGGGAAGCTGACTATTTTTTAGGTATAATTTTTTTAGCATTTCCTGCTTTGAATCTCCAATAAATGCATATCCCATAGAACTATTATTATATGATTCTAGTAAGGCTTCATCTCCAGTCTGCAAGTATTCATTTATAATTGCAGCTTCTGCATACCCTATATCAACTAAAAAATATTTTAACTTCCATGTATCCATTAAGTAAGATATAAATTTATATTGAATTTGCGCATTCTCCTTTATTCCAATTTCTTCATTAGTCAAAACTATCTTTTTATCCTTTACACTATCATCAAAAATTTCTAATGCAGAATAATCCTCATAATTAGTGAAATCTATATTAGAAGAATTTTTGCCTATATAGCTTTTCTCATTAGCTGGCAATGATATGTACATTCCTCCTATTAAAAGGATAAATCCTATCACAAAGGCAAGGGTAATAATAATTTCTTTTTTTATTTTATAATTCAATATGTCTCCCCCTTTTTATCGTAAAATTCATATCCATAATATATCTAAATTATACTTAATATTGAATTATATGTAAACCTAATTATGCTTTACTTATATGTTGTTATATATTTTTCAATATCTTTAATCATGGGGAAAATTTCTTTTAAAAACAAGACTCAACCTACCATATCTAATGATAAATTGAGTCTTAATAACTATCTTGTTAAGTAAGCATATAATAATTTTATTGTTCCTTCTAAAGCTGTGTAGTGAGTTCTTTCCATTCCATGAGAAGCATGAACTCCAGGTCCTATTAGTGCTCCTTTAATATTATTTCCACCACTAAGTGCTGCTCCAACATCTGAACCATACATTGGATAAATGTCTACAGCATATTTTATTTCGTTGCTTTTAGCAAGATTTACTAGGTCTGTAGTCATATTAAAATCATATGGCCCATTAGAATCCTTAGCACAGATAGAAACATCATATTCTGTACAAGATAAATCTTCTCCAATACATCCCATATCTACAGCTATCATTTCTGTTATATCTGATGGTATATAGGCTGAACCATGTCCAACTTCTTCATAAACAGATATAAATACTTTAGTAGTATAGGTAGGAACTATCTTTTCGCTACTTAATATATGAAGAAGATTCATTAAACATGCAACGCTACCTTTATCATCTATAAATCTAGATTTCAAAAATCCACTTTCTGTTATAGTAGTTTTAGGATCTATAAATATAAAATCTCCAGGGCATATGCCTAGTTTTTCTACATCTTCTTTAGATTTTACAACTTCATCAAGTCTTACTTCCATATTCTTTGGATCACGAGCTTTAGATTTTGCATCTTCAAATACGTGAGCTGCTGGACTTGTACTTAGGAATGTTCCATTATATATTTTTCCTTCTCTAGTTCTAACCTTACAATATTCAGCATCTAAAGTAGGAACTATTGGTCCTCCAATTAAAGTAAACTTTAAAGTACCTTCACTAGAAATAGATCTTACCATAGCACCTAATGTATCTACGTGGGCTGATAACCCTACTACTTTATCATTACTTTTTCCTGGAACAGTTATAATTCCACAACCTTTAACAGTTTTCTCGAAATTATAGCCTAATTTCTCTGCCCAAGTTTCTATCTTATCCATAACATCATAGCAAAATCCACTTGGACTATCTGTAAGTAATAGTTCTCTTGCTGTATTTAAAACATTTTCTTTATTTACTGTTATCATTTTTCACCCTCCTATATAATATTAATTTTATATTCCCATTATTTTTTTAGTTTTAGATATAAAAATAATCATTAGTTTTTAAAATATCTAAATAGTTATAATAGTCATATAATTTAGCTTCTCTAAATATTATAATATTCATCTAGAAATTATTAAAGGGGTTATTATAATATTTTTAATTATTTATCTATGTTTATACAAACCTTTCATATCTAACTTTCCATTATATGTTTATAATAATCAATTTATTTAGTTACTAAGTATAATGTACTATTATAAAAGTTTATATAAAAAATAGGATATATAGCATTACTGAACTATATATCCTATTTTACTTTTACAAGTTATTTATTAAATGCTTCTTGCTACATCTACAGCTTCTAAGATACAATTTAATGCTCTACGTGCTCTTATAGCATCCCCTATAACATGGCATGGAATTTCTTTTTCATTGCATAGGTTTTCTATCTCTGAAAAGTCTCTAGATCTTGCTCCTATAGCAACTACTACTGAATCACATGGTATTTCTTCTAAAGTTCCTTCTTTGTCTATAACTATTGAATTTTCTTTTATCTCTACACATTTTGCACTTGTTATAGTTCTTATTCCGTCTTCAGCTATACTTTCCATAACACAAATTTTACGTAGGTCTCCAAGATCCTTTGCTACTTGATCTAACATTTCTACTACAGTTATCTTACTAGCCTTTTCTGCAATATATTCTGCAACCTCTAGTCCAACTAGACCTCCACCTATAACTACCACATCTCCACTTGCACTTACTTTTCCAGCTAATACATCATGAGAGCTTCTCACCATTGGTAAATCTGCACCTGGAATATTTAGTTTTATTGGAGCTGAACCAATAGCTATTATAACTTCATCTGGTGATATTTCATTTATAACATCCGCTGTAACTGGAGTTGAAAGTCTTATTTCAACTCCCTCTCTCTTAGCCATTTCTCCCATAGCAATAGCTGCTTCCTTCATCTCTTCTTTTCTAGGAGCTGCTCCTGCAAGAGCGAATTGGCCTCCAAGAGAATCACTTGCTTCACATAAGATTGGATTATGTCCTCTCTTCTTTAATGTAAGAGCCGCTTCTAATCCAGCCACTCCTCCACCTATAACCAATACCTTTTTAGGATTATCAGTTTTTACAAGGGCATATTCTTTTTCTTTTCCTAATGCAGGATTTCTTAAGCATGTTATGTGTGGCATTTCAGTAGAAACAAATCCATCATAACAACCTTGATTACATCCAACACAACGAACTATGCTATCTACATCTCCTCTATAAGCTTTATTACAGAATTCTGGATCTGCAAGTTGTGCTCTTCCGATTACAACCATATCAGCCTTACCACTTCTAATAATTTCATCTGCTTGTTCAGGGTCATTAATTCTTCCTACTGCAACAGTAATCATACCTGTTTCTTTTTTAATTCTTGCAGCATTGTCTACGTTAAATCCTCTTGGTAAGTCAACTGGTGGAACTTCATATTTTACTGCATTAGTGGTGAAGTTTCCTCTTGATATATCTAATACATCAACTCCAGCAGTTTTTGCTAACTTACAAAATTCAATAACATCTTCTATAGTTAATCCATTTTCTACACAATCATCGTGAGCATCTATACGCATAAATAAAGGCATATCTTCTGGAATATTATTACGTATAGCTTCTATACATTCTATTAAAAATCTTGAACGATTTTCAAGGGAACCGCCATATTCATCAGTTCTTTTATTAAAAGCACCACTTAAAAATGAGTGAGGTGTATAGTTATGTCCAGCATGGAATTCCACAGTATCAAATCCAGCTTCAACAGCTCTTTTAGCTGCATCTCCAAAAGCTTTAACACATTCTTTTATAGTTTCTAAGCTAGCACCTGGTATAACATAATCCGTTCCTTTTATTGGTACATCACTTGGTACTATCATCTTAGCTGTAGGATCGCTACCTACTGCCATACCACCAAGCCATAATTGAACACCAGCTTTTGCACCTGCTTCATGAATAGAATCAGCTAATTTCTTTAAACCTGGAATATATTTGTCATCACAGATTCCTAAAAAGTCTTTAGGATTTGCTTTATCATATACTGAACATACTTCAGTAAAGTTTAAACCATTTCCGCCTAAAGCTCTAGCTACGTGATAATCAATTAGCTTTTCTGTTACATATCCATCTTCTGTTGACATTTTTGTACCCATAGCTGGAAATTCAACCCTATTTCTAATCTCCATTTCTCTTATTTTTATAGGATTAAAAAGATTATTAAATTTCATAAATAAACCCCCTCAATATTTTAATGATAATTTTTTCACATAGAATGTTAGTGTGTAACTTTTATAATAAAGATAGCAATCAATAACTATCTTTTATCATTAAACTAATTATATATTATCATAATATTTAAATCAATACGTTTCAAACATTTTGTTTTAAATTGTCGTGTAATAAAAATAGGATATCTCTTAATTAAGAGATATCCTATTTTTATAGCTAGTATTTATTTATTTATTATTCTTTAACCTATTTAGAATATATTTAATATATTCTATTCTAACTTGTTTATTTTCCATAAATTCTTCATTAAATTCTTCAATCTTTGAGCCGTTAGTTGGGTGTAGTATTGATGATAAGAATATCATTCTATCGTATTCAAAAATCTTACCTTCACTACCAATTACTCTAGATAATATGTTATTTAATTTATTGTGCATTTCTTTAGTAGTATTAATAATTTTAGTAGCCATTTCATCCTTTTCTTCTAATTCAGCGGCCTCCCTTTGCATTACAAGAACTCCTGGATACCTTAAGGCATACTCCATTATTTCATTGGCACACAAAATAACCTTTTCTTCATCACTTAATTCTTCATTATCTAACTCTGAATAAGCTAATATTGTATTATCTATATAAAACTCCTGAACATTACTCAGCATATTTTCCTTACTTCCAAAGTAATAGTTTATAGCACTAACATTTACTTCTGCTTCCTTTGCAATAGTTCTAATAGAAACATTTGTAGACCCATTCTTTCCAAAAAGATATAGTGCTCTATCAAGAATTTTCTCTTCTATGTTTTTTAGTTCCCTCATCTCTTCACCCCTAGTCACTAGTTATTTATTCAATTAGAAATTATATCAAACCTTCTTCCTTCTGTATACAAAGTTTTTAGAATCCCTATTCAGTAAATCCCTTTTCTTTCATTTTTTCAGCATTATTAAATAAAGCCATTCCAGTTTTCATTCTTCGAAAATTAAGGCTACTATAGAAACCTTCCTTACCCTTTGCAGCGTATAATATAACATTACATCCTTGAATTGATTCTAATATAGTATTTACAATTAACTTTCCTATGCCTTTTCCTTGATACTGTGAAAGTATAGCAACATCGTAAATTGCTCCTTGATACATTCCATCTGATAATGCTCTTCCGAAGCCAATGAGCTTATCATTATCATATACAAATACAGTGGTATAACTATTTTCAAAGGCCTTCTTGTGAGTCTCTGTATCAAAATACCCCATACCACCTAGCTTTAATATCTCTGGTATTAAGCTCCAATCTACATTATCACAACTTTTATCTACTCTTATATTCATCATCTTCTCCTAATCTCAGCTAATTTTATCTTATGTTTGATAGCTACCTGCTAAGGTTTTATATAAGTAAAGCCATCTTCTTGCTTCTTTACAATTTCAACTACTCCAGCAGGAACCACTTCTATAAATTCAAATATTTCATCCTTCGATATATAAAACTTAGATAGAGCATTATTACAAGCTACAATTTTTACATCATCAGTAAATAAACTTTCAAATTCTACAGAATAGCTAGAATTAGCATCCTCATTTTTCTTAAATCTAAATACGGCTTCCCCATTAGCTACTACTTCTATTTCAACCTTTTCTTCACTTTCTCTGCTAAAATTAATCATATTTTTTACATTTGTTACAGTCATATCCCATTTATTTAACTCATCAATATGAAATAATACTTTCATATATTATCCCCTCCTCAGCTAATAATTTTTCACCATGGCTATAAATTCTTTTTCTTCTCCGTTTACCTTCCATATAAACTCTTCAGTCTTTTCAAATCCTAACTTCTTATAAATTTTTATAGCTCTTTCATTAAACTTAGCAACCAAAAGACTTATTTCATTAAAATTGTAGGTATTCTTACCAAAGTTTAGTATGGCTCTAACAAACTCCGTTCCTGTTCCTCCTCCAGTTAAATCTGGCTTCATCTGTAGTTCCAATATAAATTCACCATCATCAAAATCGAAACTGCAATTTCCTATTAATTCATCCTTTTCATTATATATGGCAAATGTATTTTCTTCTTTATGAATGTTTAATGCCCATTGTTGCTTAGCTTCAGTTTTATCATTATTATAAAAAGAATACTTTCCTTCATATTTCCAGGTTGCTATATGCTTTGCATCTACTTCTGTTGGTTTTTTAAATTTAAATTCCATAATTTAGATATACCCTTAAATTAATAATATCACGTAAAAATAAATTGTCTATTGTAATATTCCATCTTTTACTCTAGTTCATGATAATCCTAAAATAAAAAAGCACTAATCTACATAAAATTAATGCTTTTTTGAATCGTATACTATTTTGTTCATGTATAATTTATTATAATGTACTATACCTATTACTTACTACAATACTCTGCTAGTATTGATTGTACTTCATATATATTACAGCTACTACTAAAAGTCTTTTCTATTGGCATGCTCATTCCTGAGACATATATTTTTAGCTCTGCATCTAAATCAAAATGTCCTGATGTCTCAACTTTAAAATTAGTAATTGCTCTATATGGTATTGAATGATATTCTATCTTTTTCCCAGTCATTCCTTGCTTGTCTATTATAATCAATCTTTTATTAGTAAATATAATCATATCTCTTATTAGTTTATACGCTTTCTCTATTTGTTCATTAGAACCTAATAGCTTCATATACTCTTCTCTAATTTTACTAATATCTACTTCTGATGCATTTCCTATTACACTACTAAATAATCCCATACTCATCCACTTCCTTACACTATATTTCTTTATATATTTAGCTTAATTATATATTATTTCTATGCAAATATAAAAGTATTATTCAATATCTATTTCACTATAAAACTTTATTTATCATATTCTATCTTAAAAATTACCATCATTATTCCATTCTCTAATCTACCATTTATTTTGTTTGCTTCAATAACTTATATTTTAAACTTTTAAAATAAATTATTTTCTTTATTACCTTGGTCATAAAGGAATTCTAAGTTATAATTATATAGATTATCTTTATTGGAGGTTTATTATGAAATACGAAGTTATAATTTTTGACGCAGATGAAACCTTATTTGATTTTGAAAAATCTGAAAGAGAAGCTCTTAAAAATACCATGATGGAGTTCAATATAGACTATGATGAAAATTATCATTTAAAAGTATACAAGGATATAAACTCAGTAGTATGGAAGGAATTTGAGAATGGACTTATTATCCAAAGTAATTTAAATATTGAGAGATTTAAGAGACTTATAAAAAGTCTAAACTTTAATTTTGATGAAGAAAAATTTGCTAAGGCATATATAAAGCATCTATCCTATGCATCATTTTTATATAATGATAGCTTAGCTCTTATAGAGAATCTTTATAAAAAGTACAAGCTCCTTATCGTGACTAATGGCCTTAAAGATGTTCAAGATAATAGGATAAGAAAATCTATAATAGGAAAATACTTTGAAAATGTAGTGGTATCTGAAGAAATTAACATATCTAAACCTGATCCTAAAATATTTGAATATGCTCTAAATAGTATAAATTATAGTGATAAAAGTAAGGTTCTAATAGTTGGGGATAGCTTAACTTCGGATATACAAGGTGGACTCAATTCAGGTATAGATACATGCTGGTTTAATCCCAATAACATTATAAATAACACCTCAATTAAACCAACCTACAAAATTACCAATCTAATGGATCTTAAAAATATCCTTGAAAAATAAATATAAATCAAAGGGGCTTTCGCTAACGATAATATTAAAGCGCATCTTAAATACTCTATATAATATTATCAATGTGCTTTGCAAAAGCCTCTTATATTTTGTAGCTCTAAGTAAAATACTTATTTTTTTTATATTAAAACTAACCAACTAATAATTTTAACAGACTCTTATTTTCAGATACGCATCATATCCTAATTCTTTAATATTTCTTATTGGGATGAAGATGTAGCTGCTGTAGTAGCAGCTATAGTTGCTGCAATAACAGCCATTTGCTGAGCAATAATGATATTTGTAATATTAGTTGATACAGTTCCCTCTGCTATATCATTCTTTATATCACCAATATAATGAAGTGCTACAAAATTTGCAGAAAACATAGCACGCTGTACTTTACTAATAGAAAATATTCCAAAGCCTTTTTTCTCTTTTAAGTATTCTGCACCTTCTACTAATTCCTCTGCTATAAGTTGCATATTATTAGCTGTCATGGCAAGTACTCCAAGCGTAGACATCATACCATTATGACGTAGTTTATAATTTTTCTCTTTCAAATAATTATTAAGTTCTATTACTTTTCTACATAACTCATCGTCATTATTATCGTTAAGAAGCAATACTAATGCTAAGGCTTGCATATCATTTCCACCACCAAGAGTTTGCTTTAATCTTTTTTCTATAGATACTATACGCTCAATAGCTAAATTCACCTCAATATTGGTCATTGCTAACATTGCAATATAGATATAATCATCATTACCTGTTAAAAATGGATGTACTTTTTTTAACCCATCATAAATCTGTTTCATACGACTAATAACCTTATCATATTCTGCTTCTGAGCAATTTTTCATCTTTGCAACTTGAATTGCAGCAATGGTAAGATACTCTGAACTATAAAATCCCTGTTGTTTCATTTTAGTATATACTATTTTTGTATTTTCGAATAACCTTTCCGGATTTTCATCTAAAGAAAGCATTGTGGCTGTAATGAGAATTGTTTGTCCTTTAAAACTAGAAAATATTGATGTACTCCTTTTAATGTAATCTTTCATTTCTCTTATACGATTTGGATCTAACATTCTTTCTTCATTTGTATATAACATTGAGCATAACATATGAGACAACTTATAGTCCCACTTAATAGCTTTGCTTAATTGAATTGTATAATCTGCAAATGTATCTATCTTACTTTGAATTATTGTATTCATTTATTCGTCCCCCATTAGTATCATATATATAATTTTTATTTATTATTTTAACATTACCCATATAACTACAGTTTCATAATAGAAGTCATCCATTCCACAGTACTACTCTTTCTTTTAATTCTTCTCTTAAGCTAAATCATAACAATTAATCTTCTTACACTATCCTATTTCCTATAGCATGTCTTTCTTCAAAGGTAAATATATACTTAAATCCAAGTTCACTTATTATCTTTAGTGACTCTTTACAGTATTGTCCCACATCCTCAGCCTTGTGAGCATCCGAACCAACAGTTATTATTTCACCACCTAAGGATTTATATAGCTTTATAAGCTTTAAAGAATTCTCCATATTGTCTTCTCTGCCTCTAAAGACAGAAGTATTTATTTCTATTCCCTTTTCTCTTTTTATTATAAGTTTAAAGATCTCTTCTATCATCTCTATATTATCTTTAAAGTCATATGTTCCTATAGTTTTATAAGCATATCGATTCAATAAATCTATATGAGCAGCTATATCAAAGTCTGCATTTTTAACCATATCATAAACTTCTTGAAAATAAAGTTCATAGGCTTTCTTGTAATCATAAGTCTTAATCAAATCCCTAAGCCCCATATTTCTTATATTATGTACAGATCCCAAAATCATATCTATATTCAAGCTCTCAAGTGCATCCTTATAATCATCATTCATAAGATGTGGCTCACAAATTTCTATACCTTTATATATATTTAATTGTTTAGAGAACTTAGTTTTAGCTTCTAGTGTATCTCTACTAAACCTATCAAAATTCATATATCCATATGTTTTTCTTATACTATTTAAACAAAAATGCTCTGTAAATCCTATATGGGTAATTCCTTTTTCTATAGCAGAAATGCACATATCCTCTAACTTTTCTTTAGAATCAAAGGAATTATTAGAATGAGTATGAAAATCATATATCATTTATTTTCTCCACCTTTAACTTTAGTTCTTATTATTCATAAACCTGTAGTAGCATATTAATCCGTATACTTCCTATCTTTAATTATATACTAACTCTAATATTTCTTAAATCCTTCCTAATTTTCCTTTTGCATATTGCAAAAATAAAGGATTATCTCAAAGTTATTTCAAGATAATCCTTTTTAGTCATTATTTAAACTTTATTGCAATCCATTACTCTTTATTTTCTGAATGTTTCTATAGACTTAATACTATTATACAAAAAATAAACTTATAAAATCTTCCTTACTTATATTTCCGAAGTAATTGGTTATATCAATATTGCCTATAACTTCCTTAATTTCTTCAATGTTATGCTCTTTACCTATAAGAGCCCTTTCAATATCTTCAATATTTTCTTCTCCAAAGAAATCTCCAAAGATATTTATGTTCTTTATTGTACCTTTTTCAACATCAATACTTAACTCTATAGTACCAGCAGATAATTTTTTTTCATTATAAAAATTATATTTTGGTGACTGTCCAAAATTCCACTGCCAAGTTTCATATTTAGTTTTAACTAAATTTTTAACCTTTTCAATTTCCTCATTATCTAAAGTAGTTATAACCTTCTCTTTTTCTTTTCTACTGATATACTCGAATATTTTATTTTTAAAGTCCATAACATCAAGGGATTCATGTAGATGCTCACTAATATTTGTAATTCTACTCGATACAGATTTAACTGCTTTATCTGAGAACTTTAAGGGTTTAGAAATTAGAGCATCACTTAAATTAACTATGTCAGAAGAAAATAATAAAGTTCCATGATGCATTACTCTATTTTTATATTTACATTGAGCATTTCCTGAAAACTTCTTACCATCTATTAAAAGATCATTTCTTCCTGAAAATTCTGCCTTTATACCTAATTCATTTAATACACCGATGATTGGAATAACAAATGTCTCAAAATCATTAAACTTTTTTCCATCATCCTCAACTATAAATGTAAAGTTTAAATTCCCAAGATCATGAAAAACAGCTCCGCCTCCACTTTGTCTTCTCACAACTTTTATATCATGCTTTTTTATATATTCCTCATTGATTTCTGATAGAGTATTTTGATTTTTTCCAATCACTATACAAGGTTCATCTCTCCAAAGTACAAAATATTCACCCTTTTTTTCTCTTAATAAATATTCCTCTAGAGCTAAATTAAAATAAGGATCTGTGCAATTATTATCAATGTATCTCATCTTTTCTCCTTTTTATTTTGATAAACATAATGTATATTGAAAATAATATTTACTTATTTAGACTGTGTATAGCCTCTTTGTTTAATCCTAAAACAGCCTCATGTAGTGCCTCCCCTAAGGTTGGATGACTATGAACTACTTCTTTTAGATCTGACACAGTCATTTTCTTTTCAACCATTATAGTTCCCTCTAATATTAAATCAGACCCATGTGGGCCAAGAATATGCACGCCTAAAATTATATTATTTTCATCACTTATAACTTTTACTAATCCTTCTCCTTCTCCTAAGGCTAATGCTTTTCCATTAGCACCAAACAAAAACTTATTCTTTTTATAGTTTATTCCTTTCTCTTTAGCTTCTTCTTCTGTAATTCCAACTACTGCTATCTCAGGAAAAGTGAAAATACACGAAGGAATTACAGCTTTATGACAAGGCTTATTTAATAATATATGTTCCACAACTTCTACTCCTTGATAGGAAGCTGCATGAGCAAGTAGTGAAATTCCATTAACATCTCCAATAGCATATACCCCATTTAAAGAAGTTTCATAATTTTCATCAACTACTATACCTTTTTTATGAGTATCTATTCCTAAATTATCTATATCGATACCTTCATAATTAGGTTTTCTTCCTTTTGCAAGGAGTACTTTTTCTCCTCTTACTTCAAAGTCACCTTTTTTACCTTGACATTGTATAACTATTTCTTCGGCCTCTCTAAAACTCATAACCTTAGTTGAAGTAAGAATATCTATTCCAGACTTTTTTGCCATAGCTGAATATCTCTTTGAAATATCTCTATCTATATCATATAGTATAGAATTTCTCGCAACTATCACTGTAACTTTACTTCCCATAGCATTAAAGATACTGGCAAACTCCATTCCAATTACTCCACCACCTATAACTACTAAGGATTTTGGTATGTGATTAAAATCTAAAAGTTCAGTGCTTGTTATAATGTTTTTACTATCATATACTCCTTCAATGGATGGAATTTCGGTCTTAGATCCAGTAGCTATAATTATATTTTTACCTTTAATAGTTATTTCTTCTTCGTTGCATACTACTGTTACAGTATTTTTATCAATTAATGTAGCCTTACCTCTTATAAGTTCTACATTATTTCCCTTTAAGAGGGCTTCTATTCCAGTTACTAAAGTTTTTATGATGTTTCCTTTTCTTTCTTGAATCTTATCTACATCTATTTCAGGATTATATGCTTTAATACCAAAGTCTTCAATATGCCTTAGATTATTAAAAAGTTCTGCAGTTCTATATATGGTTTTAGTTGGAATACACCCATAATTTAGACATGTCCCACCTAAACTTTCTTTTTCTATAAGACACACCTTTGCTCCTAATTGTGCTGCCCTAATTGCAGCAACATAACCACCGGGTCCTCCACCTATTACAATTATATCTTTCATAACTACACTCCTTAATATATTCTGTATGAATGTTACGTTAACTTTAAATACAAACTTATTTTAATTAAAATTTTAAGGCATTAGCATAATCTTTGACATTATTATACTAATGCCTATGAATTTTAACATTAACTACTAAAGAATTATTTACTCCACTTTAAAATTGGTGTTCTGGCTGCTTTAACTTGATCTAACCTTCTTACTAAAGCATTTTGAGGAGCTTCATGTAAAACTTCTGGATTCTCCTTAGCTTCTATAGCTATTATCTTCATAACTTCAACAAACTCATTGATGGACTCTAAGCTTTCACTTTCAGTTGGTTCTATCATAAGAGCATCTTCAACTATTAGAGGAAAATAAACTGTTGGTGGATGTACACCATAGTCAATCAATCTTTTAGCTACATCTAAAGTTGATATATGATTTGGGTTATCTTTTAAACCAGCAAAGATAACTTCATGCTTACATACCTCATCTATAGCTACCTTATAATAATCTTTCAAAGCTTCTTTTATATAATTTGCATTTAATACAGCATTCTCTGAAGCAGCTTTCAGTCCTTCTCTTCCCATAGTTAGTATATAGGTATATGCTCTAACTAACACTCCAAAGTTCCCATAAAAACTTCTTACTTTTCCAATAGAATCAGGTCTATCATAATCAAATACAAACTTCTCTTCTTCCTTTTTTATAATTGGAACCGGAAGAAACTTAGAAAGTTTACCACATACGCCTACTGGACCTGCTCCTGGACCACCACCACCATGTGGTGTTGAAAATGTTTTATGAAGATTTAAATGACACACATCAAATCCCATATCACCAGGACGAGCTTTTCCCATAATAGCATTTAAGTTTGCTCCATCATAGTATAAAAGTCCGCCTGCTTCATGAACCAACTTACTTATATCCTCTATATTTTTCTCAAACAAACCTAAAGTATTTGGATTTGTAAGCATCAGTCCCGCTATTTCATCATTTAAAACTTTTTTTAGTTCTTCTATTGAAACCAATCCATCCTTATCAGATTTAATTTCAACTATTTCAAAACCTGCCACTTTTGCACTTGCAGGATTTGTACCATGAGCTGAGTCAGGAACTATTATTTTTTTACGTTTAAAATCATTTCTACTTTCATGATATGCTTTTATTAATAAAAGTCCTGTGAATTCACCATGAGCTCCAGCAGCGGGTTGCAATGTAAAATCATCCATACCTGTAATTTCACATAACTTTAAGGAAAGGTCGTGGATAAGTTCTAATGCACCTTGTACATTTTCTGCTGATTCTTTAGGATGAATTTTACTAAAACCAGAAAACATAGCCACATCTTCATTAATTTTAGGATTATATTTCATAGTACAAGACCCTAGAGGATAGAACCCCTTATCTACACAATAGTTTTTATTAGAAAGAGCAGTGTAATGTCTAACTACATCAACTTCACTTACTTGTGGAAGATATGCCTCCTCTTCTCTTAACATATTTTTAGGTATAACAGACTCTATATTTATATCCTCCACATCTATTTGTGGAAGCGTATAACCTACTTTACCCTCACATGATAGTTCAAAGATAACTTTATTATAACTTTTCATTATATCTCCTCCATCACTTTAACTAATTTGTCTATTTCATCCTTCGATCTTTTTTCTGTTACACAAAGTAACATAGAATTCTTATATTGAGGGTAATCTTCTTCTAAAATATATCCGCCTAAAATATTATTATCTAGTAATTTGTTATTTATTTCACATAAGCAAGTATCAGATTTCACTGCAAACTCCTTAAAAAATGGTTTATTGAATAATGGCTTATATTTACCACTCTCTATTAATTGATTAAAAGCATAGTGAGACTTTTTGATGCATTGAGCTCCTATTTCTTTTATACCTTCTTTTCCTATGGTAGCCATATATACAGCAGCACCTATTGCCATTAATGTTTGATCAGAACATATATTAGAGGTAGCTTTTTCTCTTCTTATATGTTGTTCTCTTGCTTGAAGTGTTAATACATATCCTTTGTTACCATGACTGTCGTCAGTTTCTCCAACAATTCTACCTGGCATTTTTCTCATAAGCTTTTTAGTAGTATTTAGAAATCCTAGACCAGGTCCTCCAAAGTTAATATTAGCACCAAGACTTTGACCATCCCCTATAGCTATATCTGCCCCTAGTTCACCAGGGCTTTTTAAAACACCTAAAGATAATGGATCCACACTCATAATAAGTAAAGATTTATTTAAATGGACATCTTTCTCTAATTCCTCTACCTCTTCTATAATTCCAAAGAAGTTTGGACTTTGTATAATAACTCCTGCTACATCTTTATTTAATAATGATTTTACCTTCTCAATATCTGTAACTCCATTACTTTCATCAACTTCTAATAAATCGTACCCTTTATATTTTAAATAAGTTTTTAAAACTTGTCTTGTGTCCGGATGTACTGTTTTAGAAACTATTATGGTATTTCTCTTTGTATTTTCTATAGCCATTACAGAAGCTTCTACTGCTGCTGTAGCCCCATCATACATAGATGAGTTTGAAACTTCCATACCTGTTAAGTTACAAATCATAGTTTGATACTCAAAAACTGCTTGTAAAGTTCCTTGGCTAATTTCAGGTTGATATGGAGTATAAGCTGTATAAAATTCTGTTCTTCCAGTTAAATGTTTACATATAGAAGGAACATAATGATCATACATGCCTGCACCTAAAAAACAAATAAAATCTTCTATAGATTTATTTTTATTAGCTAAGTTAGTCATTATTTTCTCAACTTCTAACTCAGATAAACCTTTATCAATGTTTAATTCTCTATTTAATTTTAAATTATCCGGAATATCTTTAAATAAATCCTCTATTGATTTTACAGAAATAAAATCAAGCATTTGATTTTTTTCTCTTTCTGTAATAGGAATATAAGGAAACATATTATTCACCTTCTTTACATAGGTCTTTACATAATTCTTCATACTCTTCAGCTTTTAATAAATCTTTTAAATCATCTTTATTTGATAACTCTACACAAATCATCCAAGCATCATATGCATTTTCATTTACTAGAATAGGATTATCAGTTAACTCTTCATTAACTTGTAGTACATTACCACTTGCAGGCATGAAAATATCTTCAGCAGCTTTAACAGATTCAATTGTTGAAAAAGCTTCTCCCTTAGAAAACTCATCATCTTCTGATGGTAAATCTACAAAAACTATATCCCCTAATAATTTTTGTGCACAATCTGTAACTCCTATATAAGCTTTATCTTCCTCTACTCTTATCCATTCATGATTCTTTGTATATAATAAATTTTCCAATACTAACATGATTAATCCCCCTTATTTTTGAGTTTTTTTACTATAAAACTTTTTATTGACAACCATTGCCTTTAATTCTTTATTTCTAACTTTTATAAAAATTTCTGTACCTAATGCTGCGTACTTAGCATCAATTAACGCAAATCCTATTGTTTTGTTTAAGGTAGGAGACATATATCCAGTGGTTACATGTCCTATTTCTTCATTATCCTTAATTACTATATAACCATGTCTTCCTATACCTCTATCTATCAATTCATATCCTACTAATTTTCTGGTTACTCCATTTTCCTTTTGTTTTATTAAAACATTTTTACCAATAAAATTTTCTTTATTAAGTTTCACAAAAAATCCAAAACCCATTTCTAATGGAGTTATAGTTTCATCCATTTCATTTCCATACAATGGAAGTGTAGCTTCAAATCTTAGTGTATCTCTAGCGCCAAGTCCAATAGGTTCAACACCTTCATTTTCTCCAGCTTTAAGTATTTCTCTCCATAAGACTACTACATCCTCAGGTTTTGCATATATTTCAAAGCCATCTTCACCAGTGTATCCTGTTCTTGAAATTAAAACTTTTTTATTACATATGTCTATATCATCTTTAAACTGGAAAAATCCTATCTCTGATAAATTAAGTTGTGTTAATTTTTGTAATACTTCTTGAGCTTTTGGCCCTTGAAGTGCTAATTGAGCTACACTATCAGAAATATCTTCAATGGTTATCTCAAAATTACCTTTGTTATCTAACATCCATTTAAAGTCTTTTTCTTTATTGCTTGCATTTACAACTAAATAATAATAATCTTCTGAAAATTTATAAGCTAGTAAGTCATCTACAACACCACCATTTGGATAACACATGAAACTGTATATAACATCTCCATTTTTTAGTGTTTTCACATCATTTGTTAAAAGATAGTTAACAAATTTTTCAGCATCCTTTCCCTTTACTAGTACTTCACCCATATGAGAAACATCAAACAAACCTGCTCTTTCTCTTACGGTTTCATGTTCATGTAGAATCCCCTTAAATTGAGTAGGTAATTCATATCCAGCAAACTCTACAATTTTCCCACCATTCTTCTCATATTCTCCTCTTAAAGGAGTAACTTTTAAATTGTCCAATTAACTCCCTCCTTAAATTAAAATAATGTATATAAGTCTATTATAGCGCTAATTTATTTATATGCAATATTTTACTCAAAATACAATATCTAAGAATAAAATAATTCATAACTATATTAACCCTCATATAAATATCAAAACCAAAGTGACTATAAGTTCTATAGCCACTTTGGACAAAATTTACGCTCCAGCATTTCTTTCTAATAAATATTCTATATTATTTCCACTTAAAACTAATATATCACCTTGCTTAATTAGTGTAGAGCCTTTTGGAACTATTATTTCACTATCTCTTTTTATCATTACAATAAGTATCTCCTCTGGAATATCCGCTTCCATTATAGTCTTTTCTTTCCAACTACTCTTAGAATCAACATTATACTCTATTAATGTTGTAGACCTATCTTCTTGATAGTCGGTAAATGTTTTTAATACTGTTTTTGTATCATCTACTAAATCTAACTTTCTAGCTACTTTAGGGATTAATGTTCCTTGAATAGCTACTGATAATAAAGCTATAAAAAATATTATATGAAATATATCATTTTCTAATGGTATCCCTGATGTTATTGCATATATTGCAAAAACAATTGAAGCTGCCCCTCTTAAACCTACCCAAGAAACAAACAACTGTTGTTTAAATGGTATCTTAAACCAACTTAAAACACCAAAGGTTGCGATTGGACGTGCAATTATTATCATAAATATTGATATTAAAATAGAGCTCCCTATAACACTTGGTAATTCAGAAGGGAATGCTAATAAACCTAATACAAAAAATAGCATAATTTGCATTATCCACGATACTCCATCAAAGAAATGAACTAAGCTTCTCTTGTGTGGAATTTTGCTATTTCCAATGACAATACCAGCTATATAAACACTTAAATATCCATTACCGCCTACCCATTCACTTAATGCATAAGATAAAATAGCAATTGCCGTTATGAATATTGTATAAAATCCATCTACTTCAAAATTTGCATTTCTCATTATATAGACCGTTAGCTTAGATAATATCACCCCAATTAATATACCAAAAATAATTTGTCCAATTACTATAGGTACTATTGAGCTGATCCCCCCATTATTCATTAATGTTAAAACTATTAATGTTAGCATATATGCAATAGGGTCATTACTTCCACTTTCAACCTCTAGTATAGAAGCAATTTCTCCTTTTAAGTTTAATTTCTGTGAACGTAATATAGAAAATACTGATGCTGCATCTGTAGACCCAACTATGGAGCCTATTAGCAACCCTTCTAAAAGACTTGTTTTAAGGACAAAATAACAGAATAATCCTGTCAATCCTGATGTGATTATTACTCCAAATGTAGACATTAAAATGGATTCTCTTGCAACAGGTTTAGCTTCTTTCCAATTGGTACCAAACCCACCATAGAACATTATAAATACCAACCCAAAGGAACATAATTCTCTTGTAAGCTCATAATTATCAAAATATATTCCTACTACACCATCTGAGCCAAATAACATTCCTAAAATGATGAATATAAGCAGCATTGGTACACCAAACTTATATAATACTTTACTGGATGTTATGCAAATTAGTAATACTAATCCACATATAATCATTAACTCAAGCATATTACCTCCTTAATTTATATTGTTTATTTTAAATAAAATTATTATAACTAAACTTTTTACCAATTTTAGTTGCCTTTATATATATTATACAATAAAATTGTACTCGATACATAAAAATTCCTCCCTAATCAAATTATATTTGTGTAAAGTCTATTAAATTTAACAAAAACTTTAATGAATTTTCATTATGATATAAAAAATAGTAGCTCACCATAAATAGGTTAGCTACTATTTTTATACTATTTAGATTTTATTTCAATCCATCTTTCATCATAAAGCTTAATGTTGTCACCAAGGTCTATGAATGATTCACATTTATCAAGAAGAGTCTTATCTGGATAAGCTACTGGGTTAGATTTAACATCTTGTGAAAGCATTTCAAGAGCTGCTTTATTTGGTGTAGAATATCCTATATAATCTATGTTTTGGACAGCATTTTCCGGCTCTAACATAAAGTTTATAAATTTCTCTGCATAATCTTTATTTTCTGCATCTGTTGGTATGCATAGCGCGTCTACCCACTTATTTGTACCTGTTTTAGGGATTCCATAGGCTAGATTTTCATTTTGATCCATAAGAGTTACTGCATCTCCAGAATAAACTATTCCCATAGCAGCTTCTTCTCCTAAAAGTCTATCTTTACCTTCATCATTAACA
The DNA here is from genome assembly GCF_000732635.1 of Clostridium sulfidigenes. Lineage (GTDB taxonomy): Bacteria > Bacillota > Clostridia > Clostridiales > Clostridiaceae > Clostridium_J > Clostridium_J sulfidigenes. Next base: position 37,640 of record NZ_JPMD01000004.1, on the reverse strand, counting down.
TAAGCACGAACTAAAGGCCTTTGAGCTATTAATTCAGCCTTAGCTTTATCTAGTTCTTTTTCATTTATGCTATTTTGAGAATATCCTAGCTTCATTAAGGCAATAGCCATAGTATCTCTAACTGAATCCAGCATTAGGATTTCTCCAGAGTATTTCTCATTCCATAAAATGTCCCAACTATCTACAGGATCACTTACCATATTTTTGTTATAAAGAATACCAAAAGTTCCCCAGAAATAAGGTACACTATATTCATCATTTTCATCATAGCTAGGCTTTTTAAAGCTTTCATCTATATTTTTATAGTTAGGAATATTAGAATAATCTATCTTCTGGATTAATTTCTCATCCTTCATCTTTTCAATCATATAGTCTGATGGAACTATTAAATCATATTTTGATCCACCACTCTTTATCTTTTGATACATGATTTCATTGGTATCGTAGGTTTCATATACTACCTTTATACCAGTTTCTTCTTCAAATTTTTCTATTAGAGATTCATCTATATAATCTCCAACGTTATAAATATTTAAAACATCACCAGAGGATTTTGTTCCACAACCTGTAAGCATAGCTGTCACCATTACCCCTGTACATACTAGAGCTATAATTTTTTTTTAATCTTTTCATCTTATTACTCCTTCCCTACCATTGCTTGCTTTCTGTTAGATAATAATAATAGTATTAATACTGTTATAAACATTAATGTAGTCAGTGCATTAATCTCTGGTTTAATACCTCTCTTTGCCATAGAATAAACCTCAATTGATAAGTTAGTCACTCCATTTCCAGTGTTAAAAAAACTTATAATAAAGTCATCTATAGACATAGTAAAGGCAATTAAAAAGCCTGAAATTATACCTGGTTTTATCTGTGGAAGTATTACCTTTCTAAGGGTATAAATAGGTTTTGCACCTAAATCCATAGCAGCTTCTTCTACATTGTCTGGAAGCTGTTTTAACTTTGGCAATACAGATAAAACTACATATGGTATATTAAAAGTTATGTGTGCTAGTAACATAGTTAAAAACCCTAACTTCATATTAAAAAATATAAAAAGTATCATAAGACCTATTGCTGTTACTATATCAGGATTTAATACAGGTAGATAGTTTATATTGAGAAGCATTGCCTTTTTAGGCCCTCTCATTCTGTCTATCCCTATAGCGCTTATTGTTCCTATGACTGTAGCTATTGCAGATGCCAATATTGCTACTACTACAGTGGTTATTAGAGCTGAAATTATTCTATCATTATTAAACAATTGCTGATACCACTTAAAAGTAAACCCTTGCCATCTAGCCATAGATTTTGAATCATTAAAAGAAAATAGTGCTAGGGCAAAAATAGGAGCATATAAAAATATAAATATTAAAATCAAATATATATTTGAAAATATTTTTTTTGCTTTTACCATAATACTCTACCTCCTCCTTTTTCATCATCATCTGAAAACTTAGAGGTTAATCCCATAGCTAATAAAATTAATATCATCATAAGGATAGATATTGCAGAACCAAAGTTCCAATCTCCAACAGAAGTAAACTGCTGCTCAATTAAATTTCCTATGAGCATGTGCTTTCCACCACCTAAAAGTTGCGAGATTACAAAGGTAGATACCGCTGGCATAAATACCATAGTTATTCCTGAGATAACTCCTGGTATACTTAAAGGAAAAATTATCTTCATAAAAGCTGTAATTTTTCCAGCTCCCAAATCATAAGCAGCATTAACTAAATCTTGATCCATCTTTAATAGAGATGTATATATTGGTAGTACCATAAATGGAAGAAAGTTATACACCATTCCAAGAAGTACTGCACCATTTGTATATAGTATATCTACTGAGTTTAACCCAATGATATTAAGTAAGTTATTAAGCAAACCATTCTTTCCTAGAATTGCAAGCCATGCATAGGTTCTAAGCAAGAAATTCATCCACATTGGAAGAATAAATAACATTATAAGCATTCCACGTTTATTCTCTGGTTTTCTTGATATCATATACGCAATGGGATATCCCATTACTAAACATAAAATTGTTGATTGTAATGCTAAGCTAATAGATCTAGTAAATACCTTTATATATAAAGGATCCATTAATCTTTTAAAATTATTTATAGAGAATTGGTAGCTTCCGCTCACTTTTTCTGTAAAGCTAAAAAATACTATTAGAAGAAGAGGTACTATTATAAACAAGGAGCTCCACAATACATAAGGATAAGCTAAATATGATTTCTTTTTCATTCTACGCTTCTCCTGACTTTTTCATTATGTGAATGTCTTCTGGATAAATATCCATTCCGATTTCTGTACCTATAGAAAAGTTTTTAGTATTATGAAGAATAAAGTTCATACTCTCTTCCTCTACTTCTAATTCATAGTGAACTCCTTTAAATACAGAAGATTTTACTATCCCTTTTAAGTTTCCTTCTTCTTTATTTACTATTTTTATATCCTCTGGTCTTATTACCACATCTATATCTTCATCTTTATCAAAGCCTTTATCAACACATTCAAATATACGTCCACAGAATTTAACCTTAAAGTCTTCTAACATTATTCCGTCCGTAATATTGCTTTCTCCTATAAACCTAGCTACAAACTTATTCTCAGGTTCATTATATATATCTTCCGGAGTACCCATTTGTTGAATCACTCCCTTGTTCATTACTACCACAGTATCAGACATAGTTAGTGCTTCTTCTTGATCGTGGGTTACAAATACAAAAGTAATTCCCAATTGCTTTTGTATTCTTTTAAGCTCTATTTGCATTTCTTTTCTAAGCTTTAAGTCAAGAGCACCTAAAGGCTCATCAAGAAGTAATACCTTTGGCTCATTAACAATAGCTCTTGCTATAGCTACTCTTTGTTGCTGACCACCGCTTAGAGATTCAATTTTTCTTTTTTCAAAGCCCTTAAGATCTACTAATTTCAAAACTTCATTTACTTTTTTATCAATTTCGCTTTTAGAAAGTTTTTTTATTTTTAATCCAAAAGCTATGTTTTCATATACATTCATGTGAGGAAATAGTGCATATTTTTGAAACACTGTATTAATCTGTCTTTCATATGGAGGTAAGTCATTGATTTTCTTATCTTCAAATATAACTTCACCTTCATCGCAAGTTTCAAAACCTGCTAAGATTTTTAATGTAGTAGTTTTACCACAGCCACTTGGACCAAGTAATGTTATAAACTCATTCTTTTTTATCCCTAAAGTTATATTGTCTAAAACTTTGTTGTCTTCAAAGGTTTTAGATATACCTTTAATTTCAATTATATTATCACCCAACATAAACACCTCTTTTATAACATAATGCTAATTATACTTTTGTGTCACCTTATTAAATCTGTCTACTTAAAATGACGGTGGTGTACTTACCCATATTACTGTCGCTTCAGTTTTTCCTGTATTTGAAATATAATGATTAGACTTTGGCTTAAAATAAAAGCTTTCTCCCTTACGTATTTTATATACCTTATCTCCTAAATGCAGGTTTACAATACCATGAAGCACAAGTCCAAATTCCTCTCCCTCATGAGGAGTTTCTTCTTTGTATTTTCCATTTGGTTCTAATGTGAGCATTATAGGCTCCATCTGATTTTTTTGAGCATCTGGTACTAGCCACTTTAATCTATACTTTAGATCTTCATCCTCAGTTTCAAACATATCGTCATTTGTAAACTTAACTCTTTCATTAATCTTCTCACTAAAGAATTCATTTAAATTTGTGCCTAGTATCTGAAGAATGTCCATAAGTGTTGCAATAGATGGAGATGTGAGATCATTCTCTATTTGTGAGATGAACCCCTTGGATAATTCACATCTGTTTGCAAGTTCTTCTTGTGTTAACTGTTTTTCGATTCTAAGACTTTTAATCTTCTCTCCAATTTGCACGATTCCACCTCAATCTTATGTATTATACTAAACCTTAAGTTTACATTTACTAAACAAACAATATTATTCTATATTTTTTTTATTAATAAATCAATAGATTTATTAAATTTTTTTTATATTTTCATGATTTTTTTTTCATAATGAACCTTTGAATATACCTTATGTTTATGAAAATATGTTTATATTAATATTCTTCATGTTTAGTAATACTAAGTATATTCCATAATAAAAGCTTTCTAGTATTAATTGTACTAACCTTCAACTAAATACTAGAAAGACAATTTACTTTAACTATTTTTAAAAAATACTTTATAACCACAATAAATACTATATACTTTCCATTGTAAAATAATGTAATTATTAACATTTTCCACAACTCTATCCACAATATAATTAACACTAAGTGGATAAATCTTAGATTATCAACCTTTCTTCTGAAAATTTACTTTATTTTATCCACAATTTAAAAATTTCAAAAAAATAATAAACAACTAAGTAATTAATACCTTAGTTGTCTATTTTTTATTTAATTCTACTAATTCTCATTTAATTCTTCTAAAAGCCTATCAAATTCTCTTATTTCAACCCAATCATAAAGATTAATGTTTTCCTTTGAATGATATACTCTGAAATCTTCTATGGATACTTTAACTTCATTTTCTCCCTCAGTTGTGAACCATAGATATTTTTCATTACAAGAATTCAATTCTTTTATTTCGCTAAAAGGGTTAATATCATCCTCATAATAAAATCTAACCCCACTTTCAGAAAGACTTGTATATATGTCTATTATCCTATTATTAAGCTCATCCATAAGTTTCCCTTCCTCCTAGGTTACAAATGTTTAATTAGTATTATAACCTACTTTAGCTAGAAATCTTCATTTTATTTTCTAGAGCATTCATAGCCATTATATATCCATATTCTCCAAAACCACATATCTGACCTATACATGCTGGAGCTGTAACTGATTTTTGTCTAAAATCTTCTCTATCATAAATCTGTGATAAATGAACTTCTACAGTATCTATGTTTACACTTTTTATAGCATCATAGATTGCATAGCTATAATGGGTAAAGGCACCTGGATTAATTATTATTCCATCATATTTTTCATAGTATGCCCTTTGGATGAAGTTAATAATTTCCCCCTCTATATTGCTTTGTAACATCACTATATCATGTCCTAAGGATTTAGAACATTCCTTTATGTAATTTTCAATCTTTTCAAAGCTTTTTGAGCCATATATATGTTTTTCCCTTATGCCCAAAAAATTCAGGTTAGGTCCATTTATAACCATAATTTTCATAGCAATCACCTCTTATAATTAACTAAACTCTCTATTTAAAATTTCATATATATCTTTAATTACTTGGTCATCAATAGAATTCTTTTGCCATATTTCCTGTGCTTTTACGCCTTGTCCTATGAGCATAGATAATCCCCCTACAACTTTTTTTCCTAACTCTTTTCCCTTTAATAAAAATTTTGTCTCTGATGGGTTATATACTATATCTACAACTGTTTGAAAATTATTTATGATAGTATCATTAACAGGAGTGGCATCTTCGTTAGGAAACATACCTACTGGAGTTGTATTAATTATCATATCTCCTTGAATTTCTTTTAACTGCTCATAACTTATTAGTTGAACTTTTTCATGATTTATTCCCTTATTTATTTCTGGTGTCCTACTTACTATATAAACATTTTTAGCTCCATTGTCTAATAAATAACACACAGCAGCCTTTGTAGCTCCACCATTTCCCAAAATTACAGCTATTGAGTCTTGTATCTTAACATTATGTACCTTTAACATATATCCAAAGCCATAGTAATCTGTGTTATAACCATATAGTTTATTATCCTCTAGTGATATTGTATTAACAGCACCTATTCTTTGTGCTTCTGGTGATATCTCATCTAAATACTTAATAATTTCTTCCTTGTAAGGAATAGTTACACTGGCTCCTTTAATTTTTAAAAGTTTAAGTGCATCTATGAATTTTTCTAAATTTCCTTTAGGTATTTCAAATAGTTTATATGCACCTTCTACTTCCATAGCCTGAAATATTATCTTATGTATTCTCGGTGATAAGCTATGTCCTAATTTCTCACCTAGTATGCCGTAAAACTCCATAACATTACTCCTTTATATATGATTAATTTAAATAACTTTACTTATGCTTTTTTATAATGCTCTCTTGCAAACTTCTACTTAACTCCATTATGCTTAAGAAAAATCTTCTTGCTAATAAATCATAGTTCTTATTTTTTAAATTGTCTACATTTTTTTTTAATAACCTTTGATTCTCTTTCCTCATCATATATCGGTAAATCATTTTCTTTTTTATAATTAGCTACTCTTATAGCAACATCCATTCTTCTCTCAAATAGATTTATAAGTTCTTTATCAATCTCATCGATTTCTTTTCTACATTGCTCTAATTCATTCACTGCAATTCACCCTTTTCTAAATTATCTATATACATTAATTAAATTTTACTAATATATAATAACACTTATTTATATATTATTTCCACTAAAAATAAATAGACTCCTATAGGAATCTATCTTTTTATCTATATATTTTTACTTTACATAATATTTATTAAAGTTTTTTTATTCCAAGTTTTCTCTTTATTCTTCTTGTATTTCTAGCTATCCAACTTTCCTTATTTTTTTCTTCAAATTCTTGTAATTCACTGTCCATAGCCTGTCTTTCTAATTCTTCGATTAATTGATATCTTGCCATTTCAAAAATAGGTTCTAAAAGATTTTTTGTATCATAGTAACCTCTTTGAATTCTCTTGTTTTTAGACTCTTCATCTAGATTTAATAATCCATCTAATATTTTTGTTTCTATGTCTGAAGGAATTAGTTCTATGATTTTTGCATCTGGAAAATCTTCTCTTCTTATTTTAGCTTCCTTAGATAATAGTACAGCTATTATTATATCACAACCTTCTTCATATACTGGTTTTATAGGAGTATTATCTACTAGTCCCCCATCTAAATATGTCTTCCCACCAATTTCTTCACTTTCATATATCATAGGAAGACAAGCCGTTGCTAATAATATACTTCTAGCCTTTTCTTCTTCATAGTCATTTATTTTAAAATATTTAGCAGAGAACTCCGGCATTTCAGTACATGATACATAACATATTTTATTTGACTTTTTTAATTTATCAATATTTATATATTTCTCTATAATATCCTTAGCTCCATCCCTAGGAATATCACCCTGCTCTAATTTCTTTGTCATATATTTTTTTACTAAATTCATATTTCTACTACCAATAGCGAGGGTTACGCCTTTCCTTATTAAGACTTTACTATTTACTGGTAACAACTTCTCTATAGTAACCTCTTGCCACATTTTCTTAGCTTCTTCAAAATCATCTTGAGCAAATAAAGCTGCATTTATAGCACCTATAGAAGTACCTGAAACTACTTTTATGTATTTATCTATATTTAACTCTTTTATAGCTTTCCATACTCCTATCTCATAAGCTCCTTTTCCGCCTCCACCAGATAATACTAATCCTACTCTCATTCCCCTTCATCCCCCATTAAAATATTATCTTGATTTTAAAATATTTATTAGCCACTTTTTATTATTATATCATTTTAAGAAAGTTTTTTACTTCATTTTCATATTTCTCTCGGTTAGTGGCATAACAAGTATTATGCTTAGCTCTTGGAATTATACATAAGCTTTTTATTCCCTTTTTAATTTCATACATTTCCATGGACATATAACATGGTATTAATTCATCTTCATCTCCATGAATGAACATAATTGGTACTTTGCTTTCCTTTACCATATCCATTGGACTTATTTCTCCTAAAGAAAAGCCACATACTTTTTTTATTTTATGATTAGTGAGATTATAGAAGGGAAAAAAAGGAATCTTGTATTTATTTAACTTTCTTTTTATAACCTCTATTGCATTTGCATAAGCTGATTCCGATATTATAAAATCTATTTTATTCTTTCCTAAAACTGAATACATAAGACCAGTAGCAGCTCCCATAGAATGGCCATGTACACCTATAAAGCATTTCTCCCCAACTTTTTGTCTTATACAGCTTACCCATAAATCTAAATCTTCACACTCATATCTTCCATAGGTAGCATAAGTTCCTTCACTATTACCATGACCTCTTTGATCTACTAAAAGAATATTAAATCCTTCTTTTATAAAAAACTTTATATATTGGCAAGACCTGTAGTGGCCAACCAAGTATCCATGCAATAATATTATTATTTTTTTTGAAGGTAAATTACAGTTTAGATAATATCCTTTTAACTTATATCCATCTTTACTTTGTACAATTAGTTCTTCCAATTTTAACTTTTCATACTCATCAAGAGAATATAATCCCATGGTGTAAAGACTATTAAAGGTTTCTATCTTATCACACTTTTTACCAAGAGTAGCATAATAAAATAAGCAATTTATAGTTTTGATAAATATTATAAAAAGTACTGTCATTACAATTAATATATTAGCTATTATCATAATTTGCTCCTATTATCATCTTATAATATTTTTGAATAAAAAAACTTGTATTTAAAATACAAGTTTTTATTTTATATATTTTAGTAATCCCCTACTTTTTATAATTAATGCACCTTTAATTTCTTTTATAATGTCACATTATTTAATACTAAAGTCATAGACCTAAAGTATTTTTTCTCTAGTAAAAACTAATTTAGGATTGCTACTTATTTCTTTATTATAACAATAACCTTCTTCTTTAAAATTCTTTAAATCTTCTATATTATCTATATTATTTTTAACAATATAAGTTACCATAAGCCCCCTAGCCCTCTTAGCATATGTTCCTATAATCTTATATTTTCCCTCTATATTTTCTTTAAATTCAACATCATAGACATTAATAGTACCTAGCTCACTTTTATCTATGGATTTAGAGTACTCCAGAGAGGCCAAATTTAAAATTGTCTTATCTTCTTTAAGATTTAAATCTTGAACTATATTTTGAGTAATCTTTTTTGTCCAAAATTTATATAAATCTTCTTCAGGTATACCTCTTAACTTTGTAGCCATCTCTAGCCGATATTCTTTTATATTATCTAAAGGTCTTAAAATCCCAAATAAACCTGATAAAATCCTAATGTGCTTTTGCGCAAACTCTATGTTTGATCTGTCATATTCAAAAGGATTTATAGCTCTATATACTTCCCCACTAAATCCAAAAATAGCCTGTCTAGTATTTACTTGTTGGTCATAAAAGCATTGAAATCTATTATAATTTACCTTTGATAACTTATTACTAATTTTCATTATCTTAGCTATTTCTTCTTCATTGTAATTTTTAATTATATCTACTAATTCTCTTACTTCATTCATAAATACAGGTTCGGTACTTTCATCTATAAATATTTCTTTTTCAAAATCTAAAGATTTAGCTGATGATATTATTGTTATCATATGTTTTCTCCTAACTTTAAATATCCTAATTAAAATTCATTACTCTGGCAGTCTCTTTAATACATCTATTCCTTAATTACAATCCCTAAAATTCTCGAAAGCGATAGTGCTTGCATTGGAGTAACTACTATTCCATATAAATCTCTTACATCTCCAATAAGTCCTTCTATATCACTATTTCTAAAATCAATTCCTTTCACCATAGCCTTAGATATATCAATTTGCCTCATACTTACATTTTCAAAGTTTACTTTATTAAATTTACTATTTTCAAATATTACATTATTAAATGATGAATCTATAAAATTTACATTTTTAAGAGTAGAGAAAGATATGTTACTATAGTCACCGTTACACTGATTTAATGTGACATTTTGAATATTTGTATCTGTCAAATCTATACCTATAAGCTTACAGTTTATCATTTCTACCCTATGCAAAATTCCATTATTTAAATTAGAATTTGATAAATCACAGTTTTCAAACTTTACATCTATCAATTCAATATGAGGAAATTTTACATTTCTAAAATCTACATTTTTAAATATAACTTCCGAAAATTCAACATGCGATGCACTCTCATTACTTAAGTCACAATTAAGCATCATTACATTATTAAAATAATCTTCATCATCTATATTCTTCTCTAAAGAATATATCTCTTCATTTATTGCTGTAATTTTAGGTAATAATACATTTTTTACTTTTCTTTCTTCCATATTTCTTCTAGCTATGTACTATATATACTTAACATAGCTAATCTTCACCATCCTTCACTGTTTTCATTTAATCTGATTATTATCTAGCATATTTAAATATTCCCCAGGTAATTTCAAAAACCTTCATAAACAGAGTTCTTAGCTTCTTAATAAGTCAAAGATGTTTTAAAACAGATAATAACATATTCACATACCTACATAATCATTAATACAATAATCATATAAGCTGCAACGGAGGTGTCTAATGTCTACATTCAGAATTATTGTATTTGATGGTGGAGGAATTCGTGGTGCCCTATCCACACGTATATTAAAACGCATTTATAATAAATATCCTGATATCTTAAAGTATACACACTTATTTGCTGGTACTTCTACAGGTGCTTTAATAGCCTTAGCTCTAGCTTCTGGAAAGGATGGAAATTATGTTGATAACTTGTACAACTATGAGACTGTAAAAAGTATATTTTATCCTTCTCATCTTAACCTTTTCAGACCTAAATTTAATAATAAAAACTTAAGAGAAGTCATATTATCTGTATTTACAGAAGACCTTACCCTTGGGGATCTTGAAAAGTATGTATTCATCCCATCCTTTAATGTAAAAGGTTTTTCATCCGATAACTGGCAATCTGTATTTTTTAATAACCTTTCTCGTGGCTCAACATACACATCTAAGGTTGTAGATGTGGCTTTAGCTAGCTCTGCCGCTCCTACTTATTTTCCTTCATACAAGAACTTTATAGATGGGGGTGTAATTGTAAATAATCCTACAGCCGCCTCTATGATTTCCGTAATGAAGCTCCTTAAACCTAAACATTCACTATCTGATTTTCGTATATTATCTATTGGTACCGGCTCCACACTTAACCAAATAAAATCAGATACATCTTCTTGGGGTGCTCTCCAGTGGATGCTCAGACCGAAATGTAATGTTAAAACACCTTTGGTTTCAATACTACTAAATGATACACCTCTAGAAGACTTATATTGCAAAGAGCTTATCGGTCCAAACTACTTTAGAATAAATCCTATACTGAAATATAAAATTTCTCTTGATGACTATTCAAAAGTTCCATTACTTAAAAATGCTGTGGACAATCTAGATCTTTCCGATACCTTTAATTTTATAGAAAATCATTTTTTACATTAGTGCAAAATTTATTTAATATAAAAAGTTATTCTATAATTCCTTTTATCATTATAGAATAACTTTTTTATTTTTATGTACATTTTCTAATTAACTAACTTTATATAAATTTATATAACTAAGAATAATTTTCATATTTTACAAGTTTATTTTTTCCTTCCGCTTTAGCTATATATAATGCTTCATCTGCAAAATTAATACATTGATCAATATTTTTCTCTTTACCTGAATAGATAAATACACCTAGGCTAGATGTCACTTTTAATTTAAACTTTTCTCCATAATATATATTACCTCTTTCGATTGATGTTCTTATATTGTCACAGATTGAATAAATCTTTCTTTCACCTATACCTTGTAAAATCACTAAAAATTCTTCCCCACCATATCTCCCTGCAATTCCATGATTTTTAACATTATTTCTAATTATGCCTCCAACCATTTTTAATACACTATCTCCATAACTATGTCCATACTTATCATTGATTAATTTAAAATCATCAATATCTATCATTATGACAGCTAATTTCTTTCGTTCTCTTTGACAATCCTTAAATATCTTTTCTCCTTTTTCAAAAATTTCCATTCTGGACAGTAATCCTGTTAAAAAATCATGAGAAGAAAAATATTTAGTTCTATTATAAAGGCAAGAATTCTCTAAAGCTATAGCAACATAGGATGCTAATATCTTTAACTTGTTTAAATCATTTTCTGTATATGCATTTTTCTTATAACTTTGTACATTTAAAAATCCTCTAACCTTATCCTCTAAAATTAAAGGACAATACATTGCTGATTGAGTATTATCATCACTTACTTTTACCTTAAGGGTTGGTACATACTTTTTATATTCTTTATACAGATCATTAATTAAAATAGTGCTTCTATTTCTAACACAATAGGCTCCTATGCTAGTTTCATCTTCTACATGAACATTCTTTAAATTCAGCTTATTTCCTCTATCTATAAATAGTGCATAATCTAAAATTCCTTCTGATTCCTTAAGGGTAGAAACACCAACCACTTCTGCATCAATAATCATTGATATTTCCTTATGTATATTTTCTAATATATTCTCAAAATTAAGGTCTGAAGTTATTTTTTGTCCTATAGTTGATATTACTTTAATGTCATCATATAATGACTTAAATATAGCTGCTTCTTGCTTATTCTTTTCATTTTCTAAATCAGCAAGACTTAATTCACTAGTTATACAGTTCAATTCATTATTTATTTCAACATACTTCTCATAATACACTAATGCTTCCTTATATTTATTAATCTCCTTGTTAGATAAATACAGTTGTTTATATATATTTCTACTAATTAGTACGCATTTATTTTTTTCAGATATTTCTAATGCCTTTACTAGCTTATTAATAGCTTCATCATATTTATAATTAATTAAATCACTCTGAGCCCAAGACTCTAATATGCTAGCTTGAACTTCATAATAATCCCTCTTTGTGGCGTGCTCTAATGCAGCTGAATAGTCTTCTTCTGCTTCCTTTTCCTTACCAGTCTTAAAATTTATTTTTCCCCTTATCCTTAAAGATTCACTTCTTATAATTTCATAATTTAGCTTTTCTCCAATTTCAATAGATTCATTAATAAAATTCATGGCCTTTTCTAAGTTACCAAGTTCACATTCAATTTCAGCAATAACTTGATACATACTTATTTTCATATTATCATTATCACCATAAGGTATATCTTGTAAAGAATCTATAATTTTTTTAGCTTCATTATGTTTTCCTAAGTTCAAATAATTAACACAAATATTATTTAATATTACTAAAAAAAACTTATCATTCTTTAATTTTTTTGCTATTTTCAAAGCAATCTTTCCCCATTTTGTACTCAATTCACATAATCCTAATTGAAAGTAGGCACTCATAAGTCCATTTGATACATATAATTTTCCTTTTTCATCACTTATGCTTTGAAATAATGTATTAGCTTTTAATAGCCACTGTACTCCCTTCTCATATGTACCTGAATAATTAAAATACCACCCTATAGTTCCACTACACCAAGCTACTCCTTTGATATTTTCATTTTCAGTACATATTTTTAAACCTTCATCTAATATACTTTTAGCATTGTCTAGGTTACTTACTAGCTGTTCGTTAACATACTCTATAAATTGGTCTATGTAATTTGAATCTTCCCTAAGTCTATTTAGTACATCTTCTTTTGAATCTTTGTACATAGATTTCATAACCCCCTATTTTTATTATGTTATAAGGTATTAATTATTCCTCTTCTTCTATGGCAAAATCTCTAGTAACATCTCTTACCCATTTCCCACTACTTACTCTTACTATACTAACTAAAGATTTTATTATCTCATCACACCTAATTATAAAAAATACAACTACTATTGGTAACCCTAATATATCTACTGCTATGAATCCTCCTGGAATAGCTACGCACCACATAAATATAATATCATTTAATAATACAAATCTTGCGTCTCCTCCACCTCTTAGAACTCCCATCATCATATTACTTCCTAAAGCTTGGAATATAACAATAATAGAGGTTACACTCATGATTTCCATAGCAATTAATTTTGTACTTTGTGGAACATTGTAGAAGTTTACTATTATAGGCTTAATAACATATATTATTCCGCTGGCAATAAGCCCTGTAATTACACTAAATACACCTATCGTAAAGGCATATTCCATGGCTTTATTCTTTTTACCTTCACCTATGGTATTACCAATAATAACAGCTGCAGCATTAGATAATCCAAATATAAACACTGTTACAAATTGTTGTGCAACTCCATTTATACTATTGGCTGCTACTGTACTTGTTCCCATTTTTGCTACAATAACTGAAATCATAGAGGATCCTGTAGACCAAAGCAATTCATTAAATAATACCGGTGTACATGTAGATACATAATCCCTTAATATAACCTTATCCACCTTTAATAGATGCTTAGGTCGTAATTTTATCTTCTTCTCAAAATAAATCATAAATATTATAACTATTATAAATTCTGTGATTCTTGCCATAACGGTAGCAATAGCTGCTCCTCTTATGCCTAAGGCTGGGAATCCAAATTTTCCAAAAATAAATACCCAGTTAAAAAAAGCATTTACCAACAATGACACACTATATACTAACATTGAAATTTTTACCGTTTTTACAGAACGAAGCATCATTATTGTACAGTTTGTTAAACCATAGAATATGTATCCTATGCAGACTATTCTAAGATAGCTAGCCCCACCTTGTATAACAGCTATATCATTAGAAAATATACTCATAAACTGTGTTGGTAATAGTGCTGCTATGGCTATAAATATAATTATTATAACGGTACAAACTCTATACATAATTGCAAGTATCTTATGAATAGAATTTACATCTTTCTTCCCCCAATATTGAGATATCATAATATTTGATCCACTAGCTAGTCCAAAAAGTAGAATCATCAAAATAAAAAATAAATTATTTGCTAAAGCTACTGATGATAATTGGACTTCCCCTAAAGATCCTACCATTAAGGTGTCTATCATACTTACTGCAAAAGTAATTAAGTTCTGTATGGCTATGGGTATTGATATACTAAAAAGTAATCTATAAAATTTCTTATCTGTAGTTATTTTCATATAAATATTCTCCGTATTAATCCAATTTAATAAAATAATTATACCATATTTCACATATAAAATAACCATACATATTTCTACAAATATGCATGGTATGTATGGTTATTTTAGAATAATAAATATATTAATGCAAATTTCTTTATTATGAATATATTAATAAAATTATTTATGCTCTTAGAAAATTTCATCAACTTCCAAAATACATATTTTCATCTATCTTCTTATTCTAGCTTTTCTTTCATTTATTCTTTCTTTAGCCCTTCTGCGTTTTTCTTCATTAGCTATTTCTTTTTTTATTTTTTCATAACTTATAAATCTCTCCTTAGATAATTCTCCTCTTTCAATGGCTTGTTGAACAGCACATTTAGGTTCACTTTTATGCTTACAATCTGAAAAGTGACACTTCAATGCAAGATCTTCTATATCCTTAAAGGTGGCTTCTACGTCTCCCTGACTTAGCTGAAGTTCTCTCATTCCTGGAGTGTCTATTATAGCTCCCCCTGTTGGCAGCACAAACAACTCTCTATGGGTTGTAGTATGCCTTCCTTTGTCATATTCGCCAACTTCCTTAGTAATTTGTACTTCCTTTTCTAACAATTTATTTATTATAGTAGATTTTCCAACCCCTGAAGACCCAATAAAAACTACAGTATCATCGCTTTTTATAATATTTCTTACTACCTCTACACCTTCACCAGTTAAAGAACTTACACTTATCTTATCTATACCTAATGCCACCTGATCTAAGGATAATAATTTATCTTCTAAATCCTCACATAAATCCAATTTAGTTAATAAGATAACAGGTGTAGCACCACTATCCCATGCTATATTAATATATCTTTCTAATCTTCTTAGGTTAAAATTATTATTTAAAGACATTGTTATAAAAATCTTATCTATATTTGCAGCTAAAGCCTGTTCTTCACTTTTTACTCCTGCTACCTTTCTACAAATAAGCGTTTTTCTTTCTTGAATCTGATGTATTATTCCTTCTCCATAACCAAGCTCTTCATAATTAACCCAATCCCCTACAACTGGATAGTCCTTTTTATTAATTAATTCATATTGTAACTTCCCTGATAGAGTAGCTGATATTTCTCCCTTTTCAGTTATTATCTTGTATAAATTTCTATGCTGAGCATACACTCTTCCTATTGAATATTCATTTATATTATTTTCTCTCAACTATATAATCCCTCTTTCTAACTTTATACTTTAATTTATTTTCATTTAATAAGACGTTGAACTTATGCCCTTTAGCTTTTTTATAATAACCTTATTGGTTAAAAAACTTTATTTTTGCATACAAAAAAACCTTGGATTAAGCTACTCCAAGGCATAAGTTCAAATTAAATATAGTTATAAAATTAGGATTATAATATTATTATACTTCTAAGGTTTTAAACTGAATATAATTGTTAATATTAATCCACTGAAACTAACATTTAAATCTTAAATTTGGAGCGGCTGTATATACTTCATCTAATATTAATCTTTCTCTGTTCATCATAATACAACAACTCCTTTCAAATTCGATTTATATATTTATAATATTAATACATATATTAAGCATACATCAAATATACATATTTGTAAATAATTAAATAACAAATTCCTATAAATATTTTTCATTTTTAGAATTTTATATAATTTAAAATACTTATATGTCCATCTTTATTACCTATTTATATAAATCCACGGCTAAACTACTAAGTA
The DNA here is from genome assembly GCF_000732635.1 of Clostridium sulfidigenes. Taxonomy (GTDB): domain Bacteria; phylum Bacillota; class Clostridia; order Clostridiales; family Clostridiaceae; genus Clostridium_J; species Clostridium_J sulfidigenes. The sequence goes on along the minus strand of NZ_JPMD01000004.1, from coordinate 21,053 downwards.
TTTCTTCATTAATAATTTCATATCCGTAATTGTCTTTTTTTAATACTTCCCTATTTATTAAATTATTTATAGTCCTTAATAGATGTCTATAGCTAGTTCCTAGCAACTCAGCAATCTCTGTTAATGTTTCATTAAATACAACTCTATTTCCTTCTTCCCTTGTTGCCATTATATAGCTTGCTAATCTGTTTTCCAGTGGATATAGTAAATTGATTGATCCATTTCTAGATGAAGTATCCATTTTATTTCCCAAGGAACTGCATATAAATCTTAGAAACTTAGGATCATTTAATAACTTTTCTCTTACCTTTTTAAAAGATAACCCAATACAATAAGCATCCTCTATAACTTCCATATTTGTAGTTGCCTTTGTAAAATTGATTAATTCTAAATCTCCTAGTACCATAAGTGGATAATAAAAACATATTAAAAGCGATTTACCATTTTTTAAACTAATATATACTTTAGCCTTACCTTCTACAAAAAAGAATAAATAATCTATAGGCTCATCTTCCTTACATAAAAATTCATTTCTCTTAAAGTGAAATAATTCCATATATTCTCTCATATCACTGGTAAAGATATCATTAATATTGTATTTATTTATATATGTGTTCATAAGTTCTGAGTTATTTATTTTCTTCATATTTTTCTCCTAAATCATATCAATCATATAAATTATTTATAAAAATCATTTCTCATCTTAAATACTTTCTTAATACAACTATGACATATGTCATAATACTTCTCAACTACTTTATGATAAATTCAATATGTAACTAAAAGGGGGATTGTCATGAATATTTTTATTTCTATATTTATAGGTGCATTAATTTCAGTAATGCTTGTGTTTAATGGAACCTTATCAAGGACTATTGGTAATTATTCTTCCAGTGTACTCATTCACATAATAGGTTTAATTACTATTATTACTGTATTATTTGCTACTAAGTCAAAATTAAAAATTCAAAAGGGTATTCCTATTTTATGGTACAGTGCTGGAGCCGTTGGAGTATTTACAGTGCTTTTTAGTAATATAAGTTTTGTGGCTCTTGGCGCTTCTTTAAGCATTTCTCTAGGATTACTTGGTCAAGCAATTTCTTCTATTATCATAGATAACTATGGATTACTTGGAATGAAAAAGATTAAATTTAACGGTAAGAAGTTCATAGGTTTATCAATTATGATTATAGGTATCATAATTATGACTATTTTTAAATAATGATAGGAGGTGAACTTTAATAAGGTTATTTATTCTATAACCTTATTAAGGATAAATAATGATATATATTATAATTTCTATTTTAGCTGGTGTAACTATTGTTATAGGTAGAACTATAAATTCTAAATTAGCAGAGAAAATCGGTATATTTCAAGGAACCTTTTTTAACTATATAGTCGGACTGTTTTTCTCAGTAGTATTTCTTTTATTCAGCAAAGAAACCTTTCCTTCAACCTTTAGTAGCTTTAGCACAATACCCTTTTTAGCATATTTAGGAGGACTTCTAGGAGTTATAACCATAGTTATTTCAAATTACATGACTCCGAGAATATCTTCTTTTTATCTAACTCTCTTTATATTTATTGGGCAATTATTTATGGGTATAGTAATTGACTATATCACCTTAGGTAAAGCATCTACAGGAAAAGTTATTGGAGGTATTTTAGTTCTTATAGGATTGGCCTATAATCTTATAGTAGATAAAAATGGCACTACTTGTGATGAAAGTGAAATTCTCAAAGCATAAGCAAATGAATACATCCAAATTATTCATCAATAATAATAAGTCCAAGTATAAGTAATTAATAATAAAAATTACTTACGCTTGGACTTGAATTATTTCATAGATGTCCTTTTATTTTAAATGCTCAATCCGATATCCGATTTCTTTATTGGCTAATCGATATCCTTCTTCTATTAATTCTTTCTCTGTAGGTGCAGTTCCAAGGATATTATCTATAGTAATTTGATCTCTATCACTAAAATATTTATCTAATAGATTTCTTTCCATATCTTCCTGAGAAGCTAGAGAATAATCGTCTAATATATGTCCTACAGTGAATCCATGATCTTTTAAAGCCCTCCCCACTAAGATGCTTCTATGACATCTTATAGGATCTTGCATCGCACCTAATAATGCTATTCTATATCCTTTTTCACAGCCATTCTTTAGCCTTTGAATACCTTTTATAAAATCTTCTTCATATACTACCTTCTCGAAATCTGAATACCCTTCATCATAATATGATATCTTATTTTCTCTCTTAGCAGCTAACTCTTTAGCCATATAGATATAAATAAAGCCTTCCTTTTTTAAAGTTTCCCTTATTGTTTCCTTGTCAAATTGAATATTATACTTTGAATAAGGAGTTCCTCTAATATCTACTACACAGTCAATGTTATAATGTCTTAGCATTTGAATTAACTTCTCTACAGTATAATTAGAATGTCCTATTGTAAATATTTGCATAATCTTTTCTTCTTTCATTAGTATAATCTATATTATTCATCACTCTTCTCTTTTCATACCCTTGATAATACTTATTATACTATAATTATGTAACCTCACAAATTTATGAGCATAATATGATTTTATAGAGTTATTGGAAGTGATGTTATGACAGGTGTTATTCTATACACTTTAGCTTTAGTGCTACTTCTTATTTCTTTAATTAAAGATAAGAAGAAAACTATTAAGGCTCTAAAAATTTCCCTTAAATCCTTTGAAAACATAATGCCTCAATTTTTAGGTATCATTATCACTGTAGGAATTCTCCTTGCTATAGTAGATGCAGCTACCATATCAAAATTAATTGGTTCTAATTCTGGGTTTTTAGGAGTTATTATTTCTTCTATTACTGGTTCCATAACTATGATGCCAACTTTTGTAGCCTTTTCATTAGGTAATACACTACTTGAAAGTGGAGCGGGTTATCCACAAGTGGGAGCTTTAATTTCTACTCTAACCATGGTTGGTATCATGACATATAGCTTAGAGTCAAAATATATAGGTAAAAAAGCTGCCTTTCTTAGAAATTTCATAGCCTTTGTCTTTTCCTTTGTAGTAGCTTTCTTTATTGGAAAGGTGGTGACTTTATTTTGATTAAACTACTTAACTTTCTAAAAAGGTATTCCTTTTTCCTTTTAAGTTTATTAATACTTATCTTAGTATTCGTCTTTAATTGGGACTTAGGAACTAAAAGCTTTATTAATGCTCAATCTAGCTTTATTCAGATGTTATCTGTACTTCCACCTATTATGATTCTTCTTGGCCTTATTGATGTGTGGGTTCCAAAAGAAGCATTAATGAAATATATGGGGAAGAACTCCGGATTTACTGGTGTTTTAATTGCTATTCTTATTGGCTCTATAGCTGCTGGGCCCATGTATGCTGCATTCCCTTTTACTGCAGTGCTTTTAAAAAAAGGAGTTAAATTTAGTAATATTATTATTTTTATGAATGCCTGGTGTGTTACTAAAATTTCTACATTACTCTTCGAAGTTTCCGCTATAGGTTATGCCTTTACCCTATCTAGATTAGTAATTGATATACCTGGAGTCATCATAATGGGTTATTTAGTGGAAGGGCTTATGAAAAAAGAAGATATAGATAATCTATATTTACGTTATGATACTTAAGAAATATAAAAATTAAGGAGTTACTAAATCAACTAAGATTTTAGTAACTCCTTTAATTCTGATTTAATTTTTATACCCAATACAATCAAGTAAGCAATATAGACATAATTATATTACTTATTATAAATACTATAAGTCCTCCCACAGCTATCCAAGACTTTGGATGAGCAAAGTTTACTGTCCAACCTACACCCAATCTTTTCTCTACCATCCAAGCTGGATCATTTTTATTATAATAAATGCTTCCTAGTATCCATTTATCATCATCATCTTTATATAACTCATCTTTTTCACCTTTTGTTTGGATATTTCTTCCACCTTGGCCAATTTTGATAAAAATAATGATAAATATAATCATAGTTATCATGAAAATTACCATAAATACATAGTTAATTATCATAGGATCAAAGTTAAATAATATAGATGCTTGAATTAAGGAAAACATAATAAGCATTTGTAGTATCATTACCATCATTAATATTGACCCTATTTTTTTAAACTTTCTCTTTCGAATAATGGCCTTCTCAATACTTCCACTATTTAAATCCACCTTAGAATTAATAATCACTTTGTTTATTCCATATAATAATGCTGTTAAAAAAACTTGAACAATTGGAAATTGATATATTATAAAATGACCTCTTAAAGTCTCCTTTTTAAACACCCCAAAGCTAGTATAAGGAATCTCCATCACCTTAGGTAATGCATCATATCTATACATAGTTACTAAAATACTTATTAAAGGAAAGATAAATAATAATAAAAACCATTTTGAGTCTATAGGTTTTATCTTTTCATCCTTTTTAGGCTTTCTTAGAGTAGTCTCTACCACTACTACATTTCTTTTAGTATAAGTCCAGTCTCTATGCTTTTTTAAGGTTTTAACCTTTTTATAATATGGAATATATACTATGAAGCTTATTATTAAACTACCTATAATAAGTATTGCCATTATAAATCCTAAAGTGTTTTCACTATAGTTATCAAGATTAAAGAATAAAATATTTACTCCTAAAAGCATAATAAAAAATATGATTGAAATAACTATTCTATAAGATTTTTCTATATCTTTTAGCTCCTTTTCTTCTTGATATTCCTTAGGAAATCTCACTCCAAAGAAAATGCCACTATTAGATGTTTTGTTCACAAAAAAACTAGTTAAAAATATAAATAATAACATGAAATTCATAAATGCTAAGAATAACCACTTATCCATATTAGTTATCCTCCTTCTTAAATCCACTAAAAATAGTGTCAATATAACTCTTTATATCTTCTTTACTTATGCCTCTATTAAAGCATTCAGCCATATAATACTCTAGTTCGTAATTTAAATTTTCTCTAAACCCCTCGTTAGAACTCTTTAAACTAAGAGAAATAAAAGCTCCTTTTCTTCTATCTATTTTAATATAACCATCATCCTTTAAAAGTGAATATGCTTTATTAACTGTATGCATATTCACTCCAATATCATCTGCTAACCCTCTAACGGATGGAAGTTCTTCACCTTCTTCTAGTTCCCCTCTTGCTATACCTTCAACTACCTGATTCTTTATCTGGACATATATAGGTATATCTGAGTCAAAGTCTATTTTTAAAATCAAAATCTCATCTCCCATTTAACTCCTTAGTTTATTAAACAACTTTTCTCCCTTAGTTTTCAATATTGTACATACTAATAATATCAAAAGTAATAGTAATAATGCTATAACCCCTAGATATAAATTTATATTTGTAATCGCAAATACCTTGTTAATTCCAATAGTTATAAAAATCACTACAACTACAAGTACTCCTCCCATAAGAATACTTATCATAGAACTTAAACTTTGCTTTACAACCTGTACTTCTGAAGTCCAGTCTAACTTAGGAAAAAATAAGTTAATCAAAAGGCCCCCAACTGATACTAAAATAGCTAATAGTGTAGGAATTAATATAGTCCACATAAAATTTATTAGGGTTAACTTAAAGGCTATGGCAAACATAATTGAATCCACTACTATAGTTGGTATTAGTAAAAGAATATTAACTCCTATCTTACCAATGAATATATCTTTAACTTCTAATGGAGATGATTTTAAAATCCACAAATTTCTTCCTTCAATTGATATAGCTGAACCTGTAGTGCAAGTTAATCCTATACCAAAGGATAATATTATAAGTGGTGCAAATTGCATTACCTGTTTTAATAGTGGTGCTAGTACCTGAAGGTCTGAATCACTAGATTGTGCCATCTGATCTATGAGAAAATCTCCTCCCATAACTAGAGATGATACAGCAGCTACCGTTACTAAAACTATACCTATTATTGTATTTGTAACATATACAGAAGATGAAAAATATCTTTTTAATTCTTTCTTTATTAACGCTCCCCTTAAAGTATTAGTTTTTAAAGACGTTAATTTATAATTAGATTTTTTAAAAGTTTCTCCTAATCTTAAATTTATTGACTTAAAGCTTCTAGCAAAGATTATTAAAAATATTATAAAAGGAATTATAGACCATAAAATAAATTTAGTCATAGATAATAAGCTTAAATTAGCTAAAGCATCCGTAAAGTAATAAGAAGGTGGATAAATAGTTTTTATCCCTTGAATTATAGATGTACTGTTCTCTATAACTATATTTATAATCTTATCCATTTTAAATGAACCTATCACTACTATAACTACAACTATCAAGGTTCCTATATTTAAAATTAAAGTTTTACGTTTCATTCTCGAAGATACATAGCTAAGAGCAAAGGCTATAATAGCTGCCATAACTATAGGTATAAGTGGTATAAAAATTATTCCTATGAATAAATAAATAAAAAATATAATACTTGTACCTGATTTCATAAAATAAACTATAGCTGGTGGAATTGTTACTAATGCTACAAATAAATAATTCAATAATAATAATTCAATCATCTTACTAGCTAAGATTATACCTGGTTTTATTGGTAAACTCATTAAGGTTTCAAAATCCCTCGAAGAAAAAAGAACACCCTGAGCCTTGTATACAGATGTAAAAAATGAAAACATAGTACTAAGAATCATTGCACTCATCAAAATAAGGCTTAAATATCCATACTGTCCTAATTGCTCTACTATAGCCAAGGAATACATTACAATTAACATACCTATAGAAAATATGCCTAGTAGTATTGCTAAAAATATGGATATGTTTTTTACTTTTTCACTCTTTGATTCTTCCTTTAGGAATTTATTTATTCCCCAAGTATTCATAATGCTATTTTTTAATAGAACTTTTAAATTACTCATTGTCAATCAACTCCATAAATATTTCTTCTAGACTACCATCACCTTTAACTTTATTGGTGTCTCCTGAAGCTACTATCTTTCCACCTTTAATGATAGCTATCTTATCACATAATTTTTCAGCAACTTCTAGTACGTGAGTAGAGAAAAATATAGCTCCTCCTTCATTACATAATTCCCTCATGAATCCTTTTAAAATATGTGCTGCTTTAGGATCCAATCCAACAAAGGGTTCATCTAAAATTAATAATTTAGGCTTATGAATAAGTGCTGATATAAGAGCTAGTTTTTGCTTCATACCATGAGAGTAGGATGAAATTAAATCTCCTAAAGATTTTGTAAGTTCAAAGGCTTCACTATACCTTTTTATAAGTGCTTCTCTTTCTTCCTTTGATACCTTAAAAATATCTCCTATGAAATTCAAATATTGAATGCCTGTTAAGGAATCATATAAATCCGGGTTATCCGGAATATACGCTATATCCCTTTTACACTCTATTGGACTAGTCTTTATAGAATTCCCATTTATTAAAATTTCTCCTTCTTCAAAATCTAAAATTCCTACTGCAGCTTTAATGGTAGTAGTTTTTCCAGCACCATTATGACCAATAAATCCAAATATATCTCCTGGTTTCACTTCAAGAGATATACTATCTACAGCTTTTTTACTACCACTATAAGACTTTGAAAAATTATTTATCTTTAACATTTTACATACCACCTTATTTGTTATATCTGTTATATATAATATATAACATATATAACAAATGTTCAAGCATTATTAAATTTTTAAATAAATAAAAAGTTAGGTTTTATTTAAATTTAATAACCTAACTTTTAACTTAATAATTTTTCATTATTTACCTTTTATCTTATTTATAGCATAATCTAAAGCTCCCTCTAAGTTGTTATTATTCTTTCCACCACCTTGAGCTTGATGACTACTTCCGCCACCTTTACCATCAATTAAAGTAATTGCATCTTTTAAAAGTTCATTCATAGATATTCCTTTAAAGTCCTTGGATGCGGCAAAGATAAGGTTTGCTCTTTCTCCATTTTTAATTGCCATTAATGCTATAGTATTGTTATTTTCAATAATCTTTGAAGTTACCTTATTTACATATTTAATATCTTCATTATCATAAACTTTTTTAACTATAGTTATATTTTCTACTTTCTCCCCTTTTTCAACCATGTCCTTTACTTCATAAGCAGCCACTTCTTCACTTAGCTTTTTATTTTTATCTAGAGCAGCTTTAAGATTTTCGTTCATATTTTTTATGCCATTTATAGCCTCATCTTCACTGGCATTTAAATATCTACATACCCTTGTAGTAAATTTATCTTTTCTAAAGGAATCTTCTATTGCTCTTTTCCCTGCTACATATTCTATTCTCGTTGCTCCTTTATGTTTTTCCCATCTTCTTACCTTAATCATTCTTAGTTCTAAGGTTGACTTTGGATGTACTCCACAACATGCATTAATATCTAAATCTGAAATCTTAACAACTCTTATTTCTTCATTAGTATTAGGTAATGCTCTTCTTAATCCCATCTTCTTTAACTCTTTTTTATCTGGCACTAAAAATTCTACTTGAAGATCATCTCCTATAATTAGATTTGCAGCCTTTTCAGCTTCTCTTATCTTTTCTTCTTCTAATATTCCCTCTATATCTACAGTACATATTTCTCTTCCCATATGAAAACCCACTGTATTTGCATTAAATATTTTATAAAAACACCCTGATAAAACGTGCTGTCCGAGGTGTTGATCCATGCCATCCCTTCTTCTTTCCCAATCTATAGAGCACTTTAATTTATGAAGCTTTATAGGCTTTTTATTAAGAACATGATATATAATTCCTTCTTCTTCGTAAACATCTATTACTGGTTCATTTTCTATAAATCCTAGATCACAAAATTGACCTCCACCTCCTGGGAAAAAAGCTGTTTTATCTAAAACCACATGAAACTTCCCATCTTTCTCTTCTACCTTCTCTAATTCAGCTACAAATTCTTTACTATATTGATCTTTATAATAAAGCTTCTCCATTGTATCTCTCTCCTTTAACCAATGTATAACTAAAGTTCTAACTTTAGCCTTAATTTAAATATTACTTTGTCTTTAAATCTCTATATCCTGTAGATAAGTTAACTACATTCCTGAGTTCCTCTCCCTTTATAAAGCGTTCTAAATTATTAACAGCAATTTTAACTATACGATGGTGGGTTTCCTTTAGATTATAATTTCCAGAAACATGAGGTGTAATTATTGCATTTTTTATTCCCCAAATCCTATGATCCTTTGGCAATGGCTCAGGGTCTGTCACATCTAAAGCTGCTCCTAAAAGTTTCCCACTTTCTAAAGCATCACAAAGTGCTTCAGTATCTATAGCTGTACCTCTACCTACATTTATAAGTACAGAATCCTTTTTCATCTTAGAAATTTTATCTTTAGAGAATAATTTATAGGTTTCCTTAGTTTCTGGTAAACTTAATGCTACCACATCTGCTTTAGGCAATAACTCATCAACCTTATCCATAAGATATAATTCATCTAAATATTCAGGTTTATTAGTATCACTTCTTCTTACTCCTATAGTATATCCACCTAGAGCTTTTATTCTCTTGGCAAAGTCTCCTCCAATATCACCAAGTCCAATAACTAAAGCAGTACATCCACAAATAGATTTAACTTCACCCTCATTCTTCCAAAGACTATTATTTTGATTATCCCTATAAAGGTATAACTTTTTATATATAGAAAGTAGTACACCTATCATATGTTCTGATATAGCGAGTCCATAGGCTCCAGTTGAATTAGTTAGTTTTACTCCCCTTGGAAGCACCCCTTCTTTTACAAATAAATCAGCTCCTGCACTATCAAGTTGTAACCACTTTAAGTTTTTACATCCTTTAACCATATCTAATGGAGGATTACCTATAATTATGTGAGCATCTTGAAGAGTCTCCCTATTTATCTCTTTAGCTGAAGTAAATATAAAATTAGATCCAGGTGCCACTGACATTAAATCAATTTTATGGCTATCGTCCATAGGCATTAACACAACTACATTAATTTCTTTTTCCATAATTAATCACTCCTAATATATTAAATTTCTAATAATATTTATTTAAGACAATGAATATGTTCCTTAACTTCATACCAAGGAACTGCATAACCTACACCCTTAGCACAAAAAATTGAAGATGATGTGTATTCAGGATCTACGTCCTTGTTATAGCTTTTAGCTTCTATAACCTCTTCTGGATTATGACATATATCATACCCATGAAATACTAGACTTAAGCTGCCCTTACCCTTTGTGAATGCTTGAAAGTCCAAAGCATAATTCATAAAGGTAGCTACAGGACCTCTTCCTTCAATTATAACTCTTTCTCCATAACTTTTAGGCTCATTAATGCTACCACTCATTTTTTGAATATCACTGATAACTCTACCCATTAAGTTTATCTCTACATCTATATTAAATTTGTAGTAGGGTTCTAGTAATAGATTTTTAGCACTTTCTAATCCTTGTCTAAGGGCTCTTTTAGTTGCTTCTCTAAAATCTCCACCTTCAGTATGCTTTAAATGTGCTCTTCCATTCATAAGGGTTATTTCTATATCTGTAATTGTACTTCCTGTAAGTATTCCCTTGTGATCTCTTTCAAATATGTGAGTTCTTATAAGATTTTGATTTCCTGTAGTTAAAAAATCACTGTGACATTTATTTTTAAAAGTAATCCCTGATCCTCTAGGCCCTTCTTTTAACTTTAAATAAACCTCTGCATAGTGACGAAGAGGCTCAAAATGTCCAAAGCCGTCCACTTCCCCTTCCATGGTTTCCTTATATAATATTTCTGGGGTTCCAAAATCCACTAATAAGTTAAATCTATCTTTTAATATTTCCTTTAAGACTTCTAGTTGTATTTTTCCCATTATACTAATATGAAGCTCTTGTAACTCCTCGCTCCACACTACATTCAGACTATTTTCTTCACTTTCTAAAATTTTAAAGCATCCTAACACTTCTCTAGGGTTTATACTTTTATCAAACTCTACCTTTGCTCTTAAGGTTGGAATCATAAAAAACTCATTTAAATCTAAAACTCCTATGCCCATACCAGCTCTTAAAGAGCTTATGCCTATAATTCCAAAAATTTCACCTGAAACAATTTTATCTTTACTCTCAAATTTATTTCCATTATAACTTCTAATTTCATTTATTTTTTCTCTTATCTCTTCTCCATTTGTACTATATATAATTTCATCCTTTACCTTTAATTCCCCCTGTAATGCTTTTATAAAGGTAATTCTATTACCTTTTTCATCATATTTAATCTTGAATACTCTACCTTTGAAGCATTTATTATCTTTTATCTCTTCATAGTTAGTATAACTAAGACTATTAAAGTTCTCTAAAAACTCTTTTACACCTTCATCTAATAAAGCTGACCCTTTTAAAACTATAAATATTTTTTCTGACTTAATAAGCTCCTTTAATTTATCTACCCATAAGTAGTTGTCATAGCCTTTACCTAGATAGGTTTCCAGTAATTCCTCATTTCTTTCAGCTATAAATTCTATATTTTCATTACTTAAATTATATAAATCTTCTTCAACTAAACAAACTTCACTACTTAAGTTATTTCTTATCTCATGGATAACCTTTTGTAAGTCAGCACCTTCTCTATCTGTTTTATTTATAAATATAAAAGTAGGTATATTATTTTTTCTTAGTAGCTGCCATACTGTCTCTGTGTGACCTTGCACGCCCTCTACTGAACTTATTAAAAGGATAGCATAATCTAGAACCCCCATAGCTCTCTCCATCTCTGGCGAAAAATCTATATGTCCTGGAGTATCTATTAAATAATATTCTGAATCTTCATAATTAAAAATTCCAATATCAGAAAAAACTGTAATACCCCTTTCTCTTTCTATATTATGACTATCTAGAAAAGCTTCTTTGTGGTCAACTCTTCCTCTAGTTTTTATACTCTTTGTATGATAAAGTAATTGCTCAGAAAATGTAGTTTTACCTGCATCAACATGAGCAAAAATTCCTATGGTTTTTTTCACTATAAACTTCCCCTTTATTGTACAATATCATTAGATTTATTTTACCACAATATTCTTTTATGTTTCAGTTATAAATGCAACTTCCCCTAAAACTTTATTTATATAAATAACTTTTTACTAGTAGATATATTATAACAATCTAATATTGTTATAATAATTAAAATCCCTATTACAAAAAACCACTCAATTTGAATTTCTTCATATTAAGTGGCTTGATTTATTTAATGGTTTCATAATGATCTTTTTTAATTTTTCTATATATTATCTCATTCATTGCTAATTTCCTCTTTTTTATTAAATTCTCCTGCCCACTCAAAAGCCTTTTTAGATGCTATAACTGCAATAACCTCGTTAATAACCGCTGCCGCCGCAATTGTTCCTTGGATGACCTTAGCGTATTCTGGTGCTGGTCCTGATAGAACAGAAACAGCTATACCTGTAAATACAAGAGATACTCCTGAATGAGGAAGCAATGTAAGCCCTAAATATTTTTTTACGGTTTCTGGTGAATCTGTTATAACAGCTCCGAATAATGCTCCACCATATTTACCTACAGCTCTTGAGATGATATAAATTGCAGTAAACAGTCCGGCACCTAAAATCAGATGATAGTCAAGTGGCGTTCCCAGATTTAAGATAACTACAATCATAGAAATACCAAGAATAGGATTAAATGAGTTCATAATTTGCTCTAGACGTTCTTCTGAAATCATATTAGAAAACGTTGCTGAGAAAGCCATACCAATAAGCATAAAGTTAAGTACAGGCTTTGGTAAAACTAAATCATTAAATATAAAACCAACCCCTGCTGATATTAGTATTGTTGCACTCAGTAGCAATACTGTTACTTTTGTTGAACGTTCTCTTTTCAGTACAACTCCTGCAAGCAATCCTATAACAATCCCAATAATAATTGGTAATAAAACTACAAGTAATATCATATAAGCCGGTAGTTTTTGCTCAGATAGATTGGCAGATATAATAGAAATAGTTGAAAAAAATACAATTACTCCTACCATATCATCAAGGGCTGCCATAGGAATTAATGTTTTAGTTACAGGTCCGTCTGTTTTAAACTCACGCACAATAGAAAGTGCTGGTGCTGGTGCAGTTGCAAGAGCAATACCTCCAAATATAAATGCAAGATAAATAGGAAATCCTACAAAATAAAATACAACCCCAAATACCAAGCTCACAACAAAAAATGTTCCTAATGATTGGGTTAATGTTGTTATGATAATTTGCTTGCCCGATTTTTTAATTTTCTTCCAAACAAGCTCCGTGCCTATTAAAAGTCCCACTACACATTCTAAAATATGCATAATTGGTTCATACCAATGAGCATTTAAAACTGCATCATTTACAACTCCAAATGCATGTGGTCCAAGTATCATACCTGTAAGTAACCATCCTAGAATAGCAGGCAACTTTATCTTTGAAACAAGCTTACCTACAATAAAAGCAATTGCAATTGCCACTAAAAGCCTTAAAATTAATAATATCATTGTTTCTACTCCTCCTTTGAAATACCATAAAGCATAATATTTAGTATTTTTGACAGTTTCAGTTCGTGCATTTCTATTAGTGAATTAAAGTCCAGATTTTCATAAGCTTTACTTTGAAAATAACCATTGAACATTTCTTGAAAAACAAAGAAGTATTCCATTGCTTCTTCTTCTGTAATATTATCTCGTAGTGTTACATTACTTAAGGCCATGCGATAGTGACTTATATTAAGTGTGTCAAAATCAGCTCTTAAGTCTTTGATTTGTTCTTTCAAATGTACAGGTGGTTGTAAAATTGCATGAAAGAATATATGACTGTAATAATTATTCTCTTTAAAAAAACGATATCTTAAATCAAAATAATTTTGCATGTACTTCTGAAAATCCAATTGGTCAAATTCTTCTTTACTAAGATAATCTACAAGCTCATCAAAGCAAACCTTAACACATTTTAAAAATAACTCATCTTTATTTTTAAAATAGTGATAGATAAGTCCCTTTGAAATTTTGTTATCGTTGCATATATTATTCAGCGAAGCATTTTCATATGTCTTTGTTCCAAACTCCGCTATGGCAGCATTTAATATTTTATCTTTACTTATCTGACTTTTCTCTTTTTGATTCATAATACCCTCCAAATATAAATATTGACCATACGGTCTATTATATATTATCAAAAACAAACCACATGGTCAATAATATAAATAATTAAATTTTTTAAAGACCTTCAATTAAATTTTAAGTTTAAATTTACTGATAATTATTAATATACATTTATTCTTATCTATTTTTAACTTTAACTGCTCAATCTTCCATAAAAATGTTTTAAATTACATAAATAAACTTATATAATTGAATGGCATCTTTACCATTAACCCTAACTATCTTAGGTGGCCTAGCATACTCTATACTTATTTTTTGAGTTTCCTCTTCTAATAATAACCCTCTAACCTTCATAGCATTGATTAAACTAATCTTTCTGTTATTAGGAAATATTATATAAGCAACACTTTTTCTATCTTGCTTTAACAATTCAACAATATCATTTGCTAAAACATCCAATTTGATATCGAATGGTGGATCACATATAACTCTATCAAATTTTTTTAAATATTTATTCTGTAAAAATTTTGTTAAACCAATATTTAAATCAAATTTTACAAATTTTAGACCACCATTTTCTCTAAATCTGTTATCTCGTTCAAAAAGGACTATATTTTTATTTATCTTATATGCATACTGTGCTACGGATGGAGTAACTAGACATGCTGTATATCCTTCACATAATTCTGCTAGATTTGCTGTAGTTTCAACGGAAAAGAAATATTGCATATACTCTAAATTCTGATTTAATTTAACATAGGCTTCAGAATTACTATAGGAGAGCTCCACATATGGAAATATTAAATTATTCCTATGAGCATACAGTCTATCAATGTTGTTATCATTTATTAAAGATAGTATATTCCTCTTATGCAATTCCAGATTAAAATTTATATCTCTTTTAATGAACCTTAACCAAATAAATCCATTAGGATGTCTATTACTATCAACGTATAGACTATAGCTATCATATTCTAATTGTAAACCAAGGTCATGAATTAAACTCCATAACTTTAATATCCATCCTGGTTTCGTCAGTACTACTAATCTTCCATCTTTTTTTAACAACTTACTGGACTTTGCAAATAACCTTTCAAACATCTCATATTCTATTCCAGTTTCAAGACTAAACCTGTTTATCTGTACTTCTTCTGAGATATTAATTAAATTAGCAAAACCCAAAATTGCTACGTCAAAAGATTCCTTCTCATATTCTATAAGTCCTATATGCAAATTAGAGCTAATAATTTCTGTATATTTATAACCTGATAAAAGTTCATTGATATTTTTCAATAATCTATTATCAATGCAGCAACTTGTATCTGAAGTTTGTGTCACTAATTTTTGTGGTGTATAGATATATGATATTAGTAATGTGGTAATCTCTAAATGTGAACCTATTGTGATTACATTATCAGTATCATTAATACAAGCAAAATTAATAAAGGCTAAGGCTTTATTTAAACCAAATATATTTGAAGTTAACATATTTTTGATTTCATGTTCATAAACTAACTCCACTGCACAAATTACATCTTCTTCATGTGCAAACTTCAATGTTGTATCCATTGATAGGACCTCCTTAAAATAAGTTTTGAGGCCTAACCATCGATTTATTAAATATAAAACAAAAGGCTACAAAAAAGCACTGCTTTCTTGTAGCCTAAAAATCTGTAATCAATTTTATACTTAAATAAGTTTATCTAATAAGAACTATATATTTAATGCAATAAAAATAAATATATACAATCTCCAATCACTATAGCTCCTATCCTAATAAACTTAACGTCTATATAAAACATAAATACAATTTTAGTTCTATAAGAGGTATGTCTTTTAATTGCTAATTTAAAAGAAGTACACAAAAAAACCTAATGATTAGGCATTTTATTCTTTCTTTCATCAATTTTCAATTATGAAAATTAATTAGCAATTACACAATTTCATTGTTGTACCTCCTATATTTGATAAAATCACTATAGCAAATATTTGAAATTAAGTCAATAAATAATAATGTAGTTTCAACAGAAAAGAAATATTGCATATACTCTAAAATCTAATCTATAATTGAGAAAATTTCGTAACATATATTTACTTTCTTATACCACACATACTAAATAACTGATATGGTTGCTCCTTACCTTCACTTTTCTTCATTCCTGAATAAAATATTTTTGAACCTATGACTTCAAGCCCAGCTTCTTCTATTAAGCCTTCCATTTCTGTAAGCTTAAATCCATTATGTCCACTAAAATCCTGTACTTCATCATGGAAACCACCATTATCAGGACATAGATCTACAACTATTAATTTGCCCTCTTTATTTAGCAAATCATATAGCTTCTTTATTACCTTTGGTAGATCTTCTATATGGTGAAAAACCATAGATGTATAAATCACATCAAACTTTTTATTATCATTAAATTGAAATAAATCCCCACACCAAGTTTTCATATTTTTTATTTTGTTTTTTTCTATTTTTAATTTTAACTGTTCTATCATTCCTTCAGATAAATCCATCATCAATATATCAGAAAATCTATGAGTTAAATTTTCTGATATAAGCCCTGTACCACATCCAAATTCTAAGGCTCTTAAATTGTTATCTTTATCCAAATAGTTTTCTATTTCAGTACTAATTTTCTTTGCTCTTTGAACCCTATATTCTGTATCCCATTTTTTTGACTCCTCATCAAAGTGCATATCTTCATCCCCTTAAAATAAATTTTTTCCTTTAGTTTATATTTCTTCTTTGCTTCTATCTTTTATAAATAATTTATTTATAAGGATATAGCCTCCAAGAATTATAACTATTCCTAATGCCCATTTAAAAATCTCTGGAATATCTACATCCCTAAGTAAATATCTAAAGCCATCCGCAAGTAAAAATCCTATTATCCAATAGAATATTGATTTAATATCCTTCATTTTAACTATATAGATTTTGCCTTAACATACATAAGACAAACCATTTCCCCCTTTTAATTAAATACTATATACATTTTATCATATATTGAAACATAGATTAAGTAAGGTAAATCTAATATTTTATCTTAATAGTCTTAAAATAAGCTCAGCTGTTCCTCTTCATAATTCTTTCTATAATCCTTGATTATATCCTTCATTTTGTATATAATTCCATATTTATTACATTCTTCAGTGAAGGTCTTCCAAAGCTTCTTTCCATTAGAAGATTCACATTCATATCTATCACCATAGGTATGAATATATTTTCTAACTAAGTTCTCCCTTTGAAATAGTCTACTTAATTGTTCATAGTAATAGGCCCTTTGATTCCCTCTAAGGGTAAGCCCCATTCCATAAGCAAATATAAATTTAGCTCCTGAATTATGAGCTTCTCTAACTATATTTCTTATATTATCTTCTGAATCATTAATAAAAGGAAGAATTGGCATAAGCAATATTCCTGTATATATCCCACTATCACTAAGCTGTTTTATAGCCTTAAACCTTTCGCTACTAGGTGCCACATTAGGTTCTATCCTTTTACATAAATCATCATCAAATGTAGTTACAGTTATTTTTATTAACACAGGAGAGCGCCTTGAAATCTCCTTTAATATATCAATATCTCTAGTAATTAAAGGGCTCTTGGTGGCAATGGAAACTCCAAAATTATACCTAGTAATCTCCTTCAAAGCTTCCCTTGTTAGCTCATATTCTTTTTCAAATGGATTGTAAGGATCACTCATAGCGCCTGTTCCTATTACACCTTTTTTCCTTTTCCCTTTAAGTTCTTTTCCTATAGCTTCTACAGCTTTTTCTTTTGCTCTAACTCTATCAAAATCTTCTATTTGATAACATTCACTTCTGGAGTCACAATAAATACATCCATGGCAACATCCTTTATAGATATTCATATTATAATTGATATCAAACCATGAATTATTAGGTATATATTGAGATATTAATTTTTTTGCTTTTATGTATTCTATGCTAATCACCCCCTAACTTAAATATAAACTTTTAAAATAAAGTTTATCTTCATACCTTTCATATCAATAATTAAAATAATAACATTATATTTTATCTAAATCATTTTCTGTATAGACTTCAATCCCATTTTTCATTAATAATTCTGCTACTAATCCATTGCCTTCTATTAGTTTTCCTGAAAATGCTCCATCATATACCATACCGTACCCACATGAAGGACTTCTAGACTGTAGTATTGCCTTCTTTATACCAGCAGCTTTAATAATTCCTAAAGTTTTCTCTGCTCCCTTTAAAAAACTTTCGGTTAAATCTATACCGTCCTTACTAATTACTCTTTTATTAGAATTTTCATCTATAAAAATCTCACAACACGCCCTTGGAGTGGGCAAACCAGCTAATTGTTCTGGACATATCGCTATAGCTTTTCCTGCTTTTACTAATTCGGCTACATATTTATTCTCACTATTACTTCCATTATATCTACAATTGACTCCTGCTAAACATGAACTTACTAAATACATATATAGTCCTCCTTTGTTTTTTATCTATAACTTATACTACAATACCTATTAGTAATTTATAGATATAATTATATCATAGCTTATTTTCAAATTAATATATCTTAACTTTCTATGGAGATATAGGTATAATAAAATATGGAGTTTATTCTAAAGAATCATAATTAAAATAATATCTTAATTTAATTATGTAAGAAAACAATCTAACAAATTTAATTTTAAGGAGTTGACATCATGAGTAGTTTAATTCTTGAAGGTGGAACCTTTAGACCTATTTTTAGCGCTGGTATAATGGATGCCCTTTTAGATAATGATATTATGTTTCCTTATTGCATTGGCGTTTCAGCAGGTATTACCAACGGCTTTTCATATATATCAAAACAAAAGAAAAGAAACTATGATATTCTAATTAACCATAGACATGATAAAAGATATATAGGCTTTAGAAACTTTTTTAAATGTAAAAGCTTATTTGGTTTAGATTTTGCTTTTGATGAGTTACCTAATAAGATTTATCCTTTTGATATGGATACCTTTAAAAGCTATGAAGGTAAAATTTTAGTTGGTGTGACTAATGCTAAAACTGGAGTTACCGAATATTTAAATGGTAAAGATTTAGATGAAAAATGCAATATGTTAAGAGCTAGTTGTGCTATACCTCTTTTCTTTCCTCCAGCTATAATTAATGATAATGAATATTTTGATGGAGGCATCTGTGATCCTATTCCTGTATTAAAAGCCATGGAAGATGGAAATGAAAAGCATCTAATTATTCTAACTAGACCTAAGGGGTATATTAAAGAATTAGGTAAAGGCAATATTTTTGCTGCTAAAGTTTTAAAAAAGAAATATCCTAATTTAGTAAAGCCTCTTCTTACACGTCATGAGCTTTACAATGATAGAGTTAAGTATTGTGAACAACTTGAAAGAGATGGCAAAGCTATAATTTTAAGACCTACTGCAGAAGATGGTATTGATAGCTTTGAAAAAGATCTTAATAAAATTAAACACGCCTATAACCACGGATATAATATAGCTTTAGAAAGAATTGATGAAATAAAAAAATTCTTTAGCATTTCATAAAAGTATATGAATAAAACTATTTAAATATTTACCTATAAACCTATAAAACTATTAGTGCTAGTATACTTTTATGGACACAACCCAATATAAACAGTTAAAATGAATGTATGGAAAGGAAGTGTCCATGTGAGAAATACAGGTAAAAGATATACAGATGATTTTAAGAAAATGATTATAGAAATATATAACTCTGGAAAACCAATACAAGAAATTTTCAGCGAATATGGCATAACAAGCGCTACATTATATAAGTGGCTTAAAAATCCACCAAGCAGTAAAACAAAGAAGCCTATAATAAAGGACAATACTTGCCCTAATAATATAAAAAAAGATACAGAAGTATTAAAACTTCAAAAGGAAATTCAACTTATTAAAGAGGAAAATGAAATATTAAAAAAAGCTATTGCCATGTTCGCGAAGGAAGAGAGTCAATCTTAGAATTTATTGATGAAAACAAGAATAATTATTCAGTTAAGCTAATGTGTAGGGTACTGGACATACCTAGAAGCACTTATTATAAATCTAAAGATAAGACATTAAGTAATAGAGCTATCGAGAATGAAAAATATGAAAAAGAAATACTTGCTATTTACGAGGAAAGTAGCAAGCGATATGGTGCACCCAAAATTCATCAAAAGCTTATTGAAAAGGGAAATGAAATAAGTGTTAAGAGAGTTCAAAGGCTTATGATAAAATTAAACATAGCATCAATAGTTATAGCTCAATATAAACCATATCCAAGTAAAACTGAAGTAAAAGAGCGTAAAAATATATTACGCAGGGACTTTACAACCAATACAATCAACGAAAAGTGGGTAGGTGATATAACCTATATACACACAATGAAAGATGGTTGGTGCTACTTGGCATCAGTAATGGATCTTCACACAAGAAAAATAATCGGATATTCATTCTCTAAATCTATGGATACAAGTTTAATTATAGTGGCCTTGAAAAATGCTTATGAAATACAAAGGCCTAGCGGCTCTATTATTTTCCATTCTGATCTTGGAACGCAGTATACCAGCGAAGCATATAGCGAACAGCTAAAAAAGTACAATATGATAGCATCATACAGTAACAAGGGATGTCCTTATGATAATGCATGTATTGAGTCTTTTCACTCTATTTTAAAGAAAGAACAAGTAAATAGAGTACTCTATTATGATTATGCTGCCGCAAGGCTTGATCTTTTTAAGTATATTGAAGGCTGGTATAACAGAAAAAGAATTCATGGTTCTATTGGTTATATAACGCCTCAAGCTAAAGAAGATTTAGTTAAGGCGTCAAATTTATAGAAATATCGTGTCCAAAATATTGACGTAAGTCCACTATATAAATATTAATATATAAAACTATATAAATAGTATATAGGAAACTATTTAACTATTTGTTCTA